>NZ_JBVHKV010000005.1:0-432328 GCF_055559335.1 Streptomyces sp. NPDC024555
CCCCCCCCCCCCCCCCCCTGACGCGCGGGATGGTGTCCGGGGTCGACCAGGAGGAACTGGCCGGTCTCTACCGGGATCTCCACCGGCACCCCGAACTGTCCATGGAGGAGCACTGGACCGCCGCGCTGCTGGCGGGGCGGCTCCGGGCGGCCGGGTTCGACGTGACCGAAGGAGTCGGGCGGACCGGCGTCGTCGGGGTGCTGCGCAACGGGGAGGGGCCCGTGGTCTGGCTGCGCGGGGACATGGACGCGCTGCCGGTGCGGGAGGAGACGGGGCTTCCGTACGCCTCCGGGGCGGAGGGCGTCATGCATGCCTGCGGGCACGACATGCACGTGACCTGGCTCGTCGGCGCCGCCGAGGCGCTGGCCTCGGCGCGGGACGCGTGGGCCGGGACCCTCGTGGTGATCGGGCAGCCCGCCGAGGAGGGCGGGTCGGGGGAGTCCGGGGCCGCGGCCATGGTCGCGGACGGGCTGCGGGAGAGGTTCCCCGTGCCGGACGCGCTGCTCGGGCAGCACGTCGCCCCGGGGCCCCCGGGGCTGGTGCTGCACACACCGGGTCTGACGATGGCGGCCATGGACGACATCGACATACGGATCCACGGGTGCGGTGGCCACGGATCGCGGCCCGAGGCCACGGTGGACCCCATCGTGACGGCCGCACACGTGGTGACGCGCCTGCAGGCGGTCGTCTCCCGGGAACTCGCCGCCACGGACGTCGCCGTGCTCACCGTGGGCCGGATCCACGCGGGCGCGAAGCGCAACATCATCCCGTCCGAGGCCGAACTCGCCCTCAACCTCCGGACGCGCACGCCCGAGGTCCGTGAGCGGGCGCTTGCGGCGATACGCCGCATCGTCGAGGGCGAGTGCGCGGCGGCCGGGTGCCCCCGGCCGCCCGAGATCGACGTCGTGTACAGCCTGCCGGCGATGGTCAACGACGCAGGCCTGGACGCCCGGGTGGCGGCCGCGCACCGCGAGGTCGTCGGGGACGGTGCCGTCCTGGACTTCGGCCCCGTGACCGGAAGCGAGGACATCTCCCTCCTTCCGCCCGCCGGAACGCCGTACGACTACTGGTACGTCACCTCCACGCCGCAGAGCGTGTGGGAGGCGGCCGAGGGGGAGTCGCTCGCCGAGAAGGCGGCCCGTGTCCCGTCGAACCACAGCGCGCTGTTCGCCCCCGACCCGTCGGTGATTCCGGTGGGGGTGAGCACCCTCGTGTCCGCCGCGCTGACCGTGTTCTCCGCCTGAGGGGAAACGCCGCTCCCGTACGGGCGCGGCGGGGCGTGCCGGCCGGTCGTGACCCTTTGGGTCACGGCCGGCTCCCGGCTGCCCCGGCGCGCCCGTACGGAGCGACCCGGGGTCCGATTCCCCTGGCCGGAATCCATTGACTACAAAAACCGAACACATTACGGTTTTCGTCATTCGAGGGTGCCCGTCCTGTCGGCGCCCTCCGTCCGACGTGCCGTCGGACTCCACCTGCTGCCGGTGACGCACGCCCCGGCCCTGCCGACGGAGATAAATAGACATGAGGATTTCCGCTCGTTCCACCGGCCTCACGGCCTCGGCGGTCGCCGCGTCGCTGGTCCTCGCGGGCTGTGCGGGAGGCGGCGGGGCGAAGGCCGGCGCGGCCACGCTCGACATCGCGACACTGACCGCCGCGCAGAGCCTGGACCCCAAGGACGCGCTCGGCGGTGCGCTGCCGTACTTCCAGGCCGTCTACGACACGCTGATCCTCAGAGCGCCGGACGGTTCGTACCGGCCGATGCTCGCCACCGCGTGGACCTACGACACGACCGGCACCCGGCTCTCGCTCACGCTGCGCAAGGGCGTGAAGTTCAGCGACGGGACCGTCTTCGACGCGAACGCGGTGAAGGCCAATCTGGAGCACTTCCAGAAGGGCGGCGGCGGTGCGGCGAAGACGCTCGCCTCCCTCAAGCAGGTCACCGTCGAGGACGCCTCCCACATCACGCTCACCTTGGCGGCCCCGGACCCCGCGATGCTGTTCCACCTCAGCGACGCGGCCGGTCTGATGGCCGCCCCGGCCAAGCTGGCCGGCGGCAGCCTCAAGACGACTCCGGTCGGCACCGGGCCGTACACCCTGGACAAGGCGAAGACGACCATCGGAAACAAGTACACGTTCCGGCGCAAGGCGGACTACTGGGGTGAGAAGCTTCCGTACGAGGGGCTGACCATCAGCGTCTTCGACAACGAGACCGCCATCGTCAACGGACTCAAGACCGAGCAGATCGACAGTGCCGTCCTCCAGGACGCGAACCAGCAGGTCGCGCTCGCCGGGGACACCCGGCTGAAGAAGACGGACCTCACCTTCGACTTCCAGGGCCTGCTGCTCTTCGACCGCGCGGGCGTGCGGACTCCGGCGCTGGCCGAGCCCCGGGTCCGCCAGGCGCTGAACCTCGCCATCGACCGCAAGACCATGCTGGACAAGCTCCGCCAGGGACGCGGCGAGACCACCGGTCAGGTGTACGGCAAGGAGGCCAAGGCGTACGACAAGGCCCTGGACACCTATTACGCGCACGACCCGGCCAAGGCGAAGCGACTGCTGGCCGAGGCGGGGTACGCGAACGGATTCACCCTCAAACTGCCGCGGATCTCGGCCATCGTCAACGACGCGCTGGCCTCCTCGATCTCCGCGGACCTCAAGGCCGTCGGCATCACGGTGGCCTGGGACCAGCTCGACGGGGCGACGGCCGTCCAGAAGGTGTACCGCGAGCGGGCCTACTCCGCCATGGTCATGAACATGGGACAGTCCCCGATCGACTGGGTGGCGACGCAGGAACTGGTCGCCCCCGGCACGTTCAACATGTTCGGCACCAGCGACGCCACCGTGAGCAAGCTGATGGGGACGGTCCGGACGGGGTCCGAGCGGGAGGCGGGGGCGGCGGCGCGTGCGCTGAACACGCACCTGGTCGAGCAGGGCTGGTTCGTTCCCTTCTACCGGATGACCTACCAGATCGTCTCCGCGGCCGATGTGAAGGTGACGCCCCAGTCGGGCATGGCGGTGCCCTCGATCTACGACTACGCGCCCGCCTCTTCCTGAGCGCGCGGCACCCCCGTGGGGCCCCGGAACCAGCAGGTTCCGGGGCCCCACGGCCGTTCTCACGACCAGGGAACGTCGGTGGCGGGGAAGTGGACCAGGTCCCGTGCCCGCCACAGGGCCGCGTGGCGGGCGAGGTCGTGACGGTGCGTCTCCCAGTCGTCGGGGCGGCCGCTCCAGGCGGTGCCCGCCAGCGAGGCGAGCCGGGGGAGCAGCAGTGTGGTGAGGTCGTCGAAGCTGCGCAGGGTCTCGCCGAAGAGGGTGGCCTCCACTCCGGCCACCTGCTCGTCGGGGATGCCGTGCGCGGCCGGGTCCCAGGCCGCGGTGTACCGGACGTCGCGCGGCCGGTACGCGGGGAAGCCGAGGCGGGCGGCGTCCGCGATGCGGGCGGCCGGGACGGTCTCGGGGGCGTACCGGCGGTCGAGGTAGAGGTGCGACTGCGGGGAGAGGATCAGGCGGCCGCCACCCTCCAGGACCCGCTCGACGTCGTGGGCGGAGGGGGCGAAGAACCGGCGGAGCGCGTCGAGGAGCGCGCCGTCGAACCCGGCGTCGAGCAGATCGGGGCGCAGGGCGAGTTCCTCCTCCGAGCCGGGCAGGTCCATCATCGGCGGATCCACCCAGAACTGGGCGATGTCCGAGGCCGTCACCCCCGCCCGTGCCGACTCCTGCCAGGCCACCGGACGCTTCCCGGACGCGCGCACCATGGCCCGCAGCGCGTCCACGGCGTCGGCGAAACTCTCGTCGGTGATGCCGACGGCCTCGTCGCCGCCGATGTGCACGAAAGGACCGGTCGTCAGGGCGCAGACGTCCGCGAGCACGGCACGGACGGTCTCGCGGGTCCGGGTGTCGGCGAGGTCGAGCGGCGGGACGTACGGGAAGCGGCCTTCGACACCGGGCGGGGCCGGGGCGGCGGGCAGCCCGGGGACGGCCGCCCTGAGCGCGGCGCAGTGGCCGGGCAGGTCGATCTCGGGAACCAGGGTGATGTGCCGGCGGGCCGCGTACTCCTGGAGCGCGGTGTACTCCTCGGCGCTGTAGAACGACCTCGCTCCCGGTTCCCCAGGTGCGGTGAGTGCGGGGACCGAGGGGGTCTCGATGCGCCAGCCCTCGTTGTCCGTGAGGTGCAGGTGCAGCACGTTGAGCTTGTACAGCGCGGCGAGGTCGATGAGGCGGCGCAGCCGGGCGGGCGGGACGAAGCTGCGGGCGGGGTCGAGCAGGAGGCCGCGCCAGGCGTAGCGGGGAGCGTCCGCGATCTCCTGCGCCTCCGGTGTGCCGCCGTCCGCCAGGGCGATGAGCTGGAGGGCGGTGGTGGCGGCGCGGAAGGCGCCCACGCGGGTCCGGGCGCGGCAGGTGATGCCGTCGGCGTCGACGACCACGCCGTACGCCTCGTCTACGGGGGCCGGTGCCCCGTCGGGGGCGATGCCGAGGGTGGTGCGGCCGGCCGGGGGCGGGTCACCGAGGGTGAGCCGCAGGACCGGGCCCGTGCCGTCCCCGTCGCCCGGCAGGAGCCGGTCGCCCAGGTGCGGGGCGAGAAGCTCGCGGATGGTCCGTTCCTCCTGGGCGAGCGCGGGGTCGGCGCGCAGGCGCCAGGGGCCGCGGGCCGCCGGGCCGGTGCCGCCGACAGAGGTGGCCGAGGTGGCGGGGGTGGGGACGACAGCGCGCATGGGTGCCTCCGCCGGCGGTGCCGGGGCCCAGGAGCCCGGGGTGCCGGTGTCAGGTTCGGCCTACGGGCTCCTGGGCGGCGTCTCCGGCCGGGTGCGGGGTGACTCCCCCACGGTGCCCCTTCTTCGCGAGCCGGAAGCACCTGTACGCTAACACGAAAACCGATCACTGAACGCTTTTCGTGGCGGCGGTCCCGAGGGCGCCCCACGAGCGAAAGGACACTCCATGGCCGACGCGTCCGAGCCCCGCCTGCCGCTGCCGGACGGCTTCCTGATGGGAGCCTCGACCTCCGCCCACCAGGTGGAGGGGAACAACGCCTCCAGCGACTGGTGGGCGCTGGAGAACCGGCCGGGGACCTTTCTGTCCGAGCCGAGCGGCGACGCGGCCGACAGCTACCACCGCTGGCCCGAGGACATGGACCTGCTCGCCGGCCTCGGCTTCGACGCCTACCGCTTCGGCATCGAGTGGGCCCGTATCGAGCCCGAGGAGGGTCGGGTCTCCCGGGCCGCGGTCGCGCACTACCGCGCGATGGTCCTCGGGGCCCGCGAGCGCGGTCTCACGCCGGTGGTGACGCTTCACCACTTCACCTCGCCCCGCTGGTTCAGCGCCCGGGGCGGCTGGCTCGCGGCCGACGCGACGGAACGGTTCACGGCGTACGTCCGCACCGCGATCGAGATCCTGGGCGACGAGGTGCGGTACGTCGCGACGATCAACGAGCCGAACATGGTCGCCCTGATGCACGCGCTGCGCCGGCTCGCGGAGGAGCACGGCCGGTTCCCCTCGCCGGACTCCCCGGACTCCCCGGACGGCGGGGAGACCGGCGGCGTCGCCTTCGACCCGTCGGCCGTCGAGCCCGACGCCGATGTCACCGCAGCGCTCGTCCGTGCCCATCACGCCGCTCGCGCGGTGCTGGAGGAGGCGGACCGGGGCTACCGGGTCGGCTGGACCGTGGCCAATCAGGTGTACCAGGCCGAGCCGGGGGCCGAGGAGACGGCCGCCGCGTACGCGCTGCCCCGCGAGGACGTGTTCCTCCGGGCCGCACGCGGCGACGACTGGATCGGCGTCCAGGCCTACACGCGCCACCGGATCGGGGCCTCCGGCCCGCTGCCCGTACCGGACGGGGCGGAAACCACCCTGACGGGCTGGGAGTTCTACCCGCGGGCGCTCGGTGAGGCCGTACGGCACACACGGGAGGTCGTGGGCGACGGCGTCCCGATCCTCGTCACCGAGAACGGCATCGCGACCGCCGACGACGCGCGCCGCATCGCCTACACCGAGGCCGCCCTCGCGAGTCTGGCCGCCGAGATGAGGAACGGCGCCGACGTCCGCGGATACTTCCACTGGAGCGCCCTCGACAACTACGAATGGGGCAGCTACCGGCCCACGTTCGGTCTGATCGCGGTCGACCGGCGGACCTTCGCCCGCACCCCCAAGCCGTCCGCGCGCTGGCTGGGCGCACTCGCCCTCGCACGTGGGCTGCCGTCCGGTGCGGACCGCGCCTCGTCGCCCGCACGCTAGTGTGATCGTCATGGCGAAAAGGGGCCCTTACGAGAAGGGCGAGGCGAAGCGCAGGGAGATCCTGGAGGCTGCTCTGAGGATCTTCGCCGAGGAGGGGTACCGCGGCACATCGCTGCGCAAGGTCGCGGCCCAGTGCAACCTCAGCCTGCCCGGTCTCATGCACTACTTCGACTCCAAGGAGGATCTGCTGACCCAGGTCCTGCGGGTGAGGGACGAGACCGCCCGGACGCGGCACTCGGGGCTGACGGGGCTGGACACCTACCGCGCGGTGGCCAAGGAGGGCGCGAGCACGCCCGGCCTCGTCGAGCTGTTCGTCTCGATGTCGGCCGCCGCCGGGGACCCCGAGCATCCCGCGCACGCCCACTTCGCCCAGCGCTACCCGGACATCCGCAGCGGGATCGTGGCGTATCTCCGCGCGCGCATGGAGGAGGGTTCCCTCCGGGCGGACATTCCGGCCGAGCGGCTCGCGGTTCTCCTCGTCGCCGTGGCCGACGGCGTTCAGCTGCAGTGGCTGACGGACCGGTCGCTGGACATGGGGCAGCCGATCGAGGACGTGATGACGCTCCTGTCCCTCGAACCGGGGCAGGACTGACGGATCGGAGAAGGGGCCCTCCCTCGGGAAGGCCCCTTCTCCGATCCGCGGGGAAGCCGGTCAGCTCCGGCCCGTCCCCGCCTCACGGGCCATGGCCGCGGCCCGCTCGCACAGTTCCGGGAGCCGGGACAGCGGGACCGAACTCTGCGGGAACTCGGCGATGACCTCCAGCGGCATGCCGGCCAGGAAACGCCGCAGCACCGGGTCGGCCGGCGCACCGCCCCGCGTCTCCCCGCCCGCTTCCGCGTTCCCCCCGTCCCGTTCCGCGCGGCCCCGTGCGAAGGCGTCCAGGAGCAGCGGGCCGCCGATCGGATGGGCCAGCCACTCGCCCAGCGTGTGGCGCGGGGAGAGCGGAATCCGCGACACATCGCCGTCGACCGCGAGCGGCGCCGCACAGCGGATGTCGCGCGAGGAGGCCCCCACCTCGACGCTTCGGGTCCCGCCCTCCACGAACCAGCCGCCCTCCCGCTCGCTGTAGTGCGCGAGATCGGCGCGGTCGAACGTCACACGGACCTCCCGGGACTCGCCGGGCGCCAGATCGACGGACGCGAACCCGCGGAGCTCCCGGACGGGGCGGTCGACCCGGGACCCCTCCGGACCCCCGGCATACACCTGGACGACCTCGCGTCCGGCCCGCGCACCGGTGTTGGTCACGGTGACACGCACCTCGAAGCGCCGGTCCTCCGCCACGGGCCGGACCGTCAGCCCGTCGTACGCGAACGCCGTGTACGACAGTCCGTGACCGAACGGGAAGGCGACCGCGTCACCGCGCCGGTCGTGCCCGCGATAGCCCACGAACACACCCTCCCCGTAGCGGACATGCCCGTCCGCGCCCGGGAAGGAGAGGTACGAGGGGCTGTCCTGGAGCCGCAGCGGGATGGTCTCGGCGAGCCGGCCGGACGGCGCGGCGTGCCCGTACAGGATCCGGGCCAGCGCGCTGCCGCCGCCCTGGCCGAGCAGCCAGCCCTCCAGGACCGCCGGTACCCGCTCGTGCCAGGGCGAGGTCCGCACCACACCGCCGTTGGACAGCACCACGACCACGCGCTCGTGGACCGCGACGATCCGGTCGAGCAGCGCGAGCTGGTCCTCGGGCAGGTCGATGTGGTCACGGTCGAACCCCTCGGACTCGTCCCGGGCGGGCAGGCCGAGGAAGAGCAGCACGGTGTCGGCGTCGGTCGCCAGCCGCTCGGCCTGCGCGGCGAGTTCCTCGCGCTCGGCGGCGTCCGCCTCGCCGGAGATCCCGTAGCCCTCCGCGAAGTCGACCCGCGCGCCGGACGCCGCCTCCCGCAGGCACGCCAGCGGCGTGTCCAGCCGGGTCGGGGTGACCTGGGAGCTGCCCGCGCCCTGGTAGCGGGGGATACGGGCGAGTGCGCCGATGACGGCGACGGTGCCGCCCGACGGGTCGAGCGGAAGGATGTCACCGTCGTTCTTCAGCAGGACGACGCATCGCTCGGCGGCCTCGCGGGCCAGCAGGTGGTGTTCGTCGTACGGCACCGGGGCGGGGGAGCCGGGTGCCGGGGCGGTGGCCCTGCGGGCGAGGAGCGCGAGACGGGCCACGGCCGAGTCCAGCTCCTCCTCGGGCAGTTCGCCGTTCTCGACGGCGGCCACGACCTCACGGTCGGTGCGCCCCGCGGTGCCCGGCATCTGGAGGTCGAGGCCGGCGCGCAGGGCGGCGACGCGGTCGCGCACGGCGCCCCAGTCGGACATGACGACACCGTCGAAACCCCATTCCGTCCGCAGGACGTCCGTGAGCAGGCGGCGGTTCTCGCTGAGCGGTACGCCGTTGAGCGCGTTGTAGGCGGCCATCACCGACCAGGGGCGGTCCCGGCGCACGATGCGTTCGAAGGCGCGCAGGTAGATCTCGCGGAGCGGCCGCTCGTCGATGTCCGCGCTGACCCGCATGCGGTCGGTCTCCTGGTTGTTGGCCGCGAAGTGCTTGAGGGCGGCGCCGACGCCGGAGTCCTGGAGGCCGCGGACCATCGCGCCGCCGAGTTCGGCGGTGAGCAGCGGGTCCTCGGAGAAGTACTCGAAGTTCCGTCCGCACAGCGGTGAACGCTTGATGTTGATCCCGGGGCCGAGGACCACATGCACCCCGTGGGCGCGCGCCTCGGCGGCGAGGGCGGCGGCGATCCGCTCGGCCAGAGCGGGGTCCCAGCTGCTGCCGAGGGCGACGGCCGGCGGGAAGCAGGTCGCGGGAGCCGCGCTGTGCAGGTCGAGCTGCCCGCCGTCGCCCGTCTCCTTGGGCAGCCGCAGCCCGTGGGGGCCGTCGGACAGCGACAGCGCCGGGATGTCGCCCACCGCTTCCGTGACGAAGTCACCGGCGCCACTGGTCAGCGAGGCCTTGAGGGCCGTCGTCACCACGGCCGGGGCGTCCGGCGCGGCAGGCTGGTGGGGAGTGTGCTGGGTCATGGGATCCGCCCGGGTCGTTCGGCATGACGGCACCCTGCCGTCACCTCAAAACCATATAGTGATCGGTTTTGGAAGTCGAGAGGCGCTTCACCCGGCGGCCCCGGTAGGCCGGCGTGCGCCCGGCCCCCGTTGTGCGCGATCCATTGACGGACAGAAACCGATCGTTCTACGGTTTTCGCGCCCGGTCGGCCTCCCTGGGCGGGAGCCGCGCCTTTCGGGTCATCCACTCACGAGAAGAGGTACAGCGATGACGCTGCGCCCCGGACACGGCAGCCCCGCGACTGCCGGGTCCTCACGCCTGAGCCGCACGGTACTGACCGCCCTGTGCGCCGGAACCCTGCTCGGCGCCGCCGCGCTCCCCGCGAGCGCGCACTCCTCGCACGGCCGCGGACCCTCGGCCCGCCCCTCGGCCGCCGTCGCCCCGGTCGGTCACTACGCGGCCCTCGGCGACTCCTTCAGCTCCGGCCTCGGCATCCCCGCGCAGACGGACGCCGTGTGCGGCCGGTCCGACCGGAACTACCCGACGCTGGTGGCCTCGGCCGTCGGCGCCGCTGCGTCGAGCGACGTCACGTGCGCGGGCGCCGAGACCCGGCATGTGACGGAGCCGCAGAACGGGGTGGCGCCGCAGATCGACGCGGTCCGGCCGGACACCTCGCTGGTCACGGTGGGAATCGGCGGCAACGACCTCGACCTGGCAGGCATCATCAAGCGCTGCGCGCTCCTCGCGTACCTCAATCCACTCGGTTCGCCCTGCAGGACCAGCTTCACACTGTTCGGCACCGACGAGATCGGCTCGCGCATCAACGCCACCGCCCCGAAGATCGCCGGCGTCCTGAGGGCGGTGCGGACCGAGGCCCCGAAGGCGCGGGTGTTCCTCGTCGGCTACCCGGCCATCGCGCCCGACGACGGCTCGGCCTGCCGCTCCGTACTCCCGCTCGCCGCCGGAGACTTCGCCTGGCTGCGGGACAAGACCAAGCAGCTCAACGCCATGCTGGCCCAGCAGGCGGCCGCGGGCGGGGCCGCCTTCGTCGACACCTACACCCCGTCGATCGGCCACGACGCCTGCCGGCCCGCCGGGGTGCGCTGGATCGAACCCGCCGATACGCCGGAAGGGGCCGGTTTCCACCCCAACGCCTCGGGCCACGCGAGCACCGCCGCCACGCTCACCCGGCTAATCGGCGGCTGAGCCGGATCCCTCCGAGGGGTCCGCGGCGGGCGAGAGCCCGTAGGCCCCCAGGAACTCCCACACCCGCTCCTCCATCGGCACCGCCTCCGGCTCCAGCAGCCACTGGGTCTGCAGGCCGTCCATCATCGCGAGCAGTTGCTGCGCGACGGCGGACGGTCGCACCGGCGACGGGGGCGGCGCTGCGTCGAACAACTCGGCGAGCAGGGCTCCGAGTTCACGGCGCAGCAGTTGGTACCGCCTGACGAAGTAGGCGCGCGCGGGGTGGTCCGGCTCGGACGCCTCCGCGGACAGCTTCGCGTACAGGGCCACCAGGCCCGGCGTCCGGCTGTTGCGCCCCACCACGCCGACGATGCGGGTCAGCCGCTCGGCGGGGGTGGGGGCGGAGCCGGTACGGGGGGCGTCGGAGCCGGCGAGGAGCCCCGGGAAGAGGGCGGCGGCGTCCTCCTGGTCGCGCCGGCCCAGTACGTCGAGGAGGAGTTGCTCCTTGCCGGGGAAGTGGTGCAGGAGGCCGGCATGGGTCATGCCGGCGTGGGCGGCGATCTCCCGAAGGGAGACCGGGTTGTACCCCGACCGGGCGAAGAGCTCGGTGGCCGCGTCGAGGATGCGGACGCGGGTGCGCTCGCCCTTCGTGCGGGGTGGCCTGTTCAAGGGGCGGTCTCCTCGGGTCGCCGCGCAGCGCACGGATCAAGGAAATCTACCAGGCGGTAGAAATAGGGAGAGGAAATCTACCAAGTGGTTAATTTTATGGGTATGGTGAGCCGCGTTCCCGCCCGCGACCACGCCCGGGACGTTCCTCCGCACCCGCACGGGGGCCCCTGTGAGGCCCCTCGTCGCACACGGATGCGGCTCACACCGGCCGATGCGGCCGCCGGTCACGGATACCGAGACTCATGCTGACGTTCATCGCACGCAGGATCGGGGCCGGAGCAGTGCTCCTCCTCGTCATCTCCCTGCTCTCCTATCTCCTGCTGTCGATCCCCGACACCGATGTCGGGCGGCAGCTCCTCGGGCCCACCGCGGCCCTGGCCGACATCGACGCCAAGAACGCCGAACTCGGCGTCGACCGCCCGGTCCTCGTCCAGTACGCCGACTGGCTCGCCCACGCGGTCCGGGGCGACTTCGGCACCTCCTGGTTCTCCGGCGAGGACGTGACCCTTGCGGTCGCCAACCGGATGCCCGTCACCCTGAGCCTCATGCTCGGCGCGACCCTGGTGACGGCGCTCCTGGCCTTCCTCCTGGGGGTGTGGGCGGGCGTCCGCCGGGGCGCCGCCGACCGCCTCGTCCAGATCCTTGGCGTCGCGGGATACGCGCTGCCCGGATTCCTCGTCACCCTCGTCCTCGTCCTGGTCTTCGCGGTCCGCCTGGACTGGTTCCCCGCCATCGGCTACACCCCCTTCACCGAATCCCCGTCCGGCTGGCTCGCCACCGTCACCCTCCCCATCGCCTCCCTCTCCGTCGCCTCCGTCGCGGGCGTCTCCCAGCAGGTCCGCGGCGCCGTCATCGACGTGATGCGCCAGGACTACGTCCGTACCCTGCGCTCCCGCGGCCTGTCCGAACGGCGGATCGTCCTCAAGCACGTCCTGCGCAACGCCTCCGCACCCGGGCTCTCCGTCCTCGGCATGCAGTTCGTCGGGCTCCTCGGCGGCGCCGTCCTGGTCGAGCAGATCTTCGGCCTTCCCGGTCTCGGAAGCATGACCGTCACCTACACCACCCGCGGCGACATCCCCGTGATCATGGCCCTGGTCATGCTGACCGTGATCGTCGTCGTCGTGATCAACCTCCTGGTCGACATCATGATCGGCTGGCTCAACCCGAAGGCGCGGATCGCATGAGCGACACCACCCCGGACCGGACCGGACCCGCGAAGCCCCGCCCGTCACACGGCACTTGGGGGCGGCTCCTGCGCAATCCGCTCGCCGCGGCCTCGCTCGCCGTGCTGGCCGTCCTCATCGCCGCAGCGCTCCTCGCCCCGCTCCTCGCGCCGCAGGGCCCGGCCGAATCCGTCCTCGCCGACGCCTTCGCGGGACCCGGCGCGCACTACCCCCTCGGCGCGGACTCCGCCGGACGCGACATCCTCTCCCGGCTCCTGTACGGCGGCCGCAACACACTCGGCGGAGCGGTCATCGCCCTCACGCTGGCCCTCGCCCTCGGCGTCCCGGCGGGCCTCTACGCCGGCTACCGAGGCGGCTGGTTCGACGCCGCCGCCAACTGGACCGTCAACCTCGTCATGGCCCTGCCCGCCATGGTCGTCCTGCTGGCATCCCGCGCGATCCTCGGCCCCAACGTCTGGGTGCTCATGATCGTCCTCGGAGTCCTCGCCGCCCCCGGCTTCTTCCGGCTCGTCCGTGGCATCGTCGCCGACGTGCGCGGCGAACTGTACGTGGACGCGGCCCGGGTCTCCGGCCTGTCCGACGCCCGCATCGTGGCCCGCCACATCCTCATCGTCGTACGGGGCCCGATCATCATCCAGACCGCCCTGGTGGCCGGCGTCGCCATCGCGCTCCAGGCCGGCCTGGAGTTCCTCGGAGTCGGCAGCGACTCCACCGCCACCTGGGGCGCCATGCTCAACGAGGCGTTCCAGAACATCCAGCGCGCCCCCGCCCTCCTGCTGTGGCCCGGTCTCGCGCTCGGCCTGACCAACGCCGCCCTCGTCCTCCTCGCCGCCGGGCTCAGGGACACCCTGGAGGACCGCGCCGACCACCGCGCCGCCCCGGCCCGGAGCGGCCGGACCCCGGTGCCGTCCGCCGGGGCCCCGGCAGCGGAAGAACGGGACGCCCTGCTCTCCGTACGAGGTCTCAAGGTCGCCTACGCGCAGTCCGACGCCACCGACAAGGAGGTCGTCCACGGCATCGACCTCGACGTCCGCCGCGGCGAGATCGTCGGCCTGGTCGGCGAGTCCGGCTCCGGCAAGACGCAGACCGCCTTCTCGGTCCTCGGCCTGCTCCCCGACGGGGGACGGATCACCGAAGGCAGCATCCTCCTCGACGGGCAGGAGGCCGTCGGCCTGCCGGGCCGACGCCACCGCGCCCTGCGCGGCACCACCGCCGCGTACATCCCGCAGGAGCCCATGAGCAATCTCGACCCGGCCTTCACCATCGGCAGCCAGCTCACCGAGCCCATGCGCCGGATCCTCCGGCTCTCCCGCGCCGAAGCCGAAGCCCGCGCCACGGAACTGCTCCGCACCGTCGAGATCCCCGCACCCGACCAGGTCATGCGCCGCTATCCGCACCAGATCTCGGGCGGCATGGCCCAACGGGTCCTCATCGCCGGCGCGATCTCCTGCGACCCCGACCTGCTCATCGCCGACGAACCCACCACCGCGCTGGACGTCCGCGTCCAGGCCGAGATCCTCGACCTGCTGCGCCGCCTCAGGGACGAACACGGCCTCGGCGTCCTGCTCGTCACCCACAACCTCGGGGTCGTCGCCGACCTCTGCGACAGGGTCGCCGTCATGAACCAGGGCCGCATCGTCGAAACCGGCACCACCACCCAGGTCCTCCACGACCCCCAGGACCCCTACACCCGCCGACTCCTCGGCGCCGTACTCGACGACACCGCCGCACGCACCCCCTGGCAGCCCCGCCCCACAAGGAGCGTCCCCGCATGATCCACCGGACCGAACCCCTGCTCTCCGTACGGGAACTGCGCGTCTCCTTCCCCGGCAAGGGCCTGCGGGCCCCTCGCACCGACGTTCTCAAGGGCGTCGACCTCGACATCCGCCCGGCCGAGACCCTGGGTCTCGTCGGCGAGTCAGGCTCCGGCAAGACCACCATCGGCCGCGCCGTCCTCGGGCTCGTCCCCGTCGCCTCCGGCCGCATCGTCTTCGACGGACGACGCGTCGACACCGCCGGACGGGCCGAACGCCGAGCCCTCAGCCGCGACATCCAGGTCGTCTTCCAGGATCCCTACACCTCCCTGAATCCCTCCCGCACCATCGGCGACACCCTCTCCGAACCCCTGCACGCCCAGGGCACCCCCGCCACCGACGCCCGCGACCGGGTCGCCGCTCTCCTGGAACAGGTCCGCCTTCCCGCCGACGCCGCGGCCCGCCTGCCGCGCGAGTTCTCCGGCGGCCAGCGCCAAAGGGTCGCCATCGCCCGCGCCCTCGCCCTGCGTCCCCGGCTCGTCATCTGCGACGAACCCGTCTCCGCCCTCGACCTCACCACCCAGGCCACCGTCCTCGACCTGCTCCTCGACATCCAGGAAGAGACCGGGGTCGCCTACCTCTTCGTCTCCCACGACCTCTCGGTCGTCCGCCGCATGAGCCACCGCGTCGCCGTCATCCACCACGGCGAACTCGTCGAAACCGGCGACGCCTACACCGTCACCCGCACCCCCCGGCACCCCTACACCCGCTCCCTCCTCCTCTCGGCCCCCGTCGCCGACGTCGAAGAACAGAAGCGGCGCAGAATCCAACGAACCCGCCTCACCGCGGACGCCACTGCCATCGGGTAACCAACCGCCGTACGACACCCTCATCACGGGACGACACGACCGGTCCAAACACCGGCGATACGGGGGCTCCTGGCTATCAGGCCCCCGAGCAGGGCTTGCCGGCCGGCCCGCCGCGCCCACCCTGCCGCAAGAACGAGCAAGGCTCATGACCTGTGGATCGGCCTCGGGTTGGACGCGAACGGCGTGCCTTCCCGACCGATCGACTTCTGGTCACGGAGCAGGCCGACCTCGCACCGCCGGTTGGGAAATCACGCCCGTGCCGGGCGTAGCCGGCGCAGCCGGGGAAACAGCGGCGGCTCCGCAAGCAAGTCCTCCGCGGACAGCGGCGTGCCGTACGGCTTCCGGACGCCGCCGCCCGGTGGCGGAGGCGACCACGGGGCAGGTTCGAGCTGGTCGGCCGGCAGCATTCCGCCCGCCGGCTTGCTGGACGGGATACCGGCCCAAGAACTCCGACTCGACCTCGAAACGAGTGACGAAGCCCGCGCCGTCGTGCTTCACGTTCCAGTCCCGGGCGATCCTGATCGCGTAGTCCTCGTTCAGGACCGGGTAGAAGATCGGCTGCTCGGGCAGCCGAGGCGGCCACGCACGCCAGTCCAGCTCCCGAACCAGATCCAGCTCTTTGGGGCCGGTGGGGCGCCACAGGGTCGTCGTTGCTTGCCGGCTGGTCATGTGCATCGCTCTCTGAGCATTGGCCGCTGGTACGGCGGGTCGGCTTTCGGTGAGGGCGCCCGCGTCAGGGGCGGTGATCGTGTCTGCCCTCGAAGGGGAGGCGAGCCACTGCGAGCGTTCCTGATGGCACATCAGGACGGTCGGCAAGTGGTCGGCGTCAGTCCTGAAAAACCTGACTGCAGCTACCCGGACCTGCGCTTCGTTGTAAACTGCGGGAACAGCACTTGGGGGCTGACTTCGACGGTTGGATCACTGAGCGATCGGCAGCAGAGCTGACCGAACCGTTCACCTTCGTAGTCGGCACGGACGGTGTGCTTCGGCTGGCACTGCGGCGAAGCGAGCACGTGGCCTGCGCTGGTGGGGACAGTACCCCCGAACCTCACCAACACACGGAGCCGCGCCCCACTCCGGTCAGGCTGGCGTAACCCCGGCGGGCCCGCCCTCAGGGGTGTGCGGGCGGCACCGCGGCGGCGGAGCCGTGCCGAGCGGCCACGCCGCGATGTCGCGGTAGTGGAGCTGTCCCGGGCGGCTCCCCGCGTTGGTGCCCACCAGGTGCAGGCGCTCGGCGGGCCACGTGCGCCCAGGAACTCCGTGAGCAGCGCGGCGATCTCCCCGGCCGACGTGTGGTCGCCTCGGCGCACCCGGGCGAGGGTCGGATGGGGGCGCAGCGGCCGGTCCTCCAGGGCGATCCCGTGGTCCCGGACCACAGCCCGTACGCCGTCGGCGAGCCGGTGCAGTGCGTCGAGGTCGCCGTCGACCCCGCTCCACGCCACCCGCCCGTCGAACGTGCCGCTGCCGTGCAGAGCCAGGCGCGGAGCGGGCTGGGACGTGGCGAGAGCGGCGAGCGGCGGACACGGCAGCGGAACGCTGTTCACCTGGAGTGCGCCCAGGAACGCCAGGGTGATGTGCCAGTCCTCCATCCGGTTCCACCGCACCTGGGGATGCGTCGCGTAGGCGGGCCGCAGTTCCTGGGCCAGTTCGTCCTTCGCCGGGGCGGGCGGAGCGAGGGCGATGAACACGCGCACGGTCGCGGGCGGGGTCTCTTCGGTCACCCGGCAGTCGTATTGCATGCGGGGCCGGCCGCCCCCGGCGGGTGGCCGTCGGCGCCGAACCCCGGAGAATTACACGGAGTGAGGGGAATGGCCATTGATTTCGAATGGGGCGCGCACCCGGCGCACGGGAGCGCGGCGTGTTCGGCGCGTGCCCGCGCAGGAGGGGGTGTACGCCGGCGGTTATCCGAATATGCGCGGGTCGTATTTAGTGAAATGTACATAATCGGGACATCGGGTGACTGAAAGTTTCCGGAGGAGTGGGCTTGGCATATGTCTCCGGCCGGCCTTCCCGCACGCCACCGTCGTACGGGCTGATAAGTAATGAACCGAATTCGTCTCTGGTGCTGTCGGTGGTCCTCTATGGTGACTGGCGTGAACGGGCGAAGCCGGACGACCGGCCGGCCATCGGCGTCACACCGGCATCCCGAGGCGTAACGTATCTCCGCCCATGCGGCCGTACTTGCGCGACAGGGGGCGGGCGGTCCGGTGGCGGGGGAGCGGGGAATCCGCGCGGCGGGCCCGGGTATATCTGAAGAACATGCGGTGGCATGTGGGAAAACAAGTGGGGGGACGGTCGTGACCAATCCTTTCGATGACGAGTCGGGTCGGTTCGTGACGCTGGTGAACGGCGAGGGCCAGTATTCGCTGTGGCCGGCGCACATCGAGGTTCCGGGGGGCTGGAGCGTCGGCGGTCCCGAGGGTTCGCGACAGGAGTGTCTCGACGCGATCGAGGCCGCGTGGACGGACATGCGGCCCGCGGGCCTGGTGCGGGCGATGGAGGCCGACGCCGGGTAGGGCGGCGCGCGGGCCTGTGGGCCGCCCTGGTTCGCAGGCCCGCGCGTCTCATTCGATCAATGTCGTTCCCGTACGGGCACATTCGATCAGCCCGGGATGACGATCGATCACGTTTCGGCGAGAAATATTCATTCCGCTGTCACGCGGCTTTATTTCCTCATCGATGTACTGCATTGATGGGCTGTGTGCCGCGTTGAAGGACCGGGCGTCGACCTGTCCTCGATAAGCCAGCTCGCGCCCGGTTTCCGCAACGGGAAGCCGGTCCCGTGGTGCCCGATGCCGGGGGCCGGTGACGTACTCCTCGTATTTACCCGACCGTTGTCGGTCATGAGTGCCGCACCGGCACGGCCGGCTTCGTCCTGCCCTCTTCGTCCCCCGCAAGCTTTCCCGGAAGGTGTGTCCCGGCATGCGCGAAAACGGCTATGTATCCCCGGAATCCACTCCCGAAGAGTTCTTCGGGACGACCGCAGCACAGCAGGGCGTCTGGTACGGGCAACTCGTCGACCCCGACAGCCCGAAATACAACATCGGTGAATGCTTCGAGATCCGGGGCGACTTGGACGAGGTGCTATTCGCCGCCGCCGTCGACCGGGCCTGCGAGCTGTGCGACAGCATAAACCTGGAGTTCGTCACGGAGGGCGACACCCTCCTGCAGCGCGTCGTCCGCGAGCCGGGCGCCCGCCGGCTCCGGATCGTGGACGTGTCCGGGGCCGCCGACCCCGCCGCCGAGGTCGAGCGCTACCTGGCGACGGACATGGCCACGCCGGACACCCCGCACCGCCCCCGCCACCACCTGGCCCTGCTCCGCGCCGGTGCCGGGCTGTCCTACTGGTACGTCCGCTTCCACCACATAGCCGTCGACGGCCTCGGTGGCGCCGTCTTCACCCGCGTCGTGGCCGACCTCTACGGACGCGCGGTGCGGGGCGAGGACCTCGCCGGGATCACGCTGCCCGCAGCGCCCCTGCGCGAACTCGTCGCCGACGAGACGGCCTACCGCGAATCCGGCCGCCACGAGGCCGACCGCGCCTACTGGACCGCCAGGTTCGCGGAGCAGGCCCCCGACACCACCGGGGACGACGGCACGCACAGCGGCCGGACCCTCATCCGCCGCCGCACCGACCTCCCCGCACCGGCGGACCAGGCACCGGCCACCTCCGGCATACGGCTCCACACCGGCGAGTCCCTGTCCGCCGAGGTCTTCGAGGGCCTGCGCCGGCTCGCCGCCGCCCACCGCACCACGTGGAGCGCCGTCCTGGTCGCCGCGGTCGCCGCGTACACCGCCCGGGTCACCGGCACCCGCGAGGTCACCGTGGGCCTCGCCTCCAACGGCCGGCACGGCGGGCTGCGGCACATCGTCGGCATGACCGCCAACATCCTGCCGCTGCGCCTGACGCCCACCGACGCCATGTCCGTCGGCGACCTCGTCCGCGAGGCCGCGGCCGAGATGCGCGGGGCCCTGCGCCATCGGCGCTTCTCCCGCGAACAACTCGCCCGCGAACTGAACCCGGGCGACGACGCTGCCCGCCTCACCGGCATCGTCGTCAACATCATGGGCTACGACTACGACCGGGACTTCGCCGGAATCCCCGCGCCCTCCCGGGTGCTGTCGGTCGGCCCGGTGGACGACGTGTCGCTCTTCGTCTCCGAACGGGCCGAAGGCAAGGGGCCGTTGATCGGGTTCGACGCCCGCCCCGACCTCTACCACCCCGAGGACGTGCGGCTGCACGAGCAGGCCGTCGTGTCCTTCGTCTCCGCCCTGGCGGCCGCCGACCCCGGCCTGCCCCTGGGCGACCTGCCGCTCGTGGACGAAGCCACCGGCACCGCCCTGCGCGCCCAGGGACTCGGCACCGCCCTGCCCGAGCCGGCCGTCGCGCGAACCCTGCCGGAGGCGTTCCGGGACCAGGTGCGCCGGACCCCGGACGCCCCCGCCGTCGAGGACGGGGCGCACACCCTCTCCTACCGGCAACTCGACCGGGTGACCGCTGACCTGGCGGGCGCGCTGACCGGCTGGGGCATCGGTGCCGAGGACGGCGTCGGGGTGCTCCTGGGGCGCTCGGCCGCGGTCCCGGCCGCCACCCTCGCGACCGTCGCCGCAGGCGCCGCCTACGTCCCGATGGACGCGGCCTGGCCCGCCGAACGGCTCGGCCGGGTCGCCGGGTCGGCCCGCGTGCGCGCCCTGATCGCCGACGAGTGGACCGCCCGCGAACCCTGGGTCCGGGAGGCCGCTGCCCGTCTGCCGCTCCTCGTCGTGGACCGCTGCGGCCGGGTGCTCGACGGAGCGCCGGAACGGCCCGGAGCGCTGCCCCGGATCAGCAGACCCGACCGGCTCGCGTACGTCATGTTCACCTCCGGCTCCACCGGACTGCCCAAAGGCGTCGGCGTCACCCACGCCGACGTGCTGGCCCTCGCCGCCGACAGCGCCTGGACCGACGGGGTGTCCGGCGCGGTCCTCATGCACTCCGCGTACGTCTTCGACGCCTCCACCTTCGAGCTCTGGGTGCCGCTCCTGAACGGCGGCCGGGTGGTCGTCGCCCCCGGCGGCGTCCTGGAGGGGCGCACCGTCCGGGAGGCGGTCGAACGGCACGGCGTCACCGCGCTGTTCCTCACGACCGCCCTGTTCAACGTGATGGCCGAGGCGGACCCCGCGGTCTTCGCGGGACTGCGCCTGGTCGCCGCCGGGGGCGAGGCCGCGACCCCCGGCCTCATGCAGCGCGTGGCCGCCGCCTCACCGCGCACGAGCGTCCTGCACGTGTACGGCCCCACCGAGGCCACCTCCTTCGCCACCCGGCACCCCGTCACCGCCGGAACGCCCGGTGCGCCGCCCATCGGCCGCCCGCTGGACGGGATGGGCCTGTACGTCCTCGACGGCGCCCTGAACCTGGTGCCGCCCGGCGTGGTGGGGGAGCTCTACGTGAGCGGGCACGGCGTCGCCCGCGGCTACCAGGGCCGCGCCGCGCTCACCGCCACCCGCTTCGTCGCCGACCCGTACGGCCCGCCCGGCAGCCGGATGTACCGCACCGGCGACCTCGCGCGCTGGACCGGCGCGGGCGACATCGAGTACGTCGGGCGCGCCGACGGCCAGGTCAAGCTGCGCGGCTTCCGCATCGAACCGGCCGAGACCGAGCACGCCCTGCTCACCGACCCGGACGTGCGTGGCGCCTGCGTCGTCGTCCGCGAGGACACGCCCGGCGACCCCAGGCTCGTCGCCTACGTGGTGCCCGCGCCCGGAGCCCGAGCGGACACCGCCGCGCTGGCCCGCCGGGTCGGGCGCACGCTGCCCGCGTACATGGTGCCGTCCGCCTTCGTCGTCCTCGACGCCCTGCCCCTCAACCCCAACGGCAAGGTCGACCGCCGCGCCCTGCCCGCGCCCCGGACCGCCACCGGCACCGGACGGGCGCCGCGCACCGCGTACGAGGAGGTACTCGCCGGGCTGTTCGCGGACGTGCTGGGCGTCCGCGCGGTCGGGGTGGACGACAGCTTCTTCGCCCTGGGCGGCCACTCGCTGCTCGCCACCCGCCTCACCGGCCGGGTCAGGGCCGCCCTCGGCGTCGAACTCGCCCTCGCCACCCTCTTCGACCACCCCACGGTCGCCTCCCTGGCCGCCGCCCTGGACACCGCGGGCGCCGCCCGGCCCGTCCTCGTACCGCAGCCCCGGCCCGAGGTGCTGCCGCTGTCCTTCGCGCAGCAGCGCCTCTGGTTCCTCAACCGGTCCGAGGCGCCCGGCGACACCTACAACGTCCCGCTCGTCCTGGAGCTCGACGGCCCCCTGGACGCCGAGGCGCTGCGCCGCGCCCTGGCCGATGTCGCCGTCCGGCACGAGAGCCTGCGCACCGTGTTCGCCGAGCACGACGGCGTCGCCCGCCAGCGGATCACCGACGCGGAGGCCGCCGCTTCGCTCGTCCCCCTCCACGTCGCACACCCCCCGGCGGACGGGGACGCCGACGCCTGGGAGGCGGAAACGGTACGCCGCCTGAGCACCGCCCCGTTCGACCTGAGCAGGGACCCCGCCGTCCGTGCCCACCTGCTCCGGCGCGGGCCCGCCCGGCACGTCCTGGTCCTCGTGCTGCACCACATCGTCGCCGACGGCTGGTCCCTCGCCCCGCTCTGCCGCGACCTCTCCGCCGCCTACCTGGCCAGGTCCCGGGGCGCGGGCGCCCCCGACTGGGCGCCGCTGCGCGTGCAGTACGCCGACTACACCCTCTGGCAGCGCCGACTGCTCGGCGACGACGGCGATCCGGACAGCCTCGCCGCCCGGCAGACCGCCTTCTGGCAGGAGGCGCTGCGCGGCGCCCCCGGCCTGCTCGACCTGCCCCTCGACCGGCCCCGCCCCGCCGTGCCCAGCCACCGGGGCGCGTCCGTCCCCTTCGACCTGCCCGCCCCGGCGCACACCGCGCTCGTCCGGCTCGCCCGTACCGCCGGGTGCACGCCGTTCATGGTGCTCCAGGCGGCCCTCGCCGTGACGCTCGGCGCCCACGGTGCGGGCAGCGACATCCCGCTGGGCACCGCGGTGGCCGGGCGCACCGACGAGGTGCTGGACGAACTGGTCGGCTTCTTCGTCAACACCGTCGTCCTGCGCACCGACCTCTCCGGCGAGCCGACGTTCCGTGAACTCCTCGACCGGGTCAAGCAGTCCGACATAGCAGCCTTCGGCCACAGCGACCTGCCCTTCGAACGGGTCGTGGAGGCCGTCAACCCGGAGCGGTCCGGCGACCACCACCCCCTCTTCCAGACGATGCTGGTCCTCCAGAACCAGGACCGGGCCGAGCCGAAGCTGCCCGGCATCACCGTCCGCGACCGGTCCCGGCACCACGGCGGCAGCAAGTTCGACCTCACCTTCTCGCTGACCGAGACCACCGGCGAGCCGGAGGCCGGGGAGGCCGCCGGGGGCATCGGCGGCTACCTGGAGTACGCCACCGACCTCTTCGACGCCGCCACCGCCCGCGCCCTCTGCGCCCGCTTCGCCCACGTCCTCACCCAGGCCGTCACCGAACCGGGCCGCCCCATCGGCGAACTGGACCCCCTGACCCCGGCCGAGCGGAACGACCTCCTCGCGCGGGGTCTCGGCGCACCCCGCCCCCTGCCGGTGCTCACCGCCCCCGCAGCGGTCCGGGAACAGGCCCTGCGTACGCCGGAAGCCGTCGCCGTGCGCGACGAGCGCACCCACCTCACCTACGCCGAGCTCGACGCCCGGGCCGACGCCCTCGCCCACGTGCTGCACGAGCGCGGTGCGGGCCGGGAGACCACGGTCGCCATCGCCGCGCCGCCCTCCGCGCACACCGTCGTAGCGATGCTGGCCGTGCTGCGGTCGGGCGCCGCGTACCTGCCGGTCGACCCCGCCTACCCGCACGCCCGCATCCGCCACATGCTGGACGACGCGCGCCCCGCCCTGGTCCTTACCGAGGGCGACGACGTGCCCACCGGCGACATCCCGCGACTCGCCCTCGACGCACCGCTCCAGCCGCCCGCGCACCCCGCCACGCAGCTCCCGTACACACCCCGCCCGGCGGATCCCGCGTACGTCATCTACACCTCCGGGTCCACCGGCCGCCCCAAGGGAGTGGTCGTCACCCACGGTGCCCTGGCGAACCACATGGCCTGGCTGGCGGGACACCTGACGGTCACGCCGCGGGACCGGGTGCTCGCGAGGACGTCCACCAGTTTCGACGCCTCCGTGTGGGAGGTCTGGATGCCCCTCATGCACGGCGCCGAGGTGTGCGTGCTGCCGTCCGGAGCCAACACGGAGCCGGACACGCTGGTCTCCTGGATGAGCCGGTTCGGTGTCACCGTCGCCCAGTTCGTGCCCTCGCATCTCGCCCTCGTCCTCTCCGAGGCGGCCGACGCCGCGCCCCTGCCGGGCCTGCGCGCCGTCCTGTGCGGCGGAGAGCCCCTGCCGCGCGCCCTCGCCGAGGAGACGGCCGCGCTGTGGCGTACGGAGGTGCACAACCTCTACGGGCCCACCGAGGCCACCATCGACGCGACCGTCCACCGCGTCCCCGACACCCCGGACACGCCGTACGAGACAGTGCCGATCGGCAGGCCCGTCGACACCATGCGCGCCTACGTCCTGGACCACCGGCTGCGGCCCGTGCCGCCCGGCGTCACCGGTGAGCTCTACCTGTCGGGCCCCAACCTCGCCCGCGGCTACCTGAACCGGCCCGGGCCGACCGCCACCCGCTTCGTCGCCGACCCCTTCGACCCGGACGGCGCCCGCATGTACCGCACCGGCGACCTGGTCCGGTGGAACGCGGCCGGGCTCCTCGACTACGTGTCCCGCGCCGACGACCAGGTCAAGCTGCGCGGCTTCCGCATCGAACCCGGCGAGATCGAGGCCGCTCTGCTCACCCACCCCGGTGTCACCGCCGCATGCGCGGTGATCCGGGAGGACGTGCCGGGGGAGCGCAGGCTCGTCGCCTACGCCGTCACCACGGACCGGGGGCCGCGCCCGGCCGTCCTGCGCGACGCCCTCGCGCAGGCGCTGCCGCACTACATGGTGCCCGCCGCGGTCGTCGTCCTGGACGACCTGCCGCTCCTGCCCAACGGCAAGACGGACCGGCGCGCCCTGCCCCGGCCCGAGGAGGAGGCCGCGCCCACCGCCGAGGGCTCCGGCGCGCCGAACCCCCGCGAGGACCTGCTCGCCGGGATCTTCGCCGATGTGCTGGGCCGCCCCGGTGTCGGCCCGCACGACAGCTTCTTCGACCTCGGCGGGCACTCGCTCCTCGCGATGCGCGTCGTCAGCCGGGTCCGCACGGTCCTCGGCGCCGACCTCGCCGTGCGCACCCTGTTCGAGCACCCGACCGCCGCCGGACTCGCCCGGGCCCTGGACACCCGGGGGCGGTCCCGCCCGCCGGTCCGCCCCGTGGCAGAGCGGCCGGACCCGCTGCCCCTGTCGTACGCGCAGCAGCGGCTCTGGTTCCTGAACCGGCTCGACGGGCTCAACTCCTCGTACCACATCCCGCTGGTGCTCGACATCGACGGACCGCTGGAGACCGACGCCCTGCGCGGCGCCCTGCTGGACCTCGTGGAGCGGCACGAGGCGCTGCGCACCGTCTTCCCCGAACGCGACGGCGTGCCGCACCAGTTGGTGATGCCCGCCGAGGTCGTCGCGCCCCGGCTGCCCGTCGAGAGCACGGCACCGGCCTGGCTGGAGGCGGCCGTCACCGACGCCGTGGGCGCGCCGTTCGACGTGGCCGCCGAGCCGCCGCTGCGGGCCAGGCTGCTGCGCACCGCGCCCGGCCACCACGTCCTCGTGCTGGTCCTGCACCACATCGCGGGCGACGGCTGGTCGCTCGCCCCGCTCGCCCGCCACCTGGGCGACGCCTACCGGGCCCGCCTCGCCGGGCGGCGACCCGAGGCCGGCGACGGGATCCAGTACGCCGACTACACCCTGTGGCAGCAGGCCGTCCTGGGCGACCCGGACGCCCCGGGAAGCGTGCTGCGCCAGCAGCTGGACCACTGGCACACCGCGCTCGCCGGACTGCCCGGGCTCATCGACCTGCCGCTCGACCGCCCGCGCCCGGTCATCACCGACCCCTCGGGCGACGTCCACACCTTCGACGTACCACCCGGGCTGCACGCCGGACTCCTGCGCGTGGCCAGGGAGTCCGGCACCACGCTGTTCATGGTGCTCCAGGCGGCCGTCGCCACGCTGCTGCACCGGCACGGCGCGGGCGACGACATCCCGCTCGGCACGCCCGTCGCGGGCCGCACGGACGAGGCCCTGGAGGACCTGGTCGGGTTCTTCGTCAACACCCTCGTCCTGCGCACCGATCTGTCCGGCGCCCCCACCTTCGGTGAACTCCTGCGGAGGGTGAGGGAGTTCGACCTGGCCGCATACGCCCACCAGGACGTGCCGTTCGAGCGGCTGGTCGAGAGCCTCAACCCGGTCCGGGCCCGCAACCACCACCCCCTGTTCCAGACCATGCTGGTCCTGCAGAACCAGGACGCCGTACGTCCCGAGCTGCCGGGGCTCGATGTCGAGGGCCGGCTCGTCCACAACGGCCTGAGCAAATTCGACCTCACCTTCGCCTTCGGTGAGGAGCGGGGCGGGGGCGGACTCACCGCCGGGATCGAGTACGCGACCGCCCTCTTCGACCACGTCACCGTCGAGGCCCTGGCGGCGCGCCTGCTCCGGCTGCTGGAACAGGTGGTGGCCGACCCCGCCCGGCCCCTCGCGGACTACGACCTGCTGACACCGGACGAGCGCGCCCGCACCACCGGATGGGGCACCGGCCGCGAACTGCCCGCCCCCGCACCGGACACCACTCTGCCCGCGCTCTTCGCCGCACAGGCGGGCCGCACCCCGGACGCCGTGGCCGTGACCGGCGACGGCACCACGCTCACGTACACCGCACTCGACACCGTCTCCGCCGAACTGGCCCGTGCCCTCGCCGCTCTCGGAGCGGGCCCCGAGACCGGCGTCGGCGTGCTGCTGTCCCGGTCACCGGCCGTCGTCTCCGCGTCCCTCGGCGCGGTGCGGGCCGCCGCCGCGTACGTGCCGATGGACGCGCGCTGGCCCAGGGAACGGCTCGACCAGGTCGCCGAGGTGGCGGGCGTGCGGGTCCTCGTCGTGGACGAGCCCGCCGCCGCGTCCGCCTGGGTGATCGAGACCGCCCGCCGCATCCCGGTCCTCGTCGTGGACCGGAACGGCCGCGTCCTGCGCGGCGCGCCCCCGGCACCCGGCAGGACCGTCCCCGTACCGGGCCCGGACTCGCTCGCGTACGTCATGTTCACCTCCGGCTCGACCGGGCTGCCCAAGGGCGTCGCGGTCAGCCACGCCGACGTGGCGGCGCTCGCCGACGACTCCGCCTGGCACGACGGCGCGACCGACGCGGTCCTCATGCACTCGGCGTACGTCTTCGACGCGTCCACCTTCGAGATGTGGGCGCCACTCCTGCGCGGCGGCACGGTCGTCGTCGCACCGGAAGGCGTCCTGGAGGCCGGGACACTGCGCCGAGCCGTCCGCGAACAGGGCGTGACCGCTGTCTTCCTGACGACCGCCCTGCTCAACGTCCTCGCGGACACCGACCCCGGCGCCTTCGCCGGACTCCGCCTCGTCTGCGCGGGCGGCGAACTCGCCTCGCCCGACGCCATGCAGCGCGTCGCGGGCGCCGCGCCCGATGTCCGCGTCCTGCACGTGTACGGCCCCACCGAGACCACCACCTTCGCCACCCGCTACGACGTGGCCGCCGACCTGCCGGCGGGCCCGCCGCCCATCGGCCGGCCCCTGGACGGCATGCGGCTGTACGTGCTCGACGGCTCATTGGGCCCGGTCCCGGCGGGAGTCACGGGCGAGCTGTACCTCGCCGGGCGTGGCGTCGCCCGGGGCTACACCGGCCTGCCCGCCCTGACCGCCACCCGGTTCGTCGCCGACCCCTTCGACCCGGACGGCGGGCGCATGTACCGCACGGGCGACCTCGTGAAGTGGACCCCGGACGGGCAGATCGCCTACGTCTCCCGCGCCGACAGCCAGGTCAAGCTGCGCGGCTACCGCATCGAACCCGGCGAGATCGAGTCCGTGCTCGCCTGCTGCGACGGGGTCGCCGACGCCTTCACCTTCGTACGCGAGGACGTCCCGGGCGACCGGAGGCTCGTCGCGTACGTGGTGCCCGCCGGGGCTCTCCGGCCCGATCCGGCCGACCTCACCGAAGCCGTCGGCCGGTCCCTGCCCGCCTACATGGTGCCCTCCGCGTTCGTCCTGGTGAATGCGCTGCCGCTGACCGTCAACGGCAAGGTGGACCGGCGCGCCCTGCCCGCGCCCGAACAGCACGCCGCGGCCCGCGGGCGCGCCGCCCGCACCGCGCGCGAGGAGATCGTCTGCGGTCTCGTCGCCGATGTCCTCGGCCTCCCGGCCGTGGGCGCCGACGACGACTTCTTCGCGCTGGGCGGCCACTCCCTGCTCGCCACCCGGCTCGTCGCCCGCATCCGGGCCGCGCTCGCCGTCGAGGTCCAGGTCAAGGCGGTCTTCGAGCACCCCACACCCGCCGCGCTCGCCGCCGCCCTCGACGAAGCCGGAGCCGCCGCCCCGCCGCTGGTGCGCAGGCCGCACCGGCCGGACCCGCTGCCGCTGTCCTTCGCGCAGCAGCGCCTGTGGTTCCTCAACCGGTTCGAGGGCCCCAGCCCCACCTACAACGTGCCGCTGGTGCTGCGTCTGGAAGGACCGCTCGACGCCCCGGCCCTGGAACGCGCCCTCATGGACGTCGTGGAGCGGCACGAGAGCCTGCGCACCGTCTTCCCCGAGACCGGCGGGGTCCCGCGCCAGCTCGTCCTCGCCGCCGACCACGCCGACCTGGACCTGGCCCCCCGGGAGATCCGCCCGGACGGCCTGGACGAGGCGCTGGCCGCCGAGGTGGCGCACGCCTTCGACGTCACCGCCGACCTCCCCGTACGGGCCCGGCTGCTCAGCCTCGGCGCCGAGACCCATGTGCTCGTCCTCCTCGTCCACCACAGCGCGGGCGACGGCTGGTCGCTGGCCCCACTCGCCCGTGACCTCGGCGACGCCTACCGCCGCCGCAGCCGGGGCGAGGAGCCCGGCCGCCGCGAACTCCCCGTCCAGTACGCCGACTACACCCTCTGGCAGCGCTCCCTCCTCGGCGACGAGAACGACGCGGACAGCAGGGCCGCCCGCCAGCTGGACTTCTGGCGCACCGCGCTGGACGGCAGCCCCGGACTGCTCGCCCTGCCCCTGGACCGGCCGCGCCCCGCCGTCCTCACCTACCGGGGCGACGCCTTCACGTTCCCCGTGGACGCGGACACGCACCGGGCGCTCGTCGAGCTGGCCCGCGCCCAGGGATGCAGCCTGTTCATGGTGCTGCAGGCGGCCCTGTCCGTCCTGCTCTCGCGGCACGGCGCCGGGGAGGACATCCCCCTCGGCACCGCCGTCGCCGGACGCACCGACGAAGCCCTGGACGATCTGGTGGGCTTCTTCGTCAACACCCTCGTCCTGCGCACCGACCTGACCGGCGACCCCACCTTCACCGAAGTCCTGGAGCGGGTCCGGGCGTTCGACCTGGCCGCCTACGCCCACCAGGACCTGCCGTTCGAACGGCTGGTGGACGTCCTCGCCCCGGCCCGGGCGCAGGACCATCACCCGCTCTTCCAGACCATGATCGTCCTCCAGAACCAGGCGGACACCGCGCTCGTCCTGGACGGCCTCGCCGTGACCGAGCAGCCCGTGCGGACCGGGATCAGCAAGTTCGACCTCACCTTCACCTTCACGGAGACCCGCGACCCCGCGGGCCGGCCCACCGGGCTCGACGGCAACCTGGAGTTCTCCACCGACCTCTTCGACCCCGCCACCGCGCGCGCCCTTGCCGCGCGACTGACCCGGCTGCTCGCCTCGCTCGCCGCCGACCCCGGCGGGCGTGTCCGCACCGCCGCGTTCCTGGACGCGGCCGAACGCGCCGAGCTGGACCGGGCCGCCCCGGGTCCGGTCCGCCCGGTCCGCGCCCGTACCGCCCCCGAGGCGTTCCGTGCCCAGGCCGCCCGGACCCCCGGGCGGATCGCGGTCCGGGCCGGTGCCCAGCAGCTCACCTT
Organism: Streptomyces sp. NPDC024555; assembly: GCF_055559335.1. Lineage (NCBI taxonomy): Bacteria > Bacillati > Actinomycetota > Actinomycetes > Kitasatosporales > Streptomycetaceae > Streptomyces > Streptomyces sp. NPDC024555. The sequence continues at coordinate 28,919 of NZ_JBVHKV010000005.1, forward strand.
CGCCGAGCTGGACGCCCGCTCCGACGACCTGGCCCACCACCTCCACGACCGGGGCGTCGGCCGCGGTGACCTCGTCGCCCTCGCTGCCGAAGGCACCGCCGACCGGGTCGTCGCGATGCTCGCCGTCGCCAAGGCCGGAGCAGCCTGCCTGCCCGTCGACCTGGACTACCCCGAGGCCCGCGTCACGCACATGCTCGACGACGCCCGACCGGCCCTGTTCCTGGTCCACGACCCGGCGCGGGCCGCCCGGTACGCCTCCGTGCCCCGCCTCGCGCTCGGCGACCGGCCCGCCCGGCCGGGCGGACGCGGGGCGCCGCCCGCTGCCGCCGCGCCGGGCGCCGACGACGCCGCGTACGTCATCTACACCTCCGGCTCCACCGGCCGGCCCAAGGGCGTCGTCGTCACCCATGGCGCGCTCACCAACCACATGGCCTGGATGGCAGGCCACTTCGGCCTCACCGACGACGACCGCGTCCTCGCCCGCACCTCGCCCAGCTTCGACGCCTCGGTGTGGGAGACCTGGCTGCCCCTGCTGCACGGCGGCGCCACCTGCCCCGTACCGGCCGCGCTCAACCACGATCCGGCCGGGCTGCTGGCCCGGATGCATGACGAGGGCGTCACCCTCGCCCAGTTCGTCCCCTCCCACCTCGCACTCCTGCTCACCGAGACCGGGACCGAGGCGGCGCCCCCGGCGCTGCGGGCCGTCGCCTGCGGCGGCGAGCCCCTGACCCGCGCCCTGGCGGCCCGGGCAGCCAGGGCCTGGGGCACCGAGGTGCACAACCTCTACGGCCCGACCGAGACCACCATCGACGCCACCGCCCACCACGTCACCGCCCACGGAGAAGAAGGGGGCGTTCCGCTCGGCCGCCCGATCGACAACACCCGCGCCCACGTCCTGGACACCGCGCTCCAGCCCGTACCGACGGGTGTCACCGGCGAGCTGTACCTCGCCGGTGACGGCCTCGCCCGCGGCTACCTCGGCCGCCCCGGGCTCACCGCCGGCCGCTTCGTCGCCGACCCCTCCGGCCCGGCCGGCAGCCGCATGTACCGCACGGGCGACCTGGTCCGGCGCGACGCCGACGGACTCCTCCACTACGTCTCCCGCGCCGACGACCAGGTCAAGCTCAACGGCTTCCGCGTCGAACTCGGCGAGATCGAGGCCGCCCTCACCGCCGTTGACGGGATCACCGCCGCCTGCGCCCTCGTCCGCGAGGACCGGCCCGGCGAACGGCGCCTGGTCGCGTACACCGTGGGCGCCCGCCTCACCGACGGAGCACTGCGCACCCGGCTCACCGAGGCGCTGCCGCCGTACATGGTGCCCGCGGCCTTCGTGGCCCTGGACGCCCTGCCGCTCCTGCCGAACGGCAAGACAGACCGGGCCGCGCTTCCGGCGCCGGAGCGCCCGGACGGCTCCCGGCCGGGCCGGGAGCCGCGCACCTCGTCCGAACGCGTCCTGTGCGAGGCGTTCGCCTCCGTCCTGCGCGCACCCGAAGTCCGCACCGACGACGACTTCTTCGCGCTCGGCGGCGACAGCATCCTGTCCATCCAGCTCGTCAGCCGCGTCCGGGAAGCCGGGCTCGCCGTCACCCCCCGCGACGTCTTCGTCCACCGCACCCCCGAGGCCATCGCGGCCGTTGCCGCACCGCTGGACGGCGCCACGGGCGAACCGGACGGCCACGGCACCGGCACCATGGAACCGACCCCCATCGCCGCCTGGTTCCTGGAACGCCCCGGCACCACCGACGGCTACAACCAGTCCGGCGTGCTGAGCACCCCCGCCGGTGCCCGCGAGGACACCCTCGTCGCCGCGCTCCAGCTCCTCGCCGACCACCACGACATGCTCCGCCTGCGCGTCACCCGCACCGCCGGGGGCGACCCCGTACTCGAAGCGCTGCCGCCCGGCGCCGTCACCGCCCGGCGCCGCTTCACCCGTATCGACATCGCCGGGCTAGACGCCGAGGCGGCCCGGGCCGCGCTCACCGAAGCGGGCGAACGGGCCCGCGGACGCCTGCGGCCCTCCGCCGGTGCCGTCTTCGAGGCCGTCTGGGGCGACGCCGGACCCGGGGCGCGCGGCCGGCTGCTCCTCGTCGTGCACCACCTGTCCGTCGACGCCGTCTCCTGGCGCATCCTGGCCGACGACCTCGCCCACGCCTGGCAGGTGGCCACCGGCACCGCATCCGCGCTGCCCGCCCCCACCACCTCGTACCGGCGCTGGTCCCAGCTCCTCGCCGAACAGGCCCGCACACCCGACCGCACCGGCGAACTGCCCCTGTGGGAGGAAGCGCTGAGGACCGCGGACCCCCAGCTCGGCCACCGGCCGCTCGACCCCTTCCTGGACACCGCCGACGGCACCCGCACCCTCACCACCGACCTGCCCGCCACCTGGGCGAAGCCCCTCCTCACCAGCGTCCCCGGCGCCTTCCACGCCGGAGTCGACGACATCCTGCTCACCGCGCTCGCCCTCGCCGTCAACACCTGGCGGTCCCGCCAGGACACCGCGGTCCTGCTCGACCTGGAGAGCCACGGCCGGGAACAGATCGCCGACCACATCGACCTGTCCCGCACGCTCGGCTGGTTCACCAGCCTCTACCCCGTCCGGGTCGACCCCGGCCCCCTGGACGCCCGCGACCCGGCACGCTTCGGGCCCTCGCTCCTTGAGCGTGCAGTGAAGCGCGTCAAGGAACAGCTGCGCGCCGTCCCCGACCACGGCGTCGGCCACGGCATGCTGCGCCACCTCAACCCGGCCACCGGCCCCCGCCTGGCCGCGCCCGCACCCCAGATCGGCTTCAACTATCTGGGACGGTACGCGGCCCCGGGCCAGGCGGCGGACGGCGACTGGGAGGTCCTGCTCGACGCCGGAGGACCCCGCAGCCAGGACCCCGGCATGCCCGTGCACCACGTCCTCGACATCAACGCGCACACCGAGGACCTCCCCGAAGGACCCCGTCTGGTGGCCCGCTGGACCTGGCCCAGTGACCTGCTGAAGGAGGAGGACGTGGGCGCACTCGCCGAGGCGTTCAACCGCGCCCTGCGCGCCGTCGCGGAACACGCCGAACAGCCCGGAGCAGGCGGCTACACGCCGTCCGACCTTCCCCTGGTCTCGCTCAACCAGGCCCAGATCGACCGACTGCAGAACAAGTGGGGTGGACGCAAATGAACGGGTTCCAACTGGAGGACGTACTCCCCCTGACGCCGCTGCAGGCCGGGATGTACTTCCACGCCCTGTACGACTCGCACGCCGTGGACGTCTACACCGCGCAGTTCGTCTTCGACCTCGAAGGGCCCGTCGACGTCCCCACCCTGCGCGCCGCCGTCGCCGGCCTGCTCCGCCGCCACGCCAACCTGCGCGTCGGCTTCCTCCACGAGGACCTGGACGAACCCGTGCAGGCGGTCGCGGCCGAGGTCCCCGTACCCCTGGAGGAACTGGACCTGACCGGTGCCGACGAGGTGCCGGACCGGCTCACCGCCTTCCTCGCCGCCGACCGCACCCGCCGCTTCGACCTGGCCACCCCGCCGCTGCTGCGGTTCACTCTGGTGCGGACCGCGCCGGAGCGCCACCGTCTCGTCATGACCAGCCATCACATCCTGTTCGACGGCTGGTCGCTGCCCCTGCTCGTACGGGAGCTCTTCGAGCTGTACGCGGCCGGCGGCGACGACAGCGCCCTGCCGCGGGTCACCCCGTACCGCGCCTACCTCGTCTGGCTCTCCCAGCAGGATCGTGCCGCCGCCCTCGACACCTGGTCCGCCGCGCTCGCCGGCATCGAGGCGCCGACCCTTCTCGCGGAGAGGGAAGGCCCCGACGGCGCGGCCGAACTGCCCGAGACGCTCGTCCTCGACCTGGACGCCGCCGTGACGACCCGGCTGCGCGAGACGGCCCGCGCCCACCGCCTCACCCTCAACACCCTGGTCCAGGGCGCCTGGGGCCTGCTGCTCGGCCACCTCACCGGGCGGTCCGACGTGGTGTTCGGCACCACCGTGTCCGGGCGCCCGCCGGAGCTGCCCGGCGTCGAGTCCATGGTCGGCCTGTTCATCAACACCGTGCCCGTGCGCACCGAGCCCGCGCCCGGGGAGATCCTGGCGGAGTACCTGACCCGGCTCCAGGGCGAGCAGGGCCGGCTTCTCGGCAGCCAGCACGTGGGCCTCAGCGACATCCGGGGCGTCACCGGCCTGGACGAACTCTTCGACACCCTCGTCGTGTTCGAGAACTACCCGATGGACGCCGAGGCCCTGCGCACCGCCCAGCGCGGACTGCCCGGCCTCGCCGTCACCGGTTTCAGCGGCACCGACGCCGCCCACTACCCGCTCACCCTCACCGTCGCTCCCGGCGACACCCTGAGGATCACCTTCGGCTACCGGGCCGCCGTGCTCGACCGCCAGGAGGTGGCCGAGACCGTCTCGCGCATGCGGCAACTGCTGACCGCCATGGCCCAGGACCTCGGCCGCCGCGCCGACACCGCGCCCTTCCTCCTCGACGGCGAACGCGAGGAGCTGATCGCCCGGGGGACCGGAGCCGCCCTGCCCGACGGCACCACGGCCCTGAGCGTCCCGGAGGCCGTCGCCGAGCGGGCGGCCCGCCACCCGGACGCGGTGGCCGTCTCCGGCGCAGGCGAACAGCTGACGTACGCACAGCTCACCGGGGCCGCGGACCGGCTCGCCGCCGCCCTGACCGGGCTCGGGACCGGAGCCGAGGACGGCGTCGGCATCCTCCTCGCCCGCTCGGCCGCCACCGTCACCGCCTCCCTGGCCACCCTGCGCGCGGGCGGGGCCTATGTGCCGCTCGACCCCCGCTGGCCGACCGAACGGCTCAACCGGGTCACCGACGTCGTCCCCCTGCGCGTCCTCGTCGTGGACGAGACGACCGCCACGCTGCCCTGGGTCCGCCGGCTCGGCCCGGACACCGCCCTGCTGACCGTCGACGGCGCCGGCCGCGTCCTCACCGGCGGCCCCGCCACGCCCGGCCCCCTCCCCGCCGCACCGGGCGGCGACCGGCTCGCGTACGTCATGTTCACCTCCGGGTCCACCGGACTGCCCAAGGGCGTCGGCGTCAGCCATGGCGACATCGCCGCGCTGGCCGCCCACCACGGCTGGGACGACGCCGCCGACGCCGTCCTGCTGCACTCCGCGTACGTCTTCGACGCCTCGACCTTCGAGCTCTGGGTCCCGCTCCTGCGCGGCGGACGCGTCGTCGTCGCCCCGGACGGCCCGCTCCAGCCCGACATCCTGCGGGACCTGGTGACCCGGCACGGCGTCACGGCCGCCTTCCTGACGACGGCCCTCTTCAACGTGCTGGCCGAGACCGACCCCGGCTCCCTCGGACGACTGCGCCTGGTCGCCGCCGGCGGCGAGGCCGCCGCGCCCGGGGCCATGCAGCGCGTCGCCGCCGCCCACCCCGGCACGACCGTCCTGCACGTGTACGGACCCACCGAGACCACCACCTTCGCCACCGCCCACCACGTCGGCCCCGACCACACCCCCGGCGGCGCCCCGCCCATCGGCCACCCGCTCGACGGCATGCGCGCCTACGTCCTGGACGCCGCCCTGAGCCCCGTGCCGCCCGGCGCCGAGGGCGAGCTGTACCTCGCGGGACCCGGCGTCGCGCGCGGCTACCTCGGCCGGGCCGCCCTCACCGCGACCCGCTTCGTCGCAGACCCCTTCGCGGGAGACGGGGCCCGCATGTACCGCACCGGCGACCTGGTGCGCCAGGACGCCGACGGCACCGTGCGCTATGTGGCCCGGGCCGACCGGCAGATCAAGCTGCGCGGCCACCGCATCGAACCCGCCGAGATCGAAACGGTCCTGCGCGACCACCCCGCGGTACGCGCCGCCTGCGTCCTGGTACGGGAGGACCTGCCCGGCGACCGCACCCTCACCGGTTACGTCGTCCTCGCCCCCGGCGAGACACCCGACTCCGGACTGCTCGCCGCCCACGTCGGCCGGCTGCTGCCCGCGTACATGGTCCCGGCCGTCATCCAGCCGCTGGACGCCCTGCCCCTGACCCCCAACGGCAAGATCGACCGGGCCGCCCTGCCCGCGCCCACCGTGCCGCGCACGGCGGCGGGGCGGGCGCCGCGCAGCGCCATGGAGGAGATCCTGGCCGGGCTGTTCGCCGATGTGCTCGGCGTGGACCGGGTCGGCACCGACGACAGCTTCTTCGCGCTGGGCGGCCACTCCCTGCTCGCCACCCGTCTCGTCGGCCGCATCCGCACCGCCCTGCACACCGAGACCGACATCCGCACGCTGTTCGAGCACCCCACCGTCGCCGCGCTCGCCACCGCTGTGGAAGGCGCGGAGGGCGGCACCCGCCCCGCGCTGGTCCCGCAGCCGCGCCCGGCCGAACTCCCGCTCTCGTACGCCCAGCAGCGGCTTTGGTTCCTGCACCGGCTCGACGGACCCTCCGCCACGTACAACATCCCGCTCGCCGTACGCATCGACGGTCCGCTCGACCCCGACGCGCTGTGCACCGCCGTCGCCGACGTCATCGCACGGCACGCCGCCCTGCGCACCGTCTTCCCCGAGGGCGAGGACGGGCCCTGCCAGCACATCACCCCACCCGGCGACGTCGTCATCCCGTTCGCCATGGAGAGCGTCGACGAGGCGAAGCTGCGCCATCGCGTCGCGGCCGCCACCGCGGAGGTCATCGACATCGAACGCAGCCTGCCCCTGCGCGCGACCCTCCTCCGCCTGGCGCCCGACGCCCACGTCCTGGTGCTCGTCGTCCACCACATAGCCGCCGACGGCACCTCCCTGCCGCCCCTCGCCCACGACCTGGGCCTCGCCTACCGCGCCCGCGCACGGGGCGAGGCGCCCAACTGGGCCCCGCTGCCCGTCGACTACGCGGACCACACCCTCTGGCAGCGCGACCTGCTCGGCGACGAGAAGGACCCCGACAGCCTCGTCCGCCGCCAGCTCTCCCACTGGCGGCACGCGCTGGAGGGGCTGCCCGAGGCGATCGAGCTGCCCTGGGACCGGCCGCGCCCCGCCACGTCCCGGCACACCGGCGCCACGCTCGGCTTCTCGGTGGACCGGGCCACCACCCGCCACATCACGGAGCTCGCCCGCAGCTGCGGTTCCAGCGCCTTCATGGTGCTCCAGGCCGCCCTGGCGACCGTCCTGTCCCGGCACGGCGGCGGCGAGGACATCCCCCTGGGCACGGCCGTCGCGGGTCGCACCGACGAGGCGGCGAACGGCCTCGTCGGCTTCTTCGTCAACACGCTCGTCCTGCGCACCGACCTCTCGGGCGACCCCACGTTCCGCGAACTCCTCGCCCGCGTACGCGCATTCGACCTCGCCGCCTACGCCCACCAGGACGTGCCCTTCGAGCGGCTGGTCGAACTCCTCAACCCCGCACGCGCCCAGAGCCACCACCCGCTCTTCCAGACCATGCTGGTCCTCCAGAACCAGGCGGCCGCCGCCATCGACCTGCCCGGCCTCACCGTCACCGCAGTGCCCGCCGAGGCGGAAGTGAGCAAGTTCGACCTGTCGTTCGCGCTCACCGAGACCTACGACGACACCGGCGCCCTGGACGGGATGCGGGGCACCGTCGACTACGCCACCGAACTCTTCGACGCGCCCACCGTCCAGGGCCTCACCGACCGGCTCGTCCGGCTCCTCGGCGCCGTCACCGCGGACCCGGACCGCCCCCTGCACGCGTACGACCTGCTCACCCCCGCCGAGCACAGCCGCCTCACCGCTCTCGGCACCGGGCCGGCCGACGACCTGCCCGCCACGACGGTTCCCGCGCTCTTCGACGCGTGGGTCCGGCGCGATCCCGCCGCCCCGGCCGTCCGCGACGCGCACACCACCCTCACCTACGGCGAACTCGACTCCCGGGCAAACGCGTTGGCCCGGCACCTCACCGAGCGCGGCGTGGGCCCCGAGGACCGGGTGGCTGTCGCGCTGCCCCGGACGTCCGAGCTCGTCGTGGCCCTGCTCGCCGTCCTCAAGGCAGGCGCCACCTACGTGCCGCTGGACCCGGACTACCCGGCCCGGCGCCTGGCGTACATGCTCGACGACGCACGCCCCCGCCTGCTCCTCACCACCCCGGAACTCCACCGCCGCCTTCCCGAGCACCCGGTGCCGCACCTCTTCACCGACGACCTCGGCGAGAGCGGCGCGACCCCCGGGCCCGTCCGCATCGACCCGGCCAACCCGGCGTACGTCATCTACACCTCCGGCTCCACCGGCCGCCCCAAGGGCGTCGTCGTCACGCACCGGGGGGTGCGCGCCATGGCCAGGACCCAGAGCGAGCGGCTGCGCGTCGGCCCCGGCAGCCGGGTGCTGCACATGGCGTCCGTCAGCTTCGACGCCGCGTTCTGGGAGCTGTGCATGGGGCTGCTCAACGGCGCCTGCCTGGAGATCGACACCCGCGATGCCCTGCTGCCGGGCCCGGCCCTCGCCGGCCTGGTCCGCGACCGGGGCGTCACCCACCTCACCATCCCGCCCGCCGCCCTCGCCGTGATGCCCCCGGACTCCTTGCCCACCGGCCTCACCATGGTCCTCGCCGGAGAGGCGTGCCCGCCCGCTCTCGTGCACGCCTGGGCCCGCGACCGCTTCCTCGTCAACGCCTACGGTCCGACGGAGACCACCGTCTGCGCCACCATGAGCGCCTTCCAGCACGCGGAGGGGCCCCTCGCCCCCGACCGCACCGTTCCCATCGGCGCCCCCGTCGACGGCACCCGCGTCCATGTCCTGGACGACCGGCTGACCCCCGTGCCGCCCGGAGTCACCGGCGAACTGTACGTCGCGGGCGAGGGCGTCGCACGCGGCTACCACGGCCGCGCCGCCCTCACCGCCACCCGCTTCGTCGCCGACCCCTTCGACAGCGCCGGCGGCCGGATGTACCGCACCGGGGACCTGGTCCGATGGACGCCCGACGGCCGCCTCCTCTACGTCTCCCGCGTGGACGACCAGGTCAAGCTGCGCGGCTTCCGCATCGAACTCGGCGAGATCGAGGCGGCGCTCGCCTCGCACCCCGGGATCGCCGCGGCCTGTGTCACCGTCCGCGAGGACCGCCCCGGCGACCGGCGCCTCGTCGCCTACACCGTGCCCGCCGCCACCGGCGAGCCCGGCACCGGCTGGGCCGAACTGCGCGCCCACCTCGCCGCCACCCTGCCCGAACACATGGTGCCCGCCGCCCACGTCCGGCTCGACGCCTTCCCCGTGACGCCCAACGGCAAGACCGACCGGCGCGCGCTGCCCGCCCCGGAGAGCGCGGCCCCGGCCGGCGGGCGGGCTCCGCGCACCGCCCGTGAACGCGCCCTGTGCGAGGTGTTCGCACAGACCCTCGGCCTGCCCGAGGTCGGGGTCACCGACGACTTCTTCGCGCTGGGCGGCCACTCCCTGCTCGCCGTCACCCTGGCCCGCCGGATCGGGGAGAGCTGCGGGGTGCGGCCCTCCCTGCGCGCCCTGTTCGCGACGCCCACCGTCGAGGGCGTCGACCGGCTGCTCGGCGGGGCTCCGGGGGAGGAGGAGCGTGAGGAGGCGGCGGCCCCGGACTTCGCCGCCGAGGTGCGGCTCGCGCCGGACATCACCGGTGAGCGCCGGGCCCGCCGGCCCGTCCACCCCTCCGCGCGCCCCCTGCTCACCGGGGCCTCCGGTTTCCTCGGCGCGTTCCTGCTGCGCGACCTCATCGAGGCCACGGACGGCCCGGTCGACTGCCTCGTCCGGGCCGCGAGCCCCGACAGCGCGGCCCAGCGGCTCCGCGCCAACCTGGAGCACTACGGCCTGTGGCAGTCCCGGTACGCCGACTTGATCCACCCCGTCCCCTGCGATCTCGCGGCCCCCGGCCTCGGCCTCGACCCCGGGGTTCGGGACGCCCTCGCCCGGCGGCTGGGCCCCGTCCTGCACAACGGGGCACGCGTCAACTTCGCCGCTCCGTACGGTGATCTGCGCGCGCCCAACGTGGGCGGCACGGAGGAACTGCTGCGCCTCCTCGCGGACTCCGGCTCGCCCGGCCTGCACTACGTCTCCACCACCGGTGTGTACGCCCCGTCGCGCGGGACGGACCCCGCACCGCTCACCGAGTCGTCCCCGACCGGCCCGGCGGCCGGTCTGCCCGACGGGTACGCGCAGAGCAAATGGGTCGCCGAGCAGTTGGTCGGGCTCGCCCGCGAGCGCGGCCTCCCGGTGACCGTCCACCGCCCGGGCCGCATCAGCGGCGACACCGCCACCGGCGCCTGCCAGGACCGCGATCTGCTCTGGCAGCTCATCAAGGGCTGCCTCCAGGCCGGAGCGGTGCCCGACCTCGCGCACGGCACGACCGACTGGGTGCCGGTGGACTACGTCAGCGCCGCCGTGGTGGCCCTCAGCACCGCCGAAGGGCCCGGGGCACCGGCGTACCACTACACCAACCCGGACGCGCCGGGCCTGGACCGCGTTTTTGAGGTGGCGGCCCGCCTCGGGTACGAGCTGCGCCCCGTGACGCCCGAGGAGTGGCGGGCCTGTGTGGCGGAACACCCGGACAACGCGGCGCAGTTGTTCCTCGGCGACGACGGGGCCGGTGAGGACGAGGCGGACCACCGTCGCTTCGACTCCGGCCGCACCGCCCGGGCGGCCGAGGGGGCGGGCGTGCGCCAACAGCCCCTCACCAAGGAGGTTCTGACGAGATATCTGACGTACTTCCAGGTCACGGGCTTCCTGCCGGCCCCCGGAGCGCGTCCGGGAGCGTAAACGATCACCAATCGTCAGGTCTCCGGTCATTCGCGTACAACCAGCCGTGCCCCCCGGATGTCCCAACAAGTGGGAGCAAAAGACTCCTGGAACTCCAAGGGGGAAATATGCGAAACATCCGTACTCTCGCCGCCGCCGGGGCCCTGACCACCCTCATGGTGGGCGCGGCGGCCGCCCTCGGCCCGACCGCGTCCGCCGCGCCCAACACCACCCCGCAGAAGGTCTGCGGGAGCTCGTACAAGACCGTCAACTCGGCAGCCATCGGTTCCCTCGGCACGGTCTACCTGACGTACAACGCGACGAACGGCAAGAACTGTGTCGTGACGATCCGGTCCACCCCCGGCGTCGCGAAGGACATGTCGGCGTACCTCTACGTCCCCGACACCGACGCGTCGGCGAGCGACTACGGGAGCTACACGTCGTACGCCGGTCCGGCCTACGTCTACGGCAAGGGCCACTGCGTCAGCTGGGGCGGCCACATCGCCAATGTGTACGTGTCCGTGGAGAACTCCAACTGCGCCTCGTTCAAGGAACAGCGGACCCTCGAAGTCCGCTGATCCGCGCCGCTCACCGGCCCGCCCCCGGCTCCCACCGGGGGCGGGCCGCTCCTCACCAGAACGTGACGGTCACCGGAGCGTGGGCGTCGCGCTTCGGCAGGGTGACGGTCAGCGTCTTCGATCCCGCGCCCCACGTGTACGCCTGAGCGGACAGGTGCGTCCCGCTCGCGGGGACCCGCTGCGGCGCGTGGTTGGCCTTGACCGACAAGGTCCACGCGCGGTCCTTCGCCTGGCCCCGGAATGACCCCTTCGCCGGGACGACGGACACCGTGTGGCGTCCGCCGGACTCCTTGAAACGATCGGCGTCCGCACCGCACGCTGGGCCACCTCATGCGCCTGCTCAGCGGCTGCATCGTCTCGGTGAGCGACTACGGGTGAGGTACCGAAAACGATGAGGAACGGTACAAGCGACGCAACACCGTCGAACGGGTCGTGAACAGGCTCAAGAACTTCCGCGCAGTGGCTACGCGGTATGGCAAGCGCGGCTATGCGTTCCTCGGTACCGTCTCAGCTGCGGCTTTCATCGTGTGGCTCCGCTCATGACCGGCCACTGTGCTCAAGTCGAGTGCGGAAGCTCTGCCGACCGCGGCAAACAGGATGAGTGGCAGCTCCTTATCGCATCTCACCAGGGTTCTTGCCAGGGCATTGAGGTGCTCCTGGTGAAAGGTCCTGGTGGTGTGTGCGGCGCAGGATGAGCGTCGCTGCGGTGGCCGAGAGGACCGCGGACGCGGGGAAGCTGAGCCAGAGCCATGGTGTTCCCAGCAGGCTGAGGGTGAGCAGGAGCGGGACGTGGATGGCGAGGACCGAGCCGATGGAGATCGCGAATGAGGGGCGGGCCGGTCCGCGTGCCTGGAAGGAGGTGGCGATCAGTGCTGTCACCCCGGCGAGGGGGTGGCTGAGGGCTATGAGGCGGAGCACCCGGGCGGTCGTCTCCGCCGCGTTCTGGTCGTCGGTGAAGGCAGTGGCGAGCGGGTCGGCCGCCGCGAGAAGGACGAGGCAGGCGGCTGTCCCGTAGAGGGCGGTTGCGCGCAGCGCGAGGACCCGGGTGCGTTCGGTGCGGGCGATCAGGCCACGGCCTGCGTTGTAGCCGATGAGCGGTTGCATGCCCTGGGCGATGCCGGTCTGGGGCGTGAGGGCGAACGTGGTGACGCGGACGGAGGTGGCGTACGCGCTGAGGGCGGCCGGGTCGCCGATGGCCGCAAGGCGGTTGTTGGTGATGAACATGATGAGGGTGTTGCCGAGGCCGGCGAGGAAGGACGGGGCACCGACCGCGACCAGTTCGCGCAGGGTCGGGCCGTGCGGCCGCAGGTCGGCGAGAGTGATGCGGTAGGGGCGGTCGCGTTGGAGGGAGAAGAACCACAGGCTCATCGCCATGGAGACGCCCTGGCCGCCGACCGTTGCCGCGGCTGCGCCGCGCACTCCCCAGTCGAGGCCGAAGATCAGCAGTGGGTCGAGTGCCAGCTGGCACAGGACCGGGACAATCCACAGCGGGGCGGAGAAGCGCAGGCGTCCCTCGGCCCGGACCAGGCTGGAGAATCCGGTGGCGGTGATGGCCCCGGACAGCATGATCAGCGCATAGTCGTGGGCATGGCCGCGGACCTCACCCCGGGCTCCGAGCAGGGTGAGGAGCGGGTCGAGCAGGAGCAGGCCGAGGATGGTGATGGCGATCGACGATGCCCAGTAGACGAGGAAGGTGTTGGCGGCGGCCCGCGCCGCCTGCCGCGGGTTTCCGGCGCCGAGGCTGCGCGAGACCATGGACGCGCCGCCGGCGCCGACCGTGGTGGAGACGGCGCCGAGGATCAGCAGCACGGGCGCCACGACGTTCACGGCCACCAGCGCGTCGGGGCCTACCCCTCGGGAGACGAACCAGGCGTTGGTCAGGGCATAGATGCCGTAGGTGGCCACCGACATGGTGGTGTGGGCGCTGGTGCTCCACAGCAGTCGGCCGACCGGCCGGCTGCCGAGCGCCGCCGTGTGGTCGAGGCGCCCGGCACGCTCCTCCTCGTCGACCGCTCTGTGCGGGGCGGCCTCTTCGTCCGCTCCCGTCAACGGGGCAGGGGGCTGTGGCCGAACTGGTACATCAGCAGGTCGAGTTGTTCGCGGCCGAAGTCGTACGTCGCGGTGTCCTGATGGCCGCGGTACCGGGTCTCGATGATCATGCTGACGACCATGCACAGGGAGTACAGCCGCCGGCGTACGCGCTGTGAGGCGGACAGCTCCCCGATCCCGTATCCGTGCATGAAGTCTGTCGGGTCCCCGAAGGCCGGCAGGTCGATGCCCGAGAATCCGGCCTCCATCAGCGGATCCCCGTAGATGGCCCGCTCGTGGTCGAGGACCGCGACGATCCGCCCGTTCCTGATCATCGAGTTCTTGGTCCAGAGGTCGATTTCGACGAACCGCGGTTCGGTCACCTCGTCCAGGACGGTCGCGTTCTTGCCGAGAACGGCGCGGATCTCGTCGTAGTCCCGGCCGAGGTCGACGCCGACGCGCGCACCGTCCGAAAGAGTGACCTCCATCAGCCTGCTGAACGCCTCACGCCAGGTCGCCGAGCCGGGACCCCGCAGTGGCCCGAAGTGGGGCCCCACCATCGTGTTGAGCTCCCGGTTGAGCGCGCCCAGCTCCCGGCCGCCCGCGACGACGACCTCGTCCGGGAGCTTTCCCTGGGAGCCGGCGATGCCGAAGTTGTCCGCGTCGACGTACTCCATGAAGAAGTAGTCGGCATCAACCAGTTCCCGGGAGAGGTCGGCGTGGTCGACCCGGGGTATCGGCACCTGGGTGTGGTCACGGACCAGTGACATGGCGGCGAGCTCGTTGCGCATCATCTCGTGCTCGCGGGTGAGCACCGCCACGTCGGCGGGTGGCGCGATCTTCAGCACCGCCTGCTGTCCGTCGCGGAGCCGGATCCGGTAGGCCACGTTGAACCAGCCGTGCGTGATCTCCTCGGCGAAGTCGTCGCCCTCCGGTACCTGGGCGGTTCCGTACGATCGCTCGATCATCGCCCGCAGCGTCTGGAGCGGCTGCCGGTTCTTGGTGATGCTCTCGGTCACAGCTTTCACGAACGTTTCCTTCGGGCGCGGCGCTACGGACCAGTCCGGGGTGACCTGGCATCTCAAGGGGCGACCGGACACGTCGAACCGTACTATGGGAGCGCTCCCATCCGATCGTCGGCCACTTCCTTGCACGGGACGAGCACCGAGATCGGTACCTGCCCCCTCGCCCGCAGGCGAGCGCGAGCCGAGGCGCCCGCGCAGGCCGGATGACCACCGCCGCTACCAGAACCGGCGGTCTGCGGTCCTCAAGGGCGGCCTTCAGCCGAGCGGTCGGGACCACGGCGATGCCGTTATTTCTGCTCAGCATTTCCTGATCCCACTCATCGGCAACCGCCTCCCGAACGCGTCGGCACACGCCGCCCCTGGAAGCCAACGAAGCCACATGGGTGACCGACACTCAGCAAGTCCTTGACGCGGATCCGCACCGGCCCCGGGCGGGTGCCCGGTAGCGCGTCCGTGCGGCGTCGGTCGACCGGTCGTCGACGCCCGCGTCGCTCGCAGGTGCGAGCCCGAGTGCCGGCCGAGCTGGTCCGGATCGTGGTCCGGGAACACGGCCGTGCGCTCGAAGGAGTCCAGGCGTGACACGGTCGTTTTGCGACATCGGAATCCGGACGCGTCATCAGGGGCGAAAGGGGCGAACAGCCTACTCTTCGACGAGCGCCCGCCGGTCCGGCGGGCGGGGACGGTGCCGCGCCCCTGCGCGAACGCGCCTGGTGCCGGGCTCCTGTCCGAACCCCGCTCGGACCGGCGCGGCGGGCCTGTTGCCGACCGCTATCTGCGAGGAGATCTCGTGCATCACCCCGTCATCGCCGGAATCGACGGCACGCCGGACAGTCTGCTCGCGGCCGGCTGGGCTGCCGGTGAGGCCCGCCGCCGGGGCGCGCCGCTTCTGCTGCTGCACGGGCACGATCCGTCCTTCCTCGCCGACGCCGACACTGAACGCCGGGCCGGCGAGCAGGCTCTGGCGGGTGCCCTGGCCTGGGTGCGCGAGCACTTCGACGACGTCGAGGTCGGTTCCGAACTGGCCGACCTGCCGGCGGCCGATCTGCTGGCGGAGCGGGGCGACGGGGCCCGGATGATCGTTGTCGGGTCCCGCAGACCGGGACCGGTGACCGGATTCCTCCTCGGGTCGGTCGGCCTGCGCGTAGCGAGCCGGGCCTCCTGCCCCGTGGTGCTGATCCGCGGCGGCGAGGCTGCCGGGCGTTCACGGAAGGGGGAGGTCGTGGCAGGCGTCCCCGAGGCGGCTCACGAGGCGGAGGCGGTCCTGGACTTCGCCTTCCGGACGGCGGACGCGCACGGTGTCCCGCTGCGGGCGGCGCGGGCATGGGACCTGCCCGCCATGTTCAGGAACCGGACCGGTGCCCTGGGACTGTCGGACAGGCCTGCCGAGCTGGAGGAGGAGCACCGCCGGGCACTGCTCGCCCTCCTGAAGCCGTGGAGCCGGCGCTATCCCTCCGTCACCGTGACCGAGCACACGCAAGTGGGGTTCGCCGCCGAGATGCTGGTCTCTCTGGCTGCCGGCGCCCAGCTCCTGGTGGTCGGGCGCAGCAGCGGTGGCAGCCGGTACCTGGGGCACGTCGTCCACTCGGTACTCCATTTCGCCAACGCCCCCGTCGCTGTCGTCCCCGTCGCTGTCGTCCCCACGAAGACACAGGCCGACTGAGGCCACAGCGGGGCAGGACGTCTCCTGGCCCCTTTTGCGCTGCCGGTGGTCAGCAGCCGGTGGCCGGAGCGGGCGCCGACCCGCGGCCCGGCGGCTCCCGTGGTGTGTCCGGGAGGTCCCGCGGGCCGTGCCGCACACAGGCGTCGGCGAGGGCAGGCAGGACGGCGGGAACGGCGAGCACCACCAGTCCCGCACCGAGGACGAGCAGGGCGCGGGGCCGTACCGGGGACTGCCCGCGCACCGTACGGGTACGGCCGTGGCCGGGGTCGTCGTCACGTCGACGCGTCCGAGGCGTGCCGTCCCCGGGCCACGAAGGAACTCGGACTGCAGACTGCGGCACGACGCGCCACCAGCGCGGTGTGCTGGTGAGCGCGGTTGGCCGCCGAGCCGACCGATGCCTCGACTCCTTGTGCCGATGGGGCCGAGGCAGTAGCTGTCACAGAACCATGACGTGCGGGGTCACAACCAGCGGCTGGGACGGCCTGTCGAACTGTGTGGGGCGGCAGGCTGATCCACCCGCCGTCCGCGGGACGCGGCATCCGGCCGCGCCGCTCACACACCCCTTTTGTAGAGAACCTTGGAGTTCCTTCCACGACCGAGTTTGTAGCCCTTCAAGCCCAGTTCGGCACCTCCCTGTAGACCCAGCTCTTCGACATGCTGAGCATCGAGGCGACCTCGGAGGTTTCCATGAGTACGGGTTCGGTTGGTTGACGCTCGAGTGATCGGCTGTCACCGGTGGAGTTCGCGCGCGATTCCATGGGTGGCTCCCTGAGGTTTGGTGCGGTGGTGATTGTGTTCTCGGTCTCCGCAGTTGGAAGCCTTTGTAGGCTTGCCAGCGTCGCGCCCTGGGTGGGCGAGTTCGCGCCCATAGTTATGCGTGTCGTCGGCTTTGAGAGGCCGGGATTCTCTGCTATGTGGTCACTTTGCGTCGTCGATTTTTTGCGGAGGTGGCCGCATCAGGGGACCGATGATCGCGTCTGGCCTCGAAGGCGCTGCGCCTATTCGTGGGGTGGTTGTCAGCTTGAGGTGGAGGAGTTGGGCCCAGCAGCCACTCCTGATGACATGTCAGAAAAGTCGGCAAGTGGTCAGCATCAGTCCTGAAAAACCTGACTGCAGCTACCCGGACCTACGCTTCGTTGTAAACTGCGGGAACAGCACTTGACCTGCAAAAACGCAGGCAGGGAGCCTAGGCCCAGGAGTACCTCAATGATACGAACGATATTCAAGTCCAAGATTCACCGCGCTACCGTCACCCAGGCCGACCTGCACTACGTGGGATCCGTCACGGTCGACGCGGAGCTGATGGAAGCCGCCGATCTGCTGCCCGGCGAGCTGGTCCACATCGTCGACATCGACAACGGGGCCCGGCTGGAGACGTACGTGATCGAGGGGGAGCGCGGTTCCGGGGTGATCGGGATCAACGGTGCCGCCGCGCATCTGGTGCACCCCGGTGATCTGGTCATCCTGATCAGCTACGCGCAGGTGGAGGATGCCGAGGCGCGGGCGTTCGTTCCGCGTATCGTCCATGTCGACGCGGGGAACCGGATCGTCGAGCTGGGGACCGACGCCTCCGCTCCCGTGCCGGGATCCGACACCGAGCGCAGTCCGCACGCCGTGCCCGCGGCGCGCTGAGGCGCTCCATTCAGCGAGGGAGCATCCGCCATGGCAGAGCAGACCGGACCGATCACGCCGGAGATCCGGGACGACCGGGCGGCGGGCAAACTGCTCGCGTACGTGGACGGTGAGGCCGCCGGGGTCATCGTCTACTTCGTGATGGACGGGACGCCCGCGGGGCTGGTCGCGGTGCACACCATCGTGGAGCCGGGGCACGAGGGCAAGGGCATCGGGGGCGCCCTGGTGAGGGAGTTCTACGCGATGGCCGGGCGCGAGGGCGTGCCCGTGGTGCCGCTCTGCCCGTACGCCGCGAAGTGGGCCTCGCGCCACCCCGAGGAGTCGCCCGTGGCACCGGCGGAGCTGGTCGAGCGGGCCAAGGCGCAGCTCGCCGAGCGTCCCGAGCTGTACTGACGCGTACACCTTCGCGTCCGGCGCCCCGGGGAACGTGTTCCGGGGGCGCCGGTAGCGTGTGCGGATGAGCCTTGTTCTGTTGCACACCTCGCCGGTGCACATTCCGGTCTTCGACGCCCTGCGCGACGCCCGCCATCCCGGGCTCGACCTGCGTCACCGCGTGTACGAGGACCTGCTCGGCCGGGCGGGCGCGCTCGGGCCGGACGCGGTGGCGGACGAGGTCGGGGCCGTGATCGAGGAGGCCTTCGCCACCGGGGCCGACGCCGTGCTCTGCACCTGTTCCACGCTCGGCGGCATCGCCGAGGCGGCCGGGGCCCGGCTGGGCCGCCCCGTGCTGCGCGTCGACCGGCCCATGGCGGCCGAGGCCGTACGGGCCCGCCGGATCACCGTGCTCGTCGCGCACCCCGCGACGGTGGAGCCGACCGGTGCCCTGCTCGCCGAGGAGGCGCACCGGGCCGGGGCCGAGGGCGCCGAGGTGCGCACCCTGGTGGTCGAGGGGGCCTGGGACCGTTTCGAGGCCGGTGACCGCGACGGTTATCTGGACCGGGTGGCCGCGGCGGCCGACACGGTGACCGACGCCGATGTGATCGTGCTGGCCCAGGTCTCGATGGCGGGCGCGGCGGACCGGACCTCCACCCGCATCCCCGTGCTGACCAGCCCCCGCGCCGGTCTCGACGCCGCGGCCGCAGTCGGGCACTGAGCCGGCCGGGGGAGGGGCGGACCACCCCACGTGTGGACTCGGCGGGCGAGGGCAGCCGCTCCGGGAGACGGTGGAAGAGAGCCACCGATGTCGACCGGAGGTCCGTGATGACCCACCCGTACCCCGACCCCGTCCCGCCGGCGCCGACCCCGGGACCGATGCCGGGCCCGCCCCAGCCGTTTCCGGAACCCACGCCGGTCCCGCCGGGCCCCGCCCCGACGCCGCCCTCGCCCACCCCGCCCGGACCGGCACCCGACCCGATTCCCCAGCCGCCCTCGCCCGACCCCGAGCCGGTGCCGCCGCCCGAACCGGAACCCTCACCGGTCGGCTGACCCGGCCCACCGCCCGCGACGACCCCCGAAACCGGGCCGAGCGCCCGCGTACGCCGAGCCGCGAGCCCCCTTACACCGGGCCGCTCTCCTCACCGGCCGAGAGGAGCCGACGGCCGGGCCGCACCCGCCCGGGACGCAGGGGGGCGGGGATCGTCCGGCTCGGCTCCTGCGCCGCGGGAGACGTCACCGGCGCGGCCGGTCACACGTTGCACGGCACCGCGCACCCCCGCCACGCGGCACCGGACGGTCTGCCGGACGGCGCCCGGTCGGCGCGCCCCCGAGCAGGGGGACGACGCCCGGACCGGGCCCCTGGCCGGGACGCCTGAGCCCGGTCGGCGTGCCCGATCCGCGCCGTCACGCGATGATCGGGACGACCGCCTCCGGGGTCAGCATCCGGAACGTGAACGACTGGTGGAAGTACAGCCGGATCTCCGTCGCGTCGTGGTCCTCGTAGCCGATGGCCAGGTCCTCGCCCAGGCAGAGTTCGAAGTCGCCGCCCCGGGTGGAGAGCAGGACGCCGCCCTTCACGGCGGGGGCCCACAGGATCGGGTCCTCCAGGAGCCGGGCGAGGTGGGTGAAGACGGGGTATCCGTGGTCGGAGGTCTCGGTCGCCTCGGTGTAGGCGTCCGCGCCGAGGAGGAGCCGGTACGGGCCGTCGACACCGGCGAGACGCAGCTGGGTCAGCGCCTGGCTGACGGTGGCCGGGTAGTCGCGGGCGTCGGCGGGCAGGGGGAGGGCCGTGTGCGAGGAGCCGTCGCGCAGACCGGTGATGCCGGCCGCCGCGTATCCGTCGATGATCGCCATGTCCTCGGCGAACGCGCAGGTACGGGCCGCGTCCTTGACCGGCTGCCAGTCGCTGTCGTCCGAGCCGCGCACCACGTCGTCCACGGCGGCCCGGGTCACGGTGAAGGGCACCCGCCACTCGACGACCGGCATCGACGTCCGGGCGTGGGCCAGGACGTCCGGCGTGGGCGGATCGATGTCCCGCAGATGACCGTCGCCCACCGCGGCCAGTGCCGGGCCTCCCGGATCACTGACGTCGACGACCCGGCGGCCGGCGAGATGACGGCTGAAGGTGCGCCGGGCCTCCTCTTCGATCTGGTCCCAGGCGGCCTGGGTGACGGGGGCGAGTTCGCGGTGGAGGTTGTTCATCACTGGGCGCTTTCTTGCAGGCTGCCGATGCGCAGCGAACCGTCCCGGACCACCGGCGCGGCCACCGGCCGCCCGCCCGCCGGGGCGGACGCCGGTTCCGGCCGGGGGAGGGCTTCCGCGGCACCGGGCAACGGCGGCGGGGCGCCGAGGAAGTCGGCGTCCGGGGTGTGGAAGAGCGTGCCGGTGACCGCGGTCGAGAAATCGAGGATGCGGTCGTGGGTCCCGGGAGGATCGCCCAGGAACATATTGCGGAGCATCCGCTCCGTGACGTCCGGGTCGGCGGCGAACCCGATGAAGTACGTGCCGAACTCGCCCTGCCCGAAGTGGCCGAACGGCATGTTGGCGCGCAGGATGTCCCGCTCGGTGCCGTCCGGGTCGGTGATCGTGTTGAGCGCGACGTGCGAGTCGGCGGGTTTCACGTCGTCGTCCAGTTCGACGTCGGTGAACTTGGTCCGGCCGATCACGCGTTCCTGCTCCTCCGTCGACAGCGCGTTCCACGCGGTCAGATCGTGCAGGTACTTCTGCACGATGACGTAGCTGCCGCCGGCGAACGCAGGGTCCTCGTCGCCCACCAGCGCCGCCGCACGCGCGTCGTCGCCCACCGGGTTCTCGGTGCCGTCGACGAAGCCGAGCAGATCGCGGTGGTCGAGGTAGCGGAACCCGTGCGTCTCGTCGACGATCTTCACCGCGTCACCGAGTCGGTCCGTGAGCCGCGAGGCCCACTCCCAGCACACGTCCATCCGCTCGGCCCGGATGTGGAACAGCAGATCGCCCGGGGTGGCCGGGGCGTGATGGCGGGCGCCGTGCAGTTCGCGGAAGGGGTGCAGCGCGGCCGGTCGGGGGCCGGAGAACAGCCGGTCCCAGGCGTCGGAGCCGAAACCGGTCACACAGACGAGCCCGGCCGACGGATAGCGGAAGTCGATCGAGCGGGCGAACGCCGCCAGGTCCGGCAGTGCCTCGTGCACCACCTGCTCCCCGCCCGGCTCGATCGTGGCGACCAGAATCAGGGCCGCACTGGTCAGGGGCGAGACGACCGGCTGTGCCGCCGGCGTTTCCCCGGGAGTCTCGGACATGCGGCGGCTCCATGCGCTGGCTCGGCGACGACGGCGTGCGCCCGCGACCTCGTCGCGGACGTCGGGACCCGCTGCCACTTACCCACGTCCGGGACGCCACCGCATCCCCGGCTCACCCGTTCGGGCGACCCCGGAACCCGTCCCTGCCTCCTCACCTTCATCCCGCCCCTCAGCCTCGGCCACATCCCGGCCGCCCCGGCAGCTGTCACCCCACGCCCCCGTCGATCCGCTCGCGCAGCAGGTCGGCGTGGCCGTTGTGGCGGGCGTACTCCTCGATCATGTGGACCAGCACCCACCGCAGCTCCTTCGACGCACCCTCGTCGAGCGCGCGGGTGTCAGGCCCCGGCGCCCCGGCCACGAACCGCTCGGCGAACGCCACCTCGGCGCGCCAGGACGCCCAGGCCTCCGCGACGACCCCGGGATCGGCCACCGCCCCGGTGAAGGCGGCGTCGCGGTCGGCCTCGGTCCGGTAGGGGCGCTGTTCGTCCCGGCCCGCCATCACCCGACGGAACCAGTGCGCCTCCACCCCCGCCAGATGGCGCACCAGACCCAGCAGGGACAGGGGCGACGGCTCAACGGCACGCCTCGCCATGGCCTCCGCGTCGAGGCCGGAGCACGTCAGCTCCAGGGTGCGGCGCTGGTCGCGCAGACAGTCGGCCAGGGTGTCGTACTCACCCCGGAGCCCGCCGATGGCCCGCGGCTCGCCCTCCGGGTGCGCGACCCCGCCGTGCCGAGGGAATTGCCGGGCGGGGCAGCTCCCCGGCACGGTACCGGCGGGGTGTGTCGCGGTGGGTGCGTCGGTGTCGGGCATGGGCCCGATCATGACCGCCCGCCGCCAGGAGCACCACGGAGATACGGACCCGCCGGCTGTACGGGGGAGGTGTGTCCCGGACCTGCCACGTCCCCGGCCACGGGCGCCCAGCGCGTACGGCCCGCCCCTGGCCACGTACGCCTCCACCCCCCTTGTGTCTCCCCCGGGGGGAGACGGCACTGTGGGGCCCATGAACGGCGACGCGCATCTCTCGATCGGCGAGCTGGCCCGGCGGACCGGGCTCACGGTCAAGGCCGTGCGCTCGTACTCGGACCGGGGCATCGTGCCGCCCGCCGGGCGCACTCCGGCGGGTTACCGGCGTTACGGCGCCGAGGCCGTGGCCCGGTTGCGGTGGGTGCGGACGCTGCGGGCGCTCGGGGTCGGTCTGGCGACGATCCGGGAGGCACTGGACCGGGGCACCCCGCCCGGCGAGATCGCGGCGGCGCATGCGGCGGAGCTCGCCGGGCGGATCCGGGAGCTGGGTGCGCGGCGGGCCGTTCTGATGACCGCCGCGGAACGCGACGCGACCCCCGAGGAGTGGGAACTGATGCATCGACTGGCCGCACTGACCGAGGACGAACGGCAGGCGCTGACCGGGGCGTTCCTGGACGAGGTGTTCGGCGACCTGGGCAGGGCCCCCGGTCTGCCGGGCGTCGCCCGGTCGATGACGCCGCAGATGGCCGAGGACCCGGCCGAGGCGGAGGTGGCGGCCTGGATCGAGCTGGCCGAACTCTCCGGCGACGCCGCGTTCCGGGAGCTCATGGGCCGGATCGTCGACCATCACGTCGGTGACCGGGCCGTGCACGCCGACGGCGTGCCGAGGCCGGGTCCGGAGACGGTGGTGTGCGCGCTCGCCGCTCCGGCGCACCGGGCGGGCGTCGCTCCCGGATCCGCGCGGGCGCGGTCCGTCGTGGACGCGGTGACGGCCTCGTACGCGACCCACTGCGGCCGCCCCGACGACGCCGCGCTCCGGCAGCGGCTGCTGGACCGGCTGGAGACCGTGCGCGATCCCCGGCGCGAGCGGTACGCCGAGCTGCTCGCCGTGGTCAACCGATGGCCCGCACCGGAGCCGCTCGGGCCCGAACTCGGTTGGTTCCAGGAGGCGTTGCGCGTCCGCGCGACCGGCTGAGTGCGGGGGCCGGGGGGCTTCCAGCCGCGCCCCGCGCGCAGCAGCTGCTCCCTCGGGAGTCCGGCGGGCTGCCAGTCACGCCCCCCGCGCAGCAGTTGCTCGCTCGGGAGTCCGGCGGGCTACCAGTCACGCCCCGCGCGCAGCAGGTGCTCGCTCACCCGCTCGACGTGCGGGTTGGCGGACGCACCGGGTCTGCGCACCAGATAGCCCGTGTTGATCGGCGGATCCTCGGGGTCGGCGAGCAGCACCAGGGCCCCCGAGGCCAGCTCGTCGGCGCAGAGGTAGCGGGGGAGCACCGTGAAGCCGGTCCCCGCGCGGACCACGGCCAGCACCCCGCGCAGATCGGGTACGGTCACGGCCGCCGTCCGGCCGAGGCGCCTGCCGAACACATGGCGCCAGTAGCGGCGGGCGATCGGCAGGTCCTCCGCGTACGTCACCAGCGGCAGCGCGTCGAGGGCGGCCGGGCCGTCGGCGGTGACGGCCGGTGCGCCCCCGGCGCGGGCGGCGGTGTCCGGCGCCGCCACCAGGACGAACTCCTCGTCCATCAGCGGAGCCGCGCTCAGCGCGCGTCCGCGCGGCCGGGTCGTGGCGATCACCAGATCGTGGTGGCCGGCGCGCAGCTCGTCGAGGAGCGGATCCGTGAGGCCCGGTGTCACCCGCAGGCGTACGCCGTCGGCCACCAGGGGTGCGAGTGCCGGAAGCGCGCGTACGCAGAGCAGTTCGGCCGGTCCGGCGAGCTGGACGGGGCCGGGCTCCGTCAGGGTGTCGGAGGCGTCGTCGCCCGTGACCGCGGCGAGGGCGTCGAGCGGGGCGCCGACCCGGGAGGCGAGGGTGTCCGCGTACGGCACCGGGACCACGCCCCGGGCACGTCGTTCGAACAGCTCACGGCCCAACTGCCTTTCCAGGGAGCGGATCTGGGCGGTGACGGTGGGCTGCGACAGTCCGAGCAGACGGGCTGCCCCGGTGAACGATCCCGCACGGTGGACCGCCAGAAAGGTCCGCAGCAGGGGGAGGTCCGGTGGGCCGGAGGCAGCCGTCTGCCGCATTCCCGTCATCCCATCGGATTCCCTATCGCTCATGCGGACGATCCTATTGGAGGAGCAGAGGTCTCGGGCCGTACGGTCGACGGCGTCGGCGCGCGGGCGGTCCACCGGCGGACCGCCCGGCGCACACCACCTCGGGGCGTCGCGCGCCCCGGCCACCGAGAGGCATGACATGGCAGAGATCCTTTTCGTGATGACCGGTTCCGACCACTGGACCCTGGCCGACGGCACGGTCCACCCGACCGGTTTCTGGGCGGAGGAGGCCGTCGCCCCCTACGAGCGGTTCACGGCGGCCGGTCACCGGATCACCGTCGCGACACCCGGGGGCGTGGTGCCCCAGGCGGACGCGGGCAGCCTGGCCGCCGAGGCCAACGGAGGCCAGGAGAACGCCGACCGGGTGGCCGCGACCCTGGCCGCGATGACCGAACTGCGGGCCCCGTTGAAGCTGGAGGAGGTCGACCCGGCGGAGTACGCGGCCGTGTTCTACCCGGGTGGCCACGGCCCGATGGAGGATCTGGCGGTCGACGCGGACTCCGGCCGGCTGCTGGTGCGGGCCCTGGACTCGGGGATGCCGCTCGGCGTCGTCTGCCACGCCCCCGCCGCCCTGCTCGCCGCGGTGCGGGGCGACGGCACCAACGCCTTCGCCGGGTACCGGCTCACCGGATTCACCAACGCGGAGGAGCGCCAGGCCGGATTCGCGGACCGGGCCAAGTGGCTGCTCCAGGACCGTCTGGTGGAGGCGGGCGCCGATTTCCGGGAGGGCGAGCCGTGGGCCCCGCACGTCGTCGCCGACCGCAACCTGGTCACCGGCCAGAACCCGGCGTCCTCGGCCCCGCTCGCCGACGAACTCCTCAAGCGGATCGCCTGACGACGGACGCGGGAGGCCGGCGGCCGGAACGGGGGCGCCCGGATCGGTCCGTACCGGGCGCGGGAAGGCGTCCCCCGCCCGGTCCGGGGCCGCAATCTTCAAGACTGAGCAATGGTCTAGGCCAACGCATTGACGTGAATGCGTCACGATTCGATTCTGGCGGAACCTTCTTCCGACAGGAGCCCCTATGAAGCGTCTTCGCGCTCTGCTCAGTGGTGCGGTCACGGCCGCGCTGGCCACCGCGGGCCTCGCCGCCTTCGCCGCTCAGCAGGCTTCGGGAGCCTCCGCAGCCGACACCGCGCTCAGCACCCGCTGGTACGCCGCCGCGCCCTATCTGATGCCCCACGACAACAACCCGCCCGACGCGGGCGCCATCATGGACGCCTCCGGGCTGAAGGCGTTCCAGCTGGCGTTCGTCCTCGCGCCCAACGGCGGAGGGTGCAGCCCGACCTGGGACGGGACCTCACCCGTCTCGACCGACACCGCCGTGGCCTCCGTCGTCGCCGCCATCCGGGCCAAGGGCGGGGACGTCTCGGTCTCCGCCGGCGGATACGGGGGCACCAAACTGGGCCAGACCTGCTCCGACGCCGCGTCCACCGCGGCCGCGTACCAGCAGGTCATCACCAAGTACCAGCTGAAGGCGATCGACTTCGACCTGGAGGAGCCGGAGTACGAGAACACGGCGGCCATCGCCCGCGAGATCGGCGCCGCCAAGATCCTCCAGCAGAACAACCCCGGCCTCTACGTCTCCGTCACCACCGCCGCCACCGCGGACGGCACCGGATGGTTCGGCAAGCAGATGCTCAACGAGGCCAAGGCGCAGGGCTTCACGCCCAACAACTTCTCCATCATGCCCTTTGACGGCGGCTTCAACGGCGCGGCCGCCCAGACCGCCGCCCTCACCAACTTCAACGCGATCCTGCGGTCCACCTTCGGCTGGGACGAGGCGACCGCGTACGCCCACGAGGGCTTCTCCGGCATGAACGGCCGCAGCGACACCGGTGAGTACTTCACCCAGGCCGACTTCCAGACCGTGCTGGACTTCGCCACCACGCACCACATGGACCGCTTCACCTTCTGGTCCCTCAACCGCGACCGCCAGTGCACCCCGCCGGACAACAACGGCAAGACCTCCGGCACCTGCAGCAGCGTGGCCCAGTCCGACTGGGACTTCGTGAAGTACGCCGTGCGGTTCGCCGGCGTCACCCCGCCCACCACCACGCCGCCCACCACACCCCCGCCCACCGGCACCTGCACCGCCGCCGCGTGGAACAGCGGGTCCGTCTACACCGGAGGCGCCACCGTCTCGTACGCGGGCCACACCTGGAAGGCCAAGTGGTGGACCCAGAACGAGACCCCCGGCTCCACCGGCGAATGGGGGGTCTGGCAGGACCTCGGGAGCTGCTGACCCCCTCCCGCCCGGCCCGGAGGAGCGAACGGTGCCGCTCCTCCGGGCCGTCGCGAGGCCCGTCTACAGTGGGCCGCATGAGCAACCGCTGGACGGAACTGACCGGAGACACCTCGGGAGAGGACTACGCCGCCCGCTTCGCGGCCCTGGCCCGCAGCGGCAAGGACGTCCACGGCGAGGCGAGCCTCTGCGCCGCCCTCGTGCCCGCAGGGGCCCGTGTGCTGGACGCCGGCTGCGGCACCGGCCGGGTCGCGATCCGGCTCACGGAACTGGGATACGACTGCGCCGGCGTGGACGTCGACGCCTCGATGCTGGCCGTCGCGCGCAAGCAGGCCCCCGCACTGCCCTGGTTCCACGCCGACCTCGCCACCCTCGACCCGGCCGCCCTCGGAATCGCCCCCGGCTTCGACCTCGTCGTCGCCGCGGGCAATGTGATGGCCCTCCTGGCCCCCGGCACCGAATCCGCCGTCGTCCACCGGCTCTCCGCGGCCCTGCGCCCCGGCGGTCTCCTCGTCGCCGGCTTCGGCCTGGACGCCGCCCACCTGCCCGTCCCGCCCGCCCTCACCCTCGCCGACTACGACGCCGCCTGCGCCACCGCCGGACTCACCCCCGTGGACCGCTTCGCCACCTGGGACGCCGCGCCGTACGACGGCGGCGGCTACGCGGTGAGCGTGCACCGCCGCCGGGACAGCACGGGCTGAGCCGGCGCCCCCCGGCGGCCGTCAGCGCTCGACCTCGCTCCGGTCGCCGCCCCACAGCGTGTGGAACGTGCCCTCCCGGTCCGTGCGGTGGTACGTGTGCGCGCCGAAGTAGTCGCGCTGGCCCTGGGTCAGGGCGGCGGGCAGCCGGTCGGCGCGCAGCGAGTCGTAGTACGCGAGGGCGGCGGCGAAGGCGGGAGTGGGGACGCCCTGGACGGCGGCGGTGGCGACGACCGCGCGCCAGTCGTCCTGGGCGGCGGCGATCTCCTCGGCGAAGCCCCGGTCGGAGAGCAGGCTCGGCAGGTCCGGCCGCTCCTCGTACGCACGGGTGATCCGGTCGAGGAACGCCGCCCGGATGATGCAGCCGCCGCGCCAGATCGCGGCCACCTTGCCGAGGTCGATGTCCCACGCGTACTGCTCGCTGCCCGCGGCGATCTCGTGGAAGCCCTGCGTATAGGCGACGATCTTGGAGGCGTACAGCGCCTGCTCGACCCGGTCGGCGAAGACGGCCGCGTCGTCCTCGCCCAGCGGGCGGGGCGACGGTCCCGCGAGATGGCGGGAGGCCGCGCGCAGCGCGGCGTGACCGGAGACCGAGCGGGCGAAGACCGCCTCCGCGATGCCCGACACCGGAACACCCAGATCCAGGGCGATCTGTACGGTCCAGCGGCCCGTGCCCTTCTGCTCCGCCCGGTCGAGCACCACGTCCACGAAGGGCCGGCCGGTCGCCGCGTCGACGTGCGCCAGGACGTCGGCGGTGATCTCGATCAGATAGGAGTCCAGGCGTCCGGTGTTCCACGTGCGGAAGATCTCCGCGATCCGCGCCGGCTCGTATCCGGCGACATCGCGGAGCAGCTGGTACGCCTCGCCGATGAGCTGCATGTCCGCGTACTCGATGCCGTTGTGCGTCATCTTCACGAAGTGCCCGGCGCCGTCCGGACCGATGTGCGTGACGCACGGGGCGCCGTCGTCGGCCTTCGCGGAAATCCTCTCCAGCATCGGCCCCAGCGCCGCGTACGACTCCTCGCTGCCGCCCGGCATGATGCTCGGTCCGTTCAGCGCGCCCTCCTCGCCGCCCGAGATGCCCGCGCCGACGAAGTGGATCCCGCGCCCGCGCAACTCCTGCTCCCGGCGCCGGGTGTCCTCGAAATGGGCGTTGCCACCGTCGATGAGGATGTCGCCCTCGTCCAGCAGCGGGGCGAACTCCTGGATGACCGCGTCCGTCGCCTCGCCCGCCTTGACCATCATCACCAGCCGGCGCGGGCGCTCCAGCGCCGCGACGAACTCCTCGGGCGTGTGCGCCGGGACGAACGCGCCCTCCTCGCCGAACTCCGCGACCAGCGCGTCCGTCTTCGCCGCCGTCCGGTTGTGCACGGCGACCGTGTAGCCGTTGCGGGCGAAGTTGCGGGCCAGGTTCCTGCCCATCACCGCGAGCCCGGTGACGCCGATCTGCGCAGTGCCGCTCATGGGTCCACACCTGCATTCCGTCGGGGGAGGCGGTGGTGCCGCCGGGGGAGGGGCGCGAGGGCGCCGCGCTGTCCAGTATGGATTCGGGGAACCGGGACGGCCTGTTCGCAGGCGCGGACGCGCACCGCCTCCCGGCGCGCCCGTTCCCTTGACACCTCCTCGGCCCCGACGCGACACTGACACGGCGAGGGAGAGCGCTCTCCCGGCTGAATGGAGGGGAAGGACCGACGGGTGGGACCGTCGGCCGGGCCGCGCGCCGGCCTTCATCCGGCCTTGGGGAGGAGAGCGCTCTCCGTCTTGCCCCGGAACTGCCCGTGCCGTCCCACTCCCCGCTGTCGGCGCGGTGCACCGGCCCGTGGCGGTCGCGACCCCGTGACCGCCGCGGGCCGAAGGTGTTCCCGGCCGGGCGGTCCGGATCCGGCTGTGTATATTCGGGACAAAGCTAAGGGGTCTAGGAAGCACGGCTGTGGGGGTACGGAATGGCACGCGCGGGGCTCACGACCGACCGGGTCGTGGCGGCGGCGGCCGATCTCGCCGACTCGATCGGCTTCGACCGGGTCACCATCTCCGCCCTGGCCCGCGGCTTCGGCGTCAAGGACGCCAGCCTCTACTCCCATGTCAAGAATCTCCAGGACCTGCGCACCCGGGTGGCCCTGCTGGCCGCGGGCGAGTTCATCGACCGCATCGAGGCGGCCGTCGCCGGCCGGGCCGGCAAGGACGCGCTGACCGCCTTCGCCGACGCCTACCGCTCCTTCGCCCTGGAGTGCCCCGGCCGGTACCGGGCCACGCAGATGCGCGTCGACCCCGAGACCGTCGCCGCGTCCCCCGCGTACCACCGCACCCTCGACACCACCGCGTCCATGCTCCGGGCCTACGGACTCACCGAACCCGACCTGACCGACGCCGTACGCCTGCTCCGCAGCACCTTCCACGGATTCGCCGCCCTGGAGGCGGCGGACGGCTTCGGCGCGGCCCGCTCCGTCCAGACGTCCTGGGAGCGCGGTGTCGAGGCCCTGCACTACCTCCTGGAGCACTGGCCGGCCGCCGTGGGGGAGGCGGACGGGCCGGAGTGAGAGCGGCCGGATACCGGCCTTCTCCTGTTCCGGCCGCCCCTCCCGGGGGAAGCTGTCCGTATGGACGCAACCGATCGGGCGGACGCCGTCGCCCGTGATCTCCGGACGGCGCTGGACCGGACGACCGACCTCACCGACGACCCCGTACGGACGGCCGTGCGGCGGCTCCTGACGGCCGCCGCCGACAGCGCCCTGGCCGCCGACTGGGTGGCCGCCCAGCGGTATCTGACCGCCGTGATCCACCTCGACGAACAGGCCGCGCCGATCGCCCGATCGTTCGCGCAGGCGCTGGAGTTTCCGTACGAGGTAACGGAGTTCGGGCGGCCCGAGGACGCCCGGCCCCGCCCGCACGCCCCCTGTGACGAGGACGTCCTCCAGACCAAGTCCGTCCGTGTGCCGCACCGACCGGCCGACGACGTCGTGACGACCGACGGCACCGGCCCCACCGGCATCGTCGAGTCGGCCGCCCAGGCGCTCGCGCGGCAGTCCGAAGCCGGGCTGATCAACGAGATCCTCGCCGGCGGGGCCGTGGCGGCCTCCGTGACCGCCGCCGCCTCCGTGGCCCGAGCGAAACTGGAGGCGACGACCCAGCGCCGCAAGGACACCCTCGACGCGGAGACGGAACGGCTCAGGATCGCGTCGGACGAACGGGTGGCACGCCTCCAGGCCCGGCACGGGGCGGGCGATGAGCCGGAGGCCGATGTGGAGGGGGGCTGACGCGGGGCGGGGACAAGCGCCGGGGTGACGGACGTGGGGACCGCTCCGACGGAGGCGGAACCCCGGGGCGACGGACTATGAGTCCGTTGCCCGGGACTTCCGGAACCCCGAAACCCCCGGCGGCGGCGGTGATCCGTCGCGGCCGGGGGTGGTGGGGGCCCTCGCGGGGAGGGGTCAGGAGGCTCTGCGGTTGCGGTGGGCGCGGGTCTCCTGGATCAGTTCGGCGTAGCGTCGGCCGCTGGTCTTCACCGTGCGGCGCTGGGTGGCGTAGTCGACGTGGACGAGCCCGAACCGCTTGTCGTAGCCGTAGGCCCATTCGAAGTTGTCGAGGAGGGACCAGGCGAAGTAGCCGGCCAGCGGGGCGCCCTTGCGGACGGCGCGGGCGCAGGCGGAGAGGTGCTCCTCCAGGTAGCGCGTGCGCTCGGGGTCGTGGACGGAGCCGTCGGGGAGGACGACGTCCTGGTAGGCGGAGCCGTTCTCGGTGACGTAGAGGCGCTGGACGCCGTACTCCTCGGTCAGGCGCAGCAGCAGTTCCTCCAGGCCCTGGGCGTGCACCTCCCAGTCCATGTGGGTGTGGCGGGAGCCGGGGAGGTAGACCTGCTTGGCGTGCGGGACGGGCCCGGCCGGGTCGGCGGTGACGACCTGGCGGAAGTAGTAGTTCACGCCGAGCCAGTCCAGCGGTGCGGAGATCAGCTCCATGTCGCCGTCCTGGACGGGGAGTTCGACTCCGTACAGATCGAGCATGTCCTGCGGGTAGCCGCGGCCGAGGATCGGGTCGAGCCACCAGCGGTTGGTGTGGCCGTCGCCGCGGACCGCGGCCGCGCGGTCCGCCTCGCGGTCGGTGGCCGGTTCCACCGGGCTGAGGTTGTTGACGATGCCGACCCGCGCGTCCGGGGACGCGGTGCGGATGGCGCGGACGGCCAATCCGTGGCCCAGGTGCAGATGGTAGGAGGCCCGGACCGCGGCGGTCAGATCGGTGAGACCCGGGGCCATGGTGCCTTCGAGGTGGCCGATCCACGCCGAGCACAGCGGCTCGTTGAGGGTCGCCCAGTCCTTGACCCGGTCGCCGAGGCGGTCGACGACGACCGAGGCGTACGCGGCGAAGTGCTCCGCGGTCTCGCGTACGGTCCAGCCGCCCCGGTCCTGGAGGGCCTGGGGGAGGTCCCAGTGGTAGAGGGTGGCGAAGGGGGTGATCCCGGACTCCAGGAGACCGTCGACGAGACGGTCGTAGAAGTCGAGACCGGCCTCGTTGACGGGGCCGTCGCCGCCCGGGACGACGCGCGGCCAGGCGACCGAGAAGCGGTAGGCGCCCGCCCCGACCTCCTTGATCAGGGCGATGTCCTCCGGCACCCGGTGGTAGTGGTCGCAGGCCACGTCGCCGGTGTCGCCGCCGGCCACCTTCCCCGGGGTGTGGGAGAAGGTGTCCCAGATGGAGGGGGCGCGGCCGTCCTCGGCCACGGCTCCCTCGATCTGGTACGCGGCCGTGGCGACGCCCCAGGTGAAGCCGGCCGGGAGGGCGCTGAGGTCGTTCACCGGATTCCTTTCCGTTGCGGTCACTTGACGGCTCCCGCGGTGAGCCCGGCCACCAGGTAGCGCTGGAGCAGCAGGAACCCGGCGACGATCGGCACGCTGACGACGAGCGAGGCGGCCATGACCTGGTTCCAGTACACGTCGTTCTGCGTGGCGTAGCCCTGGAGCCCGACGGCGAGCGTGCGGGTGGTGTCGTTGGTCATGACGGAGGCGAACAGGACCTCGCCCCACGCCGTCATGAACGCGTACACCGCGACGGCGACGATGCCGGGCACCGCGGCCGGGACGACGACCCGGAACAGGGCGCCGAGCGGCCCGCATCCGTCGACCAGCGCCGCCTCGTCCAGATCCCTCGGGATCGAGTCGAAGTAGCCGATGAGCATCCAGATGGAGAACGGCAGCGAGAAGGTCAGATACGTGAGGATCAGGCCGCCGCGCGAGCCGTACAGGGCGATCCCGGTGCTGTTCCCGATGTTGACGAAGATGAGGAACAGCGGCAGCAGGAAGAGGATGCCCGGGAACATCTGGGTGGACAGCACCGTGACGGTGAAGACGCGCTTGCCGCGGAACTTGTAGCGGCTCACGGCGTACGCGGAGAACACCGCGATGATCACCGAGAGGACCGTCGCCGTGCCCGCCACGATCAGCGAGTTGACGAAGTAGCGGGCGAGCGGGACGGTCTTCCAGATGTCGAAGTACGGCTTGACGGTCAGCCCGGACGGGATCCAGTGGAACTTCCCGGACACGTCCTGGAGCGGCTTGAGCGAGCTGCTGATCATGACGTAGACGGGCAGCAGGGCGAAGAGCGCCAGGAACGTCAGGATGACGCGGCGGGTCCACAGGAAGGACTGCGGCGCGGCCATCGGCGAACGGGTGCGGGAACGGGGGCGCGAGCGCGTTCCCCGCTGGGCCGGCAGCGCGGCCGGCT
Source organism: Streptomyces sp. NPDC024555 (assembly GCF_055559335.1). Taxonomy (NCBI): domain Bacteria; kingdom Bacillati; phylum Actinomycetota; class Actinomycetes; order Kitasatosporales; family Streptomycetaceae; genus Streptomyces; species Streptomyces sp. NPDC024555. Next base: position 61,808 of record NZ_JBVHKV010000005.1, read on the forward strand.
GGGCGTGGCTAGGCATGGGAACCCTTCCTTCCGCGCGAGGTGACGAACAGGTAGACGGCCGTCACGAGCAGCAGGAACAGCAGCAGGAGGACGGACATCGCGGATCCGGTGCCGAAGTTCCAGGTGACGAACGACGACTGGTAGATGTGGATCGAGATGAGGTCCGCGTTCTCCGGCGCCGCCTTCCCGAACAGCACGTACGGGGTGTTGAAGTCGTTGAACGTCCACAGGAACAGGACGAGGACCAGGACCTGGTTGACCGGGCGGAGCGAGGGCAGTGTGATCTTGCGGATCTGCTGCCAGATGCCGGCACCGTCGATCGAGGCGGCCTCGTACAGTTCGCGCGGGATGTTCTGGAGGCCGGCCATCACGATGAGGAAGGCGAACGGCCAGCCCTTCCAGACCGAGACGATGATCAGCGCGTAGATGCTGTTGTCCCCGATCAGCCAGAACGACGGCTGGTCGGTGAGCCCGAGCTGGTCGTGGATCACGTGGTTGATCAGCCCGTTGTCCCGCTGGAACATGAACGCCCAGGTGATCACGGCCGCGTAGACGGGCAGTGCGTACGGGACCAGGAAGATCGCCCGCAGGATGCCGCGGCCGCGGAAGTTCTCCTGGAGCATGATCGCCGCCGCGACACCGAACAGCCACGCCAGGCCGACGGCGAAGAAGGTGAAGACACAGGTCACGAAGAACGAGTGCAGCAGTGCCTCGCCGATCGGGGCGTTGATGTCGACGGCGACCTTGAAGTTGTCGAAGCCGCTCCAGGGCGCCCCGCCCCAGTTGTTGATGTAGAACTGCGTGAGCTGGCGGAAGCTCATCACGATCCCGATGATCATCGGGATCACATGGACGAGGAGTTCGAGCAGGACGGCCGGCAGGAGCAGGAGATAGGGCAGTCCGCCCTGGCGGATCCGGTCGGGGATGCGCGGCAGTCTCCTGCGCGCACCCCCGGTGCCCCGGCTCGTCACCCCGCCCGACGTCCGCTTCGGGTGGTCGGTGGTCACGGTGGCGGTCATGAAGCTGCCTTACTGCTGCATCGTCTGCTGGGCCTTTTCGAGGCGCGCCTTGACGGATTCGGTGGTCACGGGGCGTCCGGCCGCGGCATCGGCCCACAGTTCCTTGACGGCCGTGCCGACGGCGGTCTCGAACTGCGACTCGTTGGGCACCTGCGGCAGCGGCGCGGCGCTCTTGGCCAGGGTGTCGCGCAGCACCGCCAGGTCGGGCGCGGAGAACGCGGCGTCGGCCTGGGCGGTCTTGACCGGCGGGATGGACCCGTAGGTCTTGTTGAGGAGCTTCTGCTCGGCGTCGCTCGTCATGAACTTCACGAACTTCTTGGCGCCGTCGAGGTTCTTGGTGTTCTTGAAGACCGCCATGTTGATGCCGGCGACCATAGAGTTCACGTTCTTGCCCTGGCCGGGGGTGCCGGAGGCGACGGGCACGGGGGCCGCGCCCCAGTCCTCGGGCTTCATGCCCTGGGAGGCGAAGGTCGAGGCGGCGGCCTGCCACAGCACCATCGCGGTCTTGCCCTTGGCGAAGTCCGTCAGGGACTGGTTCTGGGCGTACTCGGCGTTGCCGGGCGCGATGATCTTGTCCTTGGCCATGAAGTCGATGTACTGCTTCACGGCCGCGACGGCGCCGTCGGAGGTGAAGGTCGGCTTGCCCTCGGCGTCGAAGAAGTCCGCGCCGTGCTGCTGGCCCAGGACGAAGGTCTGGTGGATGTTGTTGGAGAGGTTCGAGCCCTCCGCGCCCAGGCCCCACTTGCCGTCCTTGGACAGCTTCTTGCCGTCCTCGACCAGCTCGTCCCAGGTGGCCGGCGGCTTGGTGATGCCGGCCTCGGCGAAGCTCTTCTTGTTGTAGTACAGGGCGTACGCCAGGGAGTACAGCGGCACCGCGGACGGGTCCTTGCCCTCGGCGCCGGCCGAGGCCACCGCGGAGTCGACGAAGCGGTCCCGGCCGCCGATCGCGTCGAAGTTCTCCTTGCTCCACGGGAGCAGCGCGCCGGTCGCCTGGAGCGAGGCGGACCAGGTGTTGCCGATGTTGAGGACGTCCGGGCCCTGACCGGACGTGGTCGCCGCGAGGATCCGGTTGAGCAGGTCGGCCCAGGGCACGACCTCCAGCTTGACCTTGATGCCGGTCTGCTCCTCGAACTTCTTCAGCTCGGGGGTCAGGATCTTCTTGTCGGCCTCGATGCTGGGGCCCTGGTTGGACGCCCAGTAGGTGAGGGTCTTGGGCGAATCGTTGCTGCCGCCCGAGGACGTGCCCCCGCCGCAGCCGGTGACTCCGGCGGCGATGGAGACGGCGAGGGTGGCGGCTGCCGCGGCTCTGATGGTGCGCATACGGGATGGCCCCTTTCCGGGGAGGAAGGCCGTGTCCGGGAACCGAACGACCTTCAGGGCTTAATTTATGACGTGATTTAAGAGGTGAGAGAAGGTCGCGTCAAGTCCCGCGGTCGCGGTATGTTGCGGGAAGGGAAGGAGCCACATGGCTGAGCGCAACAGACGGACCGTGCGTGACCTGCGACGGGGCAATCGGGCCCGGGTTTTGCAACGGTTGTATTTCGACGGCCCGCTGAGCCGCCAGGAGCTGGGTCCCGCCACCGGGCTGAGCTCGGGTTCCATCAGCAACGTTGTTGCGGAACTCGTCGCGGAGGGCCTGCTGGAGGAGGCCGGCGTCGTCGACTCCGACGGCGGCCGCCCCCGCACGCTGCTGCGGGTCGCCCCCGGCGGGGGGCTCCTCGTCGGCATCGACATCGGCGAGACCCGGATCAGGGTCGAGCTGTTCGACCTCGCGCTCACCGAGCTGGCCCGTACCGAACGCCTGCTGGCCCAGCACGGCTACGACGTCGACCGCATCGTCGGCCATGTCCGCAGCGGCGTCTCCGACGTCCTGCGCGACGCGGGGGCCGACCCGCGCTCACTGCTCGGCATCGGCATCGGCGTCCCGGGCATCATCGAGCGCGACGCCCCCGACGGAGCGATCGGCGACGTCGGCTCGGTCGTCCACGGCCAGACCATCGACTGGAGCGCCGTCCCCTTCGAACGGCTGCTCCGCGACGCCGTCAAGGTCCCCGCCGAGGTGCCCTTCTTCATCGACAACGGCGCCAAGACGCTCGGCCAGGCGGAGATGTGGTTCGGCGGCGGACGCGGCGCGGGCGCCTCGGCCATCGCCCTCATCGGCTCCGGCGTCAACGCCTGCGTCAACCGAGGCGAACTGCTCGACGACGACCGCGACAGCATGGCCCTCGAATGGGGCCACACCACCGTGCAGCTGCGCGGCCGGCGCTGCCGCTGCGGCTCGATCGGCTGCCTGGAGGCGTACGCGGGCGCCGAGGCCATGCGCCGGCGCTGGCACGAGGCGGGCGGCCCGCTGCCCGCCGACGCCGACGACGAGACCGCGCTCGCGGCCCTGCTCGCCGCCGCCTACCCGGACGGCGGGGCGGACCCCGATCCGCTGGCCCTCTCCCTCCTGGACGAGACCGCCGAATGCCTCGGGGCCGCCCTCGGCGACCTGATCAACCTCTTCCTGCCCGAGCGGATCCTCATCGGAGGCTGGGCCGGCCTGCTCATCGGCCCCCATCTGCTGCCCGACATCCGCCGCTACGCCGAGGAGTACGCGCTGCGCCACGCGGCGGCCCGCACCACCATCGAGATGGGGCGCCTGGGTCCCGACGCCGTGACGGTCGGCGCCGCCACGCTGCCCCTCGCGGACTTCCTGGCCCGGGGCGGCAGCCGCCCGGCCCCCGAACCGCAGCCCGCCACCCCGACCCCCGGGTTCCGCACGGCCGCCGACACCGTACGGAGCAGGGAGCGCGCCCGCACCGCGTCGGACGCGACGGGGTGAGGCGCGCGCCGCGACCGGGGCGGGCCGGGCATCGCCCGCCCGGGCTCCGGCCCGTGGCGGCCCGGGGGCGGGTCCTGAGGCGGGGCGTCGCGGATCAGGACGAGGTCCTCGGCGCCGGGCGCCACTCCGCGGACCAGGGCACGTCCCGGGCCACGGCTCCCGGCACCCCGAGGCTCGCCCGCGCGTGCTCCACGTAACGGCTGCGTGCGGCGCGGAAGTCCTGGAAGGCCTCGTCCCAGTCGTGCTCGCCCTCCATCGGCACGCCCCGGGCCAGGCACTCCAGCCGCCACAGGCAGTGGTCCACGGTCTTCGAGGCGGTGTTCGCCTCCGTGTCGCCGAGCAGCCCGAGCGTCTCCGACAGGGCCGACCGGCGGGCCTCCAGCTCGCCGAGTTCGGCCAGCACCTCCGGAGTCGGCTCCAGCTCCACCGGGCCGGACACCAGCCCCCGGGCGGCGGCGACCCCGTGGTACCGGGCCGCCAGCTCCTTCACCGCGTGGGCGTACTCGGCATAGGCCGTCAGCCGCCGTTCGTCCCACCGGACGGACTGCTGCCTGCGCCACCGGGTCCGCTCGTTCAGGCTGGTCACCAGGAACGACAGGAGCGCCCCCAGGCCGACACCCGCGAGGGGAAGAATCCGTTCGGTCATGCTCACCAGGGCCCCCGATCACCACGCACCACGACCGTCCGATCCTTTACGGTGCCCACCGCCCGGCACAACACCCCGTGGGAGGCATGATCGAAAAGAGGGCCCCGGCCCGTGTCCGGCCGGTCACGGACGGGGCCGCGACGCCGACGGGCAGGCCACCCCAGGGCCGTGTCGGACCTTCTCTACGCCGAGTCCCGGACCACCAGGGCCGGTTCGAAGACCACCGAGGTCGCGGCGCCGTCCGGCTTGCCCAGGCGTTCGATCAGCAGCCGGGCCATCTCGGCCGCCATGGCCTCCACCGGCTGACGGACCGTCGTCAGCGGTGGCCGGCACGCGGACGCCGCGCTGCTGTCGTCGAATCCGATCACGGCCACGTCCTCGGGCACCCGCTTGCCGTGCTCCCGCAGCACATGGCACGCGCCCACGGCCATCAGATCGTTGGCCGCGAACACCCCGTCGAGATCCGGGTGCTCGGCCAGCAGCCGTTCCATGGCCGCCTCGCCGCTCTCCTGGGTGAACTGCCCCTCCGCGATCGGGGTGTACGCATGGCCGTGCCGCGTCATCGCCTCGCGGAAGCCGGTCAGCCGCTCCTGGCCTGCGGGCACGTTCAGCGGACCCGCGATCGTCGCCACCCGGCGGCAGCCCCGGGCCAGCAGATGCTCCGCGGCCAGCCGGGCACCGTCCTGGTGGGCCAGATCGACATAGCTGATCCGGACCGGCCGGGCCGGGCGCGCGTACAGCACCGCAGGGAGCCCGGCGTCGGTGAGCAGCCCCGGCAGCGGGTCCTCCGCGTGCGTCGACACCACCAGCGCGCCGTCCGCGCTGCCCTGCCGCAGGAACGACACCACGTCCTCGCGCGCCCGGGAGGTCTCCGCGAACATCAGCACCGGATGCATCCCGCGCGGCCGCAGATAGTTGACCACCCCGGTCACCACCCGCCCGAAGAACGGGTCGGCGAAGACCTGGGCGGTGAACGACGCCCCGTCGTCCGTCTCCGTCCCGTCCGCCCCCTCGACCGGCTCGGACTCCACGCCCGCCCCCGACACCACCAGCGCGATGGCGTCGGTGCGGCGCGTCACCAGGGAACGCGCGGCCCGGTTGGGCGCGTAACCGGTCTCGGAGACCGCCCGGCGCACCGCCTCCTGGATCACCGGGTCCACATTGCGTACGCCGTTGATCACCCGGGAGACGGTGGCGCGGGAGACCCCGGCCGCCCTCGCCACGTCTTCGAGAGTGGGTGTGCCGGCCGGTCGCGGGTCATCCGTCATGAGCGCATTTATAGCATCAGCGGAGAGCGCTCTCCATCGTGCTCCGAACCGTTACCGGATCCTTTCCCCGCCGAGTCCCGCGGCGCCTGGGCCACGAGCCCGGCGGCAAGCGGCAGATCGCCCGCCGAACGCCCCGCGAGCAGCGTGAACCCGCCCGGCTCCGTCTCCCAGCCGCCCCGCTCGGGCGACCAGTGGGCCAGGGCGCGCCCGCCCAGCCGGACCACCGCGACGGCGCTCCCGCCGGGATCGGCCTCCACCGCCGCGTATCCCACGAGACGGCGCACCGGCCGCTCCACGGCCGACTCCTTCCGCGCCAGATACACCTGCACCACCTCGCGACCGCGCCGCCGCCCGGTGTTGCGCACCCGGACGTGGACGTCGAAGGACTCCCCGGGCGCCACGGACGCGGGGGCGGTCAGCTCCTGGTACTCCCAGTCGGTGTACCCGAGGCCGTGGCCGAACCAGTACGCCGGCGCGGCGCCGGAGCGCAGCCAGGCCCGGTGGCCGATGTGCGGGCCCTCCTCGTAGCGCAGCGTCCCGTCCGGGCCCGGCGCGGTGGTGAGGACGGGGACGTCGCGCTGCGCGGCGGCCCAGGTCGTGGGCAGCCGGCCGCCCGGCTCGGCCCGGCCGAACAGCACGTCCGCCAGACCGTCACCGGCCTCCTGCCCGGGGAACCAGGCGAGCAGCAGCGCGGGCACCCGCGTGTGCCAGGGCAGGGCGACCGGACCCCCGGAGTTGACGACCACGACCGTGCGCGGATTGGCGCGGGCCACGGCCCCGACCAGCGCGTCCTGGCCGTCCGGCAGGGCCAGATCCGTACGGTCGTGCCCCTCCGACTCGCTCTGCTCCGTCGTTCCGACGACCACCACGGCGACATCGGCCACCCGGGCCGCCGACACCGCCTCGGCCAGCGCGCGTTCGGGATCGGCCGGGGGCGGTGCGGCGGCGAGGACCGTCGCCACGCCGGAGCCCGGGGTGAGCGAGCGCCGGGCCACCACCTCCACCTCCCGGTCCGCCACCAGCGCGGCGCGGCCGGTGCGCAGGGGCGGGGCGACGTGGACCCGGGTCGGGTCGTCGCTGTCCACGGGGAACGTGCCGTTCAGCACCTCGTGCCCGTCCACCGAGAGCGAGAGATCGCCCCAGCCGCCCACCGCCCAGGTCCACTCCCCGCTCGCGCCCGGCCGGAACAGGGCCCGGATCTCCACCAGGGCGGCCGCGCCGGCCGGGACCGACGGTTCCACGATCCGCCCGGACAGCCGGTGCTCGGCGTGCAGTTCGCGGCCCCCCGCGTCCAGCAGGCGGACGAGCACGCCGGGTTCGCCGGTGCGCGGATCGCGGGACCGGTCGCGGCCGAGCGGGACCGGGCGCGGCGACGGCGGCAGTCCCGGCCGGTAGGACACGGCGGCCGCCCCGTCCAGCGCCTTCTCGATCCCGGCCAGCGGGGTGACCACGCTCTCGGGGAACACCTCGGCGCTGCCGCCGCCCTGGACGCGCACGGCCGTGGCGTGCGGCCCGATCACGGCGACCGAGCGCAGGGCCGCCGGGTCGAGCGGCAGCAGGGCGGCGTCGTTGCGCAGCAGCACCGCACCGGCGGAGACGGCGCGGCGCAGCAGGGCGCGGCCGGCGTCGGGGGCGGGGGCCGGCCGCCGGGCGGGGCGGGCCGGTCCCAGCGCGTCCACCCGCCCGGCCAGCCGCAGCAGCCGGCGCACCTTGTCGTCGATCGTGCCGGCGGACACCAGCCCCCGTTCCACCGCGTCCAGCAGCCCCTCCGCCCACGGCCCCTGCGGGCCCGGCATCGCCAGGTCCTGGCCGGAGCGCGCGGAGTCCAGCAGGGTGCGCACCCCGCCCCAGTCGGAGACGACCGCCCCGTCGAAGCCCCAGGCGTCCTTCAGCGGGCTCTCCAGCAGGGGGGAGGCGGACATCGTGACGCCGTCCACCCGGTTGTACGCGGACATCACCGCCCACACCCCGGCCTCCACGGCGTCCTCGAACGGGGCGAGATAGACCTCGCGCAGGGTCCGTTCGTCCATGCGGACGTCGACGGTCAGCCGGTCCGTCTCCGCGTCGTTGCCCACGAAGTGCTTGGCGGTGGCCGCCACTCCGCCCGACTGGATGCCCCTGATGAGCGCGGCACCGGTCCGCCCGGTGAGCAGCGGGTCCTCGGAGAAGCACTCGAAGTGCCGTCCGCCCAGCGGGGAGCGGTGCAGATTGAGGGTGGGGGCGAGGAGTACGTCGACGCCCTTGCGGCGGGCCTCCGAGGCGAGCAGGGCGCCGAGTTCGGTCTGCAGCCGCTCGTCCCAGGAGGCGGCGAGTGCCGTGGGGGAGGGCAGGACGAGCGAGGTCTCGCGTTCGTCCCAGGTCTCGCCGCGCACCCCGGCCGGCCCGTCGGAGAGGGTGAGCTGCCGCAGCCCGAGCGCCGGCTCGCCGTGGGTGCGCCAGGTGCTCGCCCCGGTCAGCAGCCGCACCCTTCCCGCCGTGTCGAGCTTGTCGAGCAACGCATCGATCTCTTCGTCCGTCATGGCGGCCGTGCTCCTTCGCGCACCGCGCTCCCACACAGTCGGAGAGCGCTCTCCCGGGATATCGCGCCCAGCGTCGCTGGCCGACGCCGACCGTGTCAATGGGGGCCCGGGGCATCCGGACCGTCACGGCGGACGCGGAGCGGGCGGGTCCCGGCCGGGTCGCCAAGACCCCGCCGGCCCCGCGACGGCGGGGCCCGGGTGCCGTTCCGCAGGCCCCGGCCGACGTCGTACGCCCGTCGGGAACCTCGGGGCAGCGCGTAGGATGCCTGCGGTCTTCGGTCCCGGGGGAGGGTGCACGATGTCCGGTGGACGTACGAGACGGCTGCGCGGTACGGCCGTATGCGCCCTGCTCGCCCTGGTCGCGGCGTGCGGCGGAGGCGGGGGAGCCGGTCCGGAACCGGGTCCGTCGCCCTCCGCGGCCGTCTCGCTGAAGCTGGAGGAGATGGCCCCCTACACGGACTGGCTCGGCATGATGCTGCACCTCTCCAACGGGGACACCGCCCGGCCGGACGTCGTCGTACGGGTGCACATCGGATCCGGCCATTCCGGAGGCGCCCTGCCGGACGTGGAGGAGAAGTCGGGCCACGGCTGGACGGACCTGCCGCTCACCGAGGACGGGAACGGTGCCTCCGGCACGTTCCGGATGAGCCTCCCCAGCGGAGGGGCGACCGCCTTCCTGGGTCTCACCCCGCACGCGGGACCCCGGCTGGAGGGGGACGCGCTCCCGCTGGACATCAGCGTGTCCGACGGCAACCGCACGCTCGTCCGTGCCCACGGCGGCGTACATCCGATGGCGCTGTCGCTCGACCGCGCCCGGCTCGACGAACCGGCCCCGCTGGACCGCGGGACCTGGACCGAGGTGCGCTACACCGCCACCAACCTTTCGCGCACCGCCTATCCGCAGGCCACGGCCCTGGCCGAATTCCGCGCCTGCGTGACCGGGCTCGACGGTCCGCAGTCCTCCGGCACCTGCGGTCCGGGCTCGGACAACCGCCGGGTGACGGCGGAACTGCGCGTCCAGTGGTACGACGACGGCCGGTGGAAGGACGTGACCCCGCCGGACGACGGCTCCCTCGGCGGCGACACCCTCACCCTGGCGGTCGGAGAGCTGCCCGCGGGCGCCGTGCGTCCGATCCGGCTCCGCTTCGCCGGCGCCCGCACGCTGGACGGCGGCGTCCGCCTGCTCACCCTCACCGCCCGGGTGACCGGACAGGCCCCGGGCGCCTCCGCGCGCTCCGTGGGAACCGCCCCGTCCACCACCTTCGCGCTCCGCTGACGCCCCGTACGCCCCTCTTTCGGACCCTTGGCCGGAACTCGCTGTGCCCTTGTCATCACCCGTTGTCTGCACATAAGTTGACCGCTTGCGACGTGTCCTACAGCCAGTGGGGGAGCCAAAACATGGCCGCGAACGGACGGCACCGCAAGTACCAGCCGAGCCGCGTCAACCGTGTCTCGCTGACGGTGACGGCGGGCGGTGCGGGCATCGCCCTCCCGCTGATCACCGCCGCCTCCGCGGGCGCGGCGTCGGCGGACGTCTGGGAGAAGGTCGCCGCGTGCGAGTCGAGCGGCAACTGGCACATCAACACCGGCAACGGGTACTTCGGCGGGCTCCAGTTCACCCGGTCGACGTGGGCCGCGTACGGCGGGACGGTCTACGCGCCGCGCGCCGACCTGGCCACCCGGGACCAGCAGATAGCCATCGCCGAGAAGGTCCTCGGGGGCCAGGGACCGGGCGCCTGGCCGGTCTGCTCGGGGAAGGCGGGCCTGTCCCGGGGCGGGGACGCCCCCGACATCAGCCCGCAGACCGAGCACACGTCCCCGGTGACGAAGGCGAAGCCCGCCACCCGGGCGTCCGCGGCCCCCAAGGCCGCCACCCCCGCCGCGACCCCGACGACCGTGCCCGGTGTGCGCGACTCGTACACCGTGGCGCGCGGCGACTCGCTCTCCGGGATCGCCGCCGAGCGCCATGTCACGGGCGGCTGGCAGCGGCTCTACGCGGACAACCGCTCCGTCGTCGGCGACGACCCGGACCTGATCTTCCCGGGGCAGCGCCTCAGCATCGGGGGCGCGGCACGGACGGTCTCCTCCACGCCGGCGAAGAAGAGCGCCACCTCCCCGGACCACTCCAAGGACGCGTCCGCCGGCCAGAAGCGCGCGGCGTCGAAGGCGGCGCCCGAGGCGGCCCACCCCGCCGCGCCCAAGGCCGCACAGCCCGAGCACACCCAGCAGGCCCGGCCGGGGACGGCCGCCACCCAGAAGCGGACGCACCCCGCGCCCGCCGCGAAGCCCCGGCAGACGCACCCGGCCAAGCCCAAGAAGGCCGAGACCCACAAGCCGCAGCGGACACAGAAGCACACCGGGCTCACCGCCCCCGTCGCCGCCCGCACCGGCACCCCGTACCACCAGTCCGGTTCCTGGGCGAGCGGCTACCACACGGGTGTCGACTTCCCGGTGCCCACCGGCACCTCGGTGAAGTCCGTGGCGCCCGGCACGGTCGTCTCGGCGGGCTGGGGCGGGGCGTACGGCTACCAGGTCGTCATCCGGCACGGCGACGGCAAGTACAGCCAGTACGCCCACCTCTCCTCGCTGCTGGTCCGCTCCGGCCAGCACGTCGGCGGCGGACAGCGCATCGCCCGCTCCGGTTCGACCGGCAACGTCACCGGACCGCACCTGCACTTCGAGATCCGCACGGGCCCCGGCTACGGCTCCGACATCGACCCGCTGGCCTACCTCAGGGCGGGCGGCGTCAGCGTCTGAACGCCGGGCCGGTCACCGGTCCCGGCGGCGGAGCCCACGGGCTCGGCGCCCTTGCGCCCGCCGCCGCCCGGACGCGGCTCCGGTCCGAACTCCACCCGGTACAGCCGGTGGTGCAGCGGCGGTGCCGGGATCGCCTCCAGCACCACCGAGGGGCGCTTCGGGTTCTGGGGCGCGGGCAGGGGCACCGCGGCCGGGGAGACCGGCCCGTCCGCCGTCGGCGGTCCGTCCGGCCGGCCGGACGGTGTGCCCACCGGGGCCGGCGCGCCGGCGGGCCCGGCGAAATCCTGGCCCTCCGCGCGGGCGGGGGCGAGCGTGGAGGAGGAGGCGGATCCCGGGTCGGCGGAGTCCGCCGACGCGTCCGCACCGCGCTCCGCGCTCATCCGTTCGGTGGTGAGCATGATCAGACCGCCCGCCGCGACCGCCCCGCACACCAGGGCGAGCAGGGTCCCCGCCGTGCCGTGCCGGAACTGCTCACCGAACAGCGTGAGCCCGACCGCCGCCGCCACCACCGGATTGACCACGGTCACGGTGGCCAGCGGAGCCGTCAGCCCGGCACCCCGGTACGCGGCCTGGGACAGCAGCAGCCCCGCCCCCGCGAGCGCCCCGATCACCAGCAGCGACGGCAGCCCCTCGCCGACCTGACCGGACGTCCACCGCATCGCCACGGTCTTGGTGAACACCGAGGCGATCCCGAAGGCGACGCCCGCCGCACCGGCCAGGACCACGCTGCGCACCACCGGCCGCCGCATGACCCGCGAGAGCAGCATCAGCGCCGCCACCGCGCCGAACGTCACCACGGCGAGCATCAGCTGCTGCGGACCGCCGAGCGCGTGCGCGTCCGAACTCCCGGTCAGGGCCAGCAGTCCGGCCAGACCCGCGGTCGCCATGACCGCGCCGCGCCAGGCGGTCGCCCCGGCCCTGCGGCGCACGAACACGGCCGCCATCGGCAGGGCGAAGACTATGGTCAGCGCGCCGAGCGGCTGGACGAGGCTGAGCGGCCCGTACGCCAGCGCCACCACGTGCAGCAGCGCGCCCAGACCGTTCAGCACCACCGCCGCCCACCAGACGCGGTTGCGCAGCGGGGTGAGGGAACCGCCGTCCTCCGTGGCCGCCGCCACGCGCTCCTGGACGATCGCCCCGGCCGCGTAGGCGACCGCGGAGACCAGTGACAGCAGCACGGACAGCGCGAGGGAACTCATGTACACCACGATCTCCCTTCAAAGCCTCCGCGTCGTCGTCCCTGAGACGGCGATTTCACGTACTGCTTTGGTAGTACGGGAGCAGCCCGGGTGTCCTCCTCCCGACGGTAGTCCTCCTCGCGGGTGACGTCAGAACGATCATCCCGCGGCGGTACGGTGAACGGCGGACCGTGGCACGGCCGGTGGCCGCGGCACCACGGCACGTGACCGTGCGAGGGGAGGCGGGGACCGGATGACGAAGGGCGAACCGGCAGGTCCGGGCGGGTTCTTCGCGGTGGCGACGGCCCCGGTGCCGGGCGGCGCGCACCGGCCGCTGAGCCGGTTGTACGCGGGGGAGGACGCCCCGCTCACGGCGCGTGTCGACACCGTCGCCCAGCGGCTCGGAACACCGGAGCGGCGGGTCGCCGCCTCCGTCGCACAGCTGGGTCTGGCGTCCCGGCTCTGGTCGCTCGCGCTCGGACCGGCGGCGCTCACGGGCACCTTCCCCGACCCGCGGCCGGAGCTGCTGTGCTGGGACCCGGGGGCGGCCACCCCCGACGACCTCCGGCTCGACGCGGACAGCCGTCTGCCCGGCACCGCCGACCGGATCCGGGAGGCGGTCCTCCACGGCCATCTCGTCCCGCTCGTCGCGGCGGTCCGCCGTGACACCCGGGTGTCCGAACGGCTGCTGTGGGGCAACGCGGGATCCGCGCTGGCGGGCGCCGCCGGGCAGTTGACGGCGTGGGCGCGCACGCACGGACGGCCGGACGCCGCGGCCCGCGCCCGTGCCCTGGCCGCCGGACTCCTCGACGACCCGCTTCTGCGCGGCACGGGTGCGCCGTACGGCCCCCGCTTCCGGCGGCGCACCTGCTGCCTCTACTACCGGGCCCCGGGCGGCGGGCTGTGCGGCGACTGCGCCCTCGACCACGTGCCGCGCGGAGGCCGGGGAACGGCCGGGAGCGCCTGAGGGCGCCCGCTGTGGATGTGGGGCGGGCGGCGTCCCGCCCGCCCCACGGCTCGGGCGTTCAGCTGCTCAGCTGGAACTCGGCCCGGATGCGCTTGCCCACCGGCACCCGCTCGGCGGTCAGCCGGTCGCAGACCGCCACGACGATCTCCATGCCGTGCCCGCCGGGGCGCGTGGGATCGGGGGCGTACAGATGCGGAAGGGACGTGCTGCTGTCGTACACGGTCACACTGACGCGCTGCGCGGTGCCCTCCAGCTCCAGCAGGTACGGGCCCTGGCTGTAGCGGTCCGCGTTGGTGACCAGCTCGCTCACCGCCAGCATCAGATCGCTGCGGGTGTGCTCACCGAAGACCGCCAGCCATTCGACGGCCAGGCGGGCCAGGAATCGGTCGGCCAGGGCGCGGGCCCGCGCGATGCAGCCCGGCTCGCCGTCGAAGACCTCGGCGCTGTGCAAGACCTCCGGCGGCCGGTCCCGGTCGGGACACCCGGCCGACCGGGAGGTGACCTGTTCGTTCATGTGCTCCCGCCAGGGCGACGCAGGGGAGGTCGGTGACCATGTCTCGGCGTCCGCATACCCGCGCACGGCCGTCCCACTCCGGACAGGGCCCGGTGGATCCCCGGAGATCCGCCGCGCCCCGGCCTCCGGCCGCCGCGGCGGCGGGCGGTCGTGCCGGGACCCGTCGGACGGCCCGGGGCGCGGGGCGCTCACGCGGGTCCTCCCGGAGCGGGCACGGGGACGGCGGGGTCCGGGCGGTCGGCGGCCGGTCGCGGGCGCTGCCCGTCGACGGGCAGGGTGAACCGCACCCGGGTGCCCCCGGTGTGCTCGACGTCGATGCCGATCCCGCCGCCGTGGACCTCGACGATCTTGCGGCAGAGCGCCAGCCCGATCCCCGTGCCCTCGTAGGCGTCCCGGCCGTGCAGCCGCTGGAAGATCACGAAGACCCGCTCGGCCGACTCGGGGGCGATGCCGATGCCGTTGTCCGTCACCGACAGCTGCCAGGTCCCGTCCTGCCGGACGCAGTCGATCCGGATCCGGCACGGAACCTCCGGCCGCCGGAACTTCACGGCGTTGCCGATCAGATTCCGCCACACCATCGCGAGCGCGGTCGGATCGCCGGTGACCTCCGGCAGCGGGGCCTCGCGGACGACGGTGGCCCCGGACTCCTCGACGACGAGTGCGAGATCGGCCAGGGCGCGGTCCAGGCAGGCGTCGAGCGAAACCGTCCGCCACCGGTCGTGGACCCGGCCCACCCGCGAGAAGGTCAGCAGATCGTCGATGAGCACCTGCATCCGCGCCGCCCCGTCCACCGCGAAGTCGATGTACTGGTGGGCGCGCTCGTCCAGCTCACCGCCGTACCGTTTCTCCAGCAGCCGGCAGAACGAGGCGACCTTCCGCAGCGGCTCCTGGAGGTCGTGCGAGGCCACATAGGCGAACTGCTCCAACTCCGCGTTGGAGCGCCGCAGCTCCTGCGCCTGCCCGTCCAGCAGCGCCTCGCGCTCCCGGGACCCGGCCAGCTCGTCGACGATGCGCCGGCGCATGTCCTCGACGGCGGCGGCGACCGCCCGGACGTCGGAGGGGCCCCGCACCTCGATCCGGTTGCCGAAGGCCCCCGCCCGCACCCGGTCGGACGCGGCGCTCAGCCGGTTCAGCGGCCGGCCCACCGTCCGGTGCAGCAGCAGACTCAGCGAGACCACCGCCAGCAGCAGCCCCGCGACCAGGGCGATCACCACCTCGTCGCGCGTGGTGCGGGCCCGCTCCAGATCGGCGCGGGCATGGTCGCGCGCCGTGTCGAGATGGTCCTGCTGCGTGGCGTACAGGCGGCGCAGCGTGTCGAACCCGTCCTTGCTGCCCCGGATCGGCTGCGAGGTCTCCGAGGCCGGGCCGCTGCTGCGGACGGCGGCGATCAGCGGCTGCGCGTGATGCGCGCGCCAGCCGCGCGCTGCGGCCTCGATCCGGTCCAGGTCCTCGGCGAAGGGCTGTTCGTCCCCGACCAGCGCCCGGACCCGGGCCAGCCGCACCTGTTCGGCCCGCCGCCCCGCCTGGTACGGGTCGAGGAAGGAGTCGTCGCCGGTCAGCGCGAAGCCCCGCACCCCCGTCTCCTGGTCGAGCAGGGCGTTCTGGAGCTGGAAGGACGAGGACCTGGCGGGCTGGATCCGGTCCACCAGCTCCGTCGTGCGGTCGGACATCCGGGACAGGACGAGACCGCCGGTCACCAGCGCCCCGCACACCACGAGCACGAAGCCGCCGAGGATCAGATGGACCCAGTTCTGCACGGACAGCCGCGCGATCGCACCCGGACGGTACGGATCCGTCGAGGGGCGCGGACGGATCACCACGCACCCCCGCGCGCCCAGCCCAGATGCAGCACCGCCACGTCGTCGGCGAGCCCTCCGTAGGGTGCGGCGGCCCGGGACGCCTCGGCGACCAGCGTGTCGACGAAGGGGCGGGCGCCGAGCGAACCGTTTCGGCGGGCCAGGGCCAGCAGCCCGTCCTCGCCCAGCCGGGTCCGCGGGCCGGTGCGCCCCTCGAAGAGCCCGTCGGTGAACAGCACGATCCGGCCGTCCGCGGGCAGCGCCAGCTCGGACACCGTCCAGCGGCCGGTGCCGGGGAGCACCCCGAGGGCGAGCCCCGGATCCGGCTCGGACCAGCTCACCGACGTGCCGCTGCGCAGCAGCAGCCCGGGGTGCCCGGCCCTGACCACGTCGACCCGGTCGCCGCCGGGCGGGAACGACAGCGAGGTGAGCGTGGCGAACAGATGCGGGTCGGACCGCTCGGCGACCAGGATCTCCTCCAGGACCCGGACCTGTTCGAGCCGGTCGGTCCCGCACAGCACCGCCGTGCGCCAGGCCACCCGCAGACAGACCCCGAGCGCGGCCTCCGCCGCCCCGTGCCCCGAGACATCGCCGATCACCGCGTGCACGGTCCCGTCGGACGTCTGCACCACGTCGTAGAAGTCACCGCTCAGCAGCCCGTGGGCCCGTCCCGGCTCGTACCGTGCCACGGCCTCGAAACCGCCGTCGCGCAGCAGCGGCACCGGCAGCAGCCCGCGCTCCAGCCGGGCGTTCTCCTGCGCCATCAGCCGGTTGGCGCGCAGCGCGCCCGCCGCCCGCTCGACCTGCTTGCGCTGGAGCGCGTACCGCACGGAGCGGCCCAGGACCTGCGGATCGAGCCGGCCCTTGACCAGATAGTCCTGGGCGCCGGTGGCCACCGCGGCCAGCCCGGTGTCCGCCTCGGCCGTGCCGGTCAGCACCACCACGGCGGCGTCGGGCGCCGACTCCACGAGCCGGGTGACGGCGTCCACACCCACCGCGTCGGGCAGATGGAGATCGAGCAGCACACAGCAGGGCGTACGGCAGCCGGCCAGGAACGTGCGGGCCTCGGCCAGCGTCCGGCACCAGGTCAGCGCGGAGTCCAGCTCGCCGTCCGCGAGCATCTCCTCGACCAGCAGCGCGTCCCCCGCGTCGTCCTCGACGAGCAGGATCACGGCGTCGACGTCCCACACCGAACCACCGCCCGCGGGGCCGGGGCCGTGCTGGGCCGGGACGGCGTCGACGCGGACCGGGGACACCTCCGCCCCGCCCGCAGGAAGTTCCGTCACGTACCGCCCCCAGGGCCTCGCCTCGCCGTATCGCAGGGAAGCATATGTGACGCAACTGCGGCGGAAACGGCCGGTGCGCGGCCCGGCCGGGGTCCCCCTCCGCCGATGCGGAGCAGCCCCGGGCCCATGGCAGACTTGACCGGGGCGTTCGCCGCCACGAGGGACACAGACAGAGGAACGGCAATGACGGTGACAGAGGACAGCCCGCAGACCGGGCCCGGCATCGGGGAATTCGGTCCCGGGATCGACCCGGAGCGGCTGGCCGTCTGCCTGGGCGTGCTCGACGAGCTCGACTCCATCGAGGTCGACCACCCGGACGCGATCGCGGTGCGCCGGGCCACGGCCGGAATCTACCGGACCGTGAAGCAGCGCCGCCGCCAGGAGCGCCGGGCCGCCAAGACCGCGCACGACAAGGCCGTCACCGAGGCCACCGCGACCGGCTCCGCCGAGCGCATCGACGACGAGACGCAGGGCGTCCTGCCGTCGTCCACGGCCACCGCCGAGATCGCGGGCGTGCTGCGCCGCCCCCGCTCCTGCTACGTCTGCAAGACGCGGTACGTCGAGGTCGACGCCTTCTACCACCAGCTCTGCCAGGACTGCGCCCGCGAGAACCGGGCGCGCCGCGACGCCCGCACCGACCTCACCGGGCGCCGGGCGCTGCTCACCGGCGGACGCGCCAAGATCGGGATGTACATCGCGCTGCGGCTGCTGCGCGACGGCGCCCACACCACCATCACCACGCGTTTCCCCAACGACGCGATCCGTCGCTTCAAGGCGATGCCGGACAGCGACGCGTGGATCCACCGGCTGAAGATCGTCGGCATAGACCTGCGCGACCCGGCCCAGGTCGTCGCGCTCGCCGACTCCGTGGCCGCCGAGGGGCCGCTGGACATCCTGATCAACAACGCCGCGCAGACGGTCCGCCGCTCGCCGCAGGCCTACAGCGAGCTGGTCGCCGCCGAGTCCGCCCCGCTGCCCGCGGGCGAACTGCCCTCGGCCGAGGTGATCGGCACCTTCGGCAGCGGTTCGGTGGACCGGGTGGCCGCGCTGCCGGCCGCCCGCTCGGAGGGGCTGACCGCGCAGGACGTCACCGAACTCGCGCTGGTGACCGGTTCGGCGTCGCCGGCCCGGATCGCCGCGGGCACCGCGATCGACGCGGGCGGGCTCGTTCCGGACCTGCACGCCAGCAACAGCTGGATCCAGACAGTCGACGAGGTGGAGCCCATCGAGCTGCTGGAGGTCCAGCTCTGCAACTCCACCGCCCCCTTCATCCTGATCAGCCGGCTCCGTCCGGCGATGGCCGCGACCGCCGCCAAGTAC
This sequence comes from Streptomyces sp. NPDC024555, assembly GCF_055559335.1. NCBI lineage: Bacteria > Bacillati > Actinomycetota > Actinomycetes > Kitasatosporales > Streptomycetaceae > Streptomyces > Streptomyces sp. NPDC024555. The sequence continues at coordinate 79,902 of NZ_JBVHKV010000005.1, forward strand.
GCCTACGTCGTCAACGTCTCCGCCATGGAAGGCGTCTTCGGGCGCGGGTACAAGGGCGCCGGCCACCCGCACACCAACATGGCCAAGGCCGCGCTGAACATGCTGACCCGCACCAGCGCCCAGGAGATGTACGAGAAGGACGGCATCCTGATGACCGCCGTCGACACCGGCTGGATCACCGACGAGCGCCCGCACCCGGACAAGATGCGCCTGGCCGAGGAGGGCTTCCACGCCCCGCTCGACCTGGTCGACGGCGCCGCCCGGGTCTACGACCCGATCGTGCGCGGCGAGTCGGGCGAGGCGCTGTACGGCTGCTTCCTCAAGGACTACGCGCCCGCCAACTGGTGAGCGCGGCCGCCACCGGGCGGCACACGGACCCCAAAAGACCCGGCCGGACACCATTCCGGCCGGGTCTTTCCCTGTGGAATGGCCGAAAGTGACTCACTGCACACGTTCCATCGAGCAGGGAAGCGCTCATTTGGTTACGCTGAGGGGAACGGACGCCACCAAGGGATCCACGAAGACCCCTCGGCCGTCCTGGGACAGGTCCGTCAACCGGACCGGCGTCCCGCCCCTCACCCGGCGCCACCGCGACCGAACAGATCCTGCCCTGCCCCGCACATGGGCGGTCGACGACCGGATATGACGCCGTAGCGTCGGTTGCGCCCGGGGCTACGCGACACAAAGGAGTGCGCGGTGACCACACCCGAACTGACGAAGCACGAGAACCGGCCCGCCGAACGACGCGGAGAGCGGGCCCGCCGGCCCGAGACCCTCCGCAACATCGAGGTCTGGGCCCGCTCCGCACCGATCCGGCTGGCCGGTTACGAGGACGACCTCGCCGAGCCGCACATCCTGCCCGGCATCGACTGAGTGCTCCGCCCCCGGTCACACCGGCTCCGGCCCCGCCCCGCCCAGGGACGGGGCCGGAGCCGTTCTCACGGAGCGGTCAGAAGACGGCGTCCGCCACGGCGGCCCCGCCGAACGAGAGCCCGACACCCGCGGCGACGGTGAGCACCAGATACCCGGCCGCCAGGGCCAGCCGGCGGGCCGAGGTCAGGGTGAGCAGTTCGTACGAGAAGGTCGACCAGGTCGACAGCGCCCCGCAGAACCCGGTGGCCAGCAGCAGGTTCAGCCGCGTGCTCAGCTCGCCGTCGGTCACCGCCTCCGCCAGGAAGCCGAGGATCAGGGCCGCGCCGGCGTTGGCCGCGAAGGTGCCCCACGGGAAGACGCTGTGCAGACGGAACTTGGCGTCGACGCCGAGCAGATAGCGCAGCGGCGCCCCCACCAGCCCCCCGGCCAGGACGAGCAGCATGTCGGTCACGGGGCGTCGTCCTCCGTGCGGTAGGAGCGCCCGAAGGCGAGATGGGTGAGGAGCGCGCCCGCGGTGACGGCGGCCAGCGCGGCGACCACCGTCAACACCAGACAGCCGACCGCGTATCCGGGCTCGTCGTTGTCGAAGAGCTGGCGCACGTTGTCCGTGTAGTGCGAGAAGGACGTGAAGCCGCCCAGGACCCCGGTGCCCAGCAGCGGGCTGATCAGCCGGGGTGCCTGTGGGAAGCGCAGCTTCAGGGTGACCATGAGCACGCCCATCAGAAAGCAGCCCACGGTGTTGACCAGCAGGATCGTCCAGGGGAAGGCGGTCACGGCCGTCGGCCAGATGTCCTCGGCGCCGTGCCGGGCGGCGGCCCCGGCGGCGCCGCCGACCGCGACGACGGCCACGACGGACCACTGCACCCCGGGGTGGTGGTCGGGGTGGGTACGGAGGTGCAACCTCATCTTCCGGCGCATGCCGCGAACCTACGGAACGGGTGCGCGCCCGGCAGGCCCGAGCGCGCCCACCGGACCGCGGCTGTACCTGACTGGCCTACCGGACGCGCACACGGGGTGAGAAGGTCACCACTCTGTGCGTGGATGGCATATGTCGTCATATGCCACACCGCACTCCCGCGCGTGGGGCATCGTCTGTCGCGCCCCTGGAGCACGTCATGCCCCTCGCCGAGCCGGACATCGTCCGGCGGCTGGAGAGCCGTCAGCCGTCCGCGTATCTGCTGGCCTCCTTACGGGGCGTCGGCCAGGTCGACTTCCAGTCGAGTCTGCTGACCGGGGCGGCGATCCTCGTCGGACTCTGGGTGGCGGGCTGGGAGACCGGCCTGTTCGCCACGCTCGGCACCTTGATCGCGACCGCCACCGCCTACGCGCTGGACGTCGACCGGGGCAAGATCGCGCTCGGCCTCCAGGGCTTCGCCGGCTGCCTCACCGGCATCGCCCTCGTCTCCTCGCTGGGCCACCACCCCGCCACCTATGTGCTGACCGTGATCGGCGCCGTCATGTGCACCGTCCTCATGGCGACGCTCAGCACGTTCCTCACCCCGTACGGCCTCACCCCCATGACCGCCCCCTTCTGCCTGGTCTCCGGGGTGATGGTGGTCGGAGCCCCGTCCTTCTCACGCGTCTGGCACGGGGCGCCCAAGGCGGTCTCCAGCACCACCAGCGGCGACACCGCCATGTCGTGGGACGTCCTGTGGCACGCGTTCTTCAACAACGTCTCGCAGATCTTCCTGGTCGAGAGCTGGTACGTCGGCCTCATCATGCTCGTCGGCCTGGCCCTGGCCTCCGTGCGCGTCGTGCTCTACGCCGCCCTCGGCAGCGTGACCGGGATCGTCGCCGCCTGGCTCCTCGGCGCCCCCACCGAGCTGATCTCCAACGGCATCTACGGCTACAACGCGGTCCTCGTCGCCATCGCCCTGGGCGCCGTCTTCATGGCCAACACCGTCTGGACCGGCGTCTACGCCCTGTTCGGCGCGGCGGCCAGCACCGGGCTCACCGCCTCGCTGACCTCCTTCTTCAAACCTTTCGGCGGCCACACCTTCACCTGGCCCTTCATCCTCACCACCTGGGCCCTGCTGGCCGCCGTACCGCTCCTGCCCCGTCTGCGCCGGAGCGACTGACCGCACCCGGCCCCGCCCCCACCCGCCCGTTCACCCCAGGAAGGTACCGACGATGAACCTCGCCCCCCGCGAGATCGACAAACTGCTCGTCTACGTCGTGGCCGATCTGGCGCGCAAACGCCAGAGCCGCGGACTCAAGCTCAACTACAGCGAATCGGTGGCGCTGATCACCGAGGCGATCCTCGAAGCGGCCCGCGACGGCAAGAGCGTCGCCGACTGCATGGAACTGGGCCGCCATGTCGTGGGCGAGGCCGACACCATGGACGGCGTACGGGAGATGCTCGGCCTGCTCCAGGTCGAGGCGTCCTTCGTGGACGGGACCAAGCTGGTGTCCTGCCACGACCCCATCGGCGGCTGACCGTGGCCGAACGCGGCGCCGTCATCGCCGTCTGCGGCCACGAGGCCGCCCACGGGAGCGCCCTGGACGGCCTCGCGGCCGACGGGGTGACCGTCGTCCCCGCCGGGCGCGCCCTGTTCCGGACCGTCACCGCCCACGGCCGCCGGGGCGAGGAGACCGTCGTCGTCCCCATGACGCTGGGCCGGGAGCCCGGACTCGTCGCGGACACCGCCCGCACCCTGCGCGCGGTCCCGCCCGGCGCGCGCGGCACCACCCTGCTCGCCGCACCCTTCGGCACCGCCCAGCACCTCGTCGGCTGGCTGCGCGCGGCGGCGGGACGGGTGGAGGAGAGCACCGCACTGCTGATCACCGCCCCGGCGGGGGACCCCTTCGAGGACGCCGAACTCCACCGCGTCGCCGCGCTGGTGCGCCGCTACGGCCGGCAGGGCCTCGTCGAGGTGGCGTTCTCCGGCGGCGACCCCGATCCGGCCGAGGGCGTCCGGCGGTGCCGGCTGCTCGGCGCGCGGCGGGTGGCGCTGCTGCCGGCCGCGTTCGCGCTGCCGGAGGCGGCCGGGGCCGACGGGACGGTGCCGGTGGACCCGGCGGAGCCGCTGCTCTCGCCACCGGCGCTGCGCCGGGTGCTCGCGGAGCGGGTGTCCGACGCCCGGCGGCGGTGGCGGGAGTACGGCGACGACGGCGTCGCCGCCGGTCTGACCGCCGCCGACGACCACGGCCACTCCCACACGCACCCGCCCGGCGAGGACCACGGCCACGGCCACGCGCACCCCCACCCCCACGCGCACCCCCCGGACGACGCGCACGGCCACGGGCCGCACGCGCCGGGACCCCCGCATCCGCACCACCCTCACCCGTCCGCCGCCGGCGCGGACCGAGCCATCGGGAGCATCGCATGACGTTCCGTCAGAAATATCTGTACGGCAAGGACCCCATCGAACTGAACGCGGGCCGCCGCACCCTCAAGGTCAAGGTGAGCAACACCGGTGACCGCGCGGTGCAGGTCGGCTCCCACTACCACTTCTTCGAGGTCAACTCGGCCCTGTCGTTCGACCGCCAGGAGACGCTGGGCATGCACCTCAACATCGCCGCCGGCACCTCCGTGCGGTTCGAACCCGGCGGTTCGCGCGAGGTCGAGCTCTGCGCGTACGCCGGAACCGGCCGGCTCGTCGGCTTCAGCGGACTGCTCAACGGCAGCCTCGCCTCCCACCCGGCCCGTTTCGAAGCCTTCCGCAAGGCCATCGAGATGGGCTTCCAGGGCGCCCGGGAAACGGCCGGTTCCGGCAAGGGCGCCAAGGGCTCGTCCGGTTCCAAGGCCGCCAAGGAAAAGAAGAAGGGTTCGCGCTGATGCCCATCATCCCGCGCAAGCAGTACACCGACATGTTCGGCCCGACGGTCGGCGATCGCTTCTACCTCGCCGACACCAACCTGCTCGTCGAGGTCGAGAAGGACTACAGCGAGGGCCTGTACGGCGACGAGGTCGTCTACGGCGGAGGCAAGACCATGCGCGACGGCATGGCCGCCGACCCGCAGGCCACCGCCGCCCAGGGCGCCCTGGACACCGTCATCACCAACGTGGTCGTCATCGACCCGGTGGTCGGCGTCGTCAAGTGCGACATCGGGATCAAGGACGGCTTCATCGTCGGCATCGGCAAGTCCGGCAACCCGCAGACCCAGAACAACGTCGACCCGGACCTCGTCATCGGCCCCGGCACCGAGGCCATCGCGGGCGAGCACCTGATCGCCACCGCCGGCGCCATCGACACCCACGTCCACCTGATCGCCCCGCAACAGGCCGAGCAGGCGCTGACCAACGGCATCACCACCCTCATCGGCGGCGGCACCGGCCCCTCCGACGGCTCCAACGGCACCACGTGCACCCCCGGCCCGTACAACATCGCCAAGCTGCTCCAGGCAGCGGAGACGATGCCGGTCAACCTCGGCATCATGGGCAAGGGCAACGGCAGTCTGCCGGCCGCCCTCAACGAGCAGGTGGAGGCCGGTGCCTGCGGGCTCAAGGTCCACGAGGACTGGGGCGCCACCCCGGCCGTCATCGACAACGCGCTGAACGTCGCCGACGCCCACGACGTCCAGGTCTCCATCCACACCGACAGCCTCAACGAGAGCGGCTTCTTCGAGGACACCCGCTCCGCGATCGACGGCCGCGCCATCCACACCTTCCACAGCGAGGGCGCGGGCGGCGGTCACGCCCCCGACATCCTGCGGATCGCCGGAGAGCCCAACGTCCTGCCGTCCTCGACCAACCCGACCCTGCCGTACACCAAGAACTCGGTCGACGAACTCCTCGACATGGTGATGGTCTGCCACCACCTCAGCCACGACATCCCCGAGGACGTCTCCTTCGCCGACAGCCGGGTCAGGGCCGAGACGATCGCCGCCGAATCGGTGCTCCACGACCTCGGCGTCATCAGCATCGTCTCCTCCGACTCCCAGGCCATGGGCCGCGTCGGGGAGTCCTTCACCCGCTGCTTCCAGATCGCGCACCACTGCAAGGACAAGCTCGGTGTGCTGGAGGGCGACTCCAAGCGGAACGACAACGAGCGGGTGCTGCGCTACCTCGCCAAGGTCACCATCAACCCGGCCATCGCCTCCGGCATCGCCGACCACGTCGGGTCCATCGAGAAGGGCAAGCTCGCCGACATCGTGCTCTGGCCCATCCACTCCTTCGCCGCCAAGCCGAAGATGGTGATCAAGGGCGGCATCATCTCCTGGGCGCAGATGGGCGACCCCAACGCCTCGCTGCCGACCCCGCAGCCGGTGATCTACCGGCCGATGTTCGGCCAGTACGGCAAGGCCCACCAGGCCACGCACGCCACCTTCATGTCGCAGGCGGGCATCGCCGCCGGGGTTCCCGAGGCACTCGGCCTGGAGCGCAAGGTCCTCCCGGTGCGCCGCACCCGGACCATCGGCAAGCACAACATGGTCCGCAACGACGCCCTGCCGGACATCCAGGTCGACCCGGAGACGTTCAAGGTCACGCTCAACGGCAAGGTCGCCACCATCGACCCGGCCGAGAAGCTGCCCCTCAACCACCTCTACTTCCTGGTCTAGGGGCGATGTACCGCAACGAGAGCGAAGCCCGCGAGGAGGCCGCCACCGCGACCGGTGGCGGCGCCGGGGCGGGCCTCGGGTCCCTGCTGGTCAGCCTCCAGCTCACCGACTCCGCCTTCCCCAGCGGCTTCTACACGCTGTCGCACAGCCTGGAGGGGTACGCGCAGGCCGGGGCCGTGGACGCCGAGAGCCTGCCGGACCTCCTGGGCGACCTGCTGCGGCACGGCGTCGGCCCCGCCGACGCCACCGCGCTCGCGCTCGCCCACCGCGCCACGGCGGCGGGCGAGCCGGACGCCGTCGTCCGCGTCGACCACCATCTGCTGGCCACCAAGCTCGGCCGGGAGATGCGCCAGGCCGCCACCCGGACCGGACGCCAGCTCCTCGACCTGGGCAGCGAGGTCTTCGGACGCCCGGAGATCGCCGGCTACTTCGAGCGCGTCGTGCGCGGCGAGGCACCGGGCACCCAGGCGGTGGCGGCCGGCGTCATCTACGCGGCGACGGGCGTCCCGGCCCGCCAGGCCGTCGCCGCCGATCTGTTCGCCTTCTGCGTCAGCTTCGCGGGCGCCGCGCTGCGGCTCCGGCTGACCGACCACCGAACGGCGCAGACCCTGCTGCGCGGCGCGGCCCCCGTCATCGAGGAGACCGTCGAGGCGGCCCTGCGCCGCGATCTCGACGACCTCGGTGCCACCGTCTTCGCCTCCGACATCATGTCCGGCCGCCACGAGCGCGCCGAGGCCCGGCTCTTCGCGAGCTGACACCCACTCATTCCCCGAGGGAGCACCATGGACGACAACGTACTGCGGGTCGGCATCGGCGGACCGGTCGGATCCGGCAAGACCGCGCTCATCGAGGCGCTGGTCCCCGTCCTGATCGGACGCGGCCACCGTCCCGCCGTCATCACCAACGACATCTACACCCAGGAGGACGCCCAGCACGTCCGCCGCACCCTGGCCGGAGTGCTCGAACCGGAGCGGGTCGTCGGCGTGGAGACGGGCGCCTGCCCGCACACCGCCGTGCGGGACGACCCCACGATGAACCTGGCGGCCGGCGCCGAGATGCTGGAGCGCTTCCCGGACGTCGACACGCTGCTCTACGAGTCCGGCGGCGACAACCTCACCCTGACGTTCAGCCCCGCGCTCGTCGACCTCTTCCTCTTCGTGCTGGACACCGCCGAGGGCGAGAAGATGCCCCGCAAGCGCGGCCCCGGTATCACCGACTCCGACCTGCTCGTCATCAACAAGATCGACATCGCGCAGTACGTCCGCACGGACATCGGCGTCATGGAGTCCGACGCCCACCGGGTCCGGGGCGAGCGCCCCGTCGTCCTCACCGACTGCCTGACCGGCGTCGGCATCGACGACATCGCGGTCTTCCTGGAGTCGCGCCGCAAGGTGCTGATCTGACATGACGCTCGCCCCGCACCGGCCCCGCGCCGACCGCCTCGCCGAGGACTACTACACCCCCGTCCGCGTCCCCCCGGAGGTGGCGTCCCTGGCCTCCGTACCGGACACGCTCGCCCCCGGCTCCCCGGCCAAGGTGGGCATCCTCGACCTGGCCTTCGCGGTGCGGGGCGAGCGCACCGAACTCGTCGAGCGCTACCAGAAGACCCCGCTCCAGATCATGCGGCCGCTCTGGATCGACCCGGCGCGGCCCGGCATGAGCTACGTCTACATGATGGCGACCGGCGGCGGGATCGCCCAGGCGGACCGCTACCGGATGGACTTCCGCTGCGGCCCGGACACCGAGGTCCACCTCACCACCCAGGCCGCCACCAAGATCTTCCGCATGGAGCACGACTACGCGAGCCAGCGGGTGCACCTGACGGCCGCGGCGGGGAGTTACGTCGAGTACCTGCCCGACCCGCTGATCCCGTTCCGGGACGCGCGCTTCTACCAGCGCACCGAGGTCACGGTGGCCCCGGGCGCCACCGTCGTCCTCGGCGAGACCGTCACCGCCGGACGCCTCGCCCGCGGCGAGCGCCACGCCTACCGGGTGCTCGCCACCGATCTGCGCATCGCCCGGCCCGACGGCGCGCTCCTCGCCCTGGACACCCTGCGGCTCGCCCCGGGGCGCGACGGCGCGGGCGTCCTCGGCCCCGGGGTCTTCGCCGGCCGCGACCACGTGGCCACGCTCTACGCGGTGACCGACCGGGTCCCCGCCGCCGCGCTGGCCGACGCCCTGCACGACGCGCTCGACGGGCTCGGCGTGCTCCACGGGGTGAGCGTCCTGCCCCACGACTGCGGCGCCTGGGCGCGGGTCCTGGACGACAGCCCGGTCCTGGTCGCCGCCGCGCACGAGGCGGCCCACCAGGCCGTACGCCGGCTGCTCACCGGTCACCCCGCGCCCGATCTCCGCAAGCCGTAAGCACCCGGCCCGCCCCGCCCCCACGACCCGAGGGATCCGCCGATGAACACCGCTCCCGCGCCGATGCCGGCCGCGTACGACTCCGGCGACACCGCCTGGCTGCTGGCCTCCACCGCCATGGTGCTGCTGATGACGCCCGGCCTCGCGTTCTTCTACGGCGGCATGGTGCGCACCCGTCAGGTGCTCATGATGATCAAGATGAGCTTCGCCGCGCTGGCCTTCGGCACGCTCGTCTGGTGGGCCATCGGCTACACCCTGGCCTTCGGCCCCGACGTCGGGGGCGCCGGACTCATCGGCAACCTCGATCACGTCTTCATGCACGACATCGGGCTCACGACCCTGACGGGCCACATCCCCACCTACGTCTACAGCACCTTCCAGATGGGCTTCGCCGTCATCACCGTGGCCCTGGTCAGCGGCTCGATCGCCGACCGCGCCACGATGAGGGGCTGGCTCGTCTTCGTCGTGCTCTGGCTGCTCATCGTGTACATCCCCATCGCCCACTGGGTGTTCGACCCCGACGGCTGGATCGTGAAGCACCTCGGCGCACTCGACTTCGCCGGCGGGCTCCCGGTGGAGCTCAACTCGGGTGTCGCCGGGCTGGCCGTCGCGCTGGTGCTGCGGGCACCGCGCGACTTCGCCCGCCGCGAGGAGCGCCCGAACAACATTCCGCTGGTGGTCATCGGTGTCGGGCTGCTCTGGTTCGGCTGGTTCGGCTTCAACTCCGGTTCCGCGCTGACCGACCAGGGCACCGCCGCCGCGGCCTTCATCAACACCCAGCTCGGCGCCGCCGGCGCGATGGTCACCTGGCCGCTGGTGGAGAAGTGGCGCACCGGCCGGGTCACCACGATGGGCGTCGTCTCCTCGGCCGTGGCCGGCATGGTCGCGATCACCCCGGCCTGCGGCGAGATCAACACCCTCGGAGCCGTGATCACCGGTCTCGTCGTCGGCGCGGTGTGCGCCTTCGCGATCACGCTCAAGTTCCGCTTCAACGTGGACGACACGCTCGACGTGGTCGGGGTGCACGGCGTCGGCGGGCTGATCGGCCTGATCATGGTCGGCCTCTTCGCCACCGCCCGGATCAGCGGCAAGGAGGGCCTCTTCTACGGCGGCGGCTGGGGGCTGCTCGGCAAACAGCTCGTCGCGATCGTCTCGGTGATCGCCTTCTCCTTCGTCCTGACCTGGATCATCGCCAAGGTGGTGGACCTGACCGTCGGCTTCCGCGCCAAGGAGGAGTACGCGAACGTCCCCGGCGAGGAGGTGGAGCGCGCCTACGACTTCCAGACCGCGGAGCGGCTGGGCGCGCTGGTCTCCGGCGCCCGGGTCAGCAGCGACGACGAACTCGTCAAGCAGATCAGCCGGCTGCTGCGCGCCCGCGACGCGGACCGCTAGGGCGTCGCCGAGCAGGCGGGACTTTCCGGACACGCCTTAGGACGGTCCGTTCCGGGTCGGGGCCATGAAGGTGCGGACGGGGACGCGGTGCCACCAGCGGCCGGTGGCCCGCAGTTCGCTCCAGGTGGTGTACCGGTAGCGGAAGACCCGGGCGCGGACGTACGCCGGGGGCGCGTCCGGGAACGGATCGTGCCGCAGCAGCCGCAGCGTGTCCCGGTCACCGGCCAGCAGCCGTTCCACGAACGGGCCGAACCAGGGCCGGGCGTACGCGGGGGAGAGCGCCGCGAACCACATCATCCAGTCGAGCCGCAGATGGTACGGGGCGAACTGGCGCGGCAGCCGCCGGGGATCGCCCGGTCTCCCGTGGAAGCCGTACTCCCGCCAGACCGTCCCCGGGTGGAGTTCCCGTTCGTTGGTGCCCTCGACCACCACCTCCAGCCGGACCCGGCTGACACTGCCGAAGGCTCCGTACGTGTTGACGAGGCGCAGTGGGTCGAAGGAGCGGTTCATCACCTGGTGGCGGGAGACCAGATTGCGGGCCGGGCGGTAACTGAGGGCCAGGACCAGCGCGGTGACGGCGACGACCAGCACCTCGTACCAGAGGGGAGCTTCCGGGAGGGCCGGCCGGGACCCGGCGACGAGCGGCCAGTCCACGGCCGGCAGCGCGAGCGCGATCGTCAGCCAGTTGAGCCAGGCGAAGTTCCCGGAGAGCACCAGCCACAGCTGGGTGACGATCATCAGGGTCGCCGCCGCGCCCGCCACCGGCTGCGGGGTGAACAGCAGGAACGGGACCAGCAGCTGGGTCACATGGTTGGCCGCCGCCTCGGCGCGGTGCAGGGGGCGCGGCAGATGGTGGAAGAACCAGCTGAGCGGCCCCGGCATCGGCTGCGTCTCGTGGTGGAAGTCCAGACAGGTCAGCCTGCGCCAGCACGCGTCGCCCCGGATCTTGATCAGTCCCGCGCCGAACTCCACCCGGAACAGCAGCCAGCGCAGCAGCCACAGCACGAGCAGCGGCGGCCCGGAGTCGTCGTTGCCCAGGAAGACGGCGAGGAAGCCCGTCTCCAGGAGCAGCGACTCCCATCCGAAGCCGTACCAGACCCCGCCGACCTGCACGATCGACAGGTACAGCACCCACGGCACCGCCCACAGCAGCAGACACGCCCACAACGGCACGGCGCGGTCCGCCCCCGCGAGCAGGGCGACGGCGACCGCGCACCCCGTCCACGCCACCAGGGCGAAGAGACGGTCGGAGAAACCGAACCGGAAGAGTCCCGGGGCGGTGCGCCAGGTCGTGCGCCGCAGCACGTCGCGGGCGGGCAGCATGCCGCGGTCGCCGATCAGCGCCCGGAACTGGAGGGCGGCGGTGAGGAAGGCGGTCAGATAGACCACGGCCAGGGCCTTCTGGAAGATCAGCCGGCCCAGCTCGTACCCGTCCGCGGTGAACCACTGCATCGCCTCCAGTATCGGCCCGCCACCGGCCCCCGGCTCATCGGCCCCGGGCCCGCCGCTCCTGTGCGACCAGCCGCCGCAGCGTGCGGCCCAGCCGGCGCGCGTACCAGCGTTGCGCCACGGGAACGAGCGGCCCGGCGAGCCGGGTGTACCAGCGGGCGGGCCGGCTGAACGCCATCACGGTGAAGGTGACCGTGCCGTCGTCCGCCAGCTCGGCCACGAAGCACTCCTCGCCGCTCTCGGGGTGCCCGGTCAGCGTTCCGTACGCGAAGCCGGTCCGCTCGTTCCCGTACTCGGCCCAGATCACCCGGCAGGGCGCGCTGATCCGCAGCCGGCCGAGGGCCGCCGCCACCCGAACGGACGCACCGGGCTCGGCGCGCGCGGACGAGGCGGTGACCCGGGCCCCGGAGGCCCGGTGCATCCGGAAGCCGGTGATCGCCGCGCCGGCGGCCTCGAAGTCGGCGCGGCCGTGCCCGACGCGGGTGCGGTGGTGCAGATGGTGGTAGCCGTCGGGCAGCGGGCCGAGCCGGGTGGCACCCGCTTCGGGGTAGCTGAGGGCGTTCACGCGGACCTTCCTCCGGTGGGGACGGGGCGGCCGAGCCGCTGCCAGGCGAGCAGGGAGCAGAGGGCGAAGCCCAGGGCGTTGCCGACGCCGTGGGTGGCGGCCATCCAGGCGAGGGTGGGGTGCGGGATCCCGGTGGCCTCGCCCAGCGCCCAGCTGAGCGCGAGGACCATCGTGACCGCGAGCACGGCGGACGAGGCGCCGAGCAGGAGCCGGGTGGTCCGGTCGCCCGCGCCGGGCCGCACTGTGCGCCAGGTCAGCAGGGCGACGCCCCACATCCCGGCGGTGAGCACGACGGCGCCGGCCAGTTCGGCGTAGTCGCCGACGAAGTAGCCGCCCAGGACCAGCAGGGTGCCCAGCGGCACGCTCAGCGCGGCGAACCGTCCCGCCGGACCGGCCTCGGCCCGGCAGACGAGCCCGGCGACCAGCGCTGCGGCGAAGCCCGCGAAGTGGAAATGCGGCACGGTCAGCGCCAGGATGCCGGTGCCGAAGCCGAGGAGCGGCTGTCCGGCGCGTTCGGCGACCAGAGCGGCCGCCGCGACGGCCGGAGTGACGAGCGCCGTCAGCAGCGCGATCTCGGCGGGCGCGGTCCGCCACGCCCGCAGCGGCGCGGGACGCCGAAGCAGCCGGGGCGGGGCGTGCAGTGCGAGGAGGAGGGCGCCGGCCGCGTAGCAGAGCGCCGGGGCTGTCGCGGCCGGACCGCGCGGCAGCCACAGGGAGACCGCCCCCGGTACGGCGAAGAGCGGCCAGAACCGCTGGATCCGGTCCAGCGACGGGTCCCGCGTCAGCCGCAGCCCCGTCGGCACGATCACCAGCATGCCCAGCATCACGATCAGGTCCACCAGGACCCCCATGGCGGACCACCCCCTTGATTGAACGTGTTCAAGCAGTGTCGCGGCCGACTCTAGAACCTTTCTTGAACGTGTTCAATACGGTGGGGGAGTGGCGGCCCGCACCCCGGGCGCACCGCACCCGCCCGCTTGCGGCCCACGGGGAACTGCGGCAGACATGAGGAGACCCGAACGGACCCGTGACCAGGCAGGAGACCCCACGTGCACGCACCCCCGCGCCTGCGCCACGCCGTCCTCGCCACGCTCTGCGCCGGCCTGCTCGCCACCACCGGCTGCGCGCGGAACGCCCCGGGCGGCGGCCTCGGGACCGAGGGCACGGCCGGTGCGGGCGAGATCCTGCTCCAGCCGGCCGCCGCGCACGGCCCCGACCCGTTCACCGCGTCCACGGCGCGCCGCTCCGGGGCGGCGGCGAGCGCCACCCCGTCCCACCGGGCCCCCGCCCCCGAGGGCTCCGGCCCGCACACCCTGCCCGGATCCACCCCCGGCCTCTACGGCGGCGTCCGCTCCGTCTCCTCGTGCGACGTGGCCCGCCAGATCCGCCTGCTCGCCGCCGACCCCGCCCGGCAGAAGGCCTTCGCCCGTGCCGCCGGGGTCCCCGCGGCCGAGGTGGCCGGCTTCCTGCGCGGGCTCACCCCGGTCGTCCTGCGCGCCGACACCCGTGTGACCGACCACGGATTCCGCGACGGCGCCGCCACCGCCTTCCCCGCCGTCCTCCAGGGCGGCACCGCGGTCCTGGTGGACGGGCGAGGCCTGCCGCGGGTCCGCTGCGCCTGCGGGAACCCGCTGGGCCGGCCCGCCGGCGCGGACGGTGTGCGGGTTCCGGAGCGGGGAGAGGCGTGGACCGGCTACGACCCGGCCCGGACCGTCGTCGTCGCACCGGCGGCCCGCGCCCTCACGGAACTGCTCGTCGTCGACTCCGCGCACGGCCGGTGGATCGCCCGGCCCACCGGCGACGAGGGGGCCCGCGACCACGCTCCGGCCGAGCCCCCGCCCTACGCGCCCGAGACGGACATCACCGGGCCGCTGCCCGGGACCTCCCCCGCGCCGAGCGCGCGGCCGAAGCCCGAGACCCCGGCGCCGGAGGACTGCCCGCCCGCCGGGACGACACCGCCGGGCGAGGCCGTCGTGGCGCCGCGTGAACCGGGTGCGGCGAGGGACTGCCCGGTGCCGAGCGGTGAGCCGACCGGCGGCCTGCCCGAACCGTTCCCCGGCATTCCGACCGACGAGCCCACCGGCACCCCGGCCGACCCCGACGCACCGCCGGAGGACCTGGTCCCGCTGATGACGGACGAGCCCCAGACCTCCATCCGGCTGCCGTTGCGCGAGAACGCGGGACGCCCGCCCGGGGACGGCCGGGGAACCGTCTACGGCTGACGGGCGGGCGGTCCCGGTGCCGTCCGGGGGCCCGCGCGGCGGTCGCGCTTCCCGGTCCTCCGGGTCCTCCGGAGCCCGTCACGGCCACGGCGAAGGCCCCGGTCCACCCATGCGGGTGGACCGGGGCCTTCGCCGTACGGACCGGGGCTCAGGCGCCCGAGGCGTCCAGCATGCCCTCGCGCTCCACGACCTTCACCCGCTCGCGGCCCTGGGCCTCACCGAGGGCGCGCTCGTGCGCGTCCAGCCGGTGCCAGCCCTCTCGGGTGGTGTAGCGGACGCCGCGCGCCTCCAGGAACTCGGTCACGGCGGACGGCTCCGGACGCTCGGGTGCGGGCAGCCGGCCCTCGGCGTGGTCCTCCAGGAGGCAGGCGACCGTCTCGTTGGCGTCGCCCTTGGTGTGCCCGATCAGCCCGATCGGACCGCGCTTGATCCAGCCGGTCACATAGACCGACTCCAGGGGCTCGCCGCCCTCGATCACCCGGCCCGCGGCGTGCGGGACCGTGCCGGAGGCCACGTCGAAGGGGAGCTTCGGCAGCTCCTGCGAGTAGTAGCCGACCGCGCGGTAGACGCTCTTCACGTCCCAGTCGGTGTGCCGGCCCGTGCCCCGGACGTTGCCCGTGCCGTCCAGCTCGGTGCGCTCGGTGCGCAGACCGGTGACCTTGCCGTCCTCGCCGAGGATCTCCACGGGGGACTCGAAGAAGTGCAGGAAGAGCTTGTGCGGACGGTCGCCGACATCGCGGATCGCCCAGTTCTCCAGCGTGGAGGCGACCATGTTGGCCTGCTTGTTGCCGCGCCGGGTCTCGATCGAGCCCTGGTCGTAGTCGATGTCCTCGGGGTTGACGATGACCTCGATGTTCGGCGAGTGGTCCAGCTCCCGCAGCTCCATCGGGCTGAACTTGGCCTGGGCCGGTCCGCGCCGCCCGAAGACGTGCACCTCCAGCGCCTTGTTGGCCTTGAGGCCGTCGTAGACGTTGGCCGGGATCTCGGTCGGCAGCAGTTCGTCGGCGGTCTTGGCCAGGATGCGGGCGACGTCCAGCGCCACGTTGCCGACGCCCAGCACGGCGACCTTCTCGGCCTCCAGCGGCCAGGTGCGGGCCACGTCGGGGTGTCCGTCGTACCAGGAGACGAAGTCGGCGGCGCCGTACGAACCGTCCAGGTCGTGGCCCGGGATGTCCAGGGCGCGGTCGGCGTCGGCGCCGGTGGAGAAGATCACCGCGTCGTAGAAGGTGCGCAGCTCGTCCAGGCCGATGTCGTTCGGGTAGTCGACATTGCCGAAGAGGCGGAGCTGCGGCTTGTCCAGCACCTGGTGCAGCGCCTGCACGATGCCCTTGATCCGCGGGTGGTCAGGGGCCACGCCGTAACGGATCAGGCCGAAGGGGGCGGGCATCCGCTCGAACAGGTCGATGGAGACGCCCGGGTCGGCGGCGGCATCGGATTTCAGCAGCGCGTCCGCTGCGTAGATGCCGGCAGGACCGGCTCCGACGATGGCTACGCGGACGGGGCGTGTCATGGAGGGCTGTTCCTTCGTACGGGTGTGCGGGAGCGGGGCGGGCCGTGGTAAGGCTTGGCTTACTCCGCCCCACGCACACGGTAGTCGCTGGTCGGGGCCGGTTCCGGGGCGGGGCGGCGTTCCGCGGCCGCGTCCGGTGGGCCGCGCGCGTGCCCGTCCGCGGAATTCCGTGCGATTCCCGGGGTGCGGCCCGGACGGCCGGGTCCGGAAATGTGTTCCATCCCACGTTCAGCAGATGGACGGCTCACTCGAAGAATCGGACAAATGGTGGCAGAGTGACCCACATGGATGATCGGGTAGCGGGTGCCCAGTCACTCCCGGACGCATGGCCCGCCCACCCGGATCTCAGCCTGGCCCTGAACCGTATGGGCACCTTCGACTGGGATCTCGACAGCGGCCTCATGTACATGGACCAGGCGGCCCTCGATGTCTTCGACCTGCGCGCCGACGAGTACGACAACAATCCGCTCACCCTCGGCAGCCGGGTGCCGACGGACGAGGGCGTACGGCTCGACGCCATGGTCACGGAGGCCCTGAAGAACGGCGAGGCCAACTACGGCGCGTACTTCCGGATGCTGCTGCGCGACGGCACCCTGCGCTGGACCCACACCCAGGGCTTCGTCCGCCGCGACGAGACCGGGCGCCCCCGCCGCATCATCGGCATCGTCCGCGACGCCACCCGGGAGCTGGCCGAATCCACCGCCCGCCAGGAGCTGGACGAGGAGCGGCGGCGGCGCACCAGCCTGGTCGAGGCCACCACGGCGGCGCTGGCCCACGCCCGTACCGTCAAGGACGTCATCGACGTGCTCAACAACTCCCGGCCGCTCGCCCACCTCGGCGCGACCAGCCTGGTCATGGGGCTGATCGAGGCCGGTCGCATCCACCTGGTGGCGGACGGGCCCGAGGGCTCCTTCGTGCCCGGGACGCGCTACACCCGCACCGACGAGCAGTACCCGATGAGCGAGGTCGTGCGGACGCTCGCCCCCCGCTTCATCGAGTCCGCGGACGACTTCGCCGAGTCGTACCCCGTCCTGTGGCCCCACATCAGCCATCTGGGCATCACCTCCGCCGCCTATATGCCGCTGATCGCCCAGGCCCGCCCCATCGGTGCCCTCGGACTGCTCTACAGCGACAAGGACGGATTCACCGACGACGAGCGCAACCTGCTGGTCGCACTCGGCAGCTCCATCGCCCAGAGCCTCCAGCGCGCCATGCTCTACGAGCAGGAGCACGACCTCGCCGAGGGGCTCCAGCAGGCCATGCTGCCGCGCCGCATCCCCGACGTGCCCGGTGCGCAGATCGCCGTGCGCTACCGCTCGGCGCGGCTGGGCCGGGACATCGGCGGCGACTGGTACGACGTCATCCCTCTCCCCGGCGGCCGGGTGGGCACCGTCATCGGCGACGTCCAGGGCCACGACACGCACGCCGCCGCGGTCATGGGCCAGCTGCGCATCGTGCTGCGCGCGTACGCCGCCGAGGGGCACAGCCCCGCCACCGTCATGGCGCGCGCCTCCGTCTTCCTCCATGAACTCGACACCGACCGCTTCGCGACCTGCACCTACGCCGAGGCCGATCTGACCACCGGTGTCGTCCAGATCGTCCGGGCCGGACACGTCGACCCCCTGGTGCGGGAACCCGACGGCAGCTGCCACAAGGTGTCCGTCGAGGGCGGGCTGCCGCTCGGCCTCTCCGCCGAGTTCGGCCGGCTGGAGTATCCCGTCAGCACCCTCGAACTGGACCCCGGCCAGGCCATGGTGCTGTTCACCGACGGTCTGGTCGAGATGCCGGGCGCGGACCTCGACGAGGGCGTGCAGCTGCTCACCGCGATGGTCACGAACGGCCCCCAGGACCTCCAGGCGCTCGCCGACCGGCTCTGCGCGGCGGTGGACGAACGCGGCGGCGAGGACGACGTGGCCGTGCTGCTGCTGCGCCGCAAGGCCGCCCACGCCCCGCAGCCCGGCGGCCGGCTCCAGCAGCACGTGGCGCAGAACGACCCCGAGGCGCTGAGCGCCGCCCGCCACATGATCCGCGCCGCCGTCCGGGCCTGGGGTGCCAAGGACCGCGCCGACGAGGTGGAACTGGCCGCGGACGAGCTGACGACCAACGCCCTCATGCACACCGACGGCGGCGCGATCGTCACCATCCGCGTGCTCGCCGGGGCCGAGCGGCGGCTGCGCGTCGACGTGGAGGACCGTTCCAGCGCGCTGCCCCGCCGACGCGACGCGGGGGAGTCGGGCGTCTCGGGGCGCGGGCTGATGCTCGTCGACCGGCTCGCCGACGCCTGGGGCGTCGAATCGCGCGGCACCGGCAAGTGCGTGTGGTGCGAGTTCGTCATGCCGCCGCGCGACTGAACGGGGGAGCGCCGCCGCGCGGTACCGGTCCGACGGCCGGTGCCCTGACGGCGTCTGAGCGCTACCGACAAGTAACAGAACGTAACATGTCTGTCCTTGACCGTAACCGACCGCTGGGGATTGACTGCGGGGAGTGGTCGCATCCGTTCGGCCATCCGCCCTCGACGAGCGTTCGCCCCCGACGACATGAGGAACCTTGGGCACCGAGCTACTGGCACCTCTCGACCTGGCCTTCTGGCACCTGGAGTCCGACGCGCATCCCATGCACCTCGGCGCGCTCGCCGTCTTCGCCCCGGGCCCCGGCTCCCGGCCCGGCCCCGACGCCCTGCTCGACCTGCTCGGCACCCGCGCCGCCGCGATTCCCCGGCTGCGGATGCGGGTGCGCGACGTCCTGCTGCCCGTCGGCGGCGCCGCCTGGTCGGTCGACAAGGACTTCGACGTCCACCGCCATGTGAAGCGGGTACGGGTCGACGCCGCGCCCGGCGGCGGCGAGGACGCCTTCATGGCGGGCGCCACCCGGCTCGCCGGCGAACTGATGGAACAGCCGCTGCGCCGGGGCAGGCCGCCCTGGCAGATGTACCTCCTCGACGGGGGCCCGGACGGTCCCTTCGCCGTGCTCGTCAAACTCCACCACGCCCTCGCCGACGGCATGCGCGCCGTCGCCATCGGGGCCGGGATCTTCGACGAGATCGCCTCGCTCACCCGTCGCGCCGGGAACGGTGTCCCGCCGGGCCGGGTCCGCCCCGTGCCGCCGCGCTCCTGGATGCCCGGCCCGCGCCAGGTCGCCGGACTCGCCCTCGGACGCATCGAGGGCCTCGGCCGGGCCTTCGGAGTGGGGGCCTCCCTGGTGCGCGCCAGCCGCCTCGATCTGCGCGGCGTGCCCGCCCTCAGCGCCGGCTCCAGCGGCACCAGGCGGCTGGCCACCGCCGATCTGGACCTGGACGCGGTGCGCCGCATCCGCCGCGAGACCGGCGGCACCGGCAACGACGTCCTGCTCGGCGTCGTCGCGGGGGCCCTGCGCCGCTGGATGCTGGAGCGCGGCGAGCCGCTGCCCGGCACCGAACCCCGGGCCCTCGTCCCCGTGTCGCGCCGCCGCCCCGGCGGTCCGGCCGCCGGGAACGGCAACCGGCTCTCCGCGTATCTGCTGGGCCTGCCCGTCGCCGAACCCGACGCCC
This sequence comes from Streptomyces sp. NPDC024555, assembly GCF_055559335.1. NCBI lineage: Bacteria > Bacillati > Actinomycetota > Actinomycetes > Kitasatosporales > Streptomycetaceae > Streptomyces > Streptomyces sp. NPDC024555. Next base: position 99,305 of record NZ_JBVHKV010000005.1, read on the forward strand.
GGGAGCGGCTGCGCCTGGTGCGCGAGGCGATGGACCGCAACAAGGCGGCCGGGCCGCTGCGCGGAGCCGGGGCCGTCGCCGTCCTGGCCGACCAGCTGCCCTCGCTGGCCCACCGGCTGGGCGCGCCGCTCGCGGGCAACGCCGCCCGGATGCTCTTCGACGTGCTCGTGACCAGCGTCCCGCTGCCCCGCTCCGCGCTCTCCCTCGCGGGCTGCCCGCTGCGCGCCCTCTATCCGATGGCGCCGCTGGCCCGGGGCCAGTCCCTGGCCGTCGCGCTCACCACGTACGGCTCGACGGTCCAGCTCGGGCTGGTCGCCGACGGGAAGGCGGTGCCCGACCTGGACCGGCTGGGCCGCTGCGCCGAGGAGGAGGTGTCCGCGCTCCTGGACCTGCTGCCCCCGGCCTCCCGTATCCCCGCCGGATCCACACCGACTCCAGAATAGATCGGACAGGTCCATGCGATTTCCCGATGGTTGGTGGTCACACGGGTGTTGACGCGCCCAAGTGATCCGATGAATATTCCTGTGTGCGGGAAGCGATCATCGGAGAGGGCGGCCGACACATGCGGCGCAGCAGACTGGGAAACAGCGCGGTCGACATCACCGAACTGTCCTTCGGGGCGGCCGCCATCGGCAATCTCTTCACCGCCGTGGAACCGGCGCGGGCCGCCGCGGCCGTGGACGCCGCCTGGGACGAGGGCGTCCGCTACTTCGACACCGCCCCGCACTACGGGCTCGGCCTCTCCGAGCGCAGACTCGGCGCCGCCCTGCGCCACCGGCCCCGCGACGCGTACGTGGTCTCCACCAAGGTCGGCCGGGTCCTCGACCCCCTCCCCGACACCGGACCCACCGCCCCCGGCACGCTCTCCGAGGGCTTCGACGTCCCCGCCACCCACCGCAGGCGATGGGACTTCAGCGCCGCCGGGGTCCGCCGCTCCCTGGAGGACAGCCTGGAGCGCCTGGGCCTGGACCGGATCGACATCGCCTACCTCCACGACCCGGACGACCACGCCGAGACCGCATTCCGCGAGGCCTACCCGGAGCTGGAGAAACTGCGCGCCGAAGGGCTGATCGGGGCCATCGGGGCGGGCATGAACCAGACGGAGATGCTCACCCGCTTCGTCGTCGAGACCGATGTCGACGTCGTCCTCTGCGCCGGCCGCTACACCCTCCTCGACCAGTCGGCCCTGCACGACCTGCTGCCCGCCGCCGAGGCGCGGGGCCGCAGCGTCGTCATGGGCGGCGTCTTCAACTCCGGACTCCTCGCCGACCCGCGCCCCGGCGCCACCTACGACTACGCCGCCGCCCCCCTCACCCTCCTGGACCGGGCGCTGCGGCTGAAGGCCGTCACCGAACGCCACGGCGTCCCGCTGCGCGCCGCCGCCCTGCGCTACCCGCTCGCCCACCCCGCCGTCGCCGGCGTCCTCGTCGGCACCCGCTCCCCGATCGAGGTGCGCGACGCGGCCGCCCTGCTCCGCACCGAGATTCCCGACGCCCTCTGGGACGAACTGCGCACCGAGGGCCTGCTCACCGAGAACGGACAGTGACATGCGCATAGCCCTGCACACCAAGGTCCGCGCCGACCGCACCGCCGCGTACGACGCCGCCCACCGCGAGGTCCCGGCCGAACTGACCTCGGCCATCCGCGCCGCGGGCGCCTCCTCCTGGACGATCTGGCGCAGCGGCACCGACCTCTTCCACGTCATCGAGTGCGACGACTACGCCCGGCTCATCGCCGCACTGGAGAAGCTCCCGGTCAACATCGCCTGGCAGGCCCGGATGGCCGAACTCCTCGACGTCGCCCACGACTACTCCGCCGACGGCGCCGACGCCGCGCTGCCCGTCGTCTGGGAACTGTGAGATGACCGCCCCGCACCGGACCGTCGACGCCCACCACCACGTCTGGGACCTCGCGGTCCGGGACCAGGACTGGATCACCGGGGAGGCCCTGGCCCCGCTGCGCCGCGACTTCACCCTCGCCGACCTGGAGCCCGAGGCCCGTGCCAACGGGGTGGACGCCACCGTGCTCGTCCAGACCGTCACCGTCGCCGAGGAGACCCCCGAACTCCTGGCCCTCGCCGCCGGCGGCGGCCTCGTCGCCGGAGTCGTCGGCTGGAGCGACCTCACCGCGCCCGGCCTCGCCGACACCCTGGCCGCCCTGCGCGAACTCCCCGGCGGCGACCGGCTCGTCGGACTGCGCCACCAGGTCCAGGGCGAGAGCGACCCGGAATGGCTGCTCCGCGACGACGTGCTGCGGGGACTGGCCGCGGTCGCCGACGCCGGACTCGTCTACGACCTCGTCGTCCTGCCCCGTCAGCTGCCCGCCGCCGTCCGCGCCGCGGCCCTGCTGCCCCGGCTCACCTTCGTCCTCGACCACGCGGGCAAACCGCCCATAGCCTCCGGCGCCACCCGCCCCTGGGCCGACGACCTGCGCACGCTCGCCGCCCTCCCCAACACCGTGTGCAAACTCTCCGGCCTGGTCACCGAGGCGGACGTGCACCACTGGACCGCCGACACGCTCCGCCCGTACGCCGACACCGTCCTCGACGCCTTCGGACCCGGCCGTCTGATGTTCGGCTCCGACTGGCCGGTCTGCCGGCTCGCCGCGACGTACACCCAGGTCGTCGACGCCGCACACACCCTCACCGACGGCCTGAGCGACACGGAGCGGGAGGCCGTCTTCGCCACCACCGCCGAACGCGTCTACGGCCTCCGGTAGGCAGGGCGCCACCGGCTGCGGCACGCTGGGAACCATGCCCGAACTCCCGGAGGTCGAAGCGCTGCGGGTCTTCCTCGACGACCATCTGGTCGGCCGGGACATCGCCCGCGTCCTGCCCCTCGCCATCAGCGTCCTCAAGACCTACGACCCGCCGCTCACCGCCCTGCACGGTGCCGAGGTCACCGGCGTCCGCCGGCACGGCAAGTTCCTCGACATCGAGGCGGCGGGGCTCCATCTGGTCACCCATCTCGCGCGCGCGGGCTGGCTGCGCTGGAAGGACTCCTTCCCCGCCGAGCCGCCCCGCCCCGGCAAGGGGCCGCTCGCCCTGCGCACCGTCCTCGCCGGCGGCGACGGTTTCGACCTCACCGAGGCCGGCACCCAGAAGCGCCTCGCCGTGTACCTCGTCCACGACCCGGCCGAGGTCCCCGGCATCGCCCGCCTCGGACCCGACCCGCTCGACCCCTCCTTCACCCGCGACGCGTTCGCCGCGCTGCTCGCGGGGGAGCGGCGGCAGATCAAGGGCGCCCTGCGCGACCAGTCCCTCATCGCCGGCATCGGCAACGCCTACAGCGACGAGATCCTGCACGCCGCGAAGATGTCCCCCTTCAAGCTCACCGCCCACCTCACCGACGACGAGACCACCCGCCTCCACACCGCCCTGCGCACCACGCTCGCGGACGCCGTCGCCCGCTCCGGCGGGGTCGGGGCCGGGCGCCTCAAGGCCGAGAAGAAGAGCGCGCTGCGCGTACACGGACGGACCGGCGAGGCCTGCCCCGTCTGCGGCGACACCATCCGCGAGGTCTCCTTCAGCGACTCCTCGCTCCAGTACTGCCCCACCTGCCAGACCGGCGGCAAGCCGCTCGCCGACCGCCGGATGTCCAAGCTGCTCAAGTAGAGGCGCCCCGCACCCCCGCCGACGGCCCCCGCACCCCTAGGATCCCGCCATGCTGCGCGTACTCGCCGTCGACGACGAAGAACCCGCGCTGGAGGAACTGCTCTACCTCCTGCGCGCCGACCCCCGCATCCGCAGTGCCGAGGGCGCCACCGGCGCCACCGAGGCGCTGCGCCGGATCGGCGGCGCCGTCGACGCCGGGCCCGACGACCCCTCCGCCATCGACGTCGTCTTCCTCGACATCCACATGGCCGGCCTCACCGGACTCGACGTCGCCCAGCTGCTGGCCGGGTTCGCCGCGCCCCCGCTGATCGTCTTCGTCACCGCGCACGAGGGCTTCGCCGTGCACGCCTTCGACCTCAAGGCCGTCGACTACGTGCTCAAACCCGTACGGCGCGAACGGCTCGCCGAGGCCGTGCGCCGCGTCGCCGAACAGGTCGGCGACCGCTCCGCCCCGGTCCACGACACCGCGCAGGACCAGATCCCCGTCGAACTCGGCGGGGTCATCCGCTTCGTCCCGATCGACGACATCGCCTACGCCGAGGCCCAGGGCGACTACGCCCGGCTGTACACCGCCACCGGAAGCCACCTCGTCCGGGTACCGCTGACCACCCTGGAGGAGCGCTGGCGCACCCGGGGATTCGTCCGCATCCACCGCAGGCACCTGGTCGCGCTCGGCCGCATCGACGAACTGCGGCTGGACGCGGGCAGCATGAGCGTGCGCATCGGCACCGCGGAGCTGGCCGTCAGCCGCCGGCACACCCGCGCCCTGCGGGATCTGCTGATGCGGCAGACCGGCCGCTGACCAGCGCCTACCCCGTACCCGGCCCCCTTCCCAGCGGGGCCGGGTGCCGCCTACACTCCGGCCCCATGTCCGCAGAGCCAGCGCCCCGGCGTGAAGTGGTGACGGGGGAGCCCCGCCGGGTGCGTCCGCTGCCGCGCTACCGCACCCAGTCGGAGATAGACGAGCAGACCGCGCTCGGCGGTGCCTACGTCCGCTCCCTGATGCGCAGCCAGCTGCGCGCCGGACTCACCGCCTTCACCGTCCTCGCCGTCGTCGTCGGCACCCTGCCCGTCGTCTTCGCCGCCCTGCACAGCTCCGCCGTCGTCTGGGCCGTCCTCGGCTTCGCCGCCTACCCGCCGCTCACCCTGACCGCCTGGTGGTACGTGCGCCGGGCCGAGCGCAACGAGCGCGACTTCGCCCGGCTCGTGGAAGGCCGCCCCGCCCAGTGAGCCGTACGTACGCGGTGGCGGCGGTCGCCGCCGTCGTCCTCGCCACCGTCCTCGTCGGCGGGTTCGGACTGCGGATCTCCCGGACCACCTCCGACTTCTACGTGGCCTCCCGCACCGTGCGCCCCCGGCTCAACGCGGCGGCGATCAGCGGCGAGTACCTCTCCGCCGCCTCCTTCCTCGGCATCGCCGGACTGGTGCTGGTGCACGGCCCCGACATGCTCTGGTACCCGGTCGGCTACACCGCCGGCTATCTGGTGCTCCTGGTCTTCGTCGCCGCCCCGCTCCGCCGCTCGGGCGCGTACACCCTGCCCGACTTCGCCGAGGGCCGCCTGGAGTCGCGGCAGGTGCGCCGCCTCGTCAGCGTCCTCGTCGTCGGCGCCGGCTGGCTCTACCTCGTCCCCCAGCTCCAGGGCGCCGGACTCACCCTGAAGATCCTCACCGGCGCCCCCGGCTGGCTCGGCGACGTGCTCGTCGCCTCGGTCGTCGTCCTCGCCGTCGCCGCGGGCGGCATGCGCTCCATCACCTTCGTCCAGGTCTTCCAGTACTGGCTGAAACTGACCGCGCTCCTGGTCCCCGCCCTCTTCCTGGTGCTGGCCTGGCAGGGCGACGGCCGCCCCCGCGTCACCTTCGACGAACACCTCTCCGTCTTCCGCGCCGACCATCCGCTGTACGCCACCTACGGACTCATCGTCGCCACCTTCCTCGGCACCATGGGCCTGCCGCACGTCGTCGTCCGCTTCTACACCAGCCCCAACGGCCGCGACGCCCGCCGCACCACCGTCGCCGTCCTCGCCCTGATCGGCGTCTTCTACCTGCTGCCCCCGGTCTACGGCGCCCTCGGCCGGCTCTACGCCCCCGAACTCATCCACGGCGGCGACGCCGACGCGGCCGTACTGCTGCTGCCCGGCCGGGTCATCGGCGGGCTCGGCGGCGATCTGCTCGGCGCCCTCATCGCCGGCGGCGCCTTCGCCGCGTTCCTCTCGACGGCCTCCGGACTGACCATGGCCGTCGCCGGCGTCATCACCCAGGACGTCCTGCCCTCGCGCGGCGTACGCCACTTCCGGCTGGCCACCGTCCTCGCCATCTCCGTGCCGCTGGGTGGATCGCTGCTGGTCAGCAGGGTCCCGGTGGCCGATTCGGTGGGGATGGCCTTCGCCGTGTCCGCGTCCTCCTTCTGCCCGCTCCTCGTCCTCGGCATCTGGTGGCGCCGGCTCACCCCGCCCGGCGCCGCCGCGGGCCTCGTCCTCGGCGGCGGCTCCGCGCTGCTCTCCGTCGCCATCACCGTCAGCGGCGCGGTCCGCCCGCCCGGCTGGGCGCACGCCCTGCTCGCCTGGCCCGCCGTCTGGTCCGTCCCGGTCGGCTTCCTCGCCATGATCCTGGTCTCGCTCGCCACCCCCGGCCGGATCCCCGCCGGGACCAACGCCGCGATGACCCGCTTCCACCTGCCGGAGGCCCTGACCGCCGGGAGACACCGATGACCGCGACCGCCTGGTCCGCCGTCGTGCTGCTCGCGCTGCTGCTGTTCGCCGCGGGGCTGCTGACCGGCCGGCGCACCGCGCGCCCCGTCCGCACCAGCGACGTCGGCACCCCCGTCGAGCACGCCACCTTCGAGACCCTCCACACGGCCTCGCTCGCCGCACCCCCGCTGCGCGCCGGACTCACCGAGGAGAGCGCCCGCAGGTCGGCCCGCCGGCTCCGCTCGCTGCTGGGCACGGACGCGCTGTGCCTCACCGACCGCGAGGGCGTCCTCGTCTGGGACGGCGAGGGCGGCCACCACGCCCGGCAGGTCATGGACGAGGTGGGCGACCTCCTGGCCACCGGCCGCGACACCGCCTTCCACAGCGACTGCGAGGACCTGGACTGCCCGCTGCGCTGGGCCGTCGCCGTGCCCCTCACCGTCGACCACCGGGTGCTCGGCGCCCTGATCGCCTACGCCCCCCGCGAGTCGGCGGTGCTGGCCCGCGCGGCCGGAGAGGTCGCCCGCTGGGTCTGCGTCCAGCTGGAACTGGCCGAACTCGACCGCTCGCGCACCCAGCTCATCGAGGCCGAGATCCGGGCCCTGCGCGCCCAGATCTCCCCGCACTTCATCTTCAACTCACTGGCCGCGATCGCCTCGTTCGTCCGCACCGACCCCGAGAAGGCCCGGGAACTGCTCCTGGAGTTCGCCGACTTCACCCGCTACTCGTTCCGCAGCCACGGCGACTTCACCACCCTCGCCGACGAACTGCACTCCATCGACCAGTACCTGGCCCTGGTCCGCGCCCGCTTCGGCGAACGGCTCTCCGTCACCCTCCAGGTCGCCCCCGAGGTGCTGCCCGTCGCCCTGCCCTTCCTCTGTCTCCAGCCCCTCGTGGAGAACGCCGTCAAACACGGCCTGGAGGGCGCGGTCACCTCCAGCCGCATCACCATCAGCGCCCTGGACGCCGGCTCCGAGGCCGAGGTCGTCATCGAGGACGACGGCACGGGCATGGACCCCGAACGGCTCCGCCACATCCTGCGCGGCGAGGGCGGCACCTCCACCGGCATCGGCCTGCTCAACGTCGACGAACGGCTGCGCCAGGTGTACGGGGACGACTACGGACTCGTCATCGAGACGGGCATCGGGGCCGGGATGCGCATCACCGTACGGCTGCCGAAGTACCGCGCCGGGGTGCACGGCTCCTGAGGCCGGCCGCCGACGCGCTCAGTAGAGGTGGATCGCCAGATGTCCCAGCGGCAGCCCCAGCTGCCAGGCCGGCGTCCACACCTGCGCGGCGTCCTCCGCGTCCGGCTCGCCGGCGCCGGTCTCCTCCCAGGGCAGCGGACCGATCGTCTCCAGGTCCGCGGCCAGCAGCTCCGTCTCCTCCAGCCACCGCCACGCCCCGCGCGCCAGCGCCAGATCCGGGTCGGGGCCCGGTGCGGCCGCCTCCGAGGCGTCGAGCCGCTCGCAGATCCAGCGCCGCCACGGTGTCCCGTACGCCGTCAGCAGCCGCAGTTCGTCCACCCGCGCGGCGGGCAGCGCCTCGGCCACCGCGCCGTCCGAGAGGAAGATGGTCAGCGCCAGCGCGTCCCGTCCCGCCCGGTACTCCAGGGTCGCCGGTTCCATCAGGTCCCCGGTCCGCAGCAGTTCGTCGGCGAGGTACTCCGCGTACATCCAGGCCATCGGGACCAGCAGTTCGCCCCCGCCGGCCGTGTCATGACGTTCCGGACGCATTCCGTCCCGTTCCTTTCCCTTCCCGGTACCGGACCGGGCGCCGTCGGCGGCCGGCTCCGGGCCGGCCCCCACGCAGCATTGAACCGGGGCGGCGCGCCCCGCGTGGCCAGAAGGGCAGGATCCGTCGGACCCGATCCGTCACAGACACGAGGTTGCGATGACCGCCGACCCGGGGGAGGGAGCACATGTGCGTGAGCTGCTCGGCGCCTATGTCCTGGACGCGCTGCCGGCCGAGGAGGCGGACGAGGTGGCCCGTCACCTGCGGCGCTGCGACCGCTGCACCGCCGACTACGCGGCCGTGCTGGAGGCCGCCGCGCTGCTGCCGCTGCTGAGCGCGGAGGACCTGCTGGAGTAGCCGGGCAGATTGCGGGAGAGCACGCGCAGGGCGTAGTAGGAGCGCGATTTGACCGTTCCCGCGGGTATGCCGAGCACCTCGGCGGTCTCGCCGACGCTGAGCCCGCGGAAGTAGATCTGGACGAGCACCGCCCGGTGTTCGGGGCTCAGCGTGCGGACCGCCTCGCGCACATCGAGCGCGGCGACGGTGGAATCGGCCGTGTCCCGGACGGCGGGGGCGCTCTCCAGCACGGCGTCGCCGACCTCCGCGGGCCGGGCCAGCCGCGATCTGCGGGCGTCGATGGCCAGGCGCCGCCCCACCGTGAACAGCCAGGGACGCATCGACTCGTACGGCCCGTCGAAGGCCTCCGGGTGCTGCCAGGCGCGCACCAGCGTCTCCTGGAGCAGGTCCTCGGCCCGCTGCCGGTCGCCGAAGGTCAGCCCCAGCAGGAAGTGGAACAGGGCGGGCCCGTGCTCACGCTGCAGATCCGCGAGTGCCCGCTCATCGGTCGTCGTCGTGGTCATGGTGATCGCCCTCTCCGCCCCGGGCCCCGCGGCCCCGCTGCCGACGGCGGTATACGAACGCATTCGCGCCACGGGCAACAGGACAAAAGCGGTCCCGTGCGACGAGCGGTCGCACCGAGCGGCGAATGGTGCGGTGAACGGTCGGACGGCGGCCCGGAAGGGGACGGAAGGGGTACGGGAGGCGAACGCGCGAGCGCTACGGGACCACGGTGACGGGCCAGCGCCCGGCCTTCACCAGGCGCACGGCCACCGATCCGACGAAGCGGTGCCCGGCCGATTCCGAGGCGCCCACCACGACGGCGTCCGCCTTCAGTTCGTCCGAGGCCGTCACGAGCCCGTTGTACGGATCGCCCCGGAAGGTGTGGAACTCCCAGCGCACGTCCCAGATGTCCTTCATCTTGTCCGTCGCCGTCCGGATCTCCTCGATCAGCCCCTCGGCGACCTCCGCGGTCGCGTCACCGACCGGCGCGCCCAGCGCGGCACCCGCCGCCAGGACCGGCTGGACGTAGACGAGGGCGAGCATGGCCCGCTGGCGCCGGGCCAGGCCGGCCGCGTACGCCGCCGCCCGCATCGAGGACTCGGAACCGTCGATGCCCGCAACGATCACTTTCGGTCCGTCTGTGCCACGTTCGAACTGGTGAGGCTGGTGTTCTGTCACGGCAGGAGGCTATCGGTCGCCGTGGCCCGTCCCGGTCCGGCCTCCCGTCCGCCCTGGCGCGCTGCTGCCGATGGCGCCCGTACGCTCCCTCCATCGGGTGCAGAACCGGACGGATCCGGTGTCGTTGTGCGGGCCGGCCGTGCGCACGTGCGAGCAGTGGGGCATGAGAGACGTTTCCACGCCGCGCAGCCGCCGCACCCTGCTGGGACTGGCGGCCGTACTGGGCGCCGCCACCGCCGTACGCCTGACCGCGGCGGACTCCGCGGGGCCGCCGCCCCACCGCCCCGCACCGCCCGCCGCGGCCGCCGGCCCGCAGCCCGCGGTGGCCGCCCGGCCGCTCGCGTACCGGCTCAGGCCCATGACGGCGGACAATCCGCCCCCGTACCGTCCGGCGGCGCCCCCGGTCCGCACCCGGCCGTTCGAGGAACTCCCCGACATCGGCCGGGCCATGGTCCTCAGCTTCGACGACGGCCCCGACCCCCTCTACACCCCGCACATCCTGGACACCCTGCGCACCCACGACGTCCGGGCGATGTTCTTCCTCTGCGGGGAGATGGCCCACGACAACCGGGACCTGGTGCGCAGGATCGCCGACGAGGGCCACACCCTGGGCAACCACTCCTGGACCCATCCGCTGGTCACCGGCCTGTCCCGGGCCGGGGTCACCGACGAACTGGGCCGCACCAGCGACGTCATCGAGGAGATCACCGGCGCCCCGCCGCTCTGGTACCGGGCGCCCTACGGGGCCTGGAACCGCAACTCCTTCGAGATCGGCGCGTCCCTGGGCATGGAACCGATGGCCTGGACCGTCGACACCCTGGACTGGACGGTGCCGGGCGCCGACACGATCGTCCGCCGGGTCCGCGACGGCGCGGCCCCCGGGGTCGTGGTGCTGTCGCACGACGCCGGGGGCAACCGTTCGCAGAGCGTCGCCGCCCTGCGCCGCTATCTGCCGGAACTGCTGGACGACGGCTACCGGCTCACCGTGCCGCGCAGGCGCTGACGTCAGCGGGTCGCGACCAGGCGGGCGAAGGCCACGACATTGCCGTCGTAGCCGTTGGCCTTCGTGTAACCGCCGCCGCAGGTGATGACCCGCAGTTCGGCGCGGCCGGTGTCGCCGTACACCCGGGCACCGGGGAAGTCGTTCTTGGAGAACACCTCCACGCCGTACACCTCGAACACCGCGACCCGGTCGTCGCTGCGGGTGATCTCGATCCGGTTGCCCTTGCGCAGCGAACCGAGCCCGTAGAAGACGGCGGGCCCCGCCTGGTTGTCGACATGGCCGACGACGACCGAGGTGCCGATCTGCCCGGGTGCGATGCCGTTCTGGTACCAGCCGGCGAGATTGGGGTCCTGCGGGGGCGGTGTCTCGATCCAGCCGTCCGGGTCGAGGTTCACGTCGATCACCGGCGCGTCGACCCGGATCGCCGGGATGGCCACCCGGTCGACGGGGGCGTACGCCAGCGGCTTCACGGCGGGACCGTTCGCCACGGGGGCGCCCGGCGCGTCCTTCTGGAGCCCCATCGAGGCGGCCGCCACCGGCTGCGGCGGACCCGGCGAGAGGTCCGCGCCGTTGCGCATCAGCGCGAGACCGGTGAGCATCGCCAGCGCCAGCGCGCCCCACGGCGAGTGTCTGATGCGTTCGGGGCGCCAGTTGTCCCGGCCCATGGTTCTCCCTTCGTCGCGACGAGGGGAACGCTAGGCCGGGGGCGCCCCGGCGGCATGACGGGAAGGGCGAACGGGTGGCGGCGAACCGGGGCACTTCTCTTCGGAGTAGTGCCCGGACAAAACTTCTGACGGTCCGTGACCTGCGGGTCCGTCAGCGCCGGTGCCGTCCGCCCGGCGTGTCGGATCACCGTAGTGGAGCAGTCCCGAAATGCGGTGGATCAAGGTTCTGGTGAGGGTTCGTCATGGGAGGCGTTCTCGTCGATCCATCCCGGCGCACAGAGCCCCGGGGCGCTTCCCGCTGGAGGTTCGTACGATGCGTGCTACACGCGCTCTCGTGGTCGCCGCGACCGCGGTCGCCGCCCTCGGGCTCGGCGCCCCGATGGCCGCGGCCGGTGGAGACGTCGGCGGCGGCCAGAACAACGGCAACAACCAGAACGACTGGAACGACCCGGGCAACTGGGACAACGGCGGCAACGGCAACGGCAACAACAACGGCAACAACAACGGTGACGGGAACGGGCGCGGCCGACCCAACGGTCCGAACAACGTGACCGTCGACCCCGAGCGCGTCCACCAGGGCGCGGCCATGCAGGTCAGCGCCGAGGGCTGCGGCCGGGGCGGCAGCGTCTCCTCGAACGCCTTCCGCACGACCCGCCTCTCCGCGGGCCGCGTCGGCCACGCCCGGGTGCGCATCCTCAACGACGCCACGCCCGGTTCGTACAACCTGACGGTGCGCTGCGACGGCACCGACCGCACGGCGAGCCACCGCTTCACGGTGCTCGACAGCCGCGGTGCGCAGGGCGGCCTGGGCGGTTCGATGGCCGCGACCCCGGCCGAGATGGGTGTCGGCGCCGGTCTGGTTGCCTCGGCGGCCCTCGGCGGAGGCATGTACGTCATGCGCCGCCGGAGGGCGGGCCATGGGGCGATCTGACCGCGGGGACGCCCCCGCCGGACCGATAACCGACGTCGCCCCGGGTCCTCCACGAGGACCCGGGGCGACGTGCGTTCCGCTGTCGGCACCGGTCAGTGCGAGCGGTTCTCCCTGCGCCGCCGCACCATGAAGACGGTGCCGGTGGCGGCGGCGACCGCCAGCGCGGTGCCGGCCACGATCTCACCGGTGTCCACACTGTCGATGCTTCCGCCGAGGCCGCCCTGCACCCCGGCCGGGGAGACCGTCGATCCCGGGGAGACGCCCGGTGCGGGCGAGCGGGTCGAGCTGGTGGTGGGCGAGGCCGAGGCGGCGGCGACGGTGAGGTTCACCTTGGCCGTGGAACTCGGCGAGGTGTTGCAGATGAACGTCACCTCGTAGACGGCACCGGGCTTGGCGTCCCAGTCGACCGTCGCCCGAGCGGTCCCGTTCCGGGGAATGGTGACGGTGTCGAACACTCCCGAGGACGCCGTGGCGGTGGTGGAGCAGCCCATGGCGGCCAGGGTGACCTGACCGCCCGGCGAGATCACCGATGGGGTGACGGTGTATCCGCCACCGCTGGGCGGACCGCCCGTGGTCGCGGCGTACGCGGTCACGGCCGGGCCGGACAGGGCGAGTGCCGCGGCACCGAGCAGGGCGACGGGAGCGACACGTATTGCGCGCATGGTGAATCCTCCGGGTCCCCGAGGAGCAGTTGCGGAACGGATTTCCACAAAGCGTCAGAAATGCACCTCGATGCGGCCACGCTAGAAGTGCCGCATTTCGCCCGCGATCGGGGAACGGCCAATGGGGCTTCGCTGTCCCCCGAGCGGCGGACCGCCCGGGGGACGGACGGCCCGCCGGACAGGACCTAACCCCCGGTCACCTGGGGGAACAGATCCAGGAACGGTGCCTCGGTGGCCGACAGGCCCCGGCCGAAGGGGGAGTCGAAGTCCCAGATGAGGAAGAGCAGGAAGGCGATCAGCACACTGAAGAGACCCGCCAGCAGCAGCTCGCGGAAGGTGCGCCGGATCTGGAGCGTGAAGATCAGCCCCACCGTCACCAGTGCCCCGGTGACGAGGCCGAACCAGACCACGCCCGGCATCGTGGCGCCGGCGCTCTGGCCGCGCGCGGTGCGGGCGTCGTCCGCGGCGGCGACCTGGTCGACCAGCGGCTGATAGGCCTGGCCCTCGTAGTCGTTCTTCGGGTGGTAATCCGTGACGTCGGCCCGGACCCGGTTCAGCAGTTCCGTGCCGCGGTCGTCGAGCCTGCCGTGGTCGGTCATGACACGCCATTCGTGGTGCACGACATAGCTCACATAGGCGTCGACATCGGCGCGGATCCGGGTGCGCACCTCCACGGGGTAGGCCGAGGAGCGGGCGCTGACCTCGTGCAGCGCCTGGGCCTCCTGCCGTACGTACTCCTGCGCGGCGCCGCGTCCCTCCCAGACGCCCGCGATGGCCAGGCCCAGCACGATCGCGTACACCACGCCGATCATCATCGTCATGTACTCGATGACGTCCGGTGTTTCGGACGGGTCGTCGTCCTCGGGCAGCCGTCGGTTGCTGAGGACGGCGATGGTCAGCACGACCGCGCAGGCCGCGGCCATGGCGAGGGTGAGAACAAGCCATTCCGACATGGATGCCTCCGTGGGTCATCGGGAGCGGGGCCGCAGCACGGCGACGGCGAACACCGCGGGCGCGGTGATCATGAGGGTGAGCGTGACCAGCGAGGTGTGGCGCCGGAGCGTCTTCCGGACGGGACGGCGGTACGTGGGCAGGGCCACGGGGGCCGCGGACGTCGGGCGCACGGACGGGGCCGGCGCGGGTGAGGGGGGTGGCGCCGGCTCGGGAGGCGAGGGTGAGGGCGGCGGCGGAGGCGGTGGCGCGGGCGTCGGCCGGGGCTCGGGCGACGGCGGTGGGGGAGGAGGTGGGGGTGGGGGTGGAGCGGGTGGCGGTGGCGGCGCGGGTGGCGGGGCCGGAGTGGGCGTGGGCTCCGGGGTGGGTGAGGGCTCGACCGGTCCGGCCCAGCAGTCGTCGTCGCCGCTGACGGCTACCGAGGAACCCGTGCCGTCCTCCCCGATCGACGCGTAGGCGCAGCTGTCGGCGACCGCGGGCGCGGGCGCGGTCAGCAGCCAGGTCAGGGCGACGGCCGCGGTCAGCCGGCCGATGAGTGATCCGTACACGACGGGGAGCATGTTCCGGGCCGGGGAACGGCACGCCGGAGTGTCGCCCGGTTCGCCCGATGGAGCGGACCTGGAGCACCCGGTGTTTGGGACCCGGGAACCCTCGGCGTACGGATGGGGCGGGTGCGCGCCCCGGGACGGGCGCTCCGGGACCGGTGGCAGCGGCATCTCTCGTCACAACAGGCCCTTCTTTCACGGGAGTTCACACCACGTGACCCGCTCGCGTGCGGGAGACCGGGCTCCCGCGTGTTGACGCCGGGGTGCGGTCGGAGTGCGGTCGGAGTGCGGCCGGGGCCGGGCGGGCGGCGGGAGCCGACGGGGAATTGCGAAGGCGACGGTGCGAAAGGCCGGTGCGGGTCAAGTCGGCCCTTCGCGGGGCCCGTCGTGCGAAGTGGCCGATTGTTGTGCCTGTGGCCCAATCTGTTCGGTGAGCTGGGGAAGAGGGCGGGAATGCGTTGTCCGGGCGCCCTTCCCGTTCGCCGTGGAACGGTGAATGTCACGCGTAGCGACGGGACGGTTGCACATGCCACTGGTGTGTGACCAATAACGGACCGCTAATTTCCGTTTCCGCTCGCTCTCTTGGCGGTGGATCAGTAGCCTCTGGTCAACACTGACCATGAACATGGCCGGATCGCCGTGGCGACTTGTTGGAGACATCGATGGAGCGTCCCGCCTGGGCACCGCAAGGCATTGACATTTCGGTGCCGAGCGTGTCCCGAATGTATGACTTCTATCTGGGCGGCTCGCACAATTTCGAGGTGGACCGGGAAGCGGCCCGCAAGGCCATGGAGTTCATGCCGGGACTTCCCAAGGTGATGCAGGCGAACCGCGCCTTTATGCGCCGCGCCGTGCGCTACGCGCTGGACGAGGGCGTCAACCAGTTCCTGGACATCGGATCCGGGATACCGACTTTCGGAAACGTCCACGAGGTCGCCCAGGCGATCGACCCGAAGTCGGTCGTCGCCTATGTGGATCACGACCCGGTCGCGGTCGCACACAGTCAGGCCGTCCTGGAGGGCAACGACCGCGCCGTGATCGCCACCGCCGATCTGCGCCGCCCCGAGGAGATCCGCGACCACCCCGAGGTCGCCAAGCTGCTCGACCTCGACCGGCCGGTGGCCCTGCTCCTCGTCGCCGTACTCCACTTCATCGAGGACGCCGACGACCCGCAGACCGCCGTCGCCGCCCTGCGCGACATGCTCGCCCCCGGCAGCCTTCTCGTCGTCACCCACGCCTCGTACGAGGGGATCCCGCTCACCCAGGAGCAGGCGGGCGGCGCGGTCGGCGTCTACAAGGACATCCGCAATCCGCTGATCATGCGCTCCAGCGCCGAGATCGCCCGGTTCTTCGACGGCTACGAGATGGTCGAGCCCGGTCTGGTGGCCATGCCGGACTGGCGTCCCGAGACCCCGGGCGCCCCGGAGAACGAGGACCCGTACGCCTTCTCGGGCTTCGCCGGAGTGGGACGCAAGGCGTGAGCATTCCCGCCCAGCAGTCCGAAGCCCCGGACGCGGAGCCCGACGGGCCCGAGGACCGGCTCCGGAGATTCGCCACGATCTGGAGCCGGGCCATCTTCCCCTCCACGGCCACCTCCATGACCCGGCCGGAGTTCGAGCAGCATCTGCTCCCCCTGGCCCGGACCCTCGACGGCATCCTGCACGCGCACCCCTTCGACGCGGCACCCGCCGCCGCCGTGGGCACCGCGCTCGTCGCCGCGCACTGCACGGACCCCGACGCGCTCAGCTCCACGCTCGGTGTCGTCGATTCGTACCTGGTGCTCTACCTCGGCGGCAACGGACCCCAGGCCCTGTCCACCGAGGACGGCAGGTCGCGGGCCGCGCGCATCCAGCACGCGGTCGCCGGAGGCTTCTCCCAGGCACTGCGCGAGCGCACCCTCGCCGAGCAGGAGGCGATCGCCCGTTCCGCGCTCGCCGCGCGCTCCCAGGCCGAACAGGCCCTGCACGCCACGGAGGCCCGCTTCCGCGCGGTCTTCAAGGACGCCGCGATCGGCATCGGCATCGCCGACCTCGACGGCCGTGTGCTGGAGGTCAACGACACCCTGACCCGGATGTTCGGCGGCCTGGAGAACCACGTCCTCAGCCACCGCATCAACGAGTGGGTGCACCCCGAGGACTCGCCGCTGGTCTGGAAGTACTACAACGAGCTGGTACGCGGCGAACGCGAGCACTACCGGGTCGAGAAGCCGTACTACCGCAACGACGGCACCGTGCTGTGGACCAATCTGACGGTCTCGCTGCTGCGCGACGCCGAGGGCCGGCCGGAATACCAGCTGGCGCTGCTGGAGGACACCACCGAGCGCCGGCTGCTCAACCTCCGGCTGCGCTACGAGGCCACCCACGACGCGCTCACCGGTCTGCCCAACCGCACGCTCTTCTTCGAGCGCCTGGAGAAAGCGCTCTCGGCGGGCGGCGGCCGGCGCTTCGGCCTCTGCTACCTGGACCTGGACGGCTTCAAGGCCATCAACGACAGCCTCGGCCACGCCTCGGGCGACCGGCTGCTCGTCGAGGTCGCGGACCGGCTGCAGAGCTGCGCCACCGCGCCCGGCGAGATGGTCGCGCGGCTCGGCGGCGACGAGTTCGTCGCCCTCACCACGGGCCCCGACACGGCGGACGAGGTCGACGAGCTGGCCTGCCGGATCCTCGGGGTCCTCGGCACGCCGATCCGGCTCGACGGACGCGAACTCAGCGTGCGCGGCTCCATCGGCGTCGTGGAGGGGCCGGCCGGTGAACGCAGCGCCGCCGAGGTGCTGCGGAGCGCGGACATCACCATGTACCGGGCCAAGTCCGCGGGCGGCAACCGCTTCGAGCGCGCCGACGCGGAGGCGGACGCCCGCGCGATCACCCGGCACGGGCTGACCACGGCGCTTCCGGCGGCGCTGGAGCGCGGCGAGTTCTTCATCGAGTACCAGCCGCTCGTCCATCTCGGCGACGGTTCGGTGCACGGTGCCGAGGCGCTCGTGCGCTGGTGCCATCCGCAGCACGGGGTGCTGGGGCCCGACCGCTTCATCGCGCTCGCCGAGCACACCGGGCTCATCGTGCCGCTCGGCCGGTGGGTGCTGGAGGAGTCGGTGCGGCAGGCCAACTTCTGGCAGGAGCGGCACAGCGACGGCGGTCCCCTGCGGATCAACGTCAACCTCTCCCCGGCCCAGCTGCACCACCCCAATCTGGTCGCCGAGACGGTGGACGTCCTGGAGCGCTCGGGGCTCGAAGCCGGCGCGCTCTGCCTGGAGGTCACCGAGTCCGCGCTCATCGGGGCCGACGAGGACCTGCTGAAGCCGCTGCGGCAACTGTCCGAGATGGGCGTCGACATCGCCCTGGACGACTTCGGCACCGGCTACTCCAACCTCGCCAACCTGCGACGGCTGCCGGTCAGCGTGCTCAAGCTGGACCGTTCCTTCACCCAGGGGATGCAGCACCACCCGGCCGACCCGGTGGACCTGAAGATCGTCGAGGGCATCGTCTCGCTGGCCCACAGCCTGGACCTGGCCGTGACGGTGGAGGGCGTGGAGACCGGGGCGCAGGCCGAGCAGCTGCGCAAGCTGGGCTGCGACACGGCGCAGGGCTGGTACTACGCCCGCCCCGGCGCGCCGGACCGGATCCACTCGCTGCTGCTGGCCGACGCCGTGTGAGCCGGCCGGGCGGACGCCTCAGACCGTGTCCGCCCGGCTGGTCAGCAGCATCCGCTGCAACTCGCGGGCCGCGCGCGGCGGAGCCACGTCGCTGCGGTGCGCCAGCGCGATCGTGCGCCGCAGGCCCGGCCGGGCCAGCGGCGTCGTCCGCAGATCGCGGCCCGCCCGGCCCGCCACCATGCTCGGGACGACGGCGGCGCCCAGCCCCGCCCGGACGAAGCCGAGGACCGCGTCCATCTCCCCGCCCTCCACGGTGAACGAGGGCTCGAAGCCCTCCGCCCGGCAGGCGGCCACGGTCAGCTCGCGCAGGTCGTACCCGTGACGGAACATCACCAGCGGAACGCCCTCCAGATCGGCGATCCGGACCTCGCCGCGCCGCCCCGGCCGCGGCGCGTCCGCCGCCGAGACCACGACCAGGTCCTCCTGGAGCAGTTCGACGGTGGTCAGCGCGGGGGAGGCCGCCGGCAGCGGGAGCACCACCAGGGCCAGATCGAGGGCGCCCCGGGCCAGCTCCCTGACCAGGTCGTGCGAACCGCCCTCCTCCAGGAGCAGCTGGATCCCCGGATGCCGGTCGTGGAAGGCGCGCAGCACATCGGGGAGGAGCCCGGTGCAGAGGCTGGGGGTCGCGCCCAGCCTGACCCGGCCCCGGCGCAGCTGGGCCAGCTCCTGGACCTCGTGGCGCGCGGTGTCCGCGTCGGCCAGGATGCGCCGGGCGAGCGGCAGCAGCGCCTCGCCGGCGTCCGTCAGTGCGATGTTCCCCCGGGCCCGGCTGAACAACTCGGCGCCCAGCTCGTTCTCCAGGGCCCTGATCTGCTGGGAGAGCGAGGGCTGCGAGACATGGACCTCCTCCGCGGCCCGGGTGAAGTGCCGGGTCTCGGCGACCGCCACGAAATAGGTGAGCTGCTGGAGCTGCATGGATCCAGCCTACCCCCATCGATAGGGAACCCCTATGGATATCAGCCGGTCCATGTCTTGGACTGATCGGGCCCTTCGCCCCTAGCGTCGTGCTCATGGCATTGGCAACGCGGACGGACCGACGGCCGTCCATGACGCGCACGCTCTGGGACTCGTCCGTCGGCAAGAAGACGATCATGGCCGTGAGCGGTCTGATCATGCTCCTCTACTTGGTCGTCCACATGCTGGGCAATCTGAAGATCTTCTTCGGGTCCGACGAGTTCAACGGCTACGCGCATTGGCTGCGGGTGATGGGCGAGCCCTTCCTGCACCACGAGTGGGCCCTGTGGATCGTCCGCGTCGTCCTCGTCGCCGCCGTCGTGCTGCACGCCGTCTCCGCGTACCAGCTCAGCCGGCGCGACCTGCGGGCCCGGCCCGACCGGTACGTCCACCGCAAGGCCCGAACGAGCTACGCCACCCGCACCATGCGCTGGGGCGGCATCATCATGGCGCTCTTCATCGTCTGGCACATCCTCGACCTGACCACCGGCACCGTGCACTCGGGCGGCTTCCAGTCCGGGCACCCGTACCAGAACGTCATCGACACCTTCTCCACCTGGTACGGCAACGTCATCTACATCGTCGCCGTGGTCGCCGTGGGGCTGCACGTCCGGCACGGGTTCTGGAGCGCCGCGCAGACCCTCGGCGCGGGGAGCGCGAGCCGCGACCGCGTCCTCAAGACCCTGGCCGACGCCCTCGCCCTGGTGCTGACGGTGGGCTTCGTCTCCGTACCCGTCGCGGTCATGACCGGAGTGGTGAGCTGACATGAACGACTACACCCGCTACACGACCGGGGAACCGGTCACCGACACCAAGGCGCCCGAGGGGCCCGTCGCCGAACGCTGGGACACCCGGCGCTTCCAGGCCAAGCTGGTCAACCCGGCCAACCGCCGCAAGCACACCGTCATCGTCGTCGGCACCGGCCTGGCCGGCGGATCGGCCGGCGCCACCCTGGCCGAACAGGGCTACCACGTCGTCCAGTTCTGCTTCCAGGACTCGCCCCGCCGGGCCCACTCGGTCGCCGCCCAGGGCGGCATCAACGCCGCGAAGAACTACCGCAACGACGGCGACTCGGTCCACCGGCTCTTCTACGACACGGTCAAGGGCGGCGACTTCCGCGCCCGCGAGTCCAACGTCCACCGGCTCGCCCAGATCTCCGTCGAGATCATCGACCAGTGCGTCGCCCAGGGCGTCCCCTTCGCCCGCGAGTACGGCGGCCTCCTCGACAACCGCTCCTTCGGCGGCGTCCAGGTCTCCCGCACCTTCTACGCCCGGGGCCAGACGGGGCAGCAGCTCCTGCTCGGCGCCTACCAGGCCCTGTCGCGGCAGATCGCCGCGGGCAACGTCGAACTGCACGCCCGTACCGAGATGCTCGACCTGATCGTGGTCGACGGCCGGGCGCGCGGCATCGTCGCCCGCGACCTGATCACCGGGAGGATCGACACCTACTTCGCGGACGCGGTCGTGCTGGCCAGCGGCGGCTACGGCAACGTCTTCTACCTGTCGACCAACGCGATGAACTCCAACGCCACCGCGATCTGGCGCGCCCACCGCCGGGGCGCCTACTTCGCCAACCCGTGCTTCACCCAGATCCACCCCACGTGCATCCCGCGCACCGGCGACCACCAGTCGAAGCTCACCCTGATGAGCGAGTCGCTGCGCAACGACGGCCGGATCTGGGTGCCGAAGGCCCGGGGCGACGACCGGCCCGCCGCCGAGATCCCCGAGGACGAGCGCGACTACTACCTGGAGCGGATCTACCCCGCCTTCGGCAACCTCGTGCCCCGGGACATCGCCTCCCGCGCCGCCAAGAACGTCTGCGACGAGGGCCGCGGCGTCGGACCCGGCGGCCAGGGCGTCTACCTGGACTTCGCGGAGGCCATCGAGCGGATGGGACGCGCGAAGGTCGAGGAGAAGTACGGCAACCTCTTCGACATGTACGCGCGGATCACCGCGGAGAACCCGTACGAGACCCCGATGCGGATCTACCCGGCCGTGCACTACACGATGGGCGGGCTCTGGGTCGACTACGACCTCCAGACCACGATCCCCGGACTGTTCGCGATCGGCGAGGCCAACTTCTCCGACCACGGCGCCAACCGCCTCGGCGCCTCCGCGCTGATGCAGGGGCTCGCGGACGGCTACTTCGTCCTGCCGTCGACCATCAACGACTATCTGGCCCGCAACCCCCACCACGACGAGATCGACACCTCGCACCCCGCCGTGGAGGAGGCCGTCGCCGAGACCGAGGACCGGCTCAACCTGCTGCTGGCCGTCGACGGCGACCGCACCCCCGACTCCTTCCACCGGGAGATCGGCGAACTCATGTGGGAGTACTGCGGCATGGCCCGCACCGAGGAGGGCCTGCGCAAGGCGCTCGACCGGATCCCGCGGATCCGCGAGGAGTTCTGGCGCCGCATCAAGGTCCCCGGCACCGGCGAGGAGTTCAACCAGTCCCTGGAGAAGGCCAACCGCATCGTCGACTACCTGGAGCTCGCCGAGCTGATGTGCCTCGACGCGCTGCACCGCGCCGAGTCCTGCGGAGGCCACTTCCGCGAGGAGTCGCAGACCCCGGACGGCGAGGCCGCCCGCCGGGACGAGGAGTTCTCCTACGCCGCGGCCTGGGAGTTCTCCGACACCGGCGAAGCCCCCGTCCTGCACAAGGAAGACCTCGTCTTCGAGTACGTCCACCCCACCCAGCGGAGCTACGCATGAAGCTCACCCTGCGCGTCTGGCGCCAGAAGAACGCCGACGCCCCCGGCGCCATGTCCACCTACCAGGTGGACGGCATCTCCCGGGACATGTCCTTCCTGGAGATGCTCGACACCCTCAACGAGGAGCTCATCCTCGCCGGCGAGGATCCCGTCGCCTTCGACCACGACTGCCGCGAGGGCATCTGCGGCGCGTGCAGCCTCGTCATCAACGGCGACGCCCACGGCCCGGAGCGCACCACCACGTGCCAGCTCCACATGCGGTCCTTCGAGGACGGCGACACCATCGACATCGAACCCTGGCGCGCCTCGGCCTTCCCGGTCGTCAAGGACCTGGTCGTGGACCGCTCGGCCTTCGACCGGATCATCCAGGCCGGCGGCTACATCTCCGCCCCGACCGGCACCGCGCCCGACGCGCACGCCACCCCGGTGCCGAAGCCGGACGCCGACTTCGCCTTCGAGCACGCCGAGTGCATCGGCTGCGGCGCCTGCGTCGCGGCCTGTCCCAACGGTTCGGCCATGCTCTTCACCTCGGCGAAGGTCAACCATCTGAACGTGCTGCCGCAGGGCGCCCCCGAGCGCGAGACCCGGGTGCTCGACATGGTGGAGCAGATGGACAGCGAGGGCTTCGGGGGCTGCACGCTCACCGGGGAGTGCGCCACGGCCTGCCCGAAGGGCATCCCGCTGCCGTCGATCTCGGCGATGAACAAGGAGTGGCTGCGCGCCACCCGCAAGGTCCGTCGCTGAACCGGGTCCGGACCCGCCGGTTCCCGGTCCCGGAGGCCGCCCGCCTCCGGGACCGGGAGGTCCCGCGCCGTGTCCGGTGCGTCAGGAGGCGACGGAGAGGTCGTCCGCGTAGACCGTGCCCTGTCCGTACCAGCCGTGCACATAGACCGTCACCGTGCCGGAGGCCCCGGTGGTGAAGGCCACCGACTGCTTGGCGTACCCGCTCGACGAGCCCCAGGTGCTGGCCGTGGCACCGCCCCGGACCCCGAGGTAGCCGTAGCTGCCCTGGACGTACCCCTGAAGCGTGTACTTCGTGTTGGGCGACAGGGTGAGCGTCTGGGTGCACTCACCGGTCTGCGAGCCGGTGGCCGCGACGGCCAGGGCGTGCGCACCGCCGTGCACCGGCGTGGAGACGACCGCGCCGCCGGACTCACAGGTCCAGGGGCCGAGCGCGCCGCTCTCGAAGTCACCGTTGACGAGCGCCCCGGTGCCCCCGCCAGGACCGGACACGGTCAGGGTGTACGGCGCCGAGTGGCTGAGCGTGCCCGCGGTGCCGGTCACATTGATGGTGTACGTGCCCGGCGCCACCGAGGAGGTGGTGGCGAGCGTCAGGGTGGACGTGCCGCCCGCGGTGACCGAGGCCGGGCTGAGCGTCGCGGTCACCCCGGCCGGGGCGCCGGTCGCCTTCAGCGCGACGGTCTGCGCGCTGCCCGAGGTGACGGCCGTCTTCACGGTCGCCGTGGCCGAACCGCCCGGTGCCACCGTCGCCGACCCGGGGCTGACCGCCACCGAGTAGTCGTCGGTCACCGGACCGGACCCGCCGCTGGTGAACGGGGCGAAGGTGTGGCTGAAGTACCAGGTGTCCTGCGCGATTCCGGAGCAGGTGTCGCTGCCGCCGGTGCCGGGGCAGCCCCCGTTGTCGCGCTGGAGCGCCCAGAACGACAGGGTGCTGACGCCCTTGGAGACCGCCCAGTTGTAGACCTGGACGGCGTCGGCCGTGGTGAACGTCTCGGCCGGGCCGTAGTCGTCGATGCCGGGCATCTCGATGATGCCGGTCATGCCCCACAGCTGGGCGTCGGTCTTCGACGGGTACAGGTTCGCCAGCTGGCCCTTGAGCCCGGTGATGGCGGTCTGGGTGTCGTTCGCCATGTTGTGCGAGGCGCCGTCGTAGTAGTCGAACGTCATCAGGTTGACGACGTCGACCTTGGCACCGTTGGACACCGCGTTCTGCAGCACCGCGAGTCCGCTCTCGGCGAGCCCGTGCGTGGTGGTCGGCAGGGTGTACGAGAACTGCACCGAGCGCCCGTTGGCCGCCGCCCAGTCCTGGACCTTCTTGATCGCCTTGTTGCGGCGGTCGATCCCGGCGCTGTTCTCCAGCGAGTTGTCCTCGATGTCCATGTCGAGGCGGGACACGTCGTAGGTCGTGATGACCTTCTCGTACGCGGCGGCGATGGCGTCGACGTCCGTACAGCTGTCGGCGATCTCGGTGCCGGTGTTGTCGGCGGTGAAGCCGCCGAACGAGGGGATGACGTCACCGCCGCGCGAGCGCATGGTGGTGAAGTCGGTGCCGAACTCGGACTGCGCGATCGGGGAGCCCGAATCGCCGTTCCAGTAGACGGTGCACGAGCCCTTGGTGGCGGCCTGGATGAAGGCCATGGTCAGGTACTTCGTACCGGACGCCTGGGCGAGCGCGGCCGGGCTGTCGCCGTTCCACGCCTCGAAGTACGGGGCGAAGACATGCGCGGGAAGGGGGGTGGCGGCGGTGGCGGCGGCCTGCGCGCCGGAGCCCGATCCGAGGACCAGACCTGCGGTGGCGACGACGGTGGCCATGGCGCTCAGGACGGCGCCGACTGTTCGTGGACGTCTCATGGGGCAGCTCCCAGCGGGGTGAGACAACGGGCGGATCGCACGGCTCTGCCGCGTCCGTGGGGGACGCGGTCCGTTCCTGTGATTCCCGGCCGGGGTCACATGCCGCACAGCCATGTGCGCCGTGGGCATGCCCATGATTGGTCTGGACCAGGTAACTGTCAACATTCTTTACTGTTTCATGTCCTGCGCCGACCCCAAGGGCAACTCATGCGGCGACGAGGAGAGTTGGAGAGGGCCGGATCCCTCGTCCGCAGCGCGTCACAGCCGCAGCGCGGCCCGCAGATACCCGGCCGTCCGGCTCTCCGCCGCCCCCGCGACCTCTGACGGCGGGCCCTGGGCGACGATCCGTCCGCCCCGGTCACCGCCCCCGGGGCCGAGGTCGATCACCCAGTCGGCACCGGCCACCACGGCCATGTCGTGCTCCACCACCACGACCGTGCCGCCCGCGTCGACCAGCCCGTGCAACTGCCGCATCAGCACCTCGACATCGGCCGGATGCAGCCCCGTCGTCGGCTCGTCCAGCAGATAGAGGGTGCGGCCCCGGCGGGCCCGCTGGAGCTCCGCGGCCAGCTTGATCCGCTGCGCCTCGCCCCCCGACAGCTCGGTGGCCGGCTGGCCGAGCCGCAGATATCCGAGCCCCACGTCGAGCAGCGTCCGCAGACTGCGCTCGGCCGTGGGCGTGTCCGAGAAGAAGCCGGCCGCCGACTCCACCGTCAGATCCAGCACCTGGGCGATGTTCAGCCCCCGCAGCGTGACGTCGAGCGTCTCCGGGTTGTACCGCGCGCCGTGGCAGTCCGGGCAGGGCGCGTACGTACTGGGCAGGAAGAGCAGTTCCACCGAGACGAAGCCCTCGCCCTGGCAGGTCTCGCACCGCCCGCCCGCCACGTTGAACGAGAACCGGCCGGCCCGGTACCCCCGCTCCCGGGCCAGGTCCGTGGCCGCGAACAGCTTGCGCACCACGTCGAACAGACCGGTGTACGTCGCCAGATTGGACCGGGGCGTCCGGCCGATCGGACGCTGGTCCACCTGGACCAGCCGGTCCACCGCCTCCAGCCCCTCGGCGGACGCGCACCCCGGCGCCGGATGCTCCTCGGCCCCCTCGTCGTCGCCGGCCGCCCGCCGGTCCGCGAGCACCCCGGCCAGCACCTGGCCCACCAGCGTCGACTTCCCGGAACCGGACACCCCGGTCACGGCCGTGAACACCCCGAGCGGGAACGCCGCGTCGACGCCGCGCACATTGTGCCGCTCCACCCCGCGCAGCCGCAGCCACCCCGTGGGCGCGCGGACCTCGCGCACCGGGGCGGGGGAGTCGTCGAACAGGAAGCGCCGGGTCGCCGACTCCGGGACCTGCGCGAGCCCCGCCGGAGGACCGCTGTGCAGCACCCGCCCGCCGTGCTCCCCGGCCAGCGGACCCACGTCGACGAGCCAGTCCGCCCGGCGCACCACGTCCAGCTGGTGCTCCACGACGAAGACCGTGTTGCCGGCCTCCTTCAGCCGCCCGAGCACCCCGAGCAGCGCCTCCGTGTCCGCCGGGTGCAGCCCGGCCGAGGGCTCGTCCAGGACGTAGACGACACCGAAGAGCCCCGACCGCAGCTGGGTGGCCAGCCGCAGCCGCTGGAGCTCGCCGGACGAGAGCGTCGGAGCCGTACGATCCAGGCTCAGATACCCCAGGCCCAGCTCCGTCACCGTCCCGATCCGGGCCAGCAGATCCGCCGTCAGCACCCGGGCCGTGCCGTCGCCGCCGGCCGACGCCAGGACGTCCGCCAGCTCCGTCAGCGCCAGACCCGCCAGCTCGGCGATCGTCCGGTCCGCGAACGTCACCGCCAGCGCCTCGGGCCGCAGCCGGCTCCCGCCGCAGACCGGGCAGGGCGCGCTCGTCAGGAAGCGTTCGGCCTTCGCCCGCAGCGCCCGGCTCCGGGAGTCGGCGAAGGTGTGCATCACATAGCGGCGCGCACTCATGTACGTGCCCTGGTACGGGCGCTGGATCCGTCCGGCGTCGCGCACCGGATGCACGGTCACCACCGGCTGCTCGTCGGTGAACAGGATCCATTCCCGGTCCGCCGGGTCGAGGTCCCGCCACGGCCGGTCGATGTCGTACCCCAGCGCGTCCAGCACATCGCGCAGGTTCTTGCCCTGCCACGCCCCCGGCCAGGCGGCGATGGCCCCGTCCCGGATCGACCGGCCCGGATCGGGCACCAGCAGCTCCTCGGTGGTGCGGTGCACCCGCCCGAGGCCGTGGCACTCCGGGCAGGCCCCGGCGGCCGTGTTGGGCGAGAAGGCGTCCGAGTCCAGGCGTTCGGCCCCCTCCGGATACCGCCCGGCCCGGGAGAACAGCATCCGCAGGGAGTTGGACAGCGTCGTCACCGTCCCCACCGAGGAGCGGGCCCCCGGCGCCGACCGGCGCTGCTCCAGCGAGACGGCGGGCGGCAGTCCGGTGATCTCCCCGACCTTCGGCGCCCCCACCTGGTGGATGAGCCGACGGGCGTACGGCGCCACGGACTCGAAGTAGCGGCGCTGGGCCTCGGCGTAGATGGTGCCGAACGCCAGCGAGGACTTGCCCGAGCCCGAGACGCCCGTGAAGACCGTCAGGGTGTCGCGCGGGATGTCGACCCGCACGTCCCGGAGATTGTGCTCGCGGGCGCCGCGCACCCGGACGTACGGATCGTGGGGGGTGGTCATGGGGGTGGGACTCCGTACGGTTCGGATGGGCTGACCGGGGCAAAGGGTCCGATTCCAGGGCGGGCCGACGATACCGCGCGGGCCGGTGCGCCGCTCCGGGTGGCAGGACGGGGCCGGGAGTTGATTTGCTGGGGCCATGACGGACGACGCCCGGCCGCTGGCCGTATTCGACCTGGACGGCACGCTCGCGGACACCGCGCACCGGCAGCACTTCCTGGAAGGATCCCCGCGCGACTGGGACGGCTTCTTCGCCGCCGCGTCCGAGGACCCGCCGCTGCCCGAGGGGGTCTCTCTGGCCGTCGGCAGCGCCGAGGAGTGCGAGGTCGTCTATCTGACCGGCCGGCCGGAGCGCTGCCGCCGGGCGACCGTGGCCTGGCTGGCCCGGCACGGGCTGCCGGAGGGGCGGCTGCACATGCGCGCCAACCACGACCGGCGCCCGGCCCGGCGGACCAAGCTGGAGATCCTGGAGCGGATGGGGCGCGAGCGCGCGGTCCGGATGCTGGTGGACGACGACGAGCTGGTCTGCGACGCCGCCGAGCGGGCCGGATTCACCGTGGTACGCGCCCGCTGGGCGGCCGCCTCGCCCGCGCTGAAGGACGCGCAGGAGCGCGAGGGGCGCACCTGAGGGTCCGACGGATGCCGGGCCCTCGGGCCCGGCCTGGTCAGGTCGGATCGTCGAGCCGGAACCCCACTTTCAGGCCGACCTGATAGTGCTCGATTCGGCCATCTTTGATCTGGCCGCGTACCTCTGTGATCTCGAACCAGTCGAGATTGTGCAACGTTTCCGAAGCTCTTGTGATGCCGTTGTGAATGGCCGCGTCCACCCCGTCATGGGAGGTTCCTACGATCTCTGTGACGCGATACGTGTGGTTTGACACCTTTTGTCTCCTCTCGCCTCTACCAAGGTGCCCCACCGCGGCGAGGTTCGCGAGTGATCGACTGCCGACGCGCCGCCCCCGAGCGCCTTGACCAAAGGATTTGGTACATACCAAAATCCAGCCACGCCCGTGCGAGCGCAGCCCGCAGTCCCCCACACCGGGTCCTCACATATTGTCGAGCCGTTCCGCAGAAGGTGACCCCGTGAAAAACCGTGTGCTCGTCGGATCCCTTGCCCTGGTTTCCTCCCTCGCCCTGGGCGGGTGCGGCTTGATTCCCGGTTCGGGCGGTTCGGGCAGCAAGAAGGTCACGATCTGGCTGATGAAGGACAGCGCGACCAGCGACTTCCTGGACCGGTTCAAGAAGTCCTACGAGGAGGAGCACTCCTCGATCGAACTGGAGTTCAAGATCCAGGAGTGGGGCGGAATCGGACCCAAGGTTCTCGAAGCGCTGTCGGGCAAGGACACCCCCGACGTCATCGAGGTCGGCAACACCCAGGTCGCCACCTACGCCCAGACCGGCAACCTGCGCGATCTCACCCTGGAGTCCATGCGTGACCTGGGCAGCGAGGACTGGATCCCCGGTCTCGCCGAGCCCGGCAGGATCGGCGGCGTCCAGTACGGAATACCCTGGTACGCGGCCAACCGCGTGGTGATCTACAACAAGGACCTCTTCGAGGAGGCGGGCATCAAGACCCCGCCGAAGACCAGGGACGAGTGGATCGAGGACAGCGAGAAGCTGAACCGCGACGGCAATCAGGGCATGTATCTGCCCGGCCAGAACTGGTACGTGCTCTCCGGATTCATCTGGGACGAGGGCGGCGAACTCGCCAGTGACAAGGAAGGCGACTGGCAGGGCAAGCTCGACACCCCCGCGGCGCTGCGCGGCATGGACTTCTATTCCCGGCTCCAGGCCATGGGCGACGGTCCCAAGGACGCCGACGAGGAAAAGCCCCCGCAGACCGATGTGTTCGCCAAGGGGAATGTCGCACAGATCATCTCCACCCCCAGTTCCGTGCCGCTGATCGAGAAGGCCAACCCCGAACTCAAGGGAAAGCTGGGCTTCTTCCCCATCCCGGGCAAGACCGCCAAGGCACCCGGCTCCGTCTTCACCGGCGGCTCCGACCTGATCGTCCCGCAGAAGGCCGACCAGCGCAGCGCCGGCTTCGAGGTCATCAAGGCCCTCGCCGGGGAGAAGTGGCAGACCGACCTCGCCAAGAGCATGAACTACGTGCCCAACAAGCACTCGCTCGCCAAGGTCGTCGAGGGCGACGAGAGCACCGCGGCCATGGCCGAGGGCGCCAGGCGCGGCCACGCCACCCCCAACTCGCCGCAGTGGGTGTCCGTCGAGTCCGACAACCCGATCAAGCCGTACATGACGGCCGTCCTCCAGGGCGAGGACCCGAGGACCGCGGCGAAGCGGGCCTCCGAGAAGATCACCGCCCTGCTCGCCGGCAGCTGACACACCGCAGGACGGCCCCGCCGCACCCCGGCGGGACCGCACCGCACCACGGGATTCAGCCGTCGCACATCCGGACGCTCCATGGCGGACACGTCGAATCCAGCCGGTCACGGAAGAAGTAAGGAGCCGGGCCCCGCACACCCGCGGGCGCCCGGCAGCCGCCCTTGCCGACCCGTCCCCGGAGTCCGTCATGCATGTGCTGCCCTCCGACCCGCCCACCGCCACCCCCTCCCTCCCGGCCCAGCGGCAGACCCGGACCACCGCACCACAACCGCCCCGCTACCGGGTCTGCCTCGCCACCGACCAGGCCGGAATCCGCGCCGCCCAGCGCCTGCGCCACCAGGTCTTCTCCGCCGAGTTCGGCGCCCGGCTCGACGGCCCCGAACCCGGACTGGACACCGACGCCTTCGACGCCTACTGCGACCACCTCCTGGTCCGCGAGACGGCCACCGACGAGGTCGTCGCCACCTACCGGCTGCTGCCGCCCGAACGCGCCCGCATCGCCGGCCGCCTCTACGCCGAGACCGAATTCGACCTCACCCGCCTCGCCCCGCTCCGCGACGACCTGGTCGAGGTCGGCCGCTCCTGCGTCCACCCCGCCCACCGCGACGGCGCCGTCATCGCCCTCATCTGGGCCGGACTCGCCCGCTACATGGAGCGCACCGGACACAACTGGCTGGCCGGCTGCTGCTCGATCCCGCTCTCCGACGGAGGCGCGGCCGCCGCCGCTGCCTGGGAGACCGTACGGACAACGCACCTGGCCCCCGAGGAGTACTGGGTCTCCCCGCACCGGCTCTGGCCCACCCCCGCCGCGCTCCCCGGCACCCGCACCGGACTCGCCGGACTGCCGCCGCTGCTCCGCGGCTACCTCCGGCTCGGCGCCCGGGTCTGCGGCGCCCCCGCCCACGACCCCGACTTCCACACCGCCGACCTCTACGTCCTGCTCTCCCTGCGCGCGACCGATCCCCGCTACCTGCGCCATTTCCTCTCGCTCGCCCCGCAGCAGTGAGCGCCTGGCTGCCCGTCTCGCCCTGCACCCCGGCCGGCTGCGCCACCCGCACCGGCCCGGCCCGCCACCCGCTCGCCGCGGCCGCCCTGCTGCTCACCGGGTGCGCGGCCGTCCTGACCGGAGTGCTGGGCGCCCCGCTCGCCCTGCTCCTGGGCCCCGCCGCCCGCGCGGGACTCGTGCGGACCTGGGCGTACGCGGTGATCCGCGCCTTCGGCGTACGGGTGCGGATCACCGGCCCGCCCCCGCGACGGCTGCCGGGGCCCGGCCCCCTGGTCGTCGCCAACCATGTGTCCTGGCTCGACATCCCGCTGGTCGCCGCGGTGTGCCCCGGCCGGATGCTCGCCAAGAGCGACATCCGGCACTGGCCGGTCCTCGGACCGCTGGCCGCGTTCGGCGGCACGCTCTTCGTGGAACGCGACCGGCTGCGGGCCCTGCCCGCCGCCGTGCGCACGGTCACCGGGGCGCTCGGGCGGGGGGACCGGGTGGTCGTCTTCCCCGAGGGGAGCACCTGGTGCGGGCGCGGATCCGGCGGCCGGTTCAGACCCGCACCCTTCCAGGCGGCGATCGACGCGCGCGCCGCCGTCCTGCCGCTGCGCATCCGCTATCGGGCACCGGGACCGGCCGGAGGCGTCCCGGTGCCCGCCGGGGCCGCCGCCTTCGTCGGGGACGACCCGCTCACCGCCTCGCTGTGGCGGGTGGTGCGGGCGGCCGGGCTGACCGCCGAGATCCACGTCCTGGCGCCGATCCCGGCGGGCAGCGTGCCCGGCCGCCGCGCGCTGGCCGCCCTCGCTCAGTCCACGGTCGCCAGCGACAGCGCGAACCGGCCCGCCGCGTCCGTCCACCACTGAGCCAGGCGCAGCCCGGCGCGGGCCAGTTCCTCCCGCACCCCGTCCTCGCGGAACTTCGCCGACACCTCCGTCCGCACCTCCTCGCCGTCCTCGAAGGGGATCACCAGATCCAGTTCCGGAATCTTCACGGTGAGCGCCCTCCGCGCCCGCAGCCGCATCTCGATCCACTCCTCGCGCGGATTCCACCGGGCCACGTGGGCGAAGTCCTCCGGCACGAAGTCGGCGCCCAGCTCCCGGTCCACGACCGACAGCACGTTCCGGTTGAACGCCGCGGTCACCCCCGCCGCGTCGTCGTACGCCGCGACCAGCACCTCCTCGTCCTTCACCAGATCCGTCCCCAGCAGCAGCGCGTCGCCGGGGGAGAGCAGGGCGCGCACCGACGCCATGAACACCGCCCGTTCGTCCGGGAGCAGATTGCCGATGGTGCCTCCCAGGAACACCACCAGCCGGGGCCCCGGCGTCACGGGCAGCTCCAGACGCGCGGTGAAATCGGCGATCAGCGCGTGCACGGACAGCTCGGGCCGCTCCGCCAGCAGCGCCTTCGCCGCCCCGCGCAGCGCGCTCTCGCTCACATCGACGGGCACATAACTGTGCAGCTCCGGCAGCGCGTCCAGCAGATGCCGGGTCTTCTCGGAGGAGCCCGACCCCAGTTCGACCAGGGTGCGGGCCCCGGTGGCCGCCGCGATCTCCTCGGCGCGGTCGATCAGGATCTCCCGTTCGGCCCGCGTCGGGTAGTACTCGGGCAGCCGGGTGATCTCCTCGAACAGCTCGCTGCCCCGGGCGTCGTAGAACCACTTCGGCGGCAGCGTCTTGGGACGCCGGGTCAGACCGTGCAGCACATCGGCGCGCAGCGCCGCGTCCGTCGCGTCCTCCGGCAGGGTGCGGGTCAGCAGGAAGGGACTCACTCGGTGGGCTCCTTGAGCGGGGTCAGCAGGACTTCGGAGCGGGTCGCGGTCAGCAGGGTGCGGTCGGGGACCTCGCGCCAGCGCGGATCGTCGTCGTACGGCTCCGAGGCGACGACGGTGTGCCGGCCGGGCTCGGACAGGTGCCACAGGGTGTCTCCCCAGGCGGTCGCCACGATGGTGTGCCCGTCGGTGAGCAGCAGATTGAGCCGGGAACCGGGGGCCGCCTCGTCGACCTCCCACACGGTGGCGGCGACGGCCCGGGGCAGGGCCTCGCCCGCCGCCAGCCGGTGGCGGACGAGCGCCCAGACCAGCGCGGAGTCGCAGCGGGCGGTGAGGCCGAGCAGTTCGGCCGGGGCGAGCGTGGCGGCGGGGCCCGTCAGGGAGCCGGGCCACCCCTTCACCGCACCGTTGTGGCTGAACAGCACCCCGTCCGCGCGGAACGGCGCGGCCGCCGCCTCACCGTCCGGATCCGCCTCGGTGGCGTCCCGGACCGCGGCCAGCAGCGCGTGGCTGCGCACCACGCGCGCCAGATCGGCGAAGGTCTGGTCTCCCCAGACGGGCCCCTGCCGCCGGTAGCGGGCGGGCTCCGGATCGCCCTGCGCGTACCAGCCGACACCGAACCCGTCGGCGTTGACCGTCCCGTACCGCTGCCGGCGCGGCTCCCACGACTGGCGCACCAGCGAGTGCGGCGGCTCGGTCAGCAGCACGCCGAGCGTCACCGAAGGTCCCAGATAGGCGAGATGACGGCACATCACAGATCCCTGGCGGTGCGGAAACCGGAGAAGATCTGCCGCCGCACGGGCAGGTCCCAGTTGCGGAACGTGCCCCGGCAGGCCACCGGGTCGACCGCGAAGGAACCGCCCCGCAGCACCTTGTGCTCCGGGCCGAAGAACACCTCCGAGTACTCGCGGTACGGGAACGCCGCGAACCCCGGATACGGCAGGAAGTCGCTGGACGTCCACTCCCACACGTCGCCGATGAGCTGACCCGCGCCCGACGGCGCCCGCCCCGCCGCGTACGCGCCCGCGGGCGCCGGACGCAGATGGCGCTGCCCGAGATTGGCGTGCTCGGGCGTCGGGTCCTCGTCGCCCCACGGATAGCGCCGGGAGCGCCCCGAGACCGGATCGTGCCGGGCGGCCTTCTCCCACTCCGCCTCGGTGGGCAGCCGGCGCCCGGCCCAGCGGGCGTAGGCGTCGGCCTCGTACCAGCTCACGTGCAGCACGGGTTCGTCGGCCGGCACGGGCTCGGTCACCCCGAAGCGGCGGCGCAGCCACTGTCCGGCGTCGCGGTGCCAGAACAGCGGCGCCGAGAGCCCGTGTGCACGGACCATGGCCCACCCCTCGGGGGCCCACCAGCGCGGCTCCGTGTACCCGCCGTCCTCGATGAACGCCTGGTACGCGGCGCAGGTCACCGGCGCCGTGTCGATATGGAATCCGGGCACCTCGCGGCGGTGCGCGGGGCGTTCGTTGTCGAGCGCCCACGGCTCGGTCGACGTCCCCATGGTGAACGGACCGCCGGGGACCAGGACCTCGGCCGGCAGCATCGCGGAATCCACCGCCCGGGGCGGTTCGGGAGCGTCCAGCGCGGCGGGCCCGGACCGCAGCTGATGGGTGATCAGCATGGTCTCGTCGTGCTGCTGCTCGTGCTGCGCGATCATTCCGAAGGCGAACGCGGACCGCATCAGCGGACGGTCGCCCAGCGGCGCGGACTCCAGGACGTCCAGCGCCCGCCCGCGCACCTCGCGGGCGTACGCGCGCGCCTCGGCGGGCGGCAGCAGCGGCAGCGAGGGACGGGTGGCGCGCGGATGCTCGAAGGCGTCGTACAGGCCGTCGATCTCCGGGCGCATGGCCTCACGGCCGGCCACACCGCGCAGCAGCCACAGCTCCTCCTGGTTGCCGATGTGCGCCAGGTCCCAGACCAGCGGCGACATCAACGGGGAGTGCTGGGCGGTCAGTTCGTGGTCGTCCACGCTGTCGGTCAGCAGCGTGGTGCGGGTACGGGCGGTGAGCAGCGCGTCGAGCGCGCGGGCGCGCAGCGCCTCGGGCTCCTCGTCCGTCGCCGTGCCGTGCGGTCCGGGCGCGGCACCGGGGGATTCGGTCATGACAGGGTCCCCTTCGCATGGGCGGGAGTCCGGTCCCGGCCGGTCGTCAGCAGTACGCGCAGATCGTCGGCGGGACATCGCCCGCGCGCGACGTAGCGGTCGCGGAAGGCGGCCACCGCGTCCTGCACGCGCGCGGTCGCGCCCCTGCGGGGCAGTGCCTCCAGCGCGAGGTCGAAGCAGACGGTGGCCGCCGCGCGCAGCTCCGGGTCGGTCAGCCCGTCCCGGGCCGCGGCGACCCAGAGCGGATTGCGCGGGGCGGACGGCGCGCCCGCCGTCTCGGCCAGGGGTTTGACGGTGCGGTACACGGTCTCGGCGGCCTCCGGGTCGTCGAACAGGGCGGCGGTCACGGCGAGCGGCACCAGCCAGCCGTCGTCGCCGGACTGGGCGTCGATCATGCGCAGTTCCAGATGCCCGCGCGGCCGTACCGGCGGGAACAGCGTGGTCATGTGGTAGTCGAGATCGGCCCGGTCCGGGCGCCGGGGGTGTCCGGACCGGATCCAGTCCCGGAAGGTCAGCCCCTCGGGCACCGCCCACGGCCCCTCGTCGCCCCGGATGCACAGCACCGGGGTGTCCAGCGCGTGGGCGGCCCAGGCCTCGCGCGGCGGCAGCTGCCCGGAGGGCGCCAGGGTGCGCAGCGGGTCCAGATCGGCCCACAGCGACTGGCGCGTCGACCGCCAGGGGGTCGGCCGCCCCAGCCGGAAGGGCGAGTTGGCGAACGCCGCGACCAGGACCGCGCCCAGCAGATGGGAGAGCTGCCAGCGCCGCCCGTACCCGAGCGGCCCCGGCTCCTCCTCCCCGGCGTCCAGACAGACCTGGACCGACGCGCTGGTGCACATCATGGCGCGGCCCGCCGGGCCGCACCGGTCGAAGGCGGCCTCCATGGCGTCGTACCGGGGTTCGCGCAGCGTCCGGTACGGCGGATTCCAGGGATCGACGCCGAGCCCCGCGGGGACGAGGTCCAGGGTGTCGAGGGTGTCGCGGACGGCGACGAGATCGGCGGCGGTTTCCTCGATGCACGCCATGAGGGAGGCGGCGGGGCGCGAGCTGAGCTCCAGCTGGCCGCCGGGTTCGAAGGTCAGTGCCGCGTTGAGGGGAAGCGCCCGGACGGCCTCTGCGGCGGTCCGGAGTCGGTGGGGCGAAACGGGTTTCCGCGGCTGTTCACGGTCGTGGAGCAGCCATTCGAGTTCGACGCCCACGATCCTGGGCGGTCCCGTCTTGAAGCAGATGCCATGCAGTAAATCCTCCGCCTCGCCCTCGCCGAGCGGGGTGCTCTGGCCGGGCGGACCGTGGCCGCCGGGTGTGTCGGATGACATGCCGGGCCTCCTGTTCCGGTGCGTCCGTCCTACCCAAACCCCTGCCGGGGGATCGCACAAGGGTGCCCCTGTGCGACGGAAATTCGTTTGCGGCCGGGCCGCCCGGGGGCCGACGATGCCCCGTATGCACCATAAGGGGGACGGGCCGTGAGCGCCCGGCTGCGCGGCATCGCGCGCGAGACCGAGACCATCGTCGCGGAGGGCGGCTACCGCACCGCCGACGGCCGCGAGGTCAGCATCCAACGGGCCCTGACGGCGGCCCTGTCCGGGACCAGGCTGTACGGCCCGGATCCCGTTCCGGTCGCGGTCCTCGACCGCGACCGCACCCCGGTCTTCGAGGTCACCGGGGAGAGCAGCCTCGCGGCGGCCGCCCGGATGACCCGGGAGGGTCCGGGCAAGGTCGCCGTGCTGAACTACGCGTCCGCGCGCAACCCCGGAGGCGGCTATCTCAACGGGGCGCAGGCGCAGGAGGAGGCCCTGTGCCGCGGCTCGGCGCTGTACGCGACGCTGCTGAGGGCGTCCGAGTACTACGCCCACCACCGCGCGGAACGCAGCGCGTTCTACACCGACCGGGTCATCCACTCGCCCGGCGTACCGGTCTTCCGCGACGACCGGGGCCGGCTCCTCGACGTCCCGTACACGGCGGGATTCCTCACCTCGCCCGCGCCCAACGCGGGGGTGATCCGCGCACAGACCCCGGAGAGGGCCCACCGGGTCCCGGCCGCGCTCGCCTCGCGCGCCGAACGGGTGCTGGAGGTCGCGGCGGTCCGGGGCTACCGGCGGCTGGTGCTGGGCGCCTGGGGCTGCGGGGTCTTCCGCAACGACCCGGCCGAGGTGGCGGGGGCCTTCCACGCCCTGCTCACCGGCGGCGGGCGGTTCGCGGGCCACTTCGAGCAGATCGTCTTCGGCATCCTCGACCGGAACGAGGACTCACCCACCCGGGCCGCGTTCGCCCGCACGTTCGCGGAACAGACCCGAGTCTCACCCTGAAGTCGAGGTCGAGGTCGCGGCGCGGCGGGCGCCTCTCAGCCCCCGCCCGGCCGGGCGTGCTGGGCCGTTCGGGTCGGTGACCGGCGGTCACCGAGGCCGGTCACCCGGGCGGGCGACCGGCCCTACCGGCCGTCAGCGCCAGCCGTAGCGCTCCCGGAGCCGCCCGGCCACCAGGTCGAACCTGTCCCGGTCGAGCGCGCACGCCTCGCGCCGCATCCCGTCCTCGTGCACCCGCAGCACCCGGTCCAGATCGACCCAGGACGGCCGTCCCGAGCTGTCCCAGGGCCCCGCGCCCAGCGCCACCCACTCGCGGTCCCGGTCGTGCTGCTTGCTGGAGAGCTGGACCGCGAGCAGCGTGCCCGCGGCCTCGCGGGCGACGACGAGCACCGGCCGGTCCTTGCCGCGCCCGTCGTTCTCCTCGAACGGCACCCAGGTCCAGACGATCTCGCCCGGATCGGGGTCGCCGTCGCGGTCGGGGGCGTAGGAGGTGCGGACCGGCCCCACGGCCTGCGGATCGGCCTCGGTGGTGGCGGAGGAGCCGGAACGGCCGGGGAAGGCGGCCGGGTCGTCGGTGCTGTCGCTGCGGTGCTGGAAGGTCATCGCCACACCGTAGGACGCGCGCCCCGGCCGGTGCGTACCGGGTCCGGCCGATGGAACCGGGGCCCAACACCCGCCCCGGGGCGGGTGTCCGCCGCACCGGTCTGGGAGACTGCCCGACGCCATGAGTCAGTTACCCAAGCAGCCCGCCGAAGGCCCCGTTCCGACCAGCGCCGATGTGGCGCGGCTCGCCGGCGTCTCCCGGGCCACCGTGTCGTACGTCCTCAACAACAACACGGCCGTACGGATCAGTGATCCGACCCGCCGTCGGGTGCGGGAGGCGGCCACCGAACTCGGCTACGTCCCGCACGCGGCCGCCCGGAGCCTGCGCGCCGGACACTCGCGCATGGTGCTCCTGCCGACGGCGCACTTCCCGTCCGCACCCCTGCACCAGCGCTTCCTGCACGGCCTCGAAGCCGGTCTGCGCCGTCTCGACTACACCGTCGTCCAGTACGGATCGCTGGGCCTGGGCCCGCAGGACGCCGCCCGGTCCTGGGCCGAACTGCGGCCCGTCGCCGTCATCGCCCCCGGCTCGGTCCCGCTCACCCCGTCCGGCATCGCCCTGCTGCGCCGCTCCGGCGCGAAGGCCATCCTCACGCTCGGACCGCAGCCGGTCGCCGGGGCCCACGCGCTGATCATGGATCAGCGGGAGGTCGGCGACAGCGCCACCCGCCATCTGCTGGCACGCGGAAGGCGCCGGATCGGTGTGGTGATGCCCGAGGAACCGGAACTCGCGCTCTTCGCCGAGCCCCGGCTGGCCGGCGCCCGCCGCGCCGCCGAGGCCGACGGGGCCGCGGTCGAGGTCCTCCCCCTCCGCTACACGGAGGAATCCGCCGCCGGACTCGCCGCCCGCTGGCCCGCGCTCGGCCTGGACGGCGTCTTCGCGTACGACGACACCTACGCGATGCTCCTGATGCGCGCCCTGCAGGACGCCGGAGTCTCCGTACCCGGGGACACCGCCCTGGTCGGCGCGGACGACTCCGTGCTGGGGCGGCTGCTGAGGCCGCGGCTGAGCAGCGTGCGGATGGAACTGGCCACCGTGGAGCCGCTGGCCGACCTCGTCGACCGCCTCGTACGCCACCCCGGTACGGAACCCGAACGGCACGATCTGCTGAGGGCCCGCACCGTCCCCCGGGAATCCAGCTGACCGGACCGCCCGACGGCGCGACGT
Organism: Streptomyces sp. NPDC024555; assembly: GCF_055559335.1. Lineage (NCBI taxonomy): Bacteria > Bacillati > Actinomycetota > Actinomycetes > Kitasatosporales > Streptomycetaceae > Streptomyces > Streptomyces sp. NPDC024555. The sequence goes on from NZ_JBVHKV010000005.1 coordinate 137,476, forward strand.
GCGGGGCGGACCGCTCGTGCTTAGCGTCGTGACCATGAGCCATCCGCAGAGTTACGAGATCCTGATCGTCCCCGCCTTCACCGACGGCAGGCCCGTGGTGGAGCAGGAGACCGGCGCGGACGCACCCGGGGGCGGCGGTGGCGGCGGGACCGCGGCGGAGGATTCCGGAACGAAGGCGTCCGGCGGAGCGGCCGCGGCGGAGAGTTCCGGAACGAAGGGGTCCGGCGGCGCCGCGGAGGCCACCGCCCGCCCGGAGGGCTCCGACGCCCCGGCCCGCGCGGCGACGCCTGGCGGGTCGGGCACCGGCCCCGCCGGTGGTTCCGGCACGCCCACGGGCGCCACGCGCGTGTCCGGAGGGGACACGGGCAATCTGGGTCCCGGCCCCGCCATCCGCTCGGCGGTCGTCGCCGCCACGGGCGAGACCGGCGAGTCGGGCTATCCGCGCTACGCGGGCGACGGCATGGTCGCGGACATCGACCCCGCGACACACACCGTCGAGGCCCTGCTGGTCGACGGCGCCGAACTCGACTACGGACTCTCGGTCCGCGTCTCCGAGCGGAGCGTCGGGGGCTGAACCGCCCCGTGCAGGGCCTGCGGCGGCGGAGGGCCTACTTCTGGCCCTTCTGCTGCTCCTCGACGGACTTGCGGACCTCGTCCATGTCCAGCTTCCGGGCCTGGCCGATCACGTCCTCCAGGGCCGCCTCCGGCAGCGCGCCGGGCTGGGCGAACACCGCCACGTTGTCCCGGACGATCATCAGCGTCGGAATGGACCGGATCTCGAACGCCGCCGCCAGCTCCTGCTGCGCCTCGGTGTCGACCTTCGCGAACACGAGGTCCTGGTGACGCTCGGACGCCGCGTCGTAGACCGGCGCGAACTGCCGGCACGGGCCGCACCAGGAAGCCCAGAAGTCGATCAGGACGAATTCGTTGTCACTGACCACCTGATCGAAGTTTTCCTTGGTGAGCTCTACCGTGCTCATGCTCTGCTCCCTCTTTTCCGTGCCCGTATCGACGTGTCCGGCACAACGGTGTCCGTGCTCGCGGTATTCCGCCTGCCCATGTGGCCGCCCCGCACACCCATGGCCAGAATGGGCCCATGACATCTGCCTCTGCTGTGGAGCCCCTCGCGTACGACGTCGTGGTCATCGGCGCGGGCCCGGTCGGTGAGAACGTGGCGGACCGGGCGCGCGCCGCCGGGCTGAGCACCGCCGTCGTGGAGTCCGAGCTGGTCGGCGGCGAGTGCTCCTACTGGGCCTGCATGCCCAGCAAGGCCCTGCTGCGCCCCGTCGTGGCCCGTGCCGACGCCCGCCGCGTCCCCGGCCTCGCGCAAGCGGTGCGGGGCCCGCTGGACACCGCGGCGGTGCTCGCCCACCGGGACGCCTACGCCTCGCACTGGAAGGACGACGGACAGGTCGCCTGGCTGGAGGGGATCGGGGCGGTCGTCCACCGCGGACACGGCCGTCTCACCGGCCCCGGGGCGGTCACGGTCACGGCCCCCGACGGCACGGAGCACCCGCTCACCGCCCGGCACGCCGTGGCCGTCTGCACGGGCAGCCGGGCCGTCGTCCCCGCGCTGCCCGGCATCGACACCGCCCGCCCCTGGACCAGCCGGGAGGCCACGAGCGCCAAGGCGGTGCCGGACCGCCTGGTCGTCGTCGGCGGGGGAGTGGTGGGCGTCGAGATGGCCACGGTCTGGGGCGCGCTCGGATCGCGCGTCACCCTGCTCGTACGCGGCCGGGGACTGCTGCCCCGGATGGAGCCGTTCGCCGGCGAGCTGGTCGCCGAGGCGCTGAAGGAGGCGGGCGCCGACCTCCGTACGGGTGTCTCCGCCACCTCCGTACGGCGGGACGCCCCCGACGGACCGGTCGTCGTCACGCTCGACGACGGGGAGACCGTCGAGGCCGACGAGATCCTCTTCGCCACCGGCCGCGCCCCGCGCACCGACGACCTGGGCCTCGAAACGATCGGCCTGGAGCCCGGTTCCTGGCTCACCGTCGACGACAGCTGCCGCGTCGAGGGCACGCCCTGGCTCTACGCGGTCGGCGACGTCAACCACCGCGCCCTGCTGACGCACCAGGGCAAGTACCAGGCCAGGATCGCGGGCGCCGCCATCGCCGCCGGGGCACGCCGGGAGGGCGCGGGCCCCGAGGCGTCCCCCTGGGGCCCGTACACGGCCACGGCGGACCACGCGGCCGTGCCCCAGGTCGTCTTCACCGACCCCGAGGCGGCCTCCGTCGGTCTCACCCTGGCCGAGGCGGAACGGGCCGGCCACCGCGTCCGCGCCGTCGACTACGACCTGGCGGACGTCGCCGGGGCCGGGCTGTACGCGGACGGCTACCGCGGCCGGGCCCGCATGGTCGTCGACCTGGACCGGGAGATCCTGCGCGGGGTCACGTTCGTCGGCCCCGGCATCGGCGAGCTGCTGCATTCGGCGACGGTCGCGGTGGCCGGGGAGGTCCCCGTCGACCGGCTGTGGCACGCGGTTCCCGCGTATCCGACGATCAGCGAGATCTGGCTGCGGCTGCTGGAGACGTACCGGGACAGCTGAGGCGGGTGCTTACCGGGGTGCGAGGGGCCGCCCGCAGCGCAGGTTCCACCGCCCGGACCGGCCGCCGAGTTCGGTCAGGGTGAGCGGCGGGACGTCGAGCCGCCAGAACGCGGCCGCCGGGAGGTCCAGCGCGTGGACGGCGGCGGCCCGCACCACGGCGGGTTCGGCGACCGCCAGCACCCGGTCCCGTCCGTCCGCCGCGTCGGCGGCCAGGGCGTCGAGCCAGGCCCCGGCCCGTGCGCACAGGGCGAGCAGGGACTCACCGCCGTGCGGGGCGGCGCCGGGGTCCGCGAGCCAGGCGGCCACGGCATCGGGTTCACGCGCGGCCACCACGTCCAGCCGCTCCCCGGCCCAGCCGCCCAACTCCCAGTCACGGACAGCCGGTTCGACGTCACACTCCAAGCCCAGGGCGTCGGCGGTCGCGGCGCAGCGCCGGGAGGGCCCCGTCACGTACCGGTCGGCGGCCGGCACCTGCGCGGCGGCCGCCCGCGCCTGCCGGAGCGCGGCCCCGTCGAGCGGCCCGTCCCCGGCGAACCGGGCCTCGCGCAGCCCCTGGTTCATCGCCGGTGAGATCAACATCACCCGTACCGTCACAACCGCTCTCCACTCCCTGAACAAGGGTCACCCGCCCAGGCCCACCATGGCATCCGTCCCGTCCCGAGCCCTCCCCGGGCACCATGGCGGCAGCCGCGTACAGGCTGTATGGTCGCGTCGACATGACGAGGGTGTGACGGAAGTCCGGTGAGAATCCGGCACGGTCGCGCCACTGTGAACCCGCACCTGTGCGGGAAGTCAGACCCGGCACCTTCGTCTCAGGCACCACGATCGGGACGCGTGTTCCCTCAGGAGGTTCTGCCATGGCCCAGTCCGCTGCGCCCGCCACCGGCGCACCCGCCATCACCCCCCTCTCGCTGAAGGCCATCGCCCCCTGGGCCGCCTTCTTCGGCATCCTCATGCTGATCCTGCTCTACTTCGTCGGCGCCGAGCAGGGCGCCACCGCGCTCATCTCCGGTGAGGGCGTACACGAGTGGGTCCACGACGGACGCCACCTTCTCGGATTCCCCTGCCACTGATCCAGCCGCTCCATCCAGGGGAAATCCATGAACTCCATATCTGTCAGAGCCCTGCTGGTCCGCGGCATGCTGGCCGGCCTGATCGCCGGTGCCTGCGCGCTGCTGGTCGCCTACTTCCTCGGTGAGTCGCGGGTCGACGCGGCCATCGCGCTCGAAGAGGCGCACGCGCACGGCCACGACCACGGCGGCGGCGAGGAACTCGTCAGCCGCACCCTCCAGTCCACCGCGGGCCTCGCCACGGGTGTCCTCGTCTTCGGCGTCGCCGTGGGCGGCATCGCGGCGCTCGTCTTCTGCTACGCGCTCGGCCGCGTCGGCCGGTTCGGTCCCAGGGCGACGGCGGCGCTGATCGCGGGTGCCGCCCTGCTGACGGTGTACCTCGTGCCGTTCCTGAAGTACCCGGCGAACCCGCCGGCCGTCGGCAACCCCGACACCATCGGCAAGCGCACCACGCTGTTCTTCCTGATGGTGGCCCTCAGTGTGCTGCTGGCCGTGGCGGCCGTCATCATCGGCAAGCGCCTGGCCCCGCGGCTGGGCAACTGGAACGCGAGCATCGCCGCGGGCGCCGGCTATCTGCTGGTCATCGGCCTCGCGTACGCCTTCCTCCCCTCGTACGACGAGGTCGGGAAGGACTTCCCCGCCTCGCTGCTCTGGGAATTCCGGCTGGCCACACTGGCGGTCCAGGCCACCCTGTGGACCGCCTTCGGCCTGGTCTTCGGTCATCTGACGGAGCGCCTGCTGCTGCCCGCTCCGGACCGCTCGGCGGCCGGTAACGGCACGGCGAAGCGGACGGCGGCCGCGACCGGCTGACGTCGGAACGGACACGGACGGAGCCCGCCGGGAACGAACCGGCGGGCTCCGTCCGTTGAACGGGTGCCCCGTTCAACGGCTGTCGTCGTCGCGGCCGTCCCAGTCGACCCGGTAGTGCTTCAGCCGCTCGTCCTCCTTCACGAACCGCATACCGGCCGCGGTCATCACGTGCTGGGACGCGGTGTTGTCGAGGTCGGTGTCCCCGTGCACGCAGGCGACGCCCCGTTCCCGGGCGAACCGGAGGAGGGCGCGCAGCGCCTCGGAGGCGTAGCCCTTGCCCCGTACGGAGGGCACGAGGCCGTATCCGATCGTGACGTGACCCCGGCCGTCCGGCGCCCCGTGGAAGCCGATGCCTCCCACGACCAGGCCGTCCGCGCGGAGCTGTATCGCGTACGAGCCGAACGGTGTGGGGTCGCCGCTCGTCGCGCAGTCGGCGAGGAAGCGGGTGGCGGCGGCACGCTCGCCGGGGGAGGGGAAGCCGGGGGCCCACCGTTCCCCGGCGGCGGGGCCGCCCGCCGCCACCCGCTCGGCGTCGGCGACGGTCATCGGACGGAGCAGCAGACGCGCGGTGGCGAGATCGTTCATGCCCGTGGCGTATCACGCGCCCCGCCGGGCCCGCACCCGAATAGAAGGGGGATGCGGACCGGCGGGCTCCCGGACGTGTCCGGTCGCGGGCCCGGAACGGGGCTCCGGACCCGGCCCGGCATCTCAGGCGTCACCGTTCGACGGAAAGTCCCCGGCGAGCGCGGCGGCCATCCGCAAATGCGTGTCGGCCTCGGCCTGCCTGCCCTGGCGCTCCAGCGTGCGCCCGAGCATCAGCCGGGCGTACTCCTCGACGGGGTCGCGCTCCAGGACGGCGCGCAGCTCCGTCTCGGCCCGGACGAGGCGCGCCGAGTGGTAGTAGGCGCGCGCCAGCAGCAGCCGCGGCGCGACCTGCTCGGGAACCTCGTCGACGAGACCGGTCAGGATCCGGGCGGCGGTGGTGTACTCCTTCGCTTCGAAGAAGAACCGGGCCCGCTCCCAGCGCTCGGCGGCGGTGCCGAACTCGTAGTAGGCGTCGCTCATGTGACCCCCTCGGTCGAAGGCGGTGCCGGGCCGGTCCCGTACCTGTCCGTACGCCACAACACCGATAGATGGTTTAACATTCCACTAAATATTCGGCGTGGATTCCAGCCTGCCGGAGTCGCACGGGAATAGGTTGAGCGCCATGAGCAATCTCGATCGCCAGGCCGCACTCTCCGTCTGCGGAGGGAGGGGCTTCGTCGTAGCCGAGCCCGTACGCGAACTCCTCACCCCGCGCCACGTCCGGCTCGGTGAGTCGACCGAGGTCCGCAGACTGCTGCCGAACCTGGGCCGCCGCATGGTCGGCGCCTGGGCGTTCGTCGACCACTACGGCCCCGACGACATCGCCGACGAGCCCGGAATGCAGGTGCCGCCCCACCCGCACATGGGCCTCCAGACCGTGAGCTGGCTGCACGAGGGCGAGGTCCTCCACCGCGACAGCCTCGGCAGCCTGGAGACGATCCGCCCCCGCGAGCTCGGCCTGATGACCTCCGGCCGCGCGATCAGCCACTCCGAGGAGAGCCCCCGGCAGCACGCCGCCCTCCTCCACGGCGCCCAGCTCTGGGTCGCCCTCCCCGACGCCCACCGCGACGTCGAACCCCACTTCCAGCACCACACGGACCTGCCCACCGTGGTCGCCCCCGGCCTCACCGCCACGGTCATCCTCGGCACCCTCGACGGCGCCACCTCCCCCGGCACCGCCTACACCCCCATCGTCGGCGCCGACCTCGCCCTCGCCCACGGCACCGAGGCCCGCCTCCCCCTCGACCCCGACTTCGAGTACGCCGTCCTCTCCATGTCCGGCGAGGCCGAGGTCGACGGCGTCCCCGTCCTCCCCGGCTCCATGCTCTACCTCGGCTGCGGCCGCACGGAACTCCCGCTGCGCGCGGAGTCCGACGCGGGGCTGATGCTGCTCGGCGGCGAGCCGTTCGAGGAGGAGATCATGATGTGGTGGAACTTCGTGGGCCGCACCCAGGACGAGATCGAACGGGCCCGCGAGGCCTGGATGAACGGCGACCGGTTCGGCACGGTGCGGGGCTACGACGGCGCCCCGCTCGCCGCCCCCGAACTGCCCCCGGTCCCGTTGAAGGCGCGTGGCCGGGTGCGCTGACCTGAGCTTTCTTCGACCAGGTGTGCCAGGACGGATGCTGACCCTGTCCTGACTGTCCTGACTGTCCTGACTGCCCGTCAGGCGTGAGTCGGGTGCCGCTGGCGATGGTGTGGCAGACAGGGGAGGGAGGGCACGGAGGCGACGTGCGAGGATGCGGGGATGTCTCGTCGATCACGCCTTCTGTCGTGGGCCGCCGTAGCGGCCGTATCTGCCGCACTGCTCGGCCTGCTCCTCTACGCCTTGGACGACAAGCGTGACAACGAGGCCTTCCCGGCCGGCACGGAAGCCACGTCACCTGCGGTGGCTCGGACTGCGCGTGAGCATCTTCACCTGTCCCGCCCGTCGGGGAAGGAGAAGACGGTGCGGATGACGGTAGACGGCATTCTGCGCGAACAGCACTACAACAGCGTTTCGGGCACCCTGGACTTCCTCAACGATGAGGGCGAGGTCGTCGACCGGGTTCCCTTCCATCAACGGGCTCTCGCCGAAGGGCGGATAGAGAGCTCGACCAGCGAGCACACTCCGAACCAGCACGTCGAGGACATCACCTCGGTCAAGCTTGGACCCGGCCTGAAATTTTCACAGTGGCGCGCCGAGCCCTAAGCGTCGGCGGAGAGCCCATGGTGTCGTTCGGGCGTCTCGGCGAGATCGGCGAAAGGGAGTCTCGACTGCGGCAGATCCGTTCCGGCAGACCGTGCACGCGGACCTGATTCACGACAGGATCCTGACGAAGCTGAGCTCGTGAAAGTCAGGGTTCCGTGGCTGGTGGCGGTGTGCCCGTCAGCCGTTGCGCCGGACTGCCCAACTCGCTTTCAGGGGAGGTGGATTGGCGAAGGCTCACCCCCGTCGGGCGAAAATCGGGGCTCCACAGGTGCGGACCGCCAGGAGGACCGCGCGCGGGGAGGAGCCGGCGCGTGACGGGGCCAAGGGAGAGGGTGGCAGGTGACGTGGCCGCGTCCGTAGAGTGTCGGGATGGGACTCTTCAAGCGCAACAAGGCGACGTCCGGCCTGCTGCTCGTGTCCGACAGGGGCATCCAGCGAGTGGAGACCGCCTCGTACGGGATGGACCTCGTGCAGGAGGTCGCTCGTCTTCTCGGTTCGGAGCACATACGCTCCACCAAGGTCGGTGAGGAGCTCACCCTCTGGTACGCCGAGGACGGCCCGGGACGGGCGCGCTCCGGCCCGCCCAACCCCGTGGCCAGCCGGCTCGCGGCCGATCACGGCGCGGCGCCCGTAACCGGTCCCGCCGTCGTCACCGGTCCGCTGCTGTACGGCAGCCCGTACCCGCTGAGCGCCGAGGAGATCACACAGGTCTCGGGGCGCCTGCACGTATAGCCGCGGCTCAGCCGGCCATGGCCGCGACGACGCGGGGCAGGAGTACGGCGTTGGCGCTGCCGAGGGACACCCTCACCGGCTGGGGCCTGCCCCGCTCATGGATCCACACCAGGCCGTCCGCGACCTCGACGTCCGTGAGCGAACCCCAATCGGCCTCCATGACCCCGCGCAGCGTGAGCCCGCCGCGGTGCACGCGCATCTCGCCCACGGTGAACGACCCGCCGCGCCGGATCAGGTCGAGATGCTCCGCGAGCAGCCGGGGCTCAAGGACGCGCTGCGCGAACTCGACCAGGGCCAGCCACCCTTCGGGGGCTTGGGCCCTCTTTCCGCCCTTGCTCCATGTCAGATTCCCCAGGCTCTTAGGTGAGTTCCCGTATCTGCCCACGCCGAACGTGTACGTATTGGTGTACATGGAGGGGACCAGGAAGCCCGCGTGTTTGGTCCGCGAGACGGGATACCGGACCCACTCGATCTCCTCCCAGCCCAGCGCGTCATGGCCGTACGTGATCCGCTGCCGGTCGGCGACCACGTGTGTCGTCCAGCCGACCAGACTGTCCACGAAGGGGCGCTCGGGGGCCTCCGGGCGCGGGGCCGCGGGTCGCGGAGGCGCCGTGCGCGGGGATGTCGTGCGTGGGGATGCCGTGCGCCGGCCGTTCGCGCCTGCATAGGCCCGCAGCCACGCCGGTACGTCGGCCCGCGGGTAGGCGGCGAGGTCGTTGCGGTAGTGCGTGGGGGCGAGCAACTGCCCGTCGGGGAGCCGCTCGTCACCGTAGTCGTACTGGGTGGAGACCTGGGCGTCGCCGCCGGGCCCCTTGGTGACGGCGACCATCAGACGCAGCCACGGTCCGGCCGGCATGGCGGCCGCGAGGTGGCGCTGGCGGCGCACGAGGAGGGCTGTCTGCTCCGGCACCCGTGCCTCCATGGGCCGTTCCTGCTGCCAGAAGCACAGATCGGCCGTCTCGGCGGAGACGGCGCAGGAGAACGTTGCCACCATGCGCTCCCACCGCTGGGGTCCGCACAGCACCAGCTGGCGGGCGATCTCGTCGGTCAGCGCGGTCACGCGGGCCGCCGTCACGTCCTCGGGCGGCGTACCGACGACGGTGAAGTCAGCGATCGCGCCCGGCTGCCCGGACCGGGCATCGAGGCGCTCGAACTCCGCCTTGAGGCCGTTCATGAACGCCTCCTCGGCGGGCGGACGCCGTACGAAGGCCTCCTCCGCGGTGAACAGGGCGCGGGCCTGTTCGGGCGGGATCGCGGAGGTGACCTCCTTGATCCGCCCCGTGTCGCCGACCATGAACACCGAACGGCCGACGGGCATGTCGAGAAACGCCATGGGATCGCTGTCGTCGACGTCGACGGGCGCGTAAACGCTCCAGCCCGCGGCGAACCGATCCGCCACCAGGCCCTGGGCCGGGTAGTCCAGGCCGCCGGTGGCGATGTGCTCCTGGACCAGGGCGATGGCGCGCCGCTCGTCGATGCGTCCGACCGGACCCGGCTGCGGGGCCCTGCCCAGCGGATGGCTCGGGTCCGCCCCCTCCGGGCCCGGGTAGTGGTGCGTGAGCTCGAACCACAGGCGCATCTCGTCGGCGGTCACGGCGTCGGTCCCGGGGGTCACCGCATCCCACGTACCTCCGGGATCGCGGGCGTAGAGCCCGACGGACTCCCCCTGGGAGACGGTCACGTAGTCGCAGGCATGGATATCTCCGTACGCGGCGACCACGGCGAGCGATGGCGCGGCGGGGCGCTCTTCGCACGCGATTTCCCTGCCGTCCATGCCTATCGCGGCCAGTACATGGCGGGGCATCAGCACCACTCCCTCGCAGAAACGGAGGCACGACCGTAGCCCAGGACGACCATCGGGGCGAAGCAGGGGTCCCCTTTCGGGGCCGCCCCCTCAAACGGTGGGAGCGCTGCTACAACACCACCCGGACGACCGGGTACACGATGCGCGCGGGCCGCTCGTGCCGCCCCCATGGGAGTAAGGGGGAGGGGGCCACGGACTGCGAGCCCCGCGCCAGTCGTCGCGGCGGGCCACCCCGCGGGATGTCCCCTGGCTGGGAGGCGTTCTCCCCGTATGGATGGAGGACACCGGCGGGTCGTGCGTCCGGCGGAGGCCGGTGCCGCCGCGCAGGCGGGCCCGCGCCTCATGGTGCGGGCCCGCCGTCGGATGCCGTCAGGCGCCCCACCGCAGGGCGATCGTGTCGCCGACGCCGATGGAACGGTTGCGGGGGAAAGGGCCGAGCGGTCGACACTCGCCTTCCAGGTGTTGGACCCGCTGGTGACCTGGCCGGTGAGCGGGGTGAGCTGTCCGGTGCCGGAGGAGGGGGTGACGCCGCTGACGCTCGTGGCCGCATCGAGAACCGCCCCGAGCGTCGTCGTGGGGCCGGTCGGGGCGAGCTCGCTGTCCGGATACCTCTTCGACCTGGCCACCTCGCTCGGCTGGGACACCGGTCGCGCGGTGACGAACTTCGTCTGCGTCCTGCTGGCCGGTCCCGCCGTGCTCACCACGTTCCGCAGGGCGTCGCGCCGCGCCCGCTTCCGCGCTCCGGTCCGGTTCGCCGCTCCACGGGCGGCGGACGGTCCCCGGGCGCATGAGACGATGACCGCCGATCAGGGCGACGGGGATCAGAGGAAGCCGGTGTGAATCCGGCGCGGTCCCGCCACTGTGACCGGGGAGGACCCGGGAGCCAGAGACTCACTCCGTCGCCACCTCCACGACATTCCGGGGCGGACCTCCCCGGCGAGAGGCGGACGGCGGCATGCCGGAATCAGCGATCCCTTCGGCCACGGCCCCGAGCGCGGTGACAGCCTCCGCACCCAGCAGAGTGACGGTGTGCCGGGACTGCTGCTGCGGCACGGTCAAGGTGCCGGGCGACCACGCGGCCCAGGCCGCGCGGCTGCGTGCGGCCGTCCCGGTGCGCGTCTCGGTGTGTCTGGACGTGTGCGAACAGGCCAACGTCATCGTCGTGCAGCCGTCGGCCGAAGCCCGTCGCGCGGGAGCACGGCCGGTATGGCTCGGCCTGGTCAACGATTCCGACGCGACCGAGGACGTGGTCGCCTGGGTGCGCGCGGGAGGTCCGGGAGTGGCGCCGATGCCCGAGATCCTCGACCTGTACGTCTTCATTCCGAGGAGCCGCCCCGCGCCCTCGTAGAACAGCCGGCCGGGGGCCGGGACGCCCGTCGCGTCCCGGCCCCCGACCCCGCTCGTCAGCCGGCGGGCAGCTCGCCACGGACGGTACGGGCCGCGGCGACCAGGTTCTCCAGGGAGGCCCGGGTCTCGGGCCAGCCCCGGGTCTTCAGGCCGCAGTCGGGGTTGACCCACAGGCGTTCGGCGGGAACCGCCTCGAGGCCGGTACGCAGAAGAGCCGCGGCCTCCTCGGCGCTCGGGACACGGGGCGAGTGGATGTCGTAGACACCCGGCCCGGCCTCGCGCGGGTACCCGTGAGCGGCCAGTTCCCCGGCGACCTGCATATGGGAGCGGGCGGCCTCCAGGCTGATGACATCGGCGTCGAGGTCATCGATGGCCTGGACGATGTCGCCGAACTCCGCGTAGCACATATGGGTGTGGATCTGGGTGTCCGGCCGCACTCCGCCGGTGGTGATCCGGAACGCCTCGGTGGCCCAGGCCAGGTAGTCCGCACGATCGGAAGCCCGCAGGGGCAAGGTCTCGCGCAGCGCGGGTTCGTCCACCTGGATGACCGAAGTCCCGGCCGCCTCCAGATCGTTGACCTCGTCGCGCAGGGCGAGCGCGACCTGTCGCGCGGTCTCGCCGAGCGGCAGGTCGTCGCGGACGAAGGACCAGGCCAGCATGGTGACCGGCCCGGTGAGCATGCCCTTCACGGGACGGTGGCTCAGCGACTGGGCGTACGAGGTCCAGCGCACCGTCATCGGCTCGGGACGGGAGATGTCGCCGGCGAGGATCGGCGGGCGGACGTAGCGGGTGCCATAGGACTGGACCCAGCCGTGCCGGGTGGCGAGGTAACCGGTCAGCTGCTCGGCGAAGTACTGCACCATGTCGTTGCGTTCCGGCTCGCCGTGCACGAGGACGTCGATGCCCGCCTTCTCCTGGAAGGCGATGACCTCCTGGATCTCGGCCCGGATGCGCTCCTCGTAACCGGCGTGGTCGATGCGGCCGGCCCGCAGGTCGGCACGGGCCGCGCGCAGCTCACCCGTCTGAGGGAAGGAACCGATGGTCGTGGTCGGAAGCAACGGCAGACCCAGGTGCGCCCGTTGCGCGCGCGTCCGTTCGGAGTAGGGCTGCGAACGACGGCCGTCCGCGTCCGTCACGGCCTCGGACCGGGCGCGCACGGCCGGGTCCCGGGTGATCGGGGAGGCCGCGCGGGAGGCGAGGGCGGCCCTGTTGGCGGCGAGCTCGCCGGAGATGCTGTCGGTACCCCGGGCGAGGGCCGTGGCCAGGGCGACGATCTCCGCCGTCTTCTGACGGGCGAAGGCGAGCCAGCGGACGATCTGCGGCTCGGCGTCCCGCTCGGCGGTGGCGTCCAGCGGTACGTGCAGAAGGGAGCACGAGGCGGCCACATCGACGCGGTCGGCCAGCCCGAGAAGAGTGCCGAGCGTGGCCAACGACCCCTGCAGGTCATTGATCCAGATGTTGCGGCCGTTGACGACACCGGCCACCAGACGCTTGCCCGGCAGACCCCCGACGGCCGCCAGGGCGTCCAGGTTGGCTGCGCCGGTCCCGGTGAAGTCGAGTGCCAGCCCCTCGACCGGAGCCTTGGCGAGGACCGGCAGCGCGTCGCCGAGCCGGTCGAAGTAGGTGGCGACGAGCAGCTTCGGGCGGTCGGTGAGCCCGCCGAGGACGCGGTAGGCGCGCTCGGCGGCCTTGAGTTCGGCAGGGGTGCGGTCCTGGACGAGTGCGGGCTCGTCCAGCTGCACCCACTCGGCGCCGGCCGCGCGCAGATCGCCGAGCACCTCCGCGTAGACGGGCAGCAGCCGGTCCAGCAGGGTCAGCGGCTCGAAGTCCGAGGGGACGCCGGGGGCGGGCTTGGCGAGCAGGAGGTAGGTGACGGGGCCGACGAGCACGGGCCGGGCGGACAACCGCTCGGCAAGGGCTTCCCGCAGTTCGGCGACCTGCTTGGCGGAGTCGGCCGAGAACTCGGTGTCCGGGCCCAGTTCGGGGACGAGGTAGTGGTAGTTGGTGTCGAACCACTTGGTCATCTCCAGCGGGGCGACCTCCTGGGTGCCCCGCGCCATCGCGAAATAGCCGTCCGTCGCGTCGGCCGCGACGGCGGCGCGGTGACGCTCGGGGATCGCACCGACCATGACGGTGGTGTCCAGCACATGGTCGTAGTACGAGAAGTCACCGGTGGGGACCTCGTGGATTCCGGCGTCGGCGAGCTGGCGCCGGTTGTCGCGGCGGAGCCCGGCGGCGGTGGCGTGGAGGGCGTCGGCGCCGACGCGTCCCTTCCAGTAGCCTTCGACGGCCTGCTTCAGTTCACGGTTCTGCCCCTGACGGGGGTAGCCGTACACGGTGGCCCGTGCTGCCGCGGCTGCGGACTTCGGTGTCACGGAGATCTCCTTCGCGAGATGATTCCCTGAAATCCCGGGGACGGGACGAGAGCGCGAAGGCAACGACGAACCGGACGGCCATGATCCGCGAGGATGAGACGCGGTCGCTCCGTCTGGTGTGTACGCCGACCCGCCCACGAGGTCACCGGGATGGTCCGCACGCGGAACGGTCCGTGCGCGGGCAGTTGGCAGGTCTTCGGACTCGCGGGCACGCCCTCCGTACGGAGGACACCTACTGGCCGTCGCTTCCCAGACCCGTTCGGACCCAGTGCGTATGACGGCGGTCGTTCCCACTCACCGCTGCGGGGCAGTCCCGGATTCCCACCGGGTTCCCTCTTGCGACACCCCGCCTGGTGGACGGGGCGAACCAGCTGCACCGGCCACCTTACGCCGCGGCGCAAGCACGGAACGAAGACCGTCCAGCATCCGGAAGGCGGGACGAGGAGACCCGACCTTGGCGAGGCGAGGGAGGTGGCCCGCCATGTCCGAGTCCGCCGTGAGGGAGAGGGTGCGTGGTGAGCGGTCGTCGGGTCACCAGGAAGCGGGACCGCTGAGTTCGGTGACGGCCTGGGGAGCGGCTCGGGGGATTCCCAGGTGCCGGCGGGCTCGATGGACCGCGGCGAGCTGCTGGGCGGTCGCCGGACCCCAGTCGAACAGTTCGACGGCCTGCTCGGGTGTGGCCAGGACGCGGGTGTAGGTCTGGTCCGTGGCCGGATCGGGGCGGACGGGGCCGAGGCCGGTGAGCCGTGCCGCGTAGCGGAGGTATCCGCGCCGGGTGCCCGGGGCGGTGAGGTGTCCCAGGAACCGGGGGCGGATGAAGCGGGCAGCCGCTTCTTCCTCGGCCTCGCGGCGCAGGGTGGCTTCGGGATCGCCCAGGTCCTGGTCCTCGGGTGTGCCGCCGGGCAGCACGGCGCCTCCGGTGTCGGCTCCGAGGAGGACCAGGACGCGCCCGTCCGGTGCGAACAGCCAGCCCCACACCTGCTGGACAGGCAGCTCTCGCGGGGCGGGTCCGTCCCGCCAGGACAAGTGGTGGGCGGGGCGGGCGGTTCGCAGAATGCCGAGACGGTCCAGGACCGTCGGGGCGATGGGCCGGCCGTTCTCCAGCAGCGCGGCGCCTGAAGCGTTGATCCTGGACCGCAGCGCGGACAGGGCGCGCCGGGCGTCGGACGGGGCGAGCATTTCGGGCAGCCGCGCGGGTTCGACGAACTCGACCGCGGTGATCTCACTGGACGGCAGACGGATCGAGGCGATCCTGTCCTCGTCCCAGGTTCCCCCGTCGAAGACGTGGAGGATCTCACCGGGAAACCGCACGGCCGGCGGCGCCTTGGTGCTGCCGGCGGCGACCCAGTCGACGGCCAGGCCACGGACGGGGCTGTCGGTGATCCCGAGTTCCTCACCCAGCTCCCGGGCAGCGGCGTGAGCGGGCGACTCGTTCTTGTCGACGCCGCCGCCCGGCAGGAGGCAGGTGTCGAGATAGTCGACGTGCTGGACCAGGACCTGCCCCCGCGCATTGGTGATCAGCACGGACGTCCCGGCCCACAGGGCGGCCGAGGCGCGCAGGTCGCCGTACTCCTCGTCGGTCATGGCGCTGCCGGGCAGTTCGCCGGAAGCGGGTGTGGTGGTCATGGTGCTCCTCATCTGACTGCGTTCCGGGTGACGTACTCGGTGGCGAGGACGGTGTGCGGGGTGTCTTCGGGGTGGGCGAACACCCCGAGCAGGAACGGCACGGCGCGGATGGTGTCGCTCCTCCGGGGGCGGCTCGCGGGAGTCAGGCATGCTGTCCGCCTGCGGTCCAGGGGCTCGGTGCGTCGGTAGGGGTCCGGCCCGGCCACTGGAGGACCAGCCGCGCGCTCGGCTTGTCGAGTACGTCGCCGGGCGGCAGCTCGTCGTCGGGCGTCGAGGCCGGGTGGACGGTCATCGGAGGGTAGCCGCTCTCCCGTACCTCGCGGTCCCAGACGCGTACGCACTGCGCGAAGCGCTCCGCCAACTCCTCGGCCGCCGGGCCGTAGGCGTGGATGAAGAACTCCGACATCCGGTCGCCGGCCGCTGCTCTGCGGTGGGTCAGATAGGCGAGGGAGTCGTCCGCCAGGATCGCCGCCGCGTCCTGCTGTGCCACGAGCGGGGATCCCGTCGGCGCGGACAGGCGGCAGAAGCCCGCCAGGGTGGTCGCGGCATAGATCTGCAGGGTCTCGAAGTTGAAGACCCCGTGCACGACGAGGCCCGTGGAGCGTTCGTGCCGGGGGCCGCGCAGAGCGTCGTCGAGACCGGTGGTGTCACCGGGCGATCCGTCCTCCCACCGCACCGTGACCGCGCCGTCGGCCGGCGCGACGGTGGGGGCGGTCCGCGCGGCGGCGCCTCGGTCGCGTACGAATCCGCAGTACGTCCAGTGCTCGCAGTGCAGAGTGTCGCCGCGCCGGACCAGGGTGAGGGAGCGGGTGTAGCCGCCCATCTCCAGCGGCACGACCAGCCGGGCGCCTTCGGCGAGCTGTTGGCGCCATGCGGGCGCGATGTCGGACGCGTTGTGCGTGACGACGATCCCGTCGAACCCGCCGGCCGGGACATGGGCGGGCGCGCCGAGTCCGCCGTCGCCGAGGACGGCGGTGACCCGGCCGCTGCCGGCCTCCGCGCCCAGCCGCCTGGTCCGGTGCACCACGTACGGGTCGATGTCCACGGTCACCACCCGGCCGCGCTCGCCCAGGACGTGTGCCAGGAGTTCCGCGTTGTATCCGCCGGAGCCGACCTCCAGCACGGTCGACCCCGGCTCCAGGCGGAGCTGCTCGATCATGTCGGCCTGCAACCAGGCCGCGGAGACGGAACTGAGCGCCCTCCGGGGTGACTCACGGACCGTCACCACCGCGAGGTCGTCGTGATACGCCGTCTCCGGGCGCGTCTCGGGGACGAACCGGTGCCGGGGCACCGCACGCAACGCGGCCTGGACACGCGGCGAGGGAGCCCAGCCCTTGCCGATCACACGGTCCGCCATCCGCGCGCGCAGCCGGACCGCCGAGGCCGGCTCCCCGGACACCGGCGGGCCGCCCGGGGAGCACGGGTAGGAATGGAGCGGGGGGAGTCCCGGCAGCACCCCGGGCCACACCGCGATCAGGGCCTGCGCGCTGGGAGCGAAGATCTTCCCCAGACCGGCCAGGGTGTGCGGGTCGTGGAACTCCCAGCGCACGAAGCGGTGCGGTTCGGGCAGGGAGAGCTCACCGTCCCAGCGGGCGACACGGACCACGACGGAGACACGGCGGACGTCCAGCCGGTCGTCGTGCAGCACGGTGATGACATGGGCGTCCTCCGCGCGGGCCGTCAGCCCGGTCTCCTCGGTCAGTTCGCGCACAGCGGCCTCCGGTGCGCTCTCACCGGTCTCGACGCGGCCGCCGGGCAGCTCCCACATGCCCCGTACGGAACGGCCCAGCAGGACCCGGCCGCAGGCATCCGTGACCACCGCCGCGGCACCGAGGACGGCCTGCGGCTCGGGCCGCAGCTTCTCCGGCGCGCTGAACGATCCCGTCGCCCCGCGCAGGACCAGCACCGCCAGGCCGTCCGTGTCGATCCGCTCGGTGTGCGCGAACCCGTCGGTGAGCGCGTCGAGTTCCCGTTCGTCCAGGGCGATGTGCCGCCGCTCCTGCGGTGTGTGCTCCGCGATCGGTGTGATGACGACGAGCGCTCCGCGCTCGTGCAGCCGCGCGGCCAGAGCGCGGAGCACACGTGCGCGATCGCGGACGAACGCGATCGACAACCGCAGGACGATCAGGTCGTAGCCGTCCTCGGTGAGGTCCGCCAGGACGTCGTCCGCGTCCGGGCCCAGCCGGCGCGCCTCCGCCGCCCCGGCGTGCTCCTCGCGGGTCTGCTCCAGCCCGTCCCGCGCGAAGTCCGCGCCCTCCACGGTGTAGCCGAGCGAGGCGAGGTGGCCGGACAGCTCGCCCGTGCCGCAACCGATGGCGAGAGCACGGCCGTTCTCGGGGGCCGGTGTGTGCTCGGTGAGCAGGGCCTTCTCCCGGTCACCGAGCCGCCGGAGGTCGCGGGCGGCGTCGTAGTGCGTGGACCAGTCGGTCCTGGTGTCTCCCACAGCTTGCTCCTCGTTCGTGAAAGTCGGTTCCGGGGCAGTTCGACGGGACCGTGAAAGGCGGCCGGCTCCCGGGCCCGCAGAGAACGGGACGGCACCCGGGAGCCGGTGCTCATCGCTCGCCCCAGCCCAGCTCGGAGTACGTGCTGCCCCGAAGGATCCCGGCGATCGCCGTCCGGGTGTACGGCACGACCGCGTCCGGCAGGTCCCGCGGATCGCACCACCGCCACCGCACATACCGCCCGGGTTCCAGGACCTCCGGGTCGCCCTTCCAGGAGCGGGCCCGGAAGACGAGCGTGATCCCCGGCATGGCGTCGGGGGAGTCGACGTGGTGGACGGTGTGGATGAGGTCGACGTCCTCGGGGGCGATGGTGAGACCGGCTTCCCGTTTCGCTTCATGGACCAGGCGGTCGATCGCGGCTTCCCGCGCGCAGCGACCGGCCAGGAAGTGCCATATGCCCGCCGGGGACGAGGCGTCCGGGCGGCGCAGGCCGAGGAGGATCCGGCCCCGGTCGTCCTGGAGATGGAGGTGGACACCGACGACGTGCGGCTCGGGGTCCGGCGGTGTCTCGATCGGCGGCGGGGTGCTGCCGTCCCGCAGATGCTCATTCGCGGGGTGCTCGGCCGCGTGACGCAGGATCAGTTCGCGGAGTCCCGGGCTCAGGCGGAGCCGGTCGAGCATGTCCACGGTGCACCACATGAGCAGGACGCCTTCGTGGAGTTCGACTGCTGCGGCGTCACCGTTCCAGCGCCCGCTGTGGACGCTGACGGGCACGGACAGGCCGTCGACGCTCGTCGCCTCCTCCACGGCGAACGGCATCAGCTCCGTGGGCTCAAGGCCCGGCACCTCCTCGGCGAGTTCGCGCCGCAGGGTCGCCTCCAGGGAGGCGTCCTCCCGCGTACGGCCGCCCCCGAGGAGGGACAGGACCCAGGGCTCCCAGATCCCCTCCCGGTCGTCCCGCAGATGGAGCAGGTAGCGGCCGGCCCCGTCATGGATCAGGACGCTCGCGTTGACGGGCTCCGGGCGGCCGCCGAGACCGTCCGCCCCCGCTGCCAGGAGCTTCGCCCGCAGCGCGGGGGACGGAGCGTCGGCGTACGGGAGCCACCGGGCTCCGGTGACCTCCCGGCTCTGCGGCGTGGGGGCGGGCGGCCGCTCCGCCGTGAGGGAGAACGCGAAGCGGAAGTCGACGTGCAGGCGGGCCGGTTCGCCGGTTTCCGGGGCGGCGTCTGCGGCGCGGACCTCCAGGTCGAGCGGATCGTCGAGGAACTGCGGGGTGAAACAGAGATCACCCGGGCGGAGTCCGGTCTCGTCGCACACCCCGCGTACGGCCGCGCCGAGGAGCGTGCGATCGTCTGCCTCGGCGTGTCCTCCGGGGATACGGAGGGTCCCGGATCCCCGACGTTCCATGTGCAGCACCCGACGGTCAGGGCCGATGACCACAGCACTGCAGGTCACCCGGCCGGGCAGCGCGGTGCGGGCGGTCGTACCGGCAGGCTGCTCCAGCGCGGCGAGCAGCCCGGTCAGGGACTCGCGTTCGCCCGGGTGGCGGCGGACGTACGCGTGGACGACGGTGCGGATCGCGGAGGAGCTGACCATCGGTTCGCCTTCGACGTAGGGGCGGGTGTGCTGCCGGGTGAGGCTGTGCGCGGACTGCCGGAGTTCATCTCGCCGTGTCGTGACCGGGGGTGGGTGCGCTTCGGGGGCGGGGCAGCGTGCCGGTCGCGGGGGCGATGCCGTACTGGGCGGCCTGGGCGGTGAACATGCCCCGGTACAGCCCGTCCTCGCGGGCCATGAGCTCGTCGTGGGTGCCGTCCTCGACGACGTGCCCCTGGTCGAGGACGTAGATGTGGTCGGCATGCATGGTCGCGGCCAGACGGTGGGTGACGAGGACGACCGCGTGCCCTTCTTCGGCCAGGGACCACAGCCCGCGGAACGCGGCGATCTCGGCATGGGGGTCGAGGGCGCTGGTCGGCTCGTCGACCAGCAGGAACGGCGCCTGCCGGTATCTGAACCGCGCGGATCCCACCTTCTGCCACTGACCGCCCGACAGTTGGACACCCCGTTCGTAGCCCTTGAAGACGATCGAGTCCCAGCCGTGCGGCAGCCCTTCGATCAGATCGAGCACGTCCGCGTCCCGCGCGGCGCCGCGGACGCGGTCCATGTCCCGGGGGCGGTCCCCGGCGCCGATGGCCACGTTCGCGGCCGCCGTCATCTCCCAGCGCGGGAAGTCCTGCGCCAGCAGCCCGACACTGCCGAAAACCTGGGCACGGTCCGCCTCACGGAGTTCGACCCGCTCACCCGACTCACCCACCCACCAGGTGCTGCCGTCGGACGGCATCAGCAGGCCCGCCAGCACCTTCGTCAGCGTGGTCTTCCCCGAGCCGTTCGCACCCACCAGAGCCGTCACCCGTCCCCGGCGCACCCGCACACTCACCTCCTTCAGGGAAGGACTGCCGGCACCCGGGTAGGTGAACGACACCGCCTCCGTGCGCACCTCCACCACCGATGCGGGCAGCGGCGTCCCGGCGGTCGGGATGGCGTGCTCGCCCGCCACCGCGATGGCGTCCTCGGTGTCCGTGAGGAACAGCAACTCCTCGTACAGGCGGTTGACCTGCTGCACCAGCGAGGTGAGCCGCGCGGTGGATGTGCGGATGGCGATCACGGCGGTCCCGCCGACGGCGAGCGGCAGCCCACCCGACGCCAGGAGCCACCACAACAATCCGTAGCAGGCCAGCGAGGCCATCCCGGCGAAGCCCCCGGCGACCAGGTCCGTGCTCGCCTGTGCCCGAGCCAGGCGTCGCTGCTCCGCCTCCGTCTGCGCCGACATCTCCTCGTAGCCGGACAGCAGCTTCCTGCCCGCGGAGTGGACACGGATCTCCGCGGCCGCGTGCGGTCGAGTGAGGTAGGCCAGCAGCGACGCGATCGCCCGGCGGTGGTCGACCCAGTTCAGCCGGGAGATGTACTCCCGGCGCGCGGAGCGCACCGCCCCCCACCCCTTCGGCAGCGCGATCGCCAGCAGCATCGGCAGGAGCGCCCAGTGCAGCGACGCCAGCACGACCGCGGCCGCCGCCATGCCGATCACCACGTTGCCCACGCCGACCGAAAGCCGCAGCATGCTGCGGGCCGAGTCCGTGCCGAACCGTCCCGCCTCCAGGACCCGCTGGACTTCCGGCCGCTCCGTCGCCTCCACCTCCACGTGCGTGACCGCCCGGTAGTACCGGGCGGAGACCGCCCGCTCCACCTGCGGCTCCAGCCGGCCCGACATCGCCGTCGACCACGCCGACAGCACCGCCGACGCCACCGCCGCGACCGCGAGCACCACCAGCGAGGGCAGCGCCTCACGCAGCTTGTCCCCGGTCGGGCCGTCGGCGAACAACCGCGTCAGGACCTGGTTGACCGCCACCAGCCCCCAGCCCGCCGTCACCCCCTGCCCGAGCTGTGCGGCCACGACCCCGCAGAGCGCCCGCCGGTCCGCTTCCCAGCCCGTGCGCAGCACCATGCCCACCATGCGGGGCAGCGCGGCCGCCATGTGGCCGAAGCCCAGGCGGGTCAGCGGGCCTTCGTGCCGGACGAAGGAATCGGCGTAGCGCAGCCGGCCGCCGTACAGCTCCTGCTCGGCGTCCGAGACGCCGTCCTCGGCCCCGGCAGGGGGCTTCGGCAGGGCCGCGTTGTTCTCGTCCGTGTCCGGTTCACCTTGAGTCAACGTGGTCCCTCCCAGGCAGTGGTTGCGAGGCGTCGGGATGCTCAACGAGCAGCACGGATTTCGAGCACGTGTTCTTTCGGACGGCTTTCGCACGCCGCCGGCCAGCGGTGTTCGAAGGCTCGGGGGGCGCGGCCCTTGCCGCGTATGAGCCCACGATCGGGGCCGGGTTGGCCGAAAACCCGATACGAGCACGCCGTGGCAGCAGGTACGCGCACGGCCACGGTCCGAGGGTGCGGTCCGGTGTCCGCCGTATCGACCCACGGTTGTAGACCCGTGGGCCGATGCCGTACGGGAGGGCATGTGACAGCGTTCCGTCGTGCCCACGAAACCAGTCGTGACGGCACGATCGCCCCCTCGTGACATGGAGGTCCCATGGCCGTTCCGCCGTTCACCGCGTACCGGAGCCCGACACGTCGCCGCGTGCTGGGAGCCGCGCTGGCCACGGGGGCCGCCTTACCGCTCGGCGCGGTGGGGAGCCCCGCGTGGGCCGTTCCGGAGGGGCGCGGACCGGCCCCGGGGCGGCTCACGCTGCCGGAGCCCACCGGGCCGTATCCGGTGGGCACGGTCCCGCTGCATCTGGTCGACCGGTCACGGCCGGACGGGATCGCGGGCCCGGGGCACTTCCGGGAGCTGATGGCGACCGTGTGGTATCCGGCCCGGAGCGTCGAGGGCTGTCCGCGGGCGCCCTGGATTCCGGCCGGTGCCCTGGAGGCGTTCCTCGCGGATGTCGGGTTCGGGGAGTTGGCGCCGTTGGCACCGGTCACCGCCGGACACGTGGGGGCTCCGCTGAGGCGGTCGGGCCGACGACTGCCGGTCGTGGTGTTCTCCCACGGTGCGCACAGTCATCAGGGGGACCACACGGTCGTGGTCCAGGAGCTGGCCAGTCATGGCTACGCGGTGGTGACGGTGGCCCACCAGTACGACACGTACACGGTGTTCCCCGACGGGCGGGTCGCCGCCCCGCTCCAGGCCCCCGACACACCGACGCTGCCCGGGGACTTCGCGGCCGACCTGCGGTTCGTCGTCGACTGCGTCGAGCGGATCGCGGCAGGACACAATCCGGACGTGGACCGGCGGGACCTGCCGGCCGGGCTGCTCGGCTCCCTCGACCCGCGGCGCACGGGCGCGTTCGGCTGGTCGAAGGGCGGGACGGCCACGGCCTGCGCCACGCTCGCGGACACCCGGATCCGGGCGGGACTGAGCATCGACGGGCCGATGCAGATGAGGCCGCCGCTCGCCGGTGCCCTGGACCGGCCGTTCATGATGATGTCCGCCGAGTTCACCCGGGCCACGGACCCCGAGGCAGCCGCGTTCTGGTCGCTTCTGCGGGGGTGGCGGCGGGACGTACGGGCCGAGGGCGCCGTCCACATCTCGTACGGGGACAACGAGGCCCTGTACCCGCAGGTGGCGGACATCCTCGGATGGAGCGCGCAGCAACTCCAGGACGCCATAGGCACGCTCGATCCCGGTCAGGCGGTGCGCATCCAGCAGGCGTACCCGCTCGCGTTCTTCGACGCCCACCTGCGCCACCGCCGGGGGCATCTCCTGGACGGACCGTCACCGGACTTCCCCGCCGTCGCGTTCCTCTCCTGACACCTCGGGGCACGCCGTGGCGCCGGTGTCCCCGCTCCCGCCCGTGCCCTCGGCGGACACGGTCGGCCTGCCCCTCGCGGCGCGGCGAGGGGCCTACCGCAGCGGAAACTCGACCCCTCGCTCGTCCGCGGGCCGGGGGCCGTGGATCCGGCGGTCGGACGCGGAGATGACGACGTCGTTGATGCTCGCCTCACGGCGCCTCATGAGGCCGTGTCCATCGAACTCCCACAACTCGTTGCCGTAGCTGCGCCACCACTGGCCCTCGGCATCGTGCCACTCGTACTGGAAGCGCACGGCGATCCGGTTCTCGTGGAACGACCAGAGGTTCTTGCGCAGCGCGTATGCCTGTTCGCGCTCCCACTTCCGCGTCAGAAAGGCGGTGATCTCGTCGCGGCCGCGGAGGAAGGTGTCACGGTTCCGCCAGACCGAATCCGGCGTGTACGCGGAGGCCACGCGACGGGGGTCGCGGGTGTTCCAGGCGTCCTCGGCGGCCTGGACCTTCCGAAGCGCCGTCTCGTGGGTGAACGGCGGGAAGGGCGGGCGATTGTCGGTCACGGGATCCTCCACATCATCGGGAACACATCGAGAGCACAACGGAAAGGCAACTGAGAACGCATCGAGAACGCATTGAGAACGTACGTTCTCCATCAAGGTGACCTAAGGTAGGGAACGACCGTTCTCGATGTCAAGGAGTCCCGGATGCCCGCCCCGATCACCGACGAGCAGCACCGTCTGGACCGTGAGGCGCTGCTCGACGCCGCGGAAAGGCTCTTCTACGAGCAAGGCATCCAGGCGGTCGGGATGGACCTGATCCGTACGGCGTCCGGCCTGCCCCTGAAGCGGATCTACCGCTTCTTCCCGGCGAAGGAGGACCTGGTGGTGGCGGTGCTCGGCCGCCGCGACCGGCGATGGCGGGGGGCCCTGGCCGCGTACGTGGAGCAGAACCCGGATCCCCGTGAGCGGGTCCTCGCGGTCTTCGACTGGCTCGGCGCATGGTTCGCGGAACCCGGCTTCCGCGGCTGCGCCTGGATCAACGCCCACGGCGAACTGGGTACCTCGTCCGAGGCGGTGCTCGCCGAAGTCCGTACGCACAAACAAGCGTTCCACGACCAGATCGCGGACTGGACCCGGGCCGCAGGACTGCCGGCGGCCGAGCCGGTCTTCCTCCTGGCCGAGGGAGCCATAGTGACCGCCGGAATCACGGGCGACCCGGCCCCGGCCCGCCATGCGCGCGCGGCCGTCGCGACGCTTCTCGGGGGTGCGTGAGGCGGACGTCGTGGGACCGGTCCGCGACAGGCGGCGCCGCCCCGGGCGGGACGGCCGACCCGCGGACCCGGGTCTGTGGCGGCGTGAGCCGTCATCAGCCCGCGCCGCGGTGGCGTTCCGATCTCCGACCTCAGCGGGACCAGGAGTTCGTCCCGGTTCATGGCCGAGCGGCTCACGTGGGTCTGCGGGCACGGTGGCTCGTGTCGCACCACGGGTAGACGGCGCTGCGCCGGCAGGTGCAGAGGGCGACCACGAAACGGTCGGAGGTGTGCACGGACCCGTCGGGCGTGGTGACTTCCACCGGTCCCTCCACGAGGAGGGGGCCCCGCGGGGTCAGGGTGATGCGGCACGGGGAGTCAGGGGCGTTCGGCACGGATGACCACCAGTTCCTCGCTCGTCTCCCCGGCGGGCAGCAGTCGGCGTTCGCGCAGCCAGGCCAGGCGGGAGCGCAGCACCGGGCCGAGCGGGACACGGACCCGGCTGTGGACCCCCGCGTCCAGCCCCGCCCCTGCGAGCCGGTCGAGCGTGGCACCGGCGTCGCAGAGCCCGGAGTGCACGATGAGCAGGACGCCGCCGCGCCGCAGCACGGGCGGTACTCCCGCGCAGAGGCGGTCGATGACGGCCCGGCCGTCCACCCCCGCGTCCCAGGCGCGCGAGGCACCGCGCGGCGGGGCGCCCGGGGCGGGGACGTAGGGCGGGTTGCACAGGACGAGGTCGTACGCACGCGTGCCGACGGCGGACGTCAGATCGCTGCGGCGGGCCGTGATCGACCTGCGGTGCAGCAGGGCGTTGAGCCGCGCGGTGACGACCGCCCGGAGCGCGATGTCCACGGCCGTGACCTCGCAGCCCAACTGTGCGGCGCGGACGGCGAGGGCCCCGCTGCCCGTGCCGATGTCCAGCACGGAGGTGTCCGGGCCGGTGCGTTCCTGTTCGAGGGCGGCCAGCAGCAGCCGGGTGTCGCTCTGCGGCGTGTAGACCCCGGGCGGGGTGACGAGGAAGGGGCGCCCGGTCGGTCGTCGCGTGTCCGTGGGTGCGGCCATACGGTTCTTCTCCTTCGGGCGCGTGCCACCGGAGGTGTCGTGTCTCCGGTGTCAGGCCGCCCACTCGGCGAGGAGGCGCCGGCCGAGACGGTCTTCGAGGAAGGACGTGGCGGCGACGCCGAACGCGACGTCCGCTTCCAGATCGGGTGCGTCGTCGAGCAGCCCGCCGATGACCTCGTTGCGCACCACCTGTTCGTGCACGGCGTCCGCTTCGACGTGCTCGTCGTAGAAGAACTCGGCGGCCGGGCCCGCCCCCGTGCGGGCCATGGCGCGGGCGAGCTGCCGGGACGCGGGCGAGGACGTGATCTCGACGGCCGCGAAGTGCCCGACCAGCGTGCCGCGCAGGCTCCGGTGCAGTCCGAACAGCGACATGGCGTTGACCAGCGCGAGCATCTCGGCGAACCCGTCGTCCAGATAGTGCCCGTACCCCGTGTCCAGCCCGAGGTCCGCCATGAGGTCGGCGAACAGCCGGGCGTGCACGCGCTCCGCCCGGCCGCCGCCGAACTCGTCGAACTCCACGGCGGCCATCGCCGCCTTGGCGCGGCCGCTCAGCCGGGGCAGCACCCAGGCATGCGGATCGGCTTCCTTGAGGTGGTACAGCGAACGCTGTCGCGCGTACTCCCGCACCTGTGTCAACGTGCCGTGCCGGGCCAGGAAATGCGGCACCCCGTCGGAGTGCGCGGGCTGCACCAGCAGGTCCGCCAGAACGGTCTCCAGGGCGCCCGGGACGGGCACGTCCCGCCGCAGGGCGGCCAGGAAGCGCTCCTCCAGGGCCGCCCGCAGGGACAGCAGCGCGACGTCCCATTCGCGTTCCGGATCGACGCCCCGGAAGCCCCGGTAATGGAGTTCGTAACAGCTGTACAGGGCGAGTTGCAGATCGTCACCGTACGGATCGACCCGATCCGCCGGCAGGACGTCGCGCGGTGCGGTGCCGTCCCGCAGGGCCTCCGTCACCGCCGCCGACAGCACACCCCTGGGACGGGGCAGCCGTGGCACGGCGCTGACTCCGGGCATACGCACGATCCTCCGCACTGGACCCGGACGGGCCCGTCGGGGTGAAGCGGCTTCCACCTCCGATGCTCCCCGTGAACCGGTGTTCCCGCATCCGCGCCGGTCCGCGCCGGTCCGTGCCGGCGCGGGCCGCACGGGCGTCCGGAGAGACGCGTCCGGCCGGACCTTCGTACCCGGCACCCCGGCCGGCGGATTCCTCGCCGCCTCCGCGTACGGCGGACCGGTGGGGGCGTCGCCATGAGCCGGCCGTGGCGTGCGGACGCACCCTGCTCGACTCCGACGGAGCACTCCCCACCCCTGTCCACCGCGGGCCATGGAGGTCATTCCGGGCCGGAACCGCGTGAGTTCGCGCGGGTGCGTTCCGGGTGCGTTCCAGGTACGGGCCGCACCGGTCCACGCCGTCACCCGAGCGCACGGCCCGGTGAGCGGGCCCGCACGGGCGGTGCGATGTTGCGGAGACGGCCCGCCCGAACCGGGTCGGAGCGCGTGAACCGGGCAACCGGACCAATGGACACCCGCACCAGCGACCAGGAGGTCACCGTCATGCCGGCAGGATCCAACCGCAAGCGCGAGCGCCAGTACGAGCACGTGAAGGAGAGCGCG
Source organism: Streptomyces sp. NPDC024555 (assembly GCF_055559335.1). Classification (NCBI taxonomy): domain Bacteria; kingdom Bacillati; phylum Actinomycetota; class Actinomycetes; order Kitasatosporales; family Streptomycetaceae; genus Streptomyces; species Streptomyces sp. NPDC024555. Next base: position 164,221 of record NZ_JBVHKV010000005.1, read on the forward strand.
AAGAGCCGCGGCGAGTCGGAGAAGCGCGCCAAGGAGATCGCCGCCCGCACCGTCAACAAGGAACGCGCCCGCGCGGGGGAGTCGAAGACGGCGAGCAGGACATCCACACGCGACCCCAAGTCCGCGTCCCAGCGCGGCGGGGAGCGCTCGCACAAGGGCGCCCAGGGACGCACCAAGGACCAGCTCTACGAAGAGGCGAAGAAGAAGAACATCGAGGGCCGTTCCACGATGAACAAGGAGCAGCTCCTCAGGGCGGTCGGTCGCTGAGACACCTCTGACCTGCGGCGGCGTTCCGGTCGGCTCCGGCGAACGCCGCCCGGGGTGCCGAAAGGGGGCCCGGGGACGGTGCCCCGGCCGGGGTCACAGGTCGATGTCCTCGGCGGCGCACACCCGGGCGCCCATGTTGCGTTCCGCCATCCGCAGCGCGGCATCAGCCAGGTCCGCGTGGATGTGGGCCACCCCGTCCCGGGGGACGGTCAGGTCGATGTGCCGGATGTGGGCGTCGAGCGCGGAGTAGAGAACGCACTGCTCCGTCACCTGGCCGGTCAGGAAGAGGTGATCGATGCCCAGGTGGTGGAGCAGATACGGCAGCGGTGTCTCGTAGACGATCGAGTGCCGGGCCTTGACCACGAAGAGCGAACGGTCGTCCGGCCGCAGCGGTTCGACCAGATCCGGCCGGGCCCCGGCCGGCGCCGCCTCGACGATCTCCCCGTGATGGGAGCGCCAGTCACCGAAGTTGTCGTTGGCGTAGACGACACGCGTCCCGCCGGACCGGGCCACCTCCAGCATACGGGCGATGACGGGCACGGCCCGCTCGGCGGAGCGGAGCAACTGGTCGGCGTCCTCGTGGTCGTACGGGTTGATCATGTCGATGACGACCAGCGCCGTACGGGACTTCGCCCGCGGTTCAGGGTCGGAGCAGGGTCTTGACCATGCCGTCGGCCTTCGCCTGGAAGGCGGCGTACGCCTGCGGCGCGTCCTCCAGCGGCAGATGGTGCGTGGCGAATCCGTCGACGCCCAGCGGATCGTCGTCGCCGAGCAGGGGCAGGAGATCGGGAATCCACCGCCTGACGTTCGCCTGGCCCATCCGGAGCTGGATCTGCTTGTCGAACAGCGTGAGCAGGGGCAGCGGGTCCACCGCTCCGCCGTAGACGCCGGAGACGGAGATCGTGCCGCCGCGCCGCACCACGTCGATGGCTGTGAGGAACGCGGTCAGCCGGTCGACGCCGGCCCGTTCCATCACCTTGCGGGCCGCCGCGTCCGGGAGCAGCCCGGTGGCCCACTGGCCCGCCCTCCCGAGCGGCGCGCCGTGGGCCTCCATGCCGACGGCGTCGATGACCGCGTCCGTGCCCCGGCCGCCGGTGAGGTCGCGGATCGCCTGCGGCAGGTCCTTCCCGTACCGGCCCAGGTCCATCACCTGGATGCCGCGCGCCGCCGCGCGGGCCAGCCGTTCGGGGACGAGGTCGACGCCGACGACGAGACCGGCGCCGCGGTGCAGCGCGATCCGGGCAGCCATGTCGCCGATCGGTCCGAGGCCGAGCACCGTGACGCTGCCCCCGGGCGGCACCGAGGCGTACTCGACGGCCTGCCAGGCGGTCGGCAGGACGTCCGACAGATAGACGTAGCGGTCGTCGTCCGGGCCCTCGGGGACCTTGACGGGAAGGGTGTCGCCGAAGGGGACGCGCATGAACTCCGCCTGCCCGCCCGGCACCTGGCCGTAGAGCTTCGTGTAGCCGAACAGGGAGGCCCCCGTGCCGTACTCCTTCACCTGCGTCGTCTCGCACTGCGAGTGCAGCCCCTGGTCGCACATGAAGCAGGTTCCGCAGGAGACGTTGAACGGGACGACCACCCGGTCACCGCGTGCCAGGGCGGTCACCTCGGATCCGGTCTCCTCGACGATCCCCATCGCCTCGTGCCCCAGGATGTCCCCCGCGTCGAGATAGGGGCCGAGCACTTCGTACAGGTGCAGGTCCGATCCGCAGATGCCGGTCGAGGTGACGTCGATGACGATGTCGCGCGGATCCTCGATGACCGGATCGGGAACGGTCTCGACGCGGACGTCCCTCCTGCCTTGCCAGGTCAGTGCGCGCATGAGTCGTCTCCTCCGTGAAGAGTGCGTTCTCGGTTTCCGTGGCCGGCGTCCCGCGCCGAGCCGACCGCCCGAACGGGGTGCTTGCGACGGTCCGTCGCCGACGCGTCCCGGCAGGGCCCCAGGCCCCCCTCCCTGCCCATACTCCTCCTGTCGCCTCCGCCCGTCCTGCGCGCGGCCCGTCCGGGGGCCGGACTGCTCACGAGGGGGTTCGTGGAAATGCCCCCACCGTGAACGCCTCTCACCCGGAGTGAACCCCCGCAGCCGGCCCGCGGCCACCCGATTGGCGGGCGCCGGCGATCCGGAGGACCGTGGAAAAGGGCACGGGCCGGCGCCGACGAAGCCGCGCCGGCCCCGATCCGCCCCTCCCGGAGAACTCTGTGTGAGGCACTCATGACGAACGCAACGACCGGCGGAACAACACTGGGTACGGAAGGCTCGGACGGCGGCCCCCGGGGCACCACCACGATCGCGGATTCCGTGGTCGCGACGATCGCGGGCATCGCCGTACGCGAGACCGACGGCGTCTACTCGGTCGGCGGCAGCGCCACGCGGGCCTTCGGGGCCGTGAAGGACCGGGTGTCGCGCTCCAGCGACGCAGGTCGCGGGGTGAAGGTGGAGGTCGGCGAGAAACAGACGGCCGTGGACGTCGACATCGTCGTGGAGTACGGCGTTCCGATCCTTGAGACCGCGAAGAGCATCCGCTACCGCGTGACCGACGCGGTGGAGACGATGACGGGACTCGAAGTCGTCGAGATCAACATACGGGTCCTCGACGTCCACGTCCCGGGTGACGACTCCGACGACGAGGACGCGGCCTCGGAGCGGCCCCGCGTCCAGTGACCGCTGCTGCCCGCGCGGACCGCGCGGGCACCGGGCGGCCCGCGTCAGCGGGTCGGAGCGCGTGGGCGGTCATGCCCCGTGCACGGTCATGGGGTGTCCACCGTGAGGGCCGCGTCCACCTCGCGCAGGAAGTCGTCCAGGTCGCCGGGGTTGCGTGAGGTGATGAGGCGCCAGCCGTGCCGGTCGTCCGTGATGACCGGTTCGTCGGCCCAGTCGCCGCCCGCGTTGCGGATGTCCGTCTTCAGGGACGGGTAGGACGTCAGCCGCTTCTCCGCCACGACGTCCGCTTCGACCAGTGCCCACGGTCCGTGGCAGATCGCCGCCACGGGCCGGCCGGACGAGGTGAAGGAACGGACGATGCGCACGGTGTCGGACCGCTGGCGCAGCGCGTCGGCGTTCAGCGTGCCGCCCGGAATCAGCAGCAGATCGTAGGCGTCCGGGTCCACCTCGCTCAGGGTGAGCGCCGGCCGGACCGTTCTGCCGGGCTTCTCGTCGCCCACCAGGGTCCGGATCTCGTCCATGGACACCGCGGCGAGCGTCACGTCGGCGCCCCAGCCGTCCAGATGCCGCTGGGGCACGAGGAGTTCGTCCTGTTCGACACCGTAGTTGGTGACGATCGCCAGTACTTTTCGCCTGCTCACGTCGTCGGCACTCATACGGGCCCTTCTGTCGGAGGCGTTCCGGCCGCTCCGGCCGACACCGGGGCGAACCCTTGTCCCTCCCCTCCACTCTCGGCCGCACGGGCGAACCGGGCAACCGCCCGCAGCACGCGGTCCGCCCTCGTGCCTCACAGTCCGGCTCGGCCGAGTATCCGGCCCATGGTCTCGACGGGAAGCGCAGGGTTCGCGGCCGCCCCGGAGGCGAGGGCTTGGTCCTCGGCCCCCAGGAGGGCGAGGAGCCGGTCGGCGGGGAGCGACGGGTTGCTCGCCGCCCGGCGGCGCACGGTGTCCGAGCCGTCGGCCACCAGGGCCTCGACGGTGGCGGCCGGAAGCCCGGGATGCGCCGCGGCGACGGCCCGGTCGGCCGGGTCCTCGGAGAGGGCCAGCGCGGTGGCGGCCCCGGCGGGAAAGCCCTTGTGGGCGAGCATGTCCCAGCGGCTGTAGCTCTTCCAGTCGGCCGCGATCTCCGCCAGCAGCCGGCCGGGGGCGTTGGCCTGGTGTTCGCAGACGAACAGCCGTACGGCGAAGCTCTCGTCGCGGGCGAGGATCTCCACGGTCTCGTCGGTGAGGTCGCTGCGCAGGGTCAGCGTCAGACGGAAGGCCTGGTGGCGGCTTCGCGCGAGGGCGATCTGGTCGGACGCGGACAGCTCTTCGGTCAGCAGCCGGCCGATGGCGTTGCCGCTACTGGCGTCGTCGTACTCCACCGGCACCGATTCGCGCAGCTCCGGATCGAGGCCGCGGCGTGCGACGACGGCGGCCCGGACCTCGTTGTCGGGATCACGTGCCGGAGCCGGGAGACGCGCGGGGTCCAGGGACGGATTGGCCGCGACCCCGGCACGCGTCGTCGGGTCCGTCAGGAAGCGGTCGGTCAGTTCGGCGTCGAGGTCGGCGACCGCGGCGATCCCCGCGCGCAGGTCCGTGCGGACCGCGGGGGCGGCGGACGTGTCGGCTTCCGCGAGCAGCGCGCGGGCGGTCCGGGCCGGCAGCGGTCCGTCCAGGTGGCTCAGGAGCCGTTCGCGGTCGACGTCACGGGGCAGCCGTGAGAGGAGGTCGCCGATCCGGGCGACGGGCGCGGGATTCCACTCGGTGGCGGTGACGGCCGCCGTACGCGCGTTGCCGTCGTCGAGCATGCCGGCCCGGATGTCGTCGGGCACATGGCGGTTGAACGCCGGCGCACGGCGGACCTTCGGCTCCGGGTCCCGGGCCGGCAGTGCGTAGACCTCGTACGGCAACGGCTTCGGGGAGAGGAGCCCGTGCACGCCCACGGTCGTGAAGAAGGAAGCCCCTTCGGCCAGTTGGCCGCGCACCCCCGCGTCGGTGTCCCGGGCGAGGACGGTCTGGACCTCGGCCGGGAGATCCGGACGCGCGGCCAGGCTCCGCCGGAGGTGTACGTCGTCGTCGCGGGCGAGGATCGCCGCCGCCTCCGCGGGCAGGCCGGGGCGGCGGGCGAGACCGGTCCGGTCGGTCCTTGCCGCAGCGAGGCGTGCCAGGACCTCCCGCCCCGCGGCGGGGTTGCCCGCCAGTGCGTGGAGTACGGCCGGCAGGTTGCGCGAGGCCGGGACAGGACGGGGGAGGGAGGCGGGCATCGCGCCAGGATGACAGGTCACCGGCCGGGGCCGGAACGTGATGGTGCGGACCGCGATCACGTTCCGGCCCCGCGACACGACCGGGTCCATTAGGGTGACGGGCGGGCCGTGACTGGCGCTGAGGTGGAGTACCACCGGGGAGCGGTCCGACGGGATGTCGTTGCCGTGCGCCTGGGCGAGTGGTCGACCACGCCTGGAGGGCGCAGATGTCTTCGATTCGTACGGCCCGGCTCATGGACGGCACCGCCCCCGCCCGGCGCATGCTCGGCGCGGCGGCGGAAGCGGCGGCGGAGATCACCCGGCGTACGGGCACGCCGCCGTGTCTGGCGACGGTGCTGGTGGGGGAGGACCCCGCGTCGGTCACGTATGTGCGGATGAAGCGGGCGCGGTGCGAGAAGGCCGGGATCCGCTCCCGCCACGTCGCTCTGCCGGCCGCGACCACGACCGCCGAACTGATCGGCACCCTGGCGGGGTTGTCCGCCGAGCCGGACGTCCACGGCATCCTGCTCCAGCATCCGTGCGGACCGCACGTCGACGAGCGGGCCGCGTTCGAGGCGATCGACCCGGCGAAGGACGTCGACGGGGTCACGATGCGCTCCTTCGCCGCGATGGGCTTCGGGCTGCCGGGATTCGTCTCCTGCACCCCCGGCGGGATCATGCGGCTCCTGGAGGAGTACGAGGTGGACCCGGCCGGGAAGCACGCCGTGGTGGTGGGCAGGAGCGCGATTCTCGGAAGGCCGGCCGGGATGCTCCTCCTCGCGAAGGACGCGACGGTGACGTACTGCCATTCGCGTACGGCGGACCTGCCGGCGATCGTGCGGGAGGCGGACATCGTGGTGGCGGCCGTGGGGCGGCCCCGGCTGATCCGGGGCGAGGACGTCAAGCCCGGGGCGGTGGTGATCGACGCCGGGTACAACGCGGGCAACGTCGGGGACGTGGACTTCGGCACCGCGCGCGAGCGGGCGGGTCTGATCACCCCGGTGCCGGGTGGCGTCGGGCCGATGACGATCGCCGTCCTCCTCGCGCAGACCGTGGAGGCCGCCGCGCAGCAGCTGGGTGTACGGGAGCGGTGACGCGCCCGCCCGCGGGGCCTTTGGGACGGGGCGTCACCCCTCGTCGTCGGCGCAGACCCTGACGGTACGGAGCTGCGGGTCGGCCGGGTCGGGAAGGTTCATGCCGGCCGCGAGCCCGGTGAGCAGATAGCGGAGCACGGGTTCGGTGAGCCGCTCGCCGGGGAGGACGACGGGGATGCCCGGGGGATAGGGGGTGATCATCTCCGCGGCGATCCGCCCGGCGGCCCGCTCCACCGGGACGTCCTCGGTGGGGGTGAAGTAGGCGTCGCGCGGCAGCCTCTCCTGCTCCATGCGCAGCTCGGCCGGGGCGGGAACGTCCACCTCCGGGCCGCGGGGCAGCGTGGGCGCCCGGTGGGCGAGGTCCCGCAGCCCCGCGAGCAGACGGTCGGCGGTCTCCGCGTCGTCGGCGTGGGTGAGCTGGGCGCTGATACGCCGGTGGTCCACGAGGTGCATGTCGATGTGGTGGTGCTCGCGGAGCAGGTCCGCCGCGAGATACCCGGAGATCCCGAGGTCCCGGATGTCGATGACGACCGGCAGCGGATCGAACTCGCAGCCGGCGTCCGGCCCGCAGAAGTCGTCACGGTCGTTGACGTGCATGCCGTCGACGGTCTCGATCTCCTCGCGCACGGCGGCGGCCAGCGCGAGGGCGCGGGACATCAGGGTGTGCCCCTCCAGGACCATCTGGCGCCGCCAGCCGTCGATGCCCGCGTAGAGCAGCACGGACGGGCTGGTCGTCCCCAGCAGGTCCGCCCGGGAGGCCAGCGTGTCGTGGTCGATCAGATCGCCCCGCAGATGGAACACCGAACCCTGCTCCAGTCCGCTGCCCATCTTGTGGACGCTGGTGACGCAGACGTCCGCGCCGGCGTCCATCGCCCACGTCGGCAGGTCCGGGTGGAACGGCAGATGCGCGCCCCACGCCTCGTCGACGACGAGCGGGCGCGAGCGGCGGTGGCACACCTCGGCGACGGCACGCAGATCCGCCGCCACCCCGTAGGGCGTCGGGCTGGTGATCAGCGCGCCCCGCGCGTCCGGATGCGCGGCGAACGCGCGGTCGTACGCGTCGGCGGTCGGCGGGTGCGCGAGATGCCGGTCCTCGTCCCACCGCGGTTCGATCCACACGGGGCGGATGCCGGACAGGATGAGCCCCGAGATCACGGACTTGTGCGCGTCCCGCCCCACCAGGAGCTTCTGGCCGTGCGCGGCGACGCTGAGCATGGCCGCCTTGACCGAGAGCGAACTCCCGCACGTGGAGAAGAACGTGTGGTCGGCGTGGACCGCGTCGGCCATCAGCTCCTCCGCCCGCCGCAGTACACCGGACCCGGTCCGGCGGTCGTCGAGCCCGCCGGACGCCAGCAGGTCCCCGAGGAACACCGCGTCCCCGAGCAGCTCACGGACCTCGGGAGCGGCGCCCCGGGCCTGTTTGTGGCCGGGAGGTGTGAACGCCAGCTCCCCACGGCGCCGGTAGGCGGCCAGCGCGTCGAGGACGGGTGCCGCGTCGTGCTTGTTCGGCATGCCTGCCGCCTTCCCGTGGTCGGTCCGTCCCCGGGTGCCCGGCGGGGACCGGGGACGGGGTTCGCCGCCGGACGCGCCCCGCCTCTTCTTCGACGGTCCCACGGTTGCCCCGTCCGCGCCGACCGCACACCTTCCCACCTGCGCAAACATCCAGGAGACCGGACCGGTGCGCTCCAGTGACGACGACCGGCACCTTTCCGGTCTCCGTTCCTCCGGACGTTTCACAGGTCCACGATCGGACAACCTTCTCATATGCCTCAATTCGGATACACGATGATGACCGAACAGGCGGGACCGCGGGCCCTGGTCGACGACGTGGTGGCGGCCGAACGGGCCGGCTTCGACTTCTCCGTCACCTCCGACCACTACTTCCCCTGGCTGGCCTCCCAGGGGCACGCCCCGTACGCGTGGAGCGTGCTCGGCGCGGCGGCCGTCGCCACGTCCCGTATCCCGCTGATGACGTACGTGACCTGCCCGACGACCCGCTACCACCCGGCCGTCGTGGCCCAGAAGGCCGCGACCCTGCAACTGCTGTCCGAGGGGCGGTTCCGGCTCGGCCTGGGCTCCGGGGAGAACCTCAACGAGCACGTCGTGGGCGCGGGTTGGCCCGACGCCCGGGTGCGCCTGGACAGGCTCGAAGAAGCCGTCGGGATCATCAAGGCGCTCCTCGCGGGCGGATACGTCACGCACCGCGGCACCCACTTCGCCGTCGACAACGCCAGGTTGTGGGACCTGCCGTACGTTCCCGTGCCCGTCGGCGTCGCCGTCTCGGGCGAACGTTCCTGCGAGATCGCCGGCCGGCTCGCGGACCTCGTCATCGCCACCGAGCCCAAGGAGGACCTGCTCACCGGCTTCGAACGGCACGGCGGCGGCGGAAAGCCCCGCGTGGGCCAGCTCCCCGTCTGCTACGACCCCGACCGCGACGCGGCCGTCGCGCGCGCCCACGACCAGTTCCGCTGGTCCGTCGGCGGCTGGAAGGTCAACTCCGAACTCCCGGGCCCCTCCGCCTTCGAGCAGGCCACCCAGTACGTCACCCCGGACGACATCGCCGGATCCGTCCCGTGCGGCGACGACGTCGGCGCGTTCACCGACGCGGTACGGGCCTTCACCGACGCGGGATTCACCGAGGTCGCCCTCGTCCAGATCGGCGGCGACCACCAGCGGCCCTTCATCGACTGGGCGCGGGAGAAGCTGCTGCCCGCGCTGCGGGCGCTCTGAGGGGGTGCGGTCCGGTCCGTCGTCCCGGGCCGCAGGGGCTCAGTCCTTGCGCCCCGTCGCCGCGACGGTCACGCCCAGCCCGATCATGGCGAGCCCGCCGGCCCCGCCGACCAGGGAGAGCCGCCGCGGCGAGCGCGCGAACCAGTCGCGGGCCGTGGACGCGGCCAGGCCCCACACCATGTCGGAGAGCAGGGCGAGGACGGCGAAGACCAGGCCCAGCACCAGCATCTGAGCGGCGGCGTGGCCCTGGCCGCGGTCGACGAACTGCGGCAGCACGGCGGCGAAGAACACGATGGTCTTGGGGTTGGAGACGCCCACCGCGAAACCCTCCCAGAAGGTGCGCCGGCCGCCCCGCGCGGCACCGGCGCCCGCTCCGGTGACCGCGGCGTGCAGGGAGCCGCGGTCGCGCCAGGCCTTGACGCCGAGGAAGACGAGGTAGGCGGCGCCGGCCAGTTTGAGTGCCGTGAAGACGAGGACCGAGCGCTCCACCACGGCCCCGACCCCGAGGGCCACGGCGACGATCAGCACATAGCAGCCGGCGGTGTTGCCCACGACCGTGGTCAACGCGGCACGGCGTCCCTGGGCCAGCGCCCGCCCGATCACGAAGAGCACGCTGGGTCCGGGGATCGCGATCAGCAGGAAGGACAACGCGGCGAACGCGAGAAGACGGTCGGCAGACACCATGCGGCCCATGCAAGCACAGGGCGCACCCGTCGTTCCACGGGATTCCCGTCCGGCCCGCGCCCGGTCACGCCGCCGCCGTCGCGTCCTCCTCCGGGCCGGTCGCCGGGGCCGGGTGCTGCACGTGGGCGTTGACGCGCTTGCCGAGGAGGACGAAGAACAGGACGAGCCCGACCGTCAGCACGATGTGCCCGAGACCGGCGGTCAGCGGGACCGCCTCCGGTATGCGGTCCTCGTCGCGGCCGAGCACCGTCAGGATGCCGTGGACGCCCATCATCGCGGTCGAGAGCGCCAGTCCGGCGTTGTAGAGCCAGAAGAACGCGGTGAACAGGCGCGTCCCGGAGAGCTGGAAGACCTTGTCGAGGCCGAGGACGATCAGGAAGACGAGCATGCCGAGGGCGAGCAGATGGGTGTGCATCAGCGCCAGTTGGGTCTCGCCGTGGAAGTCCTCGGCCTTCGTGAACTCCCGGTAGAAGAGTCCCGAGACCACGCCCACGATCATGTAGACATGTGCCGCGTAGTACGACGTGCGCACGGTGCGCCCCCCAGTCGGTCCGGTGTGGTTGCGCCCATTCAAGCGGCGTCGCGCCGATCTTCGCGCGGCTTTTATGGAACCGGCGTTCGAGAGTGTGCCGGGTGGATGCCGTTCACCGGAGGAGCCGGGCGATTCCGGCCCCGTCCCCGCCCCTCGCGTGGAACGTGACCAGCTTCTGCTCGGGGGCGTCGGCCAGTTGGAGCACCACGTGCTCCAGCTCGATCACGCCCAGCTCCGGATGGCGCAGCCGCTTGGTGCCCGAACCCAGGGGGACGACCCGGTGTTCGGACCACCAGGCGCGCGCCTCCGGGCCGGCGTCGAGCAGCTCGTCCAGGAGGGCGGCGAAGGCGGGATCGCCGGGATGACGGGCCCACGCCGCACGGAAACGGCCGAGGAGCGCGGACGCCTCGGCCGGCCAGTCGGCCATCACCCGGCGGGCGTCCGGATCGGTGAACATCCACCGCAGGAGATTGCGGTCCCCGGGCGGCCGGGCCGACCAGTCGGTCCACAGCGCGCGGGCGGCCCGGTTGGCCGCCAGCACGTCCCAGCAGCGGCCCGTCACGTACGCCGGATCCGGGTCGAGCCGGTCCACGAGCGCGACGACCGCCGGTGCCGGGGTCTCGGCGACGGCCGGCCCGGCGTCCCGAGCGGTGCCGTGGACCAGCGCGTGGAGGTGGCCCCGCTCCGTGGCGTCCAGGCGCAGCGCCGCCGCCAGCGCGTCCAGCACCTGCCCGGACGGCCGCAGTTCGCGACCCTGCTCCAGATACGTGTAGTACGTGGGGGAAATGGCCGCGAGCTGGGCGACCTCCTCACGACGCAGCCCCCGCGTCCGGCGGCGGACCCCCGCGGGCAGACCGACGTCGGCCGGCTGGAGGCGTTCACGGCGGGAGCGCAGCAGAGCTCCCAACTCCCCTGAACGGGACGTGGATCGAGGCATCGTGGTACTCCGGTTACTGGGAAGAGCGGACTGTGGTCGCCGGTCCGCGCCGAGATTACGTTGACGCCATGAACGTCGGGAACACGGGCACCGGCACGACCGGGCCGTCCACCATCCGCACCGAGCACATCTCCCTCGCCGTCGACGACGGCCCGCCCATGGGCGCCTACCTCGCCCGGCCGGAAGGGCCCGGCCCCCACCCGGGCGTGGTGGTGGGCATGGAACTCTTCGGGGTCGACGCCCCCGTCCGCGCCGTCTGCGACCACCTCGCGGCACTCGGACACGTGGCGCTCGCACCCGACTTCCACCACCGCACGGCCCCCGGCTGCGAGCTGCCCCGCGACGCCGAGGGCCGCGCACGCGGCTTCGCCCTGCTGGAGCGCATGACGCGGACCACCGTGATCAGCGACGTACGTACCGCCGTCGACCACCTCCGTGCGACCGGCAGTCCGCACGTCGGCATGGTCGGGCTGAGCCTCGGCGGTCATATCGCCTACCTCGCCGCGACCGCCCTCGACCTGTCCGCCGTCGCCGTCTTCTACGGCGGCTGGCTGCCGACGACCGACATCTCCCTGAGCCGCCCCGAACCCACCCTGTCCCTCACCCCCTCCCTCTCCGGCCGGGTGCTCTTTCTCGTCGGCGAGCACGACCACGTCGTCCCGCCCGCCCACCGCCGGGCCGTCGCGGACGCGCTCCGCGCCGCCGGGGTGCCCCACGAGATGGTCGTCTACCCCGGCGCCGGGCACGGCTTCCTCCGGACCGATCCCGCCGCGGCCGCCGACGCCTGGCGTCGCGTGCGCACGGTGATGAGCCTCCGGCAGCACTGAACGCCCTGCGCCCCGGCGGGCTTCCGGCGGTGCCGGGGACCGGCAGCCTGCCGGTCGCCGACGCTGCCGGTCCCCGGCATGGCCGGGAACCGGCCTGCCCGGCGACGATGAGCACGTCTTCGGACCGGACGCCCTCGCGTGGCGGACCGCGTGGCTCGGGAGGGAAGAGGCGTCATGGCCTGGGTGGTGGGAATCGGTGCGGTGCTGGGGCTGCTGGTCATCGCCCTGGGGATCGTCACGCTGCGGACCGGCCGGGTCCTGCCGCCGGCGCGCCGCCATGTCGGGCGGCCCCGGCTGTACGCACTCGGAGCCCTGTGCACCGGCGGGTCCGTCGTCCTCCAGAGCCTGTTCCACTTCGGCGTCGTGCCCGGATTCCCGTGGGAGGCGCGGTTCTTCACCGGCAACGCCCTGCTGCTCGGCGGACTCCTGCTGATCGCCCTCGGCCAACTGCTCCCCGCACGCGCGAACACGGGGGCCGCCCGCACCCCGGCCGCGTGAGGGCACGGGGCGCGGGCGGCCCCCGTCACGGAGCGCCGTCCCCCGCGACGAGCAGCCGGTAGCCGTAGTCGACGGACTCCCGGGTCAGCAGGTCCGCGTGGCGCCGGTGCCAGGCACCCGAGGCGAGGTCCGCGCGCAGACGCTCCATCGCCGGCTCGACCACGGACGCGGGCAGCTGGGCGAACGTCGAACTCGCCCGGCGGACCACCGGGTCGAGATAGCACTCCGGACGCCTCCAGAAAGCGCACTGGAAGCCGTCGGTGAAATCGTGCGGGACGGGGAACGGCACCACCGTGTGCGCGTCCAGTGCCTCGGCCATCGCGGCGAGCGGGGCGAAACGGGAGCGGTCGAGGTCCCGGATCTCGGGCACGTACTCCTCGATCAGCCACAACTCGGTGCTGTGCCCCGGATCCCAGGTGAACACGAGCCGCCGGCCGGCGACCCGCCGCAGTTCGGCCAGGCCCCGGTACGGATCGGGCCAGTGGTGCACGGTCATCACCGCCATCGCGGCGTCGAAGGCCCCGTCCCCGAACGGCAGGGCCTCCGCCCCGGCCATCACCTTGTCGCGGCCGGGGTGCTGGTCGAGCATCACCCGCGACGGGTCCACCGCCGTGACCGCGAAGCCGTCCGGTTCGTAGGAGCCCGTTCCGGCGCCGACGTTGACGACCGTGCGCGCCCCGGCCAGCGCCCCGCGGATCAGGGCCGTCAGCCGTGGATCGGGCCGGCGGACCTTCCGGTAGCCCAGCCCGATGCGGTCGTACACGGCGGCGGTGTGCGGAGTGGCCCCGGAGGCAGAAGCGGTCATGCCCCGGATCCCACCAGGCCACGGAGCGCGGACGGAAGAGATTTAGGCTGGGCCGAATGTTGCGCCTCCGCCTGGACGTGGACGATCTGGCCTCCGTCCGCTTCGCCTGCTCGCCCCTCCAGGAGACCGTCCAGAGCCTGCGGGCCTGGCGCAGCCCCGTGCGCTACGCCGCGCACCGGCCCTTCCTCCGGCAGTCCGCCCCGCTGCTCCGCCACGTCGACTGGCCGCTCCTCCAGGCGCTCGTCGGTCCGACCCGGCTCGTCCCGGACTTCCTCACGCCCCACCCGCCGACGCCGGCCACGGACATCGACGACGAGTTCACCGCCCTGCGCGCCACGCCCGCCTGCCGCGTCGCCCACGAGATCGAACGGGCCGCCGACGGGCATCCCGTGCATCCGCTCCTCCGCGGGGCGCGCACGGACCCCGAAGGACTCCTGGACGCCGTCGCCGACGCCCTCCACACGTACTGGCTGCTGGTCGTCGCCCCGCAGTGGCCGCGCATGTACGCGGTGCTGCGCGCCGACATCGTGCACCGCGCCGGCCGGCTGGCCGACGGGGGAGCCGCCGCGCTGTTCGCCGGTCTGGACCCCGGCGTCCGGTGGCGCACCGACCGCGACACCGGCACCAACAGCGACGCCGGACCCCGCACCGGAGCGGCACCCGGCACCGGCATCCTCGAAGTGGACGCCTTTCCCGCCGAGCGGCACGAGATCGCCGTCGACGGCCACGGGCTGACCTTCACCCCCTCGCTCTTCTGCGACCACGCCGTCACCGTCGTCGACCTCGCCCTGCCGCCCCGGATCTGGTACCCGGCGAGGGGACCGGCCACGGTCTGGCACAGCGACACGCCCGCCCCGTCCACCGCGCTGGCCGAGCTGCTCGGCCGCACCCGCGCCCGTGTCCTCGCGGGACTCGACCGGCCGGAGAGCACCACGGGGATCGCCCGGCGGCTCGGCATCAGCGCCGGCTCGGCCAGTCAGCACCTCGGCGTCCTGCACCGCGCCGGCCTCGTCACCCGGGCCCGTCAGGGCCACCAGGTCCTCTATCTGCGCAGCCCGCTGGGCGACCGGCTCTCGGCATGACCCGGTGAAGCCGGCACCGGAGCGCGACCGGCGGCCCCGGCCGGATCCCCGCTCAGGACGGCGGGGACCCGCCCGGCAGCCGGCCGGGCGGCACCTGCTCGATGCGGGTCCAGCCCTTCCAGCCCCGCTCCCTGAGGACCTCCAGCACCAGGTCGGCGCCGGGCGCCGACTCGATCATCGACGCGTCCATCAGGGCGACGAACGCGTCGTCGAAACCGTCGGTCCCCACCTCCCCGGCCTCCACGGCGCGGATCATCAGACGCTCCAGGATGTCGGCGATCTCCACGATCCGCGGATCACCGGGGGTCCAGTCGCGGTCGGGATCCCCGGTGAAGTAGCCGTACAACCGCACCATGTCGGGGTCGTCCAGCTCCTCGTTCTTCTTGGCGATCACCGCGTCGATCATCTCCGGCACCTGGGCGGCGATCATGATCCAGGCGTCCCGCTCCAGCTCGATGTACCGCTCACCGACGCCGAGCCCCCGCAGCCGGTCCAGATAGGCCACGACGCTGCGGGGGAGCGCCAGTTGCTCTCCGGCGGCGAGCCGGGCGAGTCTGCGGCGGGTGTCGCTCAGCCGCCGGATCTCGGCCCGCACCCGGCGGTCGATCTCCTCGACGCCCCGGGCGAAGCCCTCCGCGTCCGCGTCGAGCAGCTCCTGGACCCGGGCCAGCGGGACGCCCGCATCGGCCAGGGTGCGGATCCGGATCAGCCGGACCACGGCGGCGGCGTCGTACGAGCGGTACCCGGAGCGGTCGCGTTCCGGCTCGGGCAGCAGTCCGACCTTGTGGTAGTGGCGGACCGCCCGGACCGTCACTCCGGCGTACGCCGCGAGCCGGCTGATGGTGAGCATGCGTCCCAGCCTGCCTCAGCCGATCTTCCGGCGGTAGGCGGCCATCGCGCCCGCGTACGCCACGACCAGGATGCCCGCGCACCACCCGAGCGCGCTCCAGAGCTCGTCCCCGGCCGGCCGGTCCGCCAGCAGCGCGCGGAGCGTGTCCACGATCGACGTCACCGGCTGGTGCTCGGCGAACCAGCGCACCGGACCCGGCATCGTGCCGGTGGGAACGAACGCCGAGCTGACGAACGGCAGGAAGATCAGCGGGTACGCGAACGCCCCCGCGCCCTCGACCGACGACGCCGAGAGCCCCGGGATCACCGCCAGCCAGGTCAGCGCCAGGGTGAACAGGAACAGCACCCCGGCGACCCCGAGCCATCCGGCCGCGCCGGCCGGCGAGCGGAACCCCATGAGCAACGCCACGCCCAGCACCAGCACGAGCGCGATCAGATTCGCGACCAGTGAGGTGAGGACATGGGCCCACAGCACCCCCGACCGCGCGATCGGCAGCGACTGGAACCGTTCGAAGATCCCGCCGCTCACATCGGTGAACAGCCGGAACGCCGTGTACGAGACGCCCGAGGCGACCGTCATGAGCAGGATGCCCGGCAGCAGGTACGCGACGTAGGGCACGGGCCCCGTGTCGATGGCCCCGCCGAACACGTAGACGAACATCAGCATCATCGCGACCGGGGTGATCACCGTGGTGACGACCGTGTCCGCGCTGCGGGTGACATGGCGCAGCGTCCGTCCGGTGAGCGCGGCCGTGTCGCCGAGGAAGGTCGAGGTCATCGCCCGCCTCCCGCCGTCGTGCCCGCCGCGCCGGGGGTGCCGGTCCGGCCGGCGCCGATGACCGCGAGGAAGATCTCCTCCAGGCTCGGCTGCTTCTCGACGTACTCGGCCTCGGCGGGCGGGAAGAGCCGCTTCAGCGCGTCCAGCGTGTCCTCGACGAGGATCCGCCCCTCGTGCAGGATCGCGATCCGGTCGGCCAACTGCTCGGCCTCCTCCAGGTGCTGCGTCGTCAGCAGCACCGTCCTTCCCCGGCCGGCCAGCTCCCTGACCGCCTCCCACACCTCGATGCGCGCCTCCGGGTCGAGACCGGTCGTCGGCTCGTCCAGGACGATCACCGGCGCGTCCCCGACCAGGCTCATCGCGAGATCGAGCCGCCGCCGCATCCCGCCCGAGTACGTGGAGACGCGCCGCGCCCCCGCCCCGGTCAGCGAGAAGCGGCGCAGCAGACCGTCCGCCACCGCACCCGGGTCCGCCAGGTGACGGAGCCGCGCGACGAGCACGAGGTTCTCCCGGCCGCTCAGGATCCCGTCGACGGCGGCGAACTGCCCGGTGAGACTGACCGACTCCCTGACCCGAGCCGGCCGGGCGACGGCGTCGAAGCCGTTGACCTCGACGGCGCCCGCGTCCGGCTTCAGCAGCGTCGCGAGGATCCGCACCGTGGTCGTCTTGCCCGCCCCGTTGGACCCGAGCAGGGCGAGGACGGAGCCGCGCTCCACGTCGAGATCGACGCCGCGCAGCACGCCGACCGTTCCGTACGCCTTCTCCAGACCCCGTACGCGGATCGCCGGACCGGCGGTCGATTGGGCCTCCATGCCCGTTCCCTCCTTCGTCTGCCGCATGCCGTCCGGCGGCTGCCGGACGGCATCTGAGGGAAGGATGGAGGGTTGACCCGGCGTCAAGGTCAAGCCGTCCGGGCGGCCCCTCAGAAGTCGACGGGATCCCGGACGAGCGGGCAGGTCATGCAGTGGCCGCCGCCCCGGCCCCGGCCCAGTTCCGCGCCGACGATGGTCACGACCTCCACCCCGGCCTCGCGCAGCAACGCGTTCGTCTGGGTGTTGCGGTCGTAGGTGAAGACGACGCCGGGCTCGACGGCGACGGCGTTGTTGCCGCTGTCCCACTGCTGCCGTTCGGAGGCGTACACATCGCCACCGGTGCCGATCACCCGCAGCTCCGGAAGCCCGAGGCCGCGGGCGACCACGTCCACGAACGGGGCCGAGCCCTCGTCGGTGACGTGCACGGGGTGCGCGGCGTCGCCGGGACGCAGCGAGAAGGTGTGCACCGCGTCCATGATCTTCGGGTAGAGGGTGACGACGTCCCGGTCGGCGAAGGTGAACACCGTGTCCAGATGCATCGCGGACCGGAGCCGGGGCATTCCGGCCACGATGACGTGCTCGGCCGCGCCGTTCGCGAAGAGGGCCGCGGAGACCTGGGTGATCGCCTGGCGCGAGGTGCGCTCGCTCATGCCCATGAGGACGACGCCGTTGCCCACCGGCATGATGTCGCCGCCCTCGAACGTGGCCTGGCCCCAGTCCTGCTCCGGGTCGCCCCACCAGACGGTCGCCCCGGCGAAGTCGGGGTGGAAGCGGTAGACCGCCTTCATCAGCAGGGTCTCGTCGTGCCGCGCCGGCCAGTACAGCGGGTTGAGGGTGAGGCCGCCGTACAGCCAGCACGTCGTGTCGCGGGTGTAGAGCGTGTTGGGCAGCGGGGGCATCAGGTACTCGCGGACGCCCGTGGACTCGCGGGCCAGCGCGACGTACGGGGAACGGCGGGCGTCCGGCAGATCGAAGGTCGCCAGCCCGCCGATCAGGTACTCGGCCAGCCGCCGGGGCTCCAGCGACTCCAGGAACGCGCGGGTGTCGTCGATCAGGCCGATGCCGACCTCGTTCGGCACGATCTTGCGGTCCAGGAGCCAGGACCGCGCCCCCTCGACGGCCATGGTCTCGGCCAGCAGCTCGTGCAGCTCCACCACCTCGACGCCGCGCCGCCGCAGCTCGGCGACGAAGTCGGCGTGGTCGCGCTGGGCGTTCTCCACCCACATGACGTCGTCGAAGAGGAGGTCGCCGGCGTTGGTCGGGGTCAGCCGGCGGTGCGCCAGACCGGGCGCGCACACCAGCACCTTGCGCAACCGCCCCACCTCGGAGTGGACGCCGTGGGGGAGCGGGGACGGAGTGCTCGGTGCGGTCATGGGGACCTCCCTGGACGGGGTGCGGAGGGGCGGGCGGGGGACGGGGTGTCAGAGGCTGATCCAGCCGGCGGCCAGGGCCACCACGCCGACGACGGCACCGGCCACGGAGACCGCGAGGACGACGGCCTCCCGGGGCGAGAAGAGCGTCCGGCCCTGTTCACGGCGGGCCATCACGAAGAGCACCGTGGCGGGGGCGTAGAGGATGAACGACATCAGGACGAAGCGGAGCCCGGCCGCGTAGACGAGGAACGCCGTGTAGAGCGTGGCGAGGGCCGCGACCGTCAGTTCGCCGCGCGAGGTGCGGCCGCCGGTGGTCAGCGGGTCGGTCCGCGTCCCGATCCGCACGGCGAAACCGGCGGCCAGCAGATACGGGATCAGGGACAGGGCGCTCGTGAGGTCGAGCGCGAAGGTGAACGCGTCGTCCGAGAACGCGGTGACCACCAGCACGACCTGGGTCAGCACCGTGGTCATCACGAGCGCGGGAACCGGCACGTCGGCGTGGTTGGCACGCGCCAGGAAGCGCGGCATGTCGTCGTCCTTCGCGGCGACGAACAGCACCTCGGCCGACATCAGCGTCCACGCCAGATAGGCGCCCAGCACCGACACGATCAGACCCGCGCTGATGAAGACCTTGCCCCAGGTGCCGACGGCGTCCTCCAGGACCCCCGCCATCGACGGCTGGCGCAGCTCGGCGATCTGCTCCATCGGCATGATCCCGTACGACACGATGACGACGGAGGCGAAGATCGCGAAGACGCCGAGGAAGCCGAGGAGCGTGGCCCGGCCCACGTCGGAGCGCTTCTTCGCGTGCCGGGAGTACACGCTCGCCCCCTCGATGCCGAGGAAGACGAAGACGGTGGCCAGCATGGTGCCCCGGACCTGGCTGAACAGCGACCCCGCGTAGTCGGCGCCGCCCCAGTTGTCCGCGAACACACCGGCGTCGAAGTAGAACAGGGCCAGCACGACGAAGACCAGGATGGGGACGATCTTCGCGACGGTCACGATCCGGTTGATCGCCGCGGCCTCCTTCACCCCCCGGCGGATCATGAGGAAGAACGCCCACAGCCCGGCCGAGGAGAGCACGATCGCCAGGGCCGTGTCGCCGTCGCCGAGCGCGGGCCAGATCGCCCCGACCGTGGACATGATCAGGAACCAGTACGTCACATTGCCCACGCAGGCACTGGCCCAGTAGCCGAACGCCGAGAAGAACCCCAGGTACTCGCCGAACCCGGCCTTCGCGTACGCGTACACCCCCGCGTCCAGATCCGGCCGGCGCACGGCCAGCGACTGGAAGACGAAGGCGAGCGTCAGCATGCCCGCACCGGCGATCGCCCACGCGATCAGCGCCCCCGCGACACCGGTCTCCTCGGCGAAACGCCGCGGCAACGAGAAGACGCCCGCACCGACCATGGAGCCGACCACCATCGTGGTCAGGGTGAAGAGCGTCAGCTTCGCGGGCGGCGGTGACTCCGGTGCGGCGTCGGTGGTGGCTGCGTGCGTCATGACGTCCTTCCCGCTCCGGCGGGGCCGGCGCTCACGGACGCCGTGGGCCGCGACAACCGGCCGCGGCGTAGTCACACCTTGTACTAATTGGGTGACTACAGCATCTTTTGAAGTCATGCGGGGTGAAGGAGCGGTTTCGCGCGGAGGCCGAGACGCACCCGATGCCGCCGCACCCGTCCGTTCACGCCGGGTACGCGTGCGTCTGCGTGGCCTTGACCGTGGCCCAGACCTCGGCCCCCGTGTGCAGGTCCAGCTCGGCCGCGGCCATCGTCGTCAGGGCCGCCGCCAGCGGCAGTTCGCCCGTGAGGGCCGCGCGGATCTGGTCGCCGTGCGTCTCCAGGCCCACCACCTCGCAGCGCCAGAGATTCCGCGCGCTGGACCCCGTCGGACGCTCGCGGTGCAGGGTGACCGCGCTGGGCGGGAACGCCACGAACACCGGACCCGACAGCTCCTCCGAGGTGGTGATCGCGGGGCCGCCGTCGAGCCGCACCGTATGCGCGTCGGCCCGCCCCCGGTACAGGTTCAGACCGACGAGATGCGCGATGTAGTCCGTACGCGGGCGGCGGGCGATGGCGGCGGGAGTGCCCTCCTGCACGATCCGGCCGTCCTCGACGACGACCAGATGGTCGGCCAGGACCATCGCGTCGAGCGGGTCGTGCGTCACGAGCACCGCGACCGCCTCGAAGCCCGCCAGATGGCGGCGGAGCTGCGCGCGCACATCGAGACGGGTGCGGGCGTCGAGGGCCGCGAGCGGTTCGTCGAGCAGCAGCAGCCGGGGACGGGTGGCCAGGGCGCGGGCGAGCGCCACCCGCTGCGCCTGCCCTCCCGAGAGCCGGCGCGGCTTGGCGGACGCGTGGGCGGACAGCCCCATGCGGTCCAGCCAGCCGGCGGCCTCGGCGCGCGCCCGCGCGCGGGAGGCGCCCCGGCAGCGGGGCCCGAACGCCACGTTGTCCAGCGCGCTCAGATGGGGGAACAGCAGATAGTCCTGGAAGACCACGCCGACCGGCCGCGCCTCCGGCGCCAGCCGGTCCAGCTCCACGCCGTCCAGCAGGATGTGCCCGTCCGTCAGCGGCACCAGACCCGCGAGGGCGCGCAGCGCGGTCGTCTTCCCGGCGCCGTTCGGCCCGAGGAGGGCGATCACGTCACCGGGCGCCGCACGCAGCGACACATCGAGGCGGAACGCCCCGCGTTCCACGAGCAGCCGGGCGTCCAGGCCCGCGTCCGACGAGGGCGCGGGGGATACGACGGGGCGAGGGGTCCTGCCGGTGTCGGTCATGAGGCGGTCATCCAGCGGTCGCGCAGTCCGGCCAGGACCGCGATGGACACGGCGAGCAGCACGAGGCTGAGGGCGATCGCGGCCTCCGGATCGCTCTGGAGGGCCAGGTACACGGCGAGCGGCATCGTCTGCGTCCGGCCCGGGAAGTTCCCGGCGAACGTGATCGTCGCACCGAACTCGCCCAGCGCACGCGCCCACGCCAGCACCGCCCCGGCCGCGATCCCCGGCATGATCATCGGGAGCGTGACCCGGCGGAACGCGGTGAAACGCGAGGCGCCCAGTGTCGTCGCGGCCTCCTCGTACCGCGGATCGGCGGCCCGCAGCGTGCCCTCCACGCTGATGACGAGGAACGGCATCGCGACGAACGCCTCCGCGACCACCACACCCGTCGTCGTGAACGGCAGCGTGACGCCGAACCACGCGTCGAGCCACCGGCCCACGACCCCGTTGCGCCCCAGCGCCATCAGCAGCGCCACACCGCCCACCACCGGCGGCAGCACCAGGGGCAGCGTCACCAGGGCGCGGACCAGGCCGCGGCCGGGGAACTCGACCCGTGCCAGCAGCCAGGCCAGCGGCACCCCGAGGACCAGGCTCACCGCCGTCGCCCCCGTCGCGCAGAGCAGCGAGAGCCGCAGCGCCTCCCAGACCCCGGTGCTGGTCAGCAGCGTCGGCATGCTGCGCCACGGGGCCCTGATCAGCAGCGCGACCAGGGGCAGCGCCAGGAAGGCGAGCCCGATCACGGCGGGGACCAGCAGGGGGAGCGGCGCGCCGGTCCGGCGCGGGGCGCGGCGGCGGGGCCGCGGGCCGCCGGGCGCGGGCGCGGTCCCGCCGGGCGCGGGGGAGGGTGCTGTCACGGCTTGAGGAACCCGGCCTCGTTCAGCACCTTCTGGCCCTCGGCGGATTGGACGAGCGCGATGAACGCCTTCGCGGTCTCCGTGTTCTTCGAGCCCTTGAGCAGTGCGATCGGGTAGTCGTTGACGGCGCCGGCCGATTCGGGGAACTCCACGCCCTCCACCTTCCCGCCGGCCGCCTTCACATCCGTCTTGTACACGACCGCGGCGTCGGCCTCCTTCAGCACCACCTTGTTCAGGGCCGACTTGACGTCCTGCTCGTAGGAGGCGGGGGTGAGCTTCAGCCCGCTCGCGTCCAGTGCCTTCTGCGCGGCCGCGCCGCAGGGCACGGTCTTGTCGCACAGCACGACCTTGAGACCGGACCCGGTGAGGTCCTTCAGCGAGGTCACCTTGTCGGGGTTGCCCGGCAGGGTCGCGATCTCCAGCTGATTGCGGACGAACGTGGCCGGTTCGGCCGCGTTGTCGCCGGCGTCCGTGACGATCTTCATCGTCTTCGGGCTGGCCGAGGCGAACACGTCCGCCGGGGCGCCGCCGGTGATGCTCGCCGCCAGCGAGTCGCTGCCGCCGAAGCTGAAGGTGACCGAGGTGCCCGGGTGGGCCTGCTCGAACTGCTTGCCCAGGGCCTCGAAGCTCTCCTTGAGCGAGGCGGCGGCGAACACGGTCACCGCGCCGGAGACCTTTGTGCCGCCGGCCGACGGCGAGGAGTCCGAGGGTGTGTCCGAGTCGGAGGAGGAGCAGGCGCCCAGGAGCAGCAGGGCGGCGGCGCCCGCGCCGGCCGTCTGCGCCATGCGTCGGGTCCGGCGCGCGGGTCGGGTCGTCATGGGGCACTCCCTCTGGTCCTCACGGACCCGTCCTCGGTCCTGCGGACCTGGTCGACGCATGCCCTCGGGCCGCCGCATCCCTGATCCGGTGGCTGTGCACGCGTCGATCATCATGCCGCAGATGCGAGGTGTATGTCTCCTGTCGCTTCGCATGAGCGGGGACGGTCGGGATTCGACCTGGCATGTGCGTTTCTACGGGGTGGCCGTGCGGGTACGGTCCAGCGGGGAGGTGGTAGCCCGTGAGTCAGTCCCTCGAAGCGGCCCGCACACCCGCCGGACCCGTGGCGGAGCTGGTCCTCAGCGGCGACCTCGACCGGCCGGGCCGGCTGACCGTGCCCGATCTGCTGGGCTGGCCGCAGCGCAGCGCCCGGGTCGCCTTCGAGTGCGCCACCAGCGGAGCCCGGCACCACACGTACACCGGACCGCTGCTGCACGACGTCCTCGCGGCGGCCCGTCCCGCCTTCGACCCGGGCCGCCGCAAGGACCGGCTGCGCTTCCTCGTCACGGTGCACGGCGCGGACGGTCACCACGCCCTGCTCTCCTGGGCGGAGATCGACCCGGACTTCGGACGGGCACCCGTCCTGCTCGCCGTCACCCTCGACGGCGCCCGGCTCGACGGCGTCGGACCGCAGCTCGTCCTCCCCCAGGACCGCTGCGGCGGACGCTACGTCAGCGGGATCGACGCCATCCGCGTGGACGGCCTGGTCCGTCTCAGGTGAGGGGCCGGGGCCGCCGTCCGTCGCTCACGGCGGCGGAACCGATGGCGACGACGATCCCCGCGAAGGCCCACGCGCCCAGGATCCACAGCGCACCGGTGGTCGCACTGCCGTCGAAGTACACCGTGTTGCGGACCACCGTCGTTCCCGCGCCCGGCGGCAGCGCCTGGCCGATCGCCGCCCAGAACGGCGGCAGCAGCGAGGACGGATAGACGCCGCCCGAGCTGGGGTTGCCCAGAATGGTGAAGATGAGGATGGTGAGGCCGAGCCCCACCGTGCCGGCCAGCGACTGGAGCGCCACCCCCACCGCACCGGAGGCGAACACCACCAGGGTGCCGATTCCCACCAGGTCCCAGAACGCGCCCGGCAGACAGTTCAGCACCGGACCCACGATGACCGCGCCGCCGATGCCGGAGACGAAGGCGTACGGCACCATCGCCGCGAGACGCACCAGCGTGCGGCGCAGGGTGGGGCGCTTCGAGCCCGCGGCCATGTTCAGCGCCGACGCGGCGAGGTAGCCGCCGATCGTCCAGCTGAGGACCAGATAGAAGGAGGACAGACCGCGTGAGTCGCCCGCCGCCGGCGGACGGATGTCCCGGACCACGAGGGAGCGCTGCTGGGTCCGCTCCACCTCCGCCACGATCTTCGCCGCGGCGTCGGCCGCCGACGGGCCGCCCGCCGAGGCCACCATCAAGGTGTCGGTGCGCCCGGCCGCGTTGACGATCAGGGCCGCGTCCGTGTCCCGTTCCAGGAGCCGGGACCGGGCCTGCGCCCGGTCCGCCGCGGCGGTGACGTGCAGGGGCTCGCCGGGCAGCGCGTTGAGCCGGGCCACCAGCTCCGCCTCGGCCGCCGCGGGCGCCACCACCACGATCGGCACCCGGTGCGGCTTCGGGGCATGGAAGGCGCCCATGTACGAGAGCGCGAAGCCGAGTTGGAGCAGCAGCACGCCCACCATGACGAGCACGGACCTGGTCGAGATCGCGTCGCGCAATTCCTTCCAGACCGTGTTCCCGCCCGGCTGGTCCGTCGCACTCGCCACGTGAAGTCCCTTTCCTGCCGACTGTGTTCGTTTCATTCCGAACCACCACATAGTCGGCGTGTCCGGCCGTCCGGCCGGGAGAACACGCGGCCCGGGGCGGCGCGTACCCCGTTCGGCCGTACGCCGCCCCCGTGGTCGATACTGGGCCCGGCACCAGGAGCGGACGAAGGGAACGGCCATGACGGACGACCACCGGGTGGGACCGCCCAGCCGGGGCGGCGAACGCGACACCCTGCGGGCCTTCCTCGACTACCACCGGGAGACCCTCGCCATGAAGTGCGAAGGGCTGAGCGACGAGGAGCTGCGGCAGCGCTCCATGCCGCCCTCCACCCTCTCCCTCCTCGGCCTCGTCCGGCATATGGCCGAGGTCGAACGCACCTGGTTCCGCCGGGTGTTCGAGGACCACGAGGTGCCCCTCGTCTGGTCGGACCGGATGGACTTCCAGGCCGCGTACGACGCGAGCACCGCCACCCGGCAGGAGGCCTTCGACGCCTGGCGGACCGAGGTGGAGCACGCCCGGCGCATCGAGCGCTCGATCGACTCCCTGGACCGGGCCGGGCTCCAGCCGCGCTGGGGCGAGGAGGTCTCCCTGCGGATGGTCATGATCCACGTCCTCCTGGAGTACGGCCGGCACAACGGTCACGCCGACTTCCTCCGCGAGGGAATCGACGGCACCGTCGGGGCCTGAGAGGCGGCGAACTCCCGCACAGGGCACCCCCGTTTAATCGGTGGTGCCCTTCGGGCGCGCCCCGTAGGCTGCCCCCGCGACCGCGCCCCCGATGCGCTCGGCTGCGGCTCCTTCCGTTCGGCACCATGTGACGCCGCCGCCTCTTCCTGAACTCGGGCGGCGCGGTCGTCCACTCCCCGGGCCACCGCGTCCGGGACCTTCCTGTTCCCGAACCCCTGGGGGAATCCCTGCGTCGCCACGCTCCGCGCGTCTCGAAGATCTGGACCGAGATGCTGGTGGCCCCGCCCGTCTCCGCGGCGGCCCGCGTCCTGCACGCTCCCCGCACCGCCGGACAGCCACACGCCCCCACCACCCGCCAGGGCGGCCCCGCCTTCTTCCGGCCGCCGAAGGAGGAACTGTTCCTCCTCGCCGTCGGCAACCTCGTCACCCAGCGGACCTACCACGAGGACGCCGCGGAGCGCGACGCCCGCTTCGCAGGCCTTGTCGGCCGGCTCGCGGTCGAGGAACCCACGTGGACCGCCGGACTGCTGCGCTGGCTCCGCGAGGACGCCCATCTGCGCACCGCCCCGCTGGTCGGCGCCGCCGCGTACGTACACGCCCGGCTCGCCGCCCGAGCGGCGCACGGCCCCTCCAACCGCTCCGTGATCGACTCCGTCCTGCGCCGCGCCGACGAACCCGGCGAACTGCTCGCCCACTGGACCTCCGCCTACGGACGCAACGTCCCCCAACCCGTGAAGCGCGGCATCGCCGACGCCGTACGCCGGCTGTACACCTCCCGCTCCCTGCTGAAGTACGACACCGCCTCGCACGGCTACCGCTTCGGGGACGTGCTGAACGTGGTGCACGCGGCCCCGCACCCGCAACGGCCCCGGCAGGGCGAGCTGTTCCGCCATGCCCTGGACCGCCGCCACCGTCCGGCGACGGCCGTCCCGCCGCCCCACGACACCGTGCTGCGCGCGCACCGCGAACTGACCGCCCTCCCCGTGGCCGAGCGGTACGCCGCGGTCACCGCACCGGGCGGCGCCGAACGGCTGGCCGCGGCCGGAATGACCTGGGAAGCCCTGGCCGGCTGGCTGCACGGGCCGCTGGACGCCGCCGTGTGGGAGGCGGTCATCCCGTCGATGAGGCCCATGGCCCTGCTGCGCAATCTGCGCAACTTCGACGAAGCGGGCGTCTCGGACGAGGCCGCCGCCCGGGTCGCCGCCCGCATCGCGGACCCCGACGAGGTCGCCCGGTCCCGGCAGTTCCCCTTCCGCTACCTGGCCGCCCACCGCAACGCCCCCTCCGGGCGGTGGGCCCCGGCCCTGGAGACGGCACTCGGCCACAGCCTGGCCCACGTGCCCGCGCTGCCCGGCCGGACCCTGATCCTGGTGGACCGCTCCGACTCGATGTTCTGGGACACCGTCTCCGACCGCTCCACCCTGACCCGGGCCGACGCGGCGGCCGTCTTCGGGGCCGCGCTGGCCCTGCGCGCCGAGCGGGCCGACCTGGTGGAGTTCGGCTGGCAGAGCAAGCCGGTCCCGTTCGCGCCGGGCGAACCGCTGCTCAATGTGGTCGGGCGCTTCCACGCGCTCGGCGGCACCTGCACCGAACGGGCCGTACGCACCCACTTCCGCGACCACGACCGGGTGCTGATCGTGACCGACGAGCAGACGACGGGCATCGGCAACCCCGTCGCGTCCGTGCCGTCCCGCGTCCCCGTCCACACCTGGAACCTCGCCGGCTACCGCCCCGCGCAGTCGCCCGCCGGACGCCACCGGCACACCTTCGGCGGCTTCTCCGACGCGGCGTTCCGCATGGTCGGGTACATCGAGGACGGGCGTGACGCGCGCTGGCCCTGGACCGTGCCGTGAACGGAACGCCGTCCGTCCGGGCGTCAGGACCCGGACGGACGGCGGGACGGGGAGGAGACGGCGCCGGTCAACCGGCGCGCGCCTCCAGCAGCCGCGGGGGCACGAACCCGGCGTCCGCCAGGCGCTCCCAGAGCGCGTCCGGGACGGGGAAGCGGGCCGCCGCCGCGTTCGCCGTCACCTCACCCGCCGAACGGCAGCCCAGGACCACCGAACTCACGGCCGGGTGGAGCAGCGGGAACTGCACGGCCGCCGCCGTGAGCGGCACCTCGTACTCCGCGCACAGCTCCCGGCAGCGGCGGGCCCGCTCCAGCGCCTCGGCGGGAGCGGGGCGGTAGTTGAACATCGCGCCGGGCGAGGGGTCGGCCAGCAGCCCGGTGTTGAACACCCCGCCGACCACGACGGCCGTGCCCGTCTCGGCGCACCGGGGCAGCAGGGTCTCCAGTGCCTCGTGGTCCAGGAGCGAGAAGCGGCCCGCGACGAGGACCGCGTCGACCTCGAACTCCGTGACGTACTCGGTCAGCGGGGCGCTGTGGTTCATGCCGAAGCCGATGGCCCGGATCAGCCCCTCGTCCCGCAGTCTGCGCACCGCCGGATAGGCCGTGCGGCGGACCTCGTCCGGATAGTTGTCCGGATCGTGGATGTAGAGGATGTCGACGCCGGAGCGGCCGAGCCGGGTGAGGCTGGACTCCAGCGACTCGCGGATCCCGCGCTCGGTCCAGTCGGTGACCACCTCGCCGGGGGAGCCGTCCGGCCGGGGACGCAGCAGCCACCCCGTCTTGGTGGAGATCACCGGGGCCGGGTCGCCGGCCGGCGGGAGCAGCCGGCCGAGCCGCCGTTCGGCGACCCCGTGGCCGTAGCGGGGCGCGGTGTCGAAGTAGGTGATCCCCTCCGCCAGCGAGGCGTCGACGGTCGCGGCGGCGTCCTCGTCGGACACCTCCTCGTACAGACCCCCGATCGGGGCGGTTCCCAGGCCGAGGCGGGGGAGTGCGAAGGGCAGCCGGTTGGCCGCGCGGGTGTCGTTCATGCCCGGTCCCAGGGAGAGGCGCAGGCCGCGCGGCCCGCGCGCAGCGTCATGGTCAGGGTCAGCCGGACCCGGGTGTTCCCGGGCAGGGCGAGGCGCACATACGGTCCGTCGACCGGCTGCTCGGGGCCGTCGTCGACCCGGACGGAGGCGATGCGGTGCTCGGCGAACGAACCGGCCTGCACCAGCAGGGAGCGGGCCGTGCCGCCGAGGTTCACCAGCTCGGCCACCGTGTGCTCCGGGCGGATGTCGGAGACCAGCGCGGCGACGTCGGCCGGCAGCCCGGGACGGCGGGCGTCCGCGTCGTGGTAGCGCAGATGGAGCTGGGCCAGACCGCCGTTGTAGAGGACCTGGGGGGAGCCGGTGGTCAGCTGGAGCAGGGCCTCCGTCACCACCGGATTGAGGTGCTGCCAGTGGTGGATGCCCAGCGCGTCGGGACCGGTCCGCGGATCGACGGTGTCCTGCTCGATGGCCTCGACCCGCTCGGCGCAACTCGCCAGCGCACTGGACAGCATCCGCTCCGGGTAGTCGGGATTGCGCCCGTGCAGGAACTCGTACCAGGGCTCCTCGTGCCCCGCCTCGTCCTTGATCCGCTGCGTGTGCACCTCGGACCAGTCCCAGGCGGCCCCGGCCCGCAGCCGCTCGATGCGGTCGCGGTCGGCCTCGTCACGGCTGAAGTGCCAGAGCGAGAGCGGGACCTGACCCGGCATGACCGTGAAGTCGAACCAGCCGGTGTCGTTGTGACGCTGCGGCACCATCAGGGTGGTCTCGCCGCTCATCGACCGCAGATGCGGGTCCCAGCGCTCGCCGAGCGTGCCCCGCCCCTCGGGAGTGCGCTGCTCGGCGTGGTCCAGCACCGCGTCCAGGGGGTTGCGGGCCAGGCCCAGATAGCCCGGGTCGCCGGTGAGGAGCGTCGCGTTCACGGCGCCGACGAGGGTGGCGCTGCCGACGGGGGAGAGGCCGTGCGGCCACGACCAGCCGTAGTGGCCGCCGTACCAGCGGCCCTCCAGATACTCGCCCACCGCACCGCTCAGCCCCGCGTTGTCGGGAACGACCTCGCGGTCGCCGAGCCGGTCCTGCCAGCCGCCGACGTACTCGGCGACCCAGTCCGCGTACCGCTGGTCACCGCCGAGCAGGAAGGCGTTCGCCGCCAGGCCCGTGGCCGCCAGGTTGACGATCGTGTCGCCCCGGCCCATCCGCTCCCACATCGCGCGCCCGTACTCCCGGGCCCGCTCCGGATCGGCGACCAGCTCGTCGAAGGAGCCGACGTCCGTCCCGTCCAGCGGAAGACCGTACGGGCGCAGCGCCTCGCTCCAGGGGAAGTACGCCTCCTCGTCGCTGAAGCCGAAGCGCGGCCCGGCCGCTCCGTTGTGCGGGGCCCGGATCACCCGGTGGACCGGGTCGTAGTTGGGGCCGCCGGCCAGATAGAAGTCGGCGAACCGCCGGGCCAGTTCGCCCAGCTCCGCGTCGTCCGGATCGGCCAGGCACAGCCCGTAGAACAACAGCAGGCCCTCGCCCTGGTGGAACCAGTCGTAGCCCCGCTCGAATCCGTCGACCAGCATCCCCATCTCGGTCAGCTGGGCGGTGACCCCCCGCCAGTGGCGGCGCGAGGCGGTCAGCAGGTCCGCGCTCCCGCCCAGCAGGTACAGCGTCGGCCAGTTGAAGAACGGCTCGTAGAAGTCGTCCACGCCGTCGCGGCCGTCCAGGCCCTCGCCGAGCGTGTCCCGGAAGACCAGCCGGCCGTCCCCCTCCGTGTAGCGGTCCGCGAACAACCGCCACGCCTTGTCCTGGACGGCGAACAACCGCCGCTGGAGTTCCGCCCATCGGGGGACCTCGGTGACGGCGCGGGTCCCGGTCAGCAAGGGGCCGTGCGCCGGACCCCTCGTCTGCGTGCCGCCGGTCCGCTCAGGCCTGAGCATCGAGAACACCTGCTCCCACATCACATACGGATTGAATAATCGCCCATCGATAGCCGATGGTTAGACTCACCGGCGGGGGCCGACGTGTCAATACGTCGGAGCGCCCCGCCCGGCCCCGACGAGGAGGCGCACCGTGATCGACTGCCATGTCCACCTGTGGGATCCGGCCCGGGGATTCCCGTGGATCAGACCCGGCAGTGAGCACCATCACACCTTCGACGAGGGCGACTTGGAGCGTTCGGGCAGCGGTCTCGGCCTGACCGGATCGGTGCTGGTGGAGGCCTCGCGGGGCGACGCCGGCGAGACCCTCGCCCTGCACGGCCTGCGGGTGCGCCGCCCCGATCTGGTCGCCGGATACGTCGCCAATCTGCATGTCCACGGGGACGGCGGACCCGTCCGGTTCCGGGAGCTGCTGGACGGGATGGGCGAGGCGCGGCCCAACGGGATGCGGCTCGGCGGCGCCACCTGGTCGGACACCCCGGAGGCGGCCCGCGCCCTGGTCCCGGTGCTGGCCGGGGCCGGAACCGTCCTGGAACTCAACCTCCACCGGGACGCCCTGACCGCGGCGGCCGACGCCGCGGCCGCCCATCCCGGGCTCACCGTCGTCGTCGACCACCTGGGCAATCCGCCCGACCCCCGCACCCCGGAGTCCGGCGAGTGGTTCCGCGCCGTGGAACGGGCGGCCGACCGCCCCGGCGTCGTCGTCAAGATCTCCGGACTGCTCACCCAGCACCCCGGCCTCCCGCGCGACCGCGTCACCGCCCTGGT
Organism: Streptomyces sp. NPDC024555; assembly: GCF_055559335.1. Taxonomy (NCBI): domain Bacteria; kingdom Bacillati; phylum Actinomycetota; class Actinomycetes; order Kitasatosporales; family Streptomycetaceae; genus Streptomyces; species Streptomyces sp. NPDC024555. Next base: position 194,833 of record NZ_JBVHKV010000005.1, read on the forward strand.
CCGCCATGTGGTGGACACCCTCGGCCCGGACCGCTGCCTCATCGGCTCAGACTGGCCCATCTGCCTGCCCAGGGGCTCACGGGCCGACTCCCTGGCCCTCGCGCGCCTCGGCCTGGAGCACCTCCCGGCCCCCGACCGCGAGCGGATCCTGCACACCACCGCCGTCCGCGTCTACGGACTCCGGAGCTGACCGTTACGCGTGGTTGACAGTGCGCGAAGGCCCCTGATTCGATTCTCTCGATGATCGATAGGCGATGATCAGTGACCGACTCCGCCCCTTCCGAGAGTCGGCCGACCTCCGCGGAGATACGCATGGCACAGTTCGACCTGCCCCTGGAGGAGCTGGAGCGTTACCGCCCGGCCCTCCCCGAACCCGATGACTTCGACGCCTTCTGGCGCGAAACACTGGACCAGCAGCGGGGGTTCGCCCTCGAAGCGACCTTCGAACCGGTCCCCAACGGGCTGGTCACCGTCGACACCTTCGACGTGACCTTCTCCGGCTACGGCGGCCACCGCGTGCGCGGCTGGCTCCAGTTGCCCGTCACCCGCACCGGCCCGCTGCCGGCCGTCGTGGAGTACCTGGGCTACAACAGCGGACGCGGCGCCCCGCACGAGAAGCGGCTCTGGGCCGACGCGGGATACGCCCACTTCATCATGGACACCCGCGGCCAGGGCGCCGAGACCCCCGACCCCGACCCGGCCTCCGGCGACATCGCCGCCCCCGGCTTCCTCACCCGCGGCGTCCTCGACCCCGAGCGCTACTACTACCGCCGGCTCTACACCGACGCCGTCCGGGCCGTCGCCGCCGCGCGCAGCCATCCCGCGGTCGACCCGGCCCGTGTCGTGGTCACCGGCACCAGCCAGGGCGGCGGCATCACGCTCGCCGCGGCCGGGCTCGTCCCCGACCTCGTCGCGGTCATGCCGGACGTCCCCTTCCTCTGCCACTTCCCCCGCGCCACCACGATCACGGACATGCCCCCGTACGCCGAGGTCACCAAGTTCGTGAAGATGCACCGCGAGCACGCGGCCACCGTCACCCGCACGATGTCCTACTTCGACGGCGCCACCCTCGCCCGCCGGGCGAACGCGCCGACGCTCTTCTCCGTCGGACTGATGGACCACATCTGCCCGCCCTCCACCGTGTACGCCGCCTACAACCACTACGGCGCGCTCGGCGGGGTGGACCAGAGCGACAAGCGCATATGCGTCTATCCGTTCAACGACCACGAGGGCGGCGGACCCGCCCACGAGGTCGTCAAGCTGGAGTGGCTGGCCAAGCGGCTCGCCGCCTCCGCGTGATTCCATCGGGAGAAGACGGGTGCGTAACATGTCGCAACTCACGTGCCCCAGTGCAGGATTGGGAACTCATGGCATCGAACGCGTCGGGTGGATTCGTCTCCACGCTGGCCACCAACAAGGACCGGTTCCGTAAGACACTGATCTCGGACCAGGTGTACGAGCTGCTGCGCCAGGCCGTGGTCGAGGGCGATCTCGCGCCGAACGACCGGGTGGTCGAGTCCGAGATCGCCCGGCGGCTCGGGGTCAGCCAGGCCCCGGTGCGCGAGGCGGTCAAGAGGCTCGCCCGTGAGGGCGTCTTCACGCATGTGCCGCGCCGCGGCCACTTCGTCGTGGAGATCTCCTCGCAGGACGCCGAGTACGCCCGCCAGGTGCGTGAGCCCCTGGAGAGCCTGGCCGCCCGGCTCGCCGCCGAGCGCATCACCGAGGACGAACTCGCCCAGCTCGACACCCAGGTCGAGCGCATGCACCGGGCGGTCGCCGCGAGCGACGTGAGCGAGTTCCGCGATGCCGACATCGAATTCCACACCCTGGTGGGGCAGTTCGCGGGAAACCCCTTCCTGGCGAGGATGTGGGAGGTCATCGAGCCGAGCCTGCGGACCCTGCGGGCCATCTCGGACCCGCTGTTCGACGGCGACTGGCACGCCATGGCCGAGGAGCACGGACGCCTCGTGGAGCTGCTGCGCTCCCGGGAGCCCGTGAAGGCGGCCGAGGCCTTCGCCGACCACGCGGCCGGCCGCGGACCGGTGCCCGACGCGCGGGAGTCCAAGAAGGCCTAGGCCGGTGGCCGTCGGCGCGAGGGAGCACCGCGCCGACGGCCGGCTGGCGGAGAACAGGCCGGTGGGCCCGATCCGGAGTTCCGGGTCGGGCCCACCGGTGTGTGGTGGTGCGGAGCGGTCAGCGGCGGGCGCCGGCCGTCCAGGCGGGAGCCCCGTACTGGAAGGCGCCCAGGCTCGGCACGGCGTCGGTCGAGCCGTCGTTGATGCCGGGCAGCGGGATCGCCTGACCGCGCGCGGGCGACTGCGCGGTGAGCCGGTAGTCGTGGTTCGCCGCGTCCACGAAGAGCGGATCGACGTCCTGGAGCAGGTTGTTGGACAGTTCCAGACCGCCCGCCGTCGCGCCGTCCAGGCCCCGGATCATCCCGATGTTGTTGGAGATCTTCGTGCCGGTCGACTGCCCCGGCTCCTTGACGTAGAACAGCGTCATGCCGCCGGTGTTGTTGTACACGCCGTTGTCGTGCGAACCGGTGCCCAGGCCGTTGAGCATGACCGTGCCCTCGCGGTTGCCCCAGCCCACGTTGTTGGCGATGACCAGATCGCTCTGGCCGTTGTCGGCGTAGATCCCGGAGATGCCGAACGTCGTGGACGTGGTGGCCGGCGCCGGGTCGTGGAGCACGTTGTGGTCGAGGGAGGTGCCCATCATCCAGGCGCTGCAGCAGGTGTAGATCGCCGCGACGTCGAGGCTCATCCGGGCGTACCCGGAGATGTCGTTGTACGCGATGACGTCCTTGCCCGGGGTGAGGCCCTCCACCTCGTTCCACTGGAGGTTGATGCCGCTGCGGCCGACGCGCGAGATCGTGTTGTGGGTGACGGTCTGGCTGTTGCCCTGGACGGCGATCCCGGCCGCGTAGGTGCCCATGTAGTCGACGTCGTGGATCACGTTGTCGGTGGCGGTGTTGTTCTGCCCGCGCAGCGCGATCCCGTTGCCGGCGCTCAGCGACAGATCACTGTTGACGACCTTGTTGAAGGTGCCGTCCACGATGATGCCGGTGTCCCCGACGCCCCGCGTCACGGTGGAGCCGCAGTCCGTCGCCCCCCGGGTGATGTCGGTGTAGTGCGAGAGGTACTGCCCCGTGAGGGAGTCCAAGGTGACCCCGGTGCTCGTCGGCCCCGTCGCGATGGTCGTCGCGAACAGGCCGATGCCCTTCACCGTGGTGTGGCTGGCCTTCGTCAGGTCGAAGCCGAGCGTGCGGCGCTTGGCCTCGACGACATGGCCGTCCGGGTCGTCGGTGCCGTACAGGTACAGCTGCTTGGCGGCCGCGTCGTAGAACCACTCGCCGGGGCGGGCCAGTTCGCCGATCTTCCCGGAGAGCGCGTAGCGGGTCTCCTTGGGGACGACCTTGTGGACGCAGGGCGGTGCGACGTCCAGGGTGACCGAGCCGGGGTCGGAACTCTTCACCGTGGTGGTCGCCGAGATGTACCAGTAGCCGGTGAGGGCGCGGGCGCCGTTCCAGTACCCCGCCGGGCGGGTCTGGTCCGGGTCCGCGATGGTGGCCTCGGCACTGCCCGCCCCCGCGTACTGGAGCGTGGGGTCGAGCAGGTCGAGCCCGGGGTAGGGCCACTGGGCCTCGATGTTCATCTTCTTGTCGGTGAACACCTGCACGGTGGTGACGTCGGACCCGAGGTCGACGTCGGTGCGGTAGATGTGCCCGGCCGCGACCGCGTCGCTGAACTGGGAGTCCGCGGCGTACGGGTCGGTGCGGGCGATCTCGGTGACATCGGCGGAGGTGACCGGCTCGAAGCCGCCGATCCGGGACGCGCCGCTGACCGTGACCCGGGCGCCGGGCGCGGCGCGGTAGGTGATGGGCCGGTCGGCGGTGCCCGAGCGGGCCGGCACCACGGTCTCCTCGTACGTCCCCGACAGGACGAGGCAGGTGTCCCCGGGGACCATGACGTCGGCGCACTTCTGGATGTGCTGGAAGGGCGTCCTGGTGGATCTGCCGTTGGCCGTGTCCTTGCCGGACGGCGCCACGTAGTACGTCGAACCGGTCTGCGGCTTGACCGGCTTGACCGGGTGGGCGGCGGCGGGATGGCCGGCCGCGACCATGGTCAGGGATGCGAGCAGGGCGGCTGCGGACCACAGTCCCGGACGGGACGATGGCCTCCTTCTCCTCGGCACTCCGGAGTCCTCTCTGATCGGTGGGCTGGTGCTCGGACGGGGGATGGGACGTGGGGGGTGGGGGAGCCCGTGCTTCAGGGGCTCACCCCTTGACGGCGCCGACGGTGAGACCGCTGATGATGTGGCGCTGCATGTAGATGAAGAAGATGACGACCGGCGCGATCGCGAGCAGAAGGTTGGGGAACACCTTCGTGAGGTCGGTCGAGTACTGGCTGATGCCGGCGTAGACCGCCGTCGTCACCGTGTAGTGCCCGGAGGACGGGCTGAGCAGGATCTGGGGCGAGATGAAGTCGTTCCAGATCCCGATCGAGTTCAGGATCAGCACCGTGACGACCGCCGGACGCATCAGCGGGAAGATGATGGACCAGAACGTGCGGTACCGGCCCGCGCCGTCGATCGTCGCCGCGTGGTCGATGTCGACCGGGATGGTGCGGATGAAGCCGACGAACAGGAAGATGCTCACCGGCAGCGTGGACGCCACGTCGTGCGCCACCAGACCGGTCACCGTATTGGCGAGCCCGACCTCGCGCAGCACGTAGATCACCGGGATGATCACGGCGGCGCCCGGGATGAAGGTGCCCGCCAGGAAGTACAGCAGCACCAGCTGGGTGCGCCGCTTCAGGCTGCGGGCGATCGCGTACGCGGCGGGCCCGGCGAGCACGATGCACAGCACGTCCACGACCACGACGAGGAACAGCGTGAAGCCGTACCCGCCGATGACGTTGAACTGCGGACTCGTGATCGCCGCCGACATGTGCGCGAAGGTGAGCCCGCCGAACGGGATCGAGAACGGGTTGTCGAGGATGTCCTGCTGGGACTTGAACGCGTTCACGACCAGCAGGTAGACCGGCACGATCATGACGACGAACAGCACACCGAGCAGCACCCAGCGCACGGGGGAGCGGGGCTCCTTCCGCTCGGTCCGGGGGACGTCGCCCGTGCCCGCCGGCTCCGCCTTCGGACTGTCGCGGACCTCTGCCGCCTCTAGTACCACCACCACCGGCTCCTTACTGTCCTGTCGCGGCTTGGTCCTGGCGGTTGCGCAGCGCCGTCACCACCAGGGCGAGCACGGCGGACACCACCATGAGGAACACCGCCTGCGCGGTCGCGTACCCGACCTTGGTTCCCTCGAAGGACCGGGCGAGGATGAGATACGTGAACGTCTGCGTCGAACCGGCCGGCCCGCCGCCGGTCAGGGAGACGACGATGTCGTACGCCCGGATGAGCCCGACCAGGTTCAGCACCGTCGCCACGGTCACCACGGGCGCGATCATGGGGATCACGATCCGCAGATTGATCTGGCGCTTGGAGGCGCCGTCGATCGCCGCCGCCTCCAGCAGTTCGGCGGGCACCGTCTGCAGGGCCGCGACGAACAGCACGACGTTGAAGCCGAAGCCGGCCCACACGATCACGCCGATCAGCGAGACCAGGGCGAACTTCTCGTCGAAGAGGAAGCCCAGCGGTTCGATGCCGAACTTGGCGAGCGTGTTGTTGATGGCCCCGTTGGTCCCCAGGATCGCCGCCCACAGATACCCGAGGATCAGCGCGCTGATCACGTGCGGGAAGTAGGCGACGGCCCGGAAGAACGAGTTCGACCGCGAACGGCCCTTGAGGACCAGGGCGTAGACGAGCCCGAGCCCCACCATCAGGGCCGTCCCGAACACGGAGATGAGCCCCGTGACGTACCAGGCGTCCGACGAGCTGGGGTCGTCGAACAGGTGCTTGTAGTTGTCGAGCCCGGTGAACGCCGCGGTGGAGAAGCCGTCCCAGTCGGTGAAGCTCAGATAGATCGCGACCCCGACCGGGACGACGGTCATCAGCGTGTAGAGCAGGACGGCCGGGCCCATCATCCCGAGGGAGACCGCCGACTCCCTGATCCGGGCCCGTCGCCGTGCGCCCGCGTCCAGGCCCTGGTTCAGCCCTGCGAGTTCCACCACTTGTCCAATCCCTCGGCGGCCTTCGAGGCGGACGAGCCGGTGAACAGCGACTGCACCTGCTTGTTCAGCTCGTCACTGAATCCGGCTATCGGCTGGTTGGCGCCCGACTTCACGATGACGTTCGGGGCCTTGTCGAGGATCTGCTGCACCGAGGTGCCCAGGCTCGACATCGGGTACGTGAAACCGCCGCGCAGGTTCCCGTCGGAGGCGAGCTGGCTCTTGATGGCCTCGGGGTCGGTGGTGGCCCACTTCACGAACTCGATGGCCTCCGCCTTGTGGCGGGACTTGTTGACCACGACGTACGGGTTCGACATGTTGCCGAACTGCCCGGACGGGTAGGCGCCGTCGGTCGGCATGGAGAACACGCCGATCTCGTCGCTCTTCTTCGCCGCGTCCGCGGCCGGCACGAAGTAGGAGCCCATGATGTACATCGCGGACTTGCCGTTGAGGAACGCCGTCTGGCCGTCCGCGTACGTCAGGCCGAGGGCGCTCTTCTCCAGGTAGCCCTTGTCGATCCAGCCCTTGTAGTTCTCCAGGTAGGGCAGGTAGCCGCTCTTGGCGAACGAGGCCTTGCCGTCGTTGCGCTTGGCGGTCCACTGCGGGTCGGCGGTGAGGACGCCCGCGTCGGCCATCATGGAGAACTGTGCTCCGGTGACCCACTGACCCGAGGTCTGCAGCGGCTTGTAGCCGGCGCCCTTGAGCTTGCCCATCGCCTCGGTGAACTGGTCCATCGTGTGGATCGCCGAGGCGTCGAGGCCCGCCTTGGTGAACGCGGCCTTGTTGTAGAAGACGAGCGACTGGATCTGCTCGCCCACGCCGACCACGTAGTGCTTGCCGTCCAGCGCGTACTGGTCGGTGAGCGGGGCCTTGCTGGTCCAGGACTCGTTCGACAGGTCCGCGAAGAGGGAGGCGGTCTCGGTGGTCGGGATGATCTGCTGGGCGACGTCCGGTGGGTCGCCGGCTGCCAGGTCCTGCCGCAGTTTGGCGTCCGCCGAGATGGTGCCGGTCAGTTCGAGCTTGACCGTCACCCCCGGGTTGGCCTTCTCGTACCGGTCGAAGAGGTCGTTCCAGTACTTCTCCGTCAGGTTCGGGGTGATGTTCACGATGACCCGGAGGGTGGTGCCCTCCGAGGCCGAGTCGGACTCGCCGCCGCAGGCGACGGCGGACGCCATCACCAGGGGGGCGAGGGCGAGTCCGGAGGCACGGCGCCACATGGTCTTCATAAGGACACGCTCCGTTGCGTAGTCGTGAATAATCGATAGCTGGTGTTCAGCCGCAGGGTTCCCGGTGGAGCAGAGGAGGGAGGGTTCCCGGGCGGTCGGGGGTGTGGATCGCCCGGTCGGTGGTGCGTTGCGGTGGAGGTGGGGCGGAGCCCTCATCTCGTGTCTATCGTCTATCGATTGCTGATGCTAAAGGTGCTCACCGCGCTTGTTCAAGGGTGCTGCCGCAACCTCTGAATTCTGCTTCTCCCCGTCCCCCGGGCGCGGTTGCCCCAGGGACCACCGCACGGCGATGCGGCCCCGCCCCGCACGGGAGCGCGCGGTCAGTGTGAGCCGGGTCAGCCGGGGTCCCCAACTGCCCGTCAGCTGCGGGTCGTCCAGCGGACGGACGACGACGTCGGCGCTGGCCTCGGCGGGATCCCAGCGCATCTCCAGGACCGCGCCGCCGGGTCCGGTGACGGTGGCCCGGCCCGGACCGTGGACCACGTCACCGGCCAGCACATGACGGACCACCACGTGCTCCCCGCCCCCCTCCCACCGGTCGGCCACCTCCACGTACGCGCTGTCCCCGCGCACCAGCCGCGCCGTGCGCACCCAGCTCGCGACGGCCCCCGGGGGATAGGCGCCGCCGATCTCCGCGGTCATCCCCGCCTCCCGCGCCCCGAGCCCGACCCGCACGTCCCGTGCCGCGAAGCCGGCCCCCGGCCGCTGTCCGCACCCCGGCTCGGGCACGTTGTGCCAGTCGCTGCGCATCGGCCAGGCCGCGTACCGGTCGGGGCCGAAGGTCTGCGCGGTGTACGTGGGCCGGCCGACGTCCACCACCAGGGGTTCGCCGTCCGCCGCGACCCAGTACGTCCCGACGTCCAGATGGTTGTGGTGCTCGCCGTTGTGGCCGGCCTTCACCGCGAGGGTCAGCCCCGCGTGGCTGCCGGACTGCTCCCGGGCCACCAGGATCTGGAGCCGGGCCAGCCAGGACTCCCGGGCCAGCCATGGAGCCGCGGCGTCCGGGCCGCCGTCCGCGACCGCCCGGCACCACTCCGGGTCCGCCAGCGCCGCCAGCGCCCGGCCCAGACCCGCGCGCGGCGGGGCCGCGCACCCCTGGAGCCGGGCGCCCGCCACCGCGTGCGCCCGCGTTTCCGGCTGCCCGAGCAGCCCGCCCCAGCGGAACAGCACCCACCAGGGCTGACCTACCGTCAGGCGGGCGGGTGCGTCGCCCACGTTCACGTAGCGGTCGCCGCCCAGATGCATGCGCTGCGGATAACGCAGCAGGGCGGCGAGCAGGGGCAGCTCGCGGGCGTCCAGTGCCGGGCCGCCGACTCCGGCGAGCAGATCCAGGATCTCCAGCAGTCGGCACGCCCCCACCCACCAGTAGGCGATGCCCTCGTCGATGCCGCCGTCGTCGGGGAGCGTGGCCACGTAGTGCCCCAGTCCGTCCACGACGAGGCGGACGATCCTGGCCCGCCGGGTCTCGTCCTCGCAGAGCAGCAGCGCGGAGACGAGCACCGCGCCATGGATCCACGGGTTCCAGTTGTTGGCCCCGCCGTCCGCGCCGATCCAGCGCCAGTCCCGCCGCCGCTCGAACGGCAGCAGCACCCGCCGGTCCACCTCGCGCCGCAGCCGGCGCCGCAGCCCCGGCATCCTGCGGTCCAGGAGCGGCCCGAGCGCGTGGTCGGCCCAGGCGAACAGCGCGGCCACCTCGGCCGCGCCGAGATCGAGAAAGGGATCGTCCGGATCCGGGACCAGCTCGCCGCGCGCCGACGCGAACCGCTCGTGCGGCGCCCAGCACCACGTACTGGTCTCGGCGAATGCCACGAGCCCGTCGATCGCCGCGTCCAGGTACGGACAGGCGCCCGGCCCCGCCCCCGCGTCCGCCGACTCACCGGCGAGGACGGCGGCCAGGACCAGCCGGGAGACGCGCTCCTGGAGGGCCCAGGCCGCGTCCTCGTACGCGGCGCGCGAACCGTCCCGGAACGGCCGCGCCCACGCGCCGGCCGTCAGCAGCGGTGCCGGCCGGGCCAACTCCTCCTCCGCGTCGGCTCGTACGCGCCCCCGGAGCGGTGCCGGCACCGCCTCCCAGACCGCGCGGCAGGTGGCGTCGGGGACCCCGATCCGCGCGGCGGGGCCGGCCAGCAGGGCCGCGAGCCCCTCGTCCGGGGCGGCCCGCACCGCCGCGAAGTGCTCCGCCCACGGCCCCGCCGCGGCGCTCACTCCCCGTCCTCGGCGTCCTCGGTCAACTCCAGCTCGATCACCGGCAGCAGGACGTCGGGCCGTGCGATCGGGAGCGTGAGCGTGAGGGTGCCCGCCGGCTGTCCGGGCGGCGCGAGGTTGTTGTGCTCGTGCCGGACCCCGTCCGTCTCGTGGTAGCGGACCTCGGAGCCGTCGTGCAGGAACTGGGCGTAGCGGACCTTGCCGGCCAGGCCCGGCAGGTGCAGATGCTTCAGCGGCCAGGACAGCAGGTGCAGATACAGCTTGTTGCCCGCCTGGGTGTACAGGGCGTTCGCCGGTGCCTCCAGGTCGCTCGGCCCGGCGCCGTGCACGGCCCGCCCGTGCGGCAGGGCCCAGGCCCCGATCGCCCGCAGGGTCTCCCGGGCCCTCGGGTCCAGGGAACCGCGCCCGGTCGGGCCGACGTTCAGGATCAGATTGCCGCCGCAGGCGACCGATTGCACCAGCATCCGCACGAGCAGCGCGGGATCCTTGTAGTCGTGGTTGTCGCGGTCGTAGCCCCAGGAGCCGTTCAGCGTGTGGCAGGCCTCCCACACCACCCGCTTGCCGTCGCGCTCCAGCGGACGGTCCGGCTGGTACTGCTCGGGTGTCACGAAGTCGCCGGGAACACCGAGGCGGTCGTTGACCAGGATGCCCGGCTGGAGCTCGCGCACCAGGGACAGCAGCCGCTCGGCGCCCCACTCCTCCGGGCCCTTCTCCGGATAGGTGAAGTCGAAGAAGAGACTGTCGACCGGACCGTACCCGGTCAGCAGCTCCCGCAGCTGGCCCTCCATGTACGCGCGGTAGCGGGCCATGTCGCGGGGCTCGTCGGCGGCCTGTGTGTCCCGCAGCGGATGGTGCTCGTCCACGGGGAAGTCGGGGTGGTGCCAGTCGAGCAGCGAGTAGTAGAGACCGACCTTCAGCCCCTCGGCGCGCATCGCCTCCACGAACTCCCGGACCAGGTCCCGGCCCGCGGCCCGCACCGAGGTGTAGTCGGTGAGCGCCGAGTCGAACAGGCAGAAGCCGTCGTGGTGCTTGGTCGTCAGCACCGCGTACCGCATCCCGGACTCCCGTGCGGTGCGGGCCAGTTCGCGCGCGTCGAAGAGGTCGGGGTCGAAGCGGTGCAGATAACGGTCGTAGTCCTGGAGGGACATGGCCTCCCGGCTGCGCACCCACTCGTGCCGGGCCGCCATGCTGTACAGGCCGAAGTGGACGAAGAGCCCGAAGCGCGCGGCCTCGAACCAGCCCGTGGACGCGGCGGCATCGGGGGAAACGGGAGTGCCGGGGGAGGTGCGGGGCACGGAGGACTCCTGACGCATTGACATCACTAATCGATTGGCTGTTATCTACCATCGATAGGCGATGATGTCACTGGCGTGGCGTGCGACGAGCGCGCGGAGAGGCAAGTGCATGCACCCGATTGGGGATCAGGAAGCGCCGTCCACGGGCGGATCCCGGCTGAACGGGACGGAGGAGAGCCGCTACGCGTCGATGCGGGCCCCGGTCCACACCGCGGACTACGTACGGCCCACCGACCGGATGGTGGAGGCCCTGGCGGGGGTGAGCGCGGCGACGGCCTGCGCGAAACTGCATCAGATGGGGATCACCCGGACCTTCATCGACGGACCGGTTCCGCTCCACCGCGAGCCGGACGTCAAGGTCACCGGCGGCGCGGTCACCCTCCAGTTCCTGCCGCAGCGCGAGGACGTGTTCAACGGGGCCGAGCAGGAGGACATCGAGGCCAAGACCCCGCTGTGGGGCGTCCTCGAATCCATCCGCCCCGGCGACATCCTCGTCGTGGCGGCCCAGGGCAGCCACTTCACCGGCTGCCTCGGCGACATGCTGGTGCGCTACTTCAAACTGCGCGGCGGCGCCGGGATCGTCGTGGACGGCCGGATCCGTGACGCGGCCCGGATCCGCGCGCTCGGCGTGCCCGTCTGGTGCACCGGAGTCACCCCGCACTACGCCTCGCAGACCGAACTGTTCCCGGCCGCCTACAACGTGCCGGTCGGCGTCGGCGGCACCCTGGTGACACCCGGCGACCTGATCGTCGCCGACGAGGACGGCGCGGTCGTCGTCCCGCAGGACAGGGCGGTCCCGCTGGCCGAGGACGCCCTGCTGCACCAGGACCGCGAGGCCTTCGCCCGCCGGCGGCTGGACGAGGGCGGACGGCTCTCCGACTACTACCCGCTGACCGGGGCGGGGATGACGGAGTACCTGGCGAGCCGCAACGGCGGCTGAGCGCGGGACCGAGGCACTGGCGGAATCACGGCATGACGTGATCCCGCCGGCCCCGGCCCCTTCCTGGGGGAGCGGCCGGGGCCCGAGCATGGCGAGCGGTCAGGACCGGTGGCCGTGGCGGACATCGCGGCCACCGGGACCACCGCCCGCTGCCGCCCGGGAGCGGGTGCCGTGCCCCCGCCCACCCGGGAGCCCCCCATGCGGGCCCGATCCGTTCCGCGCGGCGGCCGAGCTCTCGTGCTCGCCGCCGCGCTCGCCGTCTGTTGGGCAGGTCCCCTGCCGGCGTGGTTCGACGGCACCCGGACGCTGACGGCGGCCGACGCCGGCACCGGCGCCACCTGGAGCGCCGCCGCCGAACCGCACGTACGCCCCGACGGCTCCGCCACCACCGTCCCGCACCGGGCACCCGCCGGAGCCGAGACCGTCACGCCGGGGGTCACCGCGTGGGACGGGGCGGGCAACCGCACCCGGCAGACCGTCGTCCGGGCGTTCGCGCTCAGGGACCGAGGTCCGCGCGGACGCCCCGGGTCCCGGTCCGCTCCCCCCGACGACACGGCGGAGTGGCCCGGGGCCGCCGTGTTGCGTCCAATGGGGGAGGACGGGTCGGGAGGCGGAATGTCGTGGACCAGCCGGGCACGGGACATGAGGGCAGGGGCGGAGACACGGTTCCCCGTGCTCTCCGAGCTGACGAACCGGCTGATGAGCGGCAATCTGCTCGACGCCGGGACCCGGCTCGCGGCCCAGGCGTTCCTGGCCTCCGTGCCGTTGCTCTTCGCCCTGGCGGCCTTCGCCCCGCAGAGCGTCCGGGACCAGCTGCGGGAGTCCCTGCGGTCGATGTTCGGGCTGACCGGACGCGCGGACCACGAGCTCCAGCAGGTCCTGGGCGGCTCCGGGTCCGAGGAGCTGCGCGAGACCACGGGCATCGTCGGCGCGTTCGTCGCCCTGGTCTCGGCGACCAGCTTCAGCCGCGCCATGGCCCGGGTGTGCGAACGGGCCTGGGGACTGCCCAGGGCCGGAACCCGGATCGCGGCCTGGCGCTGGGCGGTGTGGCTGCTGGCCCTCGTGGTCGTCGTCCTCCTCCAGGCACCGCTGCGGGACGGATTCGGCGCCGGGATGTGGCTGGGCGTGCCGGCCTTCTTCCTCGTCAGCACCGGGGTCTGGCTCTGGACCCAGCACCTGCTGCTCGCGGGCCGGGTGGACTGGCTGCCGCTGCTGCCCGGCTCCCTGCTGGGCGCCTCGGCCACCACCGCCCTCGGCCTCACCGCCCGGCTCTACATGCCGGGGGCGCTCGACCGGGCCCTGGGCGAGTACGGCTCGCTCGGCCTCGTCCTGACGATGCTGTCCTGGCTCATCGTCGTCTGCGGCGCGCTCACCTTCGCGTTCACGATCGGCGCCGTCCTGGCCCAGGAGCCCCCGCTCAACCGCCGCCTCGGCACCGGCCGGCCCCCGCAGGACCCCGGCCCCTGACCGCCGGGCGCCGCTGAAGTCCCGTGCCCCGTCCGCCGGTTCGGTCGTCGGGCGGGGCACCGTCGCGTTCCGCCCCGGGCACGGTGGCGTGCATACGACATGTCGACATCCCGCCACGCCGGGCCGCTGACGTGGACGGGGCCGGTCCCCTAGACCTTCCGGGAGGTACTACCGACCGAAAGAGGGACCGTGCGACCACCATCCACCTCCCGCGGGCGAGCGCTCACCGCCGTCGCTCTCGCGGCCACCCTGGCGGGCTCCCTGCTGAGCCTCGCCGGACCGACCGCCCAGGCCGCCCCGGGCGCGGAGATCCCGCGCCCGCTCGGCGCCCGCAGGGCCGACGTACCCAAGGACGTCCGGCACGACAAGCTCGGCGCCCACGACCGCACCCTGCTCGACAAGGCCCGGTCCGGCAGGAAGAAGACCGTCACGGTCCTGCTCGCCGCCCCGAAGGGCGCCACCGCCCGGCTGCGCGCCGACATCGCCGGACTCGGCGGACACGTCGCCACCGCCGACGACCGGCTCGGCTACGTACGCGCCACCGTGCCGACGGACAAGGCGGAGAAGCTCGCGGAACTCGGCAGCGTCACCGCGATCGACCTCGGCGAGACGTTCGCACTGCCGGACCCGTCCCCCGTCACCGCCGCAGACCGCACGGCCGGACAACCCGCGAAGAGCGCTCCCGCCCCCGGCCCGAGGACACCCGCCGCCAACCCCTATCTGCCGACGGCCGACACCGGTGCCGTCGACTTCGTCGCCGACCACCCCTCCTGGGACGGCCGGGGCGTCACCGTCGGCATCCTGGACACCGGAGTGGACCCGAGCCACCCGGCGCTGCGCACCACGACCACCGGAGCGCCCAAGATCGCCGACTGGGTCACCGCCACCGACCCGGTGACCGACCAGGACCCGACCTGGATCGAGATGCGCACCGAGGTGACCGGCCCGGCCTTCACCACCGGCGGCGTCAGCTGGAAGGCGCCCGAGGGCGACTTCCGGTTCCAGGTCTTCAAGGAGGGCGGCACCTGGGGCAGCGAGCTGGAGGGCGACGTCAACCGCGACGGCGACTACAACGACAGCTTCGGCGTCCTCTACCGCAGGTCCGACCACACCATCTGGGTCGACACCGATCTCGACCACTCCTTCGAGGCCGACGAGATCGTCCGCCCGTACGCCGAGAGCGGCACCACGGCCCGTTTCGGCACCGACGACCCGGCCACCCCCGTCGTCGAGTCGCTGCCCTTCACCGTCGAATACCGCGACGACGTCGACCTGTCCCCGCGCGGCGGCAGCAACGAGGGCAAGACCGCCGACTTCGTCAACATCGGCATCGTCTCCGGCGCCCACGGCACCCATGTCGCCGGCATCACCGCCGGTCACGGCATGTTCGGCGGGAAGATGAACGGCGCCGCGCCCGGCGCCCGCATCGTCTCCGAGCGCGTCTGCCTCTTCAGCTCCGGCTGCACCTCGTACGCCCTGGCCGAGGGCATGATCGACGCCGTCGTGAACAAGCACGTCGACGTCGTCAACCTCTCCATCGGCGGTCTGCCCGCCCTCAACGACGGCCAGAACGTCCGGGCCGTCCTGTACGACCGGCTGATCGACGAGTACGGCGTACAGATCTTCGTCTCCGCCGGCAACGACGGCCCCGGCATGAACACCGTCGGCGATCCGTCCGTGGCCGGCCGGGTCGTGAGCGTCGGCGCCTCGGTCAGCCGCGAGACCTGGTGGGCCGACTACGGCTCCGAGGTCACGGCCCGCCAGGCCCTCTTCCCGTTCTCGGCCCGGGGGCCCCGCGAGGACGGCGGCATGAAGCCGACCCTGCTCGCGCCCGGCGCCGCCGTCTCCTCCATACCGACCTGGCTGCCCGGCTCGCCGGTCCCCCAGGCCGGATACGGACTTCCGCCCGGCTACGGCATGTTCAACGGCACCTCGATGGCCTCCCCGATGGCCACCGGCGACGCGGCCCTGCTGCTCTCCGCCGCCGCGGCCACCGGCCGAGGGAAGATCACCCCGGCCGCGCTCCGCGCCGCCCTCACCGGCTCCGCCCGCTTCCTCGCCGACGAACCCGCGTACGCCCAGGGCGCCGGACTGCTCTCCGTGCCCGCCGCCTGGAAAACTCTGGGCCGGGGCGGCCGGACGGCCGAGCCCACCGCGTACGACGTGAAGGCGCCCGTCTGCGGCGCGCTGTCCGGCATGCTCGCCACCCCGGACAGCGGCGAGGGCGTCTACAACCGCTGCGCCACACCCCAGGACGGCGGCCAGGTCAGGGGCGAGACCCGCACCTACGACGTCCGGCTCACGCGCACGGGGGAGGGGAGCGCCACCACGCTGCTGTCCTGGCTCGGCAACGACGGCACGTTCGACGCGCCGCGCCGGGTCCGCCTGGACAAGGGACGCACCGTCACCGTGCCGGTCCGCGCCCGCACCGCGTCCACGGGCGCCCACTCCGCCGTCCTGCGCGTCGACGACCCGGCCACCCCCGGCATCGACCGGATGGTGCTCGTCACCGTCGTCGTCGCCGAGCGCCCGGCCGCCCCCGCGTACCGGACCACCGCCTCCGGCGAATCCGTGCGCAACCGGACCCGTTCGGTGTTCGTCACCGTCCCCAAGGGGGCCGCCGCCGTCCGCGTCGGACTGGACCGGATCGCGAAGGACTCCCAGACGCGCTTCCTGGCCGTCGACCCCCAGGGCCTGCCGGTCGACGACACCGCCGCCGGCCGCTGCTACACCCACTACTCCGACGAGAAGGACTGCGACTCCACCACCCGCGTGTACGAACACCCGATGCCCGGCGTCTGGGAGTTCGAGATCGAGAGCCGCCGCACCTCGCCGCTGCTGAAGAACCCCTACCGGCTGACCGCCACCGTCCAGGGGGCCGCCGTCGACCCGCCGTCGGCCGTGGTCGACGAGGCGGCACTGCACGCCCCGCTGGAGCGGAACGTCACCGCCGTCAACACCTTCGCCCCGGTCAGGGCCCACGCGGCCGGCGGTGCGCTGGGAGCCCTCGCGGTAGCCCGGCCCACCCTCGGCGACCAGCAGATGACCGGCAAGCAGATCACCGTGCCCCGCGACGCCTCGCGCTTCGAGGTGTCCATGGGCAACGCCTCCGACCCGAAGGCCGATCTGGACCTGTTCCTCGTCGCCCAGAGCGGTGCGCTGGTCGGCTCCTCCACCAACGGCGGCTCCCAGGAGACGATCACCGTCGACAAGCCCGCCCCCGGCTACTACCTGCTCTACATCGCCGGGGTCGACGTACCCTCCGGAAGCACCGCGTTCGACATCCAGGACACGCTGTTCTCCGACTCGCTCGGCTCCACGAGCGTCGAGGACGACACCCCCGCCGACCTCGCGTCCGGGGCGTCGCTGGCCGTCCGGGGCCGGATGGTTCCCGACACCCGGCCGCCCGCCGGCCGCCGTCTGGTCGGCCGCTTCTCCCTGGTCACCGACGACGACACCGTCATCGGCAGCTCCGACGTCCTGATCGGCGCGGTCACCCAGCCGAAGGCGGAGGTCACCGGGTCGTTCGGCCCGGCCATCGCCTTCGACCTCGACGACCGGGGCCGCGTCGTCGGGTCCAAGCAGACCGCCGGCCGCTCCCAGCCCATCCGCTGGGACGCGCAGAGCGGCGTCACGGCGCTCGACAACGCCGGCGCCCGCGAGGGCCACGCGCTCAACGCCAGCCCGGCAGCCGGCTACGCCGTCGGGCAGCTGACGCGTTCCGAAGGCGGCACCCGGGGCGGCGTCTGGGCCCCGGACGGCACCCTCACCACGCTGCCGCTGCCCGACTGGGAGACGTACGCCTACGACCGGGCGTACGCGGTCAACGACTCCGGGACCGTCGTCGGCAACGCCTCCGGCGTCCTCACCGACCCTGACACCGGACGCCGGCTCACGGTCAACGACGGCTTCGTCTGGACGAAGGACGGCGGATTCACCAGGCTGCCGCACCTGACCTCCCAGCGGGACCTCACCGAGCCGCTGGCCGTGAACGACGCCGGAGTGATCGTCGGCCACTCCCGCAAGGACGGACAGCGCCGGGCCGTGGAGTGGGCGCCCGACGGCACGATCACCGACCTCGGCACACTGCCCGGCATGGCCGACAGCGTCGCCCGGGACATCAGCGAGGCCGGGACCGTCGTCGGCACCAGCGGCCACGACGCGTTCGTCCTCAGGAAGGGCGGCACGATGACCCGGCTGCCGGACTTCGGTTTCAATGCCGACGCCCTGGCGGTCAACGAGGACGGCTGGATCGCCGGAACCGCGGAACTCCAGCCCGACGCCACCACGGCGGTCGTATGGGACCCACAGGGCCGGATGTACGACCTCTCGGCCATGATCGACACCCAGCACTGGGTGGCGACCGAGGGCATCGGGGTGAACAACCGGGGCGAGGTCGCGTTCTACGCCATGGACAAGACGGACGGCGGTTCGACGAAGGTCGTCACCGCCCGCCTGCCCGGCTGAGCCCGCACGCGGGACCGGCGCACCGCCGCCGGTCCCGCGCGTCAGCCGGACCCGGCCCGGAAGGCGATCATCGCGGTGTCGTCGCGGTGGTCGGACAGGACCAGCAGCCGGTGCAGCAGATCGTCCAGCGGCAGCCGCCGGTGCCGCAGCGCCGCCTTCACGAGGCGGTTCTGCCCCCGCGTGAGCGTGGTGGCCGGCCGCTCGATCAGGCCGTCCGTGTACAGCAGCAAGGTGTCACCGGGTGACAGGACATGGTGGTGCGTGGTGCGGACCAGACCCGGGTCCACGCACAGCGGAGGGTCCGTGCCGGGGCCCGTCAGATACCGCGGAGTGCCGCGCGCGGGGACGAGCAGCGGCGGCGGATGCCCGGCGTTGGACCAGGCGACGTTCCAGCCGCCGTCCTGCCGGGGCCGCAGATGGGCGTGGACCACCGTGGTGAACGGGGCCGCCTCCAGGCCCTCGGCGACCGCGTCCAGTTCTTCGAGCACATCGCACGGCGAGGCGTTGAGCCCGCAGCTGTACGCGAGCGCGCGGAGCATGCTGCGCATCTGGCCCATCGCGGCCGCGGCGGTCAGATCGTGCCCGGCGACATCACCGATGTCCAGGACGACGCTGCGGTCCGGGAGCAGGAAGGCGTCGTACCAGTCGCCGCCGATCTCCCGGGTGCTGCTCGCCGGCTGGTAGCGGGCGGCCAGCGCCGCGCCGGGGACCTCGGGCGGCCGGGTCAGCTGGGCGCGCTGGAGCCGCAGCGCGGTGCGGCGGGCCCGGCCGTGCTCCAGGACCCGGTGGATCGGCTGCTCCGCGTGGTGCAGGACGTCACGGAGCAGTTCGGTCTCGGCCGGACCCGGGACGGGGCTGTCGTCGCAGGTCGCCGCGACCGCGTAGCCGAGCAGGCCGTCCTCGGTCAGCAGGGGGACGAGAGTGACGCTGGTGGCGCCCGCCGCCGTCAGCCAGCGCTCGGTGACCGGGGGGACCAGACCCGGCGGAACGGGACCGCCGGGCGGCACGGCGAAGGTCCGCGGCGCCCCCTGCTCCAGCAGCTCACGGAGCGGGGCGGTGACCGGGACGCTCTGTCCCATCAGGGCCGGGGGCGCCGGCAGCCCGGCCCGCGTGGCGCTCGCGATCCGGCCGGCCCGCAGCGCCACGTGGGAGGGCACCGGCCACTCGTCGTGATCGAGCGTGAGGATCAGGCAGGCGTCGGCGACCTCCGGGACGATCGTGTCCACCACCGTCCCGAACGCCTGGGCCAGCGTCGTCCGCGGCCTGTCGGCGATCTGGGCCAGCAGGCGCTCGCGCAGCCGGGTGCGCCAGGCGTCCTCCACATCGGCGGTGGCGGCGATCCACTCCGCGACCGAACCGTCGCGCACCACCGGCACCGCCCGGGAGAACATGTGCCGGTACTCGCCGCCCGCCGTACGGACCCGGAAGGTGTGCTCGAAGACGCTCTGCGGTTCGGCGGCGGCCTCCATCCAGGCCGCGTGCAGGTCCTCCCGGTCGCGCGGATGGACGACGGCGAACCACGCGTCGTCCGCCCGGGAACGCCACGGCAGACCGGTGATCGCCTCCCAGCCGGGCACCAGCTCGTCCATCGTGCCGTTCGGCCACATCACCCACACCATCTGCGAGACGGCCGTGGCCAGGGCCTCGTACCGCTGGAGGGTGTACGTCTCCGCGGTGGTGTCCATCGCGATGGCGAGGATCCCGCCGCCGCGCCGGGTGGCGACGGGCGTACAGGAGTACACGAAATGCCGGGCCTGGGACGGCGCGCCGGGATCGGTGCGCCGCCGCCCGGTCACCTGGCGGGGACGCCCGCTGCGCCGGACGTCCTCCAGCACACCGAGGAACCGGCTCGCGTCCGGCTCCGGAAACGCCTCCTGGGCGGGCAGCCCGAGGGTGCGCGGGCCGAAGAGCCTGGTGAAGGCCGGGTTGACGTACAGCAGCCGGTGCTCGGGGCCCATCAGCAGCGCGACGGCCGCCACGGCGTCGTCGAACATCCCCGGGTCGAGGAACGGCGCTGCGCCCACCTCCGTCCCCTCTCGTTTCGGCCGCACACCGGCCAGTATCACGGCACGGCGGACCATCCGCCCTCCGGCGGAGTCCGGGGGAACGGCGCCGGGGCCCGAGGGAGCGGCACGGCCGGCCGGGACGCCCGGAGCGGCCCCCGGCACGAGGGAGCGGGCCCGCCGGACGGGCCGGCGGGCCCGCGGATCACTGGCCCACCCGTCCGTCCACGCATTCACGCAGCAGGTCGGCATGGCCGCAGTGCCGGGCGTACTCGTCGATACGGTGCACCATCAGCTCCCGGACCGCGATCTCCTCCCGGCCCAGACGTTCCCCGAGGTCGGCGTGGACGGCCAGTTCGTCGTCGAGCGCGGACTGCTCGCGCGCCAGATCGCCGAAGGCACTCTCGACCGCCGCCGGGTCGGCGACCGCCCCGTCGAAGTCCGCGTCCTTGGGACCGTACAGCCGGGGCAGCCGCTCCTCGTCACGGATCCAGTTGCGCCAGTCCCGCTCCACCTCGGCCAGATGCCGGACCAGACCGAGGAGCGACATCGTCGACGGCGGAACCGACCGCCGGGCCAGCTGCTCCGCGTCCAGCCCCTCGCACTTCATCCGCAGGGTCAGCCGGTAGTCGGACAGAAAGTCCCGCAACGTCTCGGCCTCCCCCTCCGGGCCCGGCCCTTCGCGCTCACGGGGGTCCTTGTCGGGATCCGTCCACATGTCGGGATATACGGTGGCGCTGGTCCAGCGCGCGGGTCGGTCGCTCATGCGGGTCATCGTCGCGGGCGCGGGGGCGCGGGGCCACAGGTTTTCGATCAGCGGTGGACGGGGCGGGCCGGCCGCACCCGGTTGCACCGGCCCGCCGCCCGCCTCACCCCTCGGACAGGCCCTCGGTCAGGGCGGCGGTGAACACCGCGCGGTTCTCCGCCAGCCAGGCCTGACGGCGGTCCCAGCGCTCCCAGCTGCCGCCGCGTGCGGCCCAGACCCGGGTGTAGGCGGGGTCCCCGTCCGCGAGCCTGCGGGCCACGAAGGCCCGGCAGGCGGCGGTGGCCTCCTCGATCACCCGGGGGAGTCCGGCCCGTTGCGGGGCGGGGAGGCCGTAGCCGTCCGCGAGGACGCGGAGCCGGCGCGGTACGTCGAGCCCGGCGGGGTAGGCGGAGGCGGCCGTCGCCGGGTCGACGGCCGGGGCCCAGTAGAGGGCGGTCATCGCGAGGTCCCAGAGGGGCCGGCCCGGGGCGGCCAGGTCGAAGTCGATCAGGGCGGCGGCGCGGCCGTCGCGGAAGACGACGTTCTCCGGGCAGACGTCGTTGTGGCAGAGCAGGGGGCCGCCCCCGGGGTCCGACAGATCGCCCGGCCACGGGGCGTCCGTGTCGACCGGGATGCCCGCCGAGACGTCGTGCAGCCGCCGGAGCAGTGCGCCGACCGAGCGCAGGGCGTCCTCCGTCATCGCCCAGGACGGGAACGGGGGGAGTGCCACGTCTCCCGGGAGGAACGTCAGGCGTTCGCGGCCGTCCGTCACGGGGCCGTCCGGCAGGGGAGCCCCGTCGAAGCCGTGCTCGCGCAGGGCCCGCAGATGAGCGTGGAGGGCGGGGGCGGACCGGGGTGCCGGACGCTCGACGAGATCGCCCCGGCGGACCACCGCGCCCGCGTTCACCATGCCGCCGGCCAGCGGCTCACTCTCCGCGCCCGCCGGTGCGCCGGTCATCGGGCGCCCTGGAGACGGACGGTCATCCGGACGCTCACATCGTCCCCGGCGGCCAGATTCCGCGACCGGCGGACCGCCGTCTTCAGCGGCAGCAGATAGCCGCCGTCCCGGGGGAACAGCGACGTCGTGAACACGGTCCCGCCGATGCGGGCCTCGACGGGGACCGCGCCCCAGCCGTACGTGGCCGTCGCCGCCACCTCCTGGATGTCGGCGGACTGTTCCTCGGGCACGGTGGCGAAGAAGTACGGCGAGGGACCACGCCATTCGACGACGCGGCCGGTGAACTCGACATGCATGGGGATCGATCCGCTCGGTGAGAAGGGTCCGGAGCCCGCGAGCGTACCGGGCCCGGACCGCCGCCCGCCGCCCTCAGCGCTCCCAGTCCCAGGCACCGACGTAGGCCGCCGTTCCGGAACGCCGGGCCTCCGCGACCGCCTCCAGCCGGACGAAGTCCCGCCGGGGCATCAGATCCCGCCACCGCCCCAGCGGAAGGACCCGCGCCGCGTCGTGCTCGGCCGGATCGAGGGTCAGCGCCCCCAGCTGCCCGGCGGTGAGCCGCCCGCCGTCGAAGACGAACCCGATGGTCGCGTACGGCCATTCCGCCCCGGGCTGGCCGAACACCGTGGCCAGCAGCGACGGCGGACCGTCGAAGACGATCCCGGTCTCCTCCCGGCACTCCCGCAGCGCCGTCTCCCAGGGCCGCTCACCCGGATCCATCGTGCCGCCGACCAGCTGCCAGGGGTGGCTGCGGGAGTACACCGCCCTGAGCTGGAGCGGCCGGTCCTCCTCGTCGGTGAAGTACAGGCAGGCGAAGGCGGTCGCCTTCAGCACCGTCTCGGCGTACTCCTCCGGCGGCAGCCAGCCCGGGATCCGGCCGTCGGGCTGGTGCGGAAGGTGCGGAATGTGTGACAGGTGCGGCGCGTGCACCGGGGAGGTGGGCATGGAGGCTCCGATCGTCGGTCCGGGCAAGGGGTTCCGGCCCCCTGAGAACGCCCGTACGGAAAGGGCGGTAACGGTCGGCGCGGGAGGACTCGGTGAACGGATGTCCAGACCGGAGGCCGGGGACCGGCGCGTCCCGGCCTCAGTCCAGGTCGTCCCAGGACCACGGGGCCGCGGGCGCCCCGTCCGGCTCCCGGCCGTACCGGAACCGTTCCCGGTGGCCGGGGGACCGGGCGAAGACGGCGAAGTGCCCGTCGGCGGGCAGCCGCGGATCGTCCTCGGGGGCCGGACGGTGCGCGGGCCCCTCCTCCCGCAGACCGCCCAGCAGCCCCGCCATGGCCCCGGGGTCGTCGAGGGCGTCCCGCGCGTCCGGATCCCGGGACAGCCGGGCCGCCACCTGCTCGTACAGACCGACCTCGGTCAGCCGTCCGCGCAGTCGGCCGCGCAGCCGGGCGCGCATCAGGGCCGGGGCGTGGGCGGTGCCGGACGCCGCGCGCTCGGCGGTGCGCCGGGCCAGCACCGCGACCGGGCCGTCGGCCGCGACCGCGCGCAGCGCGGCCAGCAGCCGGGCCACGGCATGCGGATTCTCCAGCGGTGCGTGGCGGGCGGCACGGTCGGCGAGCGCGGCGACCTGCTGCTCGGCACCGGCCGCGCGCAGACTGCCGAGCAGCCGGGCGATCCCGTACGGATTGTCGAGCGCCGCGTGTGCGGCGGGATCCCGGTCGAGCAGCGCCCGCACCTGCCCGGATGCGTCGGCCTCCCGCAGCCGGGTCAGCAGCCGACCGACCGCGTAGGCGTTGCCCAGGTCCACCGCGCGGGCCGGATCCCGGCCGAGCAGCACCGCGATCTGCCGGTGCGCGCCCGCCTCCCGCAGCCGTCCCAGCAACTCGGCCACCGCGTACGGGTTGTCCAGGCCGCTGTGCTCGGCCGCCCGGTCCGCCAGGGTCATGAGCTGCTGATGCGCCCCGGCCTCCCGCAGCCCGTGCACCAGATGGGAGACGGCGTACGGACTGTCGAGCGGGGTTCCGGCGGCGGCGCGGCGGGCCAGCAGCGCCACCTGCTCCCGGGCGCCCGCCTCGCCCAGCCGGCCGAGCAGCCGGGCCACGGCGCGCGGGCTGCCGACCGAGGCCCGCGCGGCGGGATCCCTGGCGAGCAGGGCCGCGGCCGGTGCGTGCGCGCCGGTGTCGTGCAGCCGGCCGAGCAACTCGGCGACGGCGAAGGGGTCGTCGAGCGCGGCATGCGCGGCCGCCCAGTGCGCGGGGCGCGGATCGGCGGCGTCCATCTCGTGGAAGTCGTCCACGAGCGCCGCCGCGGCGGCCGGGTCTCCGTGGGCCGTGGCGCGTTTGTGGAGCTGGGCGGCGTCCCGGTAGAGACCGCGGGCCCGCGCGGCCTCCGCGAGCACCGTGACGTCGGCCGGGTCGGCGTGGCGGGCGAGCGCGCTCCAGAAGCTGATCGGCGGGATCAGCCCCGTCCGGGACTGACGGCCGTACTGGTCGAGATAGTCCGCCAGCCGGTACTGGGGGCCGCCGTCCGGGGCGCTCTCACCGCGCGGTCGGCGGTCACGGGGGACGGGGACGCGGACGGGGCCCAGGATCCCGGGGATGCCGTTGCAGGGGGCCGTGACATGGGCCAGGGCCTCCGCCTGCCAGTCGTCCCCGGCGGCGTCCCACTCGGCCTCCGTCAGATAGCCCGGAGCCGCTTCGACGAGCAGGGCGTGCGGCAGCCGGGGGCCCGCGCCCAGGCGCCGCGCGTCCATGGCGGCGTGGACGAGTGCCCGGGTGGCGCCCCGGGCCTCGTCGTAGCGGTCCAGCAGGACCGGAACGCCCGCCAGGTACTGGGTGATCCGTCCGTCCCGGGCGTGCTCGGCCGCCTCGCCGATCCGGGGATCGCGCCCCGCCGCGTCGTCGAGGGCGGCCGAATCGGCGCTGCCGAACGCGTCCGGCACCCCGATCCGGTGGCCCTCCAGCAGGGTGCGCGCGTCGAGACGGCGGTCGGGTGCGGCACGGGTCGTCAGGGTGTCCCAGTTCTTCGGCCACAGCGTGGCCAGGACGAGGACCGGTCCGCGCGCGGGGTCGTGCAGCAGGCTCCGCAGTCCCGCCGCCACCCGCTCGCCGTCCCTGTCGGACTCCAGGTACGCCTGGGCCTCGTTGAGCCAGATCACCGTGTGCGGGGCGACCCGCGGGAGTTCGGCCGACAGGGCGTCCGGGCGCGTGGGTTCCAGGGGGTGCCAGAGCCGCCACGGCGCGCCGCGTCCGCGCAGCCGGCCCAGGGCCTCCCAGCACGAGCGGGTCTTGCCGGTCGAGGAACCGCCCACCAGGACCGCGATGCCGCTCGTGCCCGCCGCGGCCCGTTCGACCACGGCGGCGAGGCGGCGGTCGTGCTCCCGGGGGACGTAGGCGGGCAGCGCGGGCAGCCC
This sequence comes from Streptomyces sp. NPDC024555, assembly GCF_055559335.1. NCBI lineage: Bacteria > Bacillati > Actinomycetota > Actinomycetes > Kitasatosporales > Streptomycetaceae > Streptomyces > Streptomyces sp. NPDC024555. Next base: position 219,622 of record NZ_JBVHKV010000005.1, read on the forward strand.
GCTGCCGGGCGGGCCGATCGCCCGGTGCACCTCCAGATGGAACGGGTCGGTGACCTCGTCCAACGGCCGTCCCGGGCTCATGCGTTCCAGCACGGCCCGCGCCTGTCCCGCCTCCACCGCCGTACGGGTGGAGTCCGCGCGGCCCCGGGCCTCGGCCTCGTAACCGCGCCGCCACCGCCGCTCGTCCAGCACGGCCGCGGACTCGGGGTCGTCGCCGAGCCCGGCCGTCCCCGCCCCCGCCCGCACGGCGCGGACCATCGCGAGCAGCGGGTCGATCCGCTGGGGGAACCGCTCCAGGCGCAGCCAGTGCCCGATCGTCGTCGGGCTGACCCCGGCCGCCGCGGCCAGCGTCCGGTCGGACGGGCGCCCGCCCAGCCGCCCGGAACGGAACGCGGCCAGGGCGGCGACCAGTTCGGCGTACGAGAGGTCCTGACCCCGCGACGGTGCTTCCACACTGACCACGCTTTCCCGGTCCCGTGCGCGGCCGTCCACTCCGTACCTGGACACCCGTGGTGGACACACGAGAAGCCGTGGCGTGCACCCTAACGTTCTCCGGCGGTGTACGGGCCGCCGTGCGCGATCCGGCGCGGACTCCTCCTGGACGGAGGCCCGGACGGTCAGATTCGGAGACGTCCCGAACGGCCCGGCCGGGCCGTCCCGATCGTGGGAGCCCCGATGAGCCCCGTGCAGATCCTGTCGCTTCTCCTCGCCCTGTCCCTCGCGCTCCACCTGGCGTTCGCCGGCGGGCTGCTCGCCCGTCGCGCGGGATCCGGCCTCTCCCAGGCCGTTCTGACCGGGGGCGGTGTGGCGGCCACCGCGCTCGGAATCTACTTCGCGGCGGTCGCCGCCTACGGCTGACCGCCCGGAACCGGCCATCCCCGAGGGGGTGAAAGTGGCCGGTAAAAACGCGTGGACTCGTCGGACGCGACGGCGGGAGACTGGGGCGAATCGCCCACCTTCCTCCCTCCCACTCCGACACACCGCCGCCGACCGCGCGGGGGACGTTGCCGGCGCGTCGTCGTGGGCGGAGGGACCCGCCGGGGCGTGGGCACACCGCACGAACGACACAGGGTTGGCATGGGTACGCCTCAGACGCAACAAGGGCCCCGCAAGGGCTCCGTCCTCCTCGCACTCCGCTACTACGGGCGGGAGTTGACCCGCCGAAAACGGGTGACCGCGCCCGCGCTGCTGCTTCCGGCGCTCGGCAACATCGGCATCAACTACATCGCGCCGCTCGTCGTCGCGAAACTCGTCGGCCGGATCGCCGGCGACTCCGACCTCTCGGTCCGCTCGATGCTCCCCTACGTGGCCGGCTTCGCGGCGGTGCTGCTGCTCGCCGAGACCTGCTGGCGGATCGGACTGCACTTCCTGAACCGGCTGGACGCGCTCGGCATCGAGAGCCTCTACGTCCAGGGCATGGACGAGCTGTACGCCAAGGACGCCACGTTCTTCCACGACAACTTCGCCGGATCGCTGACCAAACGGGTCCTCAGCTTCGCCACCCGCTTCGAGAACTTCATCGACACGCTGACCTTCTCCGTCGTGGGCAGTTTCGTCCCGCTGCTCTTCGGATCCGTGGTGCTGTGGCGCTACGACCCGCTCCTCGTCGTCGGACTGCTGGCGATGATCCTGGTGACGGGGGTCTGCGCCGCCCCGCTCATCCGGCGCCGGCAGGCCCTCGTCGCCCGGCGCGAGGAGGCGATCGCCCGGGTCTCCGGCCATGTCGCCGACAGCCTGATGAACATGGACACGGTCAGGGCCTTCGCCGCCGAGCGGCGCGAGGCGGCCGAGCACCGCTCCCGCGTCGCCGAATCGCGCCGGCTCACCCTGCGCTCGTGGGACTACGGCAATCTGCGCATCGACACCTTCGTCGCGCCCATGTCCGTGCTGACCAACGCCCTCGGCCTGCTGCTCGCCGTCGCCCTCGCGGGCGGGGGCCACGGGGTGGAGGCCGTCGTCGTCGCGTTCACCTACTACTCCAACGCCACCCGGATCATGTTCGAGTTCAACCAGATCTACCGGCGGCTGGAGAGCTCGATGACGGAGGCCGCCCAGTTCGCCGAACTGCTGCTGACCCCGCCCGCGCTGACCGACCCCGAGCACCCCGAGCCGCTGCTCTCCCGCTCCGCCGACGTCCGCTTCGACCGGGTGAGCTTCGCCCACCCCGGAGCGGGGCCGCTCTTCGAGTCGCTGGACCTCGATGTGCCGAGCGGGACCAGGATCGGCCTCGTCGGCCGGTCCGGCGGCGGGAAGACCACGCTCAGCAGGCTCCTGCTGCGGATGTCGGACCTGGACGGCGGCCGCATCCTCATCGGCGGACAGGACATCAGCCGGATGCGCCAGGCGGACGTCCGCGCGCAGATCGCGTACGTGCCGCAGGACCCGGCGATGTTCCACCGGACCCTGCGGGACAACATCGCGTTCGCCCGGCCCGACGCCACCGAGGCCGAGATCCGCCGCGCGGCCAAGGCGGCCCACGTCACCGAGTTCGCCGACGCGCTCCCGGACGGCTTCGACACCATGGTGGGGGAGCGCGGCATCAAGCTCTCCGGCGGACAGCGCCAGCGCGTCGCCCTCGCCCGCGCCATCCTCCGCGACGCGCCGATCCTGCTCCTCGACGAGGCCACCAGCGCCCTGGACTCGGAGAGCGAGGTCCTGGTCCAGGAGGCCCTGTGGCGGCTGATGGAGGGGCGGACGGCCCTCGTCGTGGCCCACCGGCTGAGCACCGTGGCCTCCATGGACCGGCTGGTGGTCCTGGACCGGGGCCGCATCGTCGAACAGGGCTCGCACCACGAACTGCTCGCCACCGAGGGGGCGTACGCGAAGCTGTGGCAGCACCAGTCCGGCGGCTTCCTCGACGACCCCGGCCAGCCGGCCGAGGCGCGCTGAACCCGGCCCGGCGCGGCGGACCGCCCGCCGCGCCGGGCCCGTTCACAGCCAGCCCGAGCGCTGGGCCCGGAGCGCCATCTGGAACCGGTTCGCCGCGCCGAGCCGGGCCATCAGCGTCGACAGCCGGCGGAACAGCGTGCGCCGGCTCACGCCCAGCTCCCGGGCGATCACCTCGTCGCTCGCCCCGCCCGCCAGCAGCCACAGCAGCCGCCGGTCCGCCGGGGCGAGACCACCGGGCCGGGCGGTGCGCCCGTGGAACGGCAGGGCGCCGGACCACGACTCCTCGAACAGCGCCACCAGCGCCGAGAACAGACCGCACGGCCGCACGACGAGCATCGTGTGGTGCACGTCCGCCTCCCGGATCGACAGCGAGACCAGCGCGTACGCGTCGTCGATGATCACCAGCTTGACCGGGACCGTCGGCAGCACCCGCGCCTGCTCCCCGGCCCGGACGCACGGTTCGATGACGTCCTTGAGGTGCCCCGGGTGCTCCAGCGACGCGCGCGAGTAGACGACCCGCTGCGTCACCCCGCGCGCCAGCGTCGCCAGCGCGTCCTCGGTGGCCCCGGTCAGCGGGACGTACGGCGGCGACTCGAACTGCCGGATCTGCTCCCGCGCGCTCGCCCACGCCTGCCGGATCCGCGGACCGACCGCGTCCCCGGTCACCACCTCCACGAGATCGCCGGGCGAGGCGGCGAGCCGCTGCCGCCGGAACACGTCGAACGCGCCGCCGACCGCGATCCGCGACTCCTCGACCTCCGCCGCACGGTGCCGGGCCAGGACGTCGAGCCCCGCCGCGGGCGGCACCGGAACCACCACCGCGCCGGTCCCGTCCGCCGCGCCCGCCAGCCCGGCGTCCACCAGCGCGGCGTACGCCCCCGCCAGCTCCGCGCCCGTCAGACCGGCCGCCTCCCCGATCGCCTCCAGCGGGGCGGGCGCCCGCTCCAGCAGGGCCAGATACACCCGGCGCGCCGGCCCGTCGATGCCCAGCAGCCGCAGCGCCTCGCCGAGTCTCTCGTTCGTCATGGGCGCCACTATGACGCCTCCCCGGGCGGGAAACCGCACACGCCGTCGTCCGCGGCGGTGACGGCGTGCGCGGGCTCGCGCCGAGACGGTCCGGGCGCGCCGGGTGGCCGATCAGTGCCACTGGCACGGTCGGGCACCACGGGTCCGTCGCGAGGGATAGCCTCCGGAGGCCGACGACCGGCGACGGCGAGCGCGCGCCCACCGGCGCGCCCCGGTCCTCGTCGGGAACGGCCCGGCCCACCCCGGGCCCCCGACGCGGCCGCGCCGCAGGAGACCGTCCCGAAGAAGGAGCATGACGTGGCGAAAGGCCGGAAGAACCGCCTCTACCCGGAGATCTCACCGGAGCTGTCCGCGCTGATGCGGACCGGCTGGGCGGACACCGAGCAGCACGATCTGAGCCCCGACGAACAGGCCCCGCACGCCGCCCGCCGCCGGACCGCCCTCTCCGCGCGCTTCCCCGGCGAACGCCTCGTCGTCCCGGCCGGACGCCTCAAGACCCGGTCCAACGACGACACGTACCCCTTCCGCCCCTACTCCGGCTACGTCCACATGACGGGCGACCGGGCCCGCGACGGCGCACTCGTCCTGGAGCCGCGCGCCGACGGCGGCCACGACGCCTACTGCTTCCAGCTGCCGAGGGACGGCCGGGACGACGACGAGTTCTGGACCGGGCCCACGGCCGAGCTGTGGATGGGCCGGCGCCGCTCCCTGGCCGAGGCGGAGCGCGTCCTCGGCCTGCCCTGCCGCGACGTCCGCACCGCGGCCGCCGACCTCGCCGCCTCCGACGTGCCCACCCGCGTCGTCCGGGGCATCGACCCCGTCCTGGAGGCGGCGCTGCGCACCGACGCGGAGCGCGACGCCGGACTGGAGGAGGTCCTGAGCGAGCTGCGCCTCGTCAAGGACGACTGGGAGCTGGGCGAACTCCGCAAGGCCGTCGACTCCACCGTGCGCGGCTTCACCGACGCCGTCGCCGAACTCTCCACCGCCGTCGCCTCCTCCGAGCGCTGGATCGAGGGCACCTTCCTGCGCCGCGCCCGCCTCGAAGGCAACTCGGTCGGCTACGGCACCATCTGCGCCGCGGGCGACCACGCCACGATCATGCACTGGACGGACAACGACGGCCCCGTCCGCCCCGGAGAACTGCTGCTGCTCGACGCCGGGGTGGAGACCCACACCCTCTACACCGCCGACGTCACCCGCACCCTCCCCATCAGCGGCACCTTCACCCCCGTCCAGCGCAGGGTCTACGACGCGGTGTACGAGGCGCAGGAGGCCGGATTCGCCGCGGTCAAGCCGGGCGCGGCCTACCGCGACTTCCACGAGGCCGCCCAGCGCCACCTCGCCGGACGGCTCGTCGAGTGGGGCTTCATCGAGGGACCGGCCGACCGCGCGTACGAGCTGGGGCTCCAGCGGCGCTTCACCATGGCGGGCACCGGCCACATGCTCGGCCTGGACGTCCACGACTGCGCCGCCGCCCGCTGCGAGGAGTACGTCGACGGCGTCCTGGAGCCGGGCATGGTCCTCACGGTCGAGCCCGGACTGTACTTCCAGCGCGACGACCTGACCGTGCCCGAGGAATGGCGCGGCATCGGCGTCCGCATCGAGGACGACCTCGTGGTCACCGCGGACGGCCACGAGAACCTGTCGGCCGGCCTGCCCCGGTCCGCCGACGAGGTCGAGGACTGGATGGCCCGGCACGCCCGCTGAGCCCGGGGGCGGGCCGGGGCGGCAGGACCGCTCCGGCCCGTTCGCCCGCCCCGCCCGGCCCCTCGTACGCTGGGCCCGTGTCCGCCCACCGACTGCACCGCGCCGCCGTCCTCGTCCTGGAGGGCGCCAAACCGCTCGACGTCGGGATCCCCGCCCAGGTGTTCACGACCCGCGCGAGCATGCCGTACGAGGTCCGGGTGTGCGGCGCCGCACCCGGACTGGTCACCGGCGGCGACGGACTCTCGTACCACGTCGCCGACGGGCTCGACGCCCTGGAGTGGGCCGACATCGTCTTCATCCCCGGCTACCGCCACCCCGACCGCGAGGACCCGCCCCGGCCCGTCGTGGACGCGCTCGTCGCCGCCCATGCCCGGGGCGCCCGGCTCGCCGCGATCTCGACCGGCGCGTTCGCCCTCGCCGCCACCGGACTGCTCGACGGCCGGCGCGCCACCACGCACTGGCACTACGCACGGGCCCTGGCGGCCAAGCACCCCCTGATCCGGGTCGACGAGAACGTGCTCTTCGTCGACGAGGGCAGCGTCCTCACCTCGGCCGGTGCCGCGTCCGGCATCGACCTGTGCCTGCACATCCTGCGCGGCGACCTCGGCGTCGCCGCGTCCAACCACGCCGCCCGCCGGCTCGTCGCCGCCCCCTACCGCAGCGGCGGCCAGGCCCAGTACGTCCCCCGCAGCGTCCCCGAACCCCTGGGCGAACGCTTCGCCGCCACCCGCGAATGGGCGCTGCACCGGCTCGGCGAACAGCTCACCCTCGACGCGCTCGCCCGGCACGCGGCCGTCTCCCCGCGCACGCTCTCCCGCCGCTTCGTCGAGGACACCGGCTACACCCCCATGCAGTGGGTCATGCGGGCCCGCGTCGACCGCGCCCGCGAACTCCTGGAGCGCTCGGAGCACAGCGTCGAGCAGATCGCCGCCGAGACCGGCCTCGGCACCGGAACCAATCTCCGCCTGCACTTCCAGCGCATCCTGGGCACCACACCGAGCGAGTACCGGCGCACCTTCGCCCGCACCGAATAGCCCGTTCCGCACCCTGGCGCGATCCTTTCGAACCGTGGCGCCCGCGCCGCTGCCGGGCCGCCGTTCCCCGAGCGAAGCTGGGTGACGAAACGAAGGGACATCGCTCATGACTCGCATCGCCATCAACGGATTCGGCCGCATCGGACGCAATGTGCTGCGCGCCCTGCTGGAGCGCGACACCGACCTGGAGGTCGTCGCCGTCAACGACCTCACCGAGCCCGCCGCCCTGGCCCGGCTGCTCGCCTTCGACTCCACGTCCGGCCGGCTCGGCCGGCCCGTGGGTCTCGACGGCGACGTCCTCGTCGTGGACGGGCGGCGCATCACCGTGGTCGCCGAGCGCGAGCCGGCGAAGCTGCCCTGGAAGGCCCTGGACGTCGACATCGTCCTGGAGGCCACCGGCCGCTTCACCTCGGCGAAGGCGGCCCGCGCCCACCTGGACGCGGGGGCGAGGAAGGTGCTCGTCAGCGCCCCGTCCGACGGTGCCGACGTCACCCTCGCGTACGGCGTCAACACCGGCGCGTACGACCCGGAGCTGCACACGATCGTGTCGAACGCGTCCTGCACGACGAACGCGCTCGCCCCGCTGGCCGCCGTCCTCGACGAGCTCGCCGGGATCGAGCACGGGTTCATGACGACCGTGCACGCCTACACGCAGGAGCAGAACCTCCAGGACGGCCCGCACCGCGACCCGCGCCGGGCGCGCGCGGCCGGCGTCAACATCGTGCCGACCACGACCGGTGCCGCCAAGGCGATCGGCCTGGTGCTGCCGAACCTGGACGGCAAGCTGTCCGGGGACTCGATCCGGGTGCCCGTTCCGGTCGGCTCGATCGTGGAGCTGAACACCACCGTCGCCCGCGACGTGACCCGCGAGGACGTGCTGGCGGCCTACCGCGCGGCGGCCGAGGGCCCGCTCGCCGGGGTCCTGGAGTACTCCGAGGACGCCCTGGTCTCCTCCGACATCACGGGCAACCCGGCCTCGTCGATCTTCGACTCGGCGCTGACCCGGGTCGAGGGCCGGCACGTCAAGGTCGTCGCCTGGTACGACAACGAGTGGGGCTTCTCCAACCGGGTCATCGACACCCTCCAGCTCCTCGCCCGGGGCTGACCCCGGCGGAGCCGTCACGGCGAGCGTCCCGAGGCCGTCCGCCGCACCCTCGTCCGGGTGCGGCGGACGGCCTCGCCGCCGTCAGGGAGCGATCCCCATGTCGAAGAGGTGGACGTTCCCGTTGGCCGGCAGGACCACGAAGTCGACGGTCCTGTCCGGGTCCAGCGCGATGGAGTGCGCGAACACGCGGTACTTCACGGTGGCGTTGCCGTACCCGTCGGGCCGGTTGCGTCCGTCCGTGGAGGCCACCAGGGTGGCGCCGTGGGCGTCGGCCGGGTCGAACGACCAGTTCGGGAAGCCGAACGAGCCGGTCGTCGTGGTCCCGTCGGTGTAGTACACGGTGGCGCTGCCGGTGGCCCCGCTGCCGACGCCGGACCCCAGGAACACCAGTGTGGAGCCCCGGCCCGGGAGGGTGACGGCCTGTCCGGCGCTCGACACGTTGTCCTTGCTGCCGGCGGGGACGTCCGGCCAGGTCAGCTGGGCGCCCAGGGCGTCGACCCGGGCACCGGGGGTGAGTCCGACGGCGGCGAGCTTCTGGGCGGAGAAGCTGTTGCCCTCGCCGTCGTAGTTGCCCGGCTTCGTGTCGGCCTCGTCGGTGATCGCCACCGCGTTGTACGCCGCCGCCAGGTTCGCCTGCGGCGAGCCGGAGCGTTCGGTGCGGGTGCCGGTGGCCGTGCCGAGGCCGTCACCGCCCTGGTACGTCGCCGTCGCGGTGAACGCGCGGATCACGAACCCGGAACGCTTCTCCGGCACCTGGATCCGGAAGGTCGTGGACGCGGAGGCGCCCGTGGCCAGGGACCCGGACACGCTCCGCACGGCCGGCTGGACCGCCCAGCCGACCGGTCCGCCGAACGACACCTTCAGCGAACGCAGGCGCTGCGGCGCGGTGTTGCGGACGGTCACCTCCACCTCGGAGATCGCCGGCCCGTCCAGGTCCACGGCGGAGACGGTGACCTCGGTCCCCGGGGCGGACGCGGCGGCGGGCGGGGCGGGCGCGGCGGTGGCCGCCTGGGCGGGGACGAGCAGGACGGCGGCCGCCACGGCGGCGGCGCGCAGCGGGGCGATCAGTCGGGCCGGTCTCATGGCGTGCTCCTTCACGGGGGCGTTCATCGGACGACGGGGGGCATCTCGGTGGAGCGGGAGTCGAGACCGGTGCGCAGATTCACCCACGAGCCGCGGGTGAAGTCCGGGATGTCCACGGGCCGGCCCTTCGCGGCGAGGGACATCACGCTCAACGGCACGGGAGCGCACCACGAGGCGGAGTCGTACACGTCGATGTCGGGCACGAGGCCGGCCCGCATCAGCTGGACCGTGCGCCACTGGAGGACGTAGTCCATGCCGCCGTGGCCCCCGTTGTTCGCGGCGTCGTCACCGATCTTCTTCCAGAGCCAGTGGTCGAACTCCTTGAGATAGGTGTCGAAGTCGCGCCAGTAGTCACCGCTGTGGTCGGGCTCGACGTAGACGCGGGCACCGGTCGGCGAGTTCCCCGCGTAGTCCTCGAAGATGCCGCGGCTGCCCACGAGCGAGTTGATCCTGCTGTACGGGCGCGGCGCGCTGACCGCGTGCTCGGCCCGGATGGTCCGGCCGTTCGCGGTCCGGATCTGGCAGGTGACCAGATCCCCGTTGATGTACGTCTCCTGCCAGGACGGGTGCGACTTCGGCATGAAGCGCTCGCGGTAGTCGGCGAGCCCCTTCGGCGCGGTCGCGGTCGCGGTGAGGGTGGTCATCCGGTCGCCGCGGTTGATGTCCATGGCCGCCGCGATCGGGGCGAGGCCGTGCATGGCGTAGAAGGAGGCGGTGGAGCGGGTGTGCCACAGCCGGCGCCAGGAGTCGGTGTAGTAGGTGTCGGAGAACAGCAGCGCGCGCAGATCGTGCATGTAGCCGCCGTGACCGTTGGTCAGCTCACCGAACAGACCCTCGTGCGCCATCTTGAGCATCGCCAGTTCATTGCGGCCGTAGCTGCAGTTCTCGGAGAGCATCAGATTCCTGCGGGTGCGTTCCGAGGTGTCGACCAGGTCCCACAGCTGGTCGAGTTCGGTCGCGATGGGCAGTTCGACGACGACGTGCTTGCCCGCGAGCAGCGCCGCCTTGCCCTGCGGGTAGTGGAACTCCCACGGGGTCGCGATGTACACGAGGTCGATGTCGTCGCGCTTCAGCATCTGCGCGTAGCTGTCCGCGGACCCGCCGAACTCCGCGGGGCGCGGCTTGCCGGCCGCCACCAGCTGGTCGGCGGTGCGCTTGGCCCGGTCGGCGCGGATGTCGCAGACGGCCGTCACGACACTGCCGGGGACGGCGGCCCAGCCGGTGGTCATCCCGGATCCGCGGTTGCCGAGCCCGATGACGGCGACCCGGACCGTGTCGTGCGCCTCGAACGGGACGCCGATCATGGACTTCTGACCCGCCGCCCGGCGGGGCGCGGCGGCGGCCGGTGCGGCCGAGGCCGGTGCCGCGGCGGCTCCGAGGCCGACGGCGAGCGCCCCCGTGGCCAGTGTTCCTCCCAGGACCGAACGGCGTGAGATTTCAGGGATTTCGGGCATGGGGCATCGCTCCTCATGACGAGACCGGCATCACTGGCGGGACGACTCTCGCGGGAACGACCGTGACATGTCAATAGTTGTTCGTCGGGGCCGACTTTCGCGCATTAGCGCGCAGGGGATGCGTGTGGTGATGTGCGCCGAACCCGTCCGATGTCACGTCAGCAGTGGGGGACACGAAGCCGGCCGGGGCAGCTGCGCCCCCGCGTCCCCCGGGCGGCACAGCCGCACCAGGGCCTCCTCGTCCCCGAAGCCGCCCGCCTTGATCAGCACGGTGAAGCCGGGACGGCCGTGCGGCGTCGCGCGGGCGACGCCCGGTTCGGGCTCGTCGAGCAGATCCAGTCCCTCGATCCCGAGCGCCGGCAGCACGGTCGCGGCGGTCTCCCCGCCGGTGACGACCAGCGCGTCCACCAGCCCCTCGGCGGCCAGCGCCGCGGCGGCCGAAGCCAGGGTCCGGGCGAGCGCCCGCGCCCGGCCGGGGGCGGCGCGGTCGTCCGGGGTGCGCAGGGTGAGCACCGGGGCGGTCAGCGCGCGCAGTGCCGCGACCGCGGCCCCGGGATCGTCCCCGGCGACGACGCCCGCCGCGTCCGCCCGGCGGTGCAGCACCTCCAACTGGAGCCGGGTGACCGGATTGGCGCTGCCCGCCACCACCAGCGGGCGGCGGGCCGGAGCCGGCGGGGGAGCGGCCGGGCCGCCGCCCGGGAAACGGCGGGCCAGGGCCTGCGCCAGCCCGGGGGACCCCACCCACAGGACCTCCTCCGGGTGCGGCACCGCCGCCACCAGCCGGTCGAGGTCCGCGTCCGTCGCGGCCGAGCAGACGAACAGCCCGCCCCCGCCGATCAGCCCCGGCAGGCCCTCCACCCGCTCCGGCGCGAGGTGCGCCGCCCCGGGGAACAGCAGCCGCAGATCCCCGCACCGCACGGGATGCGCCGGATCGTCGGCGTACGCGCTCTCGTGCACCGGCACCCCGCCCACGTACTGCACCGCGTCCAGCGTCACCCGGCCCTCCGCCGGGAAGGCCGGGGCGAGGACGACGGCCCGGCGCCCCGACCCCGCCCACGCCGCCCGGACCTCCGCCCCCACATGCCCGCGCAGCGTCGAGTCGACCGTCTTGAGCAGCACCGGGGAACCGGCGAACCGGCGTGCCGCCCGCCCCGCCCGCGCGGCGGCCGCCTCCGCGTCCAGCAGCCGGGTCCCCAGGTCGACCGCGGTCACCCCGGTGCCATCCGCCACCTGGGGCGTCTCCGACGCGGCGGACAGCACGATGCGCGCCGTACGGCCGCCGCGACGGAACGGCGCCGCCCCGTCCCCGGCGCTCGTGAGGTCGTCGGCCAGCACGGCGATGCCCTGCCGGCGCGTCGTACGGGATGTCATGCGTCCGCCCCCTCCGCGTGCGGTCCCGGCCCGCCGCCGGGCCCCGGTCCCTGTCCGGTCCATGATCGACGACCCGGACGGTCCGGGACAACGCCCAGGTCGCACGCACGGCGGGGGCGCTTGCGGGTGGGCGGCCGGCACGGCAGGGTTCCGGGGTGTGGCCACTCTCCTGATCGTTCATCACACCCCCTCGCCGAACTGCCAGGCCCTCCTGGAGGCCGTCCTCGCCGGAGCGACGGCGGACGGGATCGAGGGGGTCCGCGTGGAGCGGCGTGCGGCGCTCGCCGCCACGGCCTCCGACGTCCTCGCCGCCGACGGCATCCTGCTCGGCACCCCGGCCAACCTGGGCTACATGTCCGGCGCCCTCAAGCACTTCTTCGACCAGATCTACTACCCCTGCCTGGACGCGACGCGCGGCCGCCCCTTCGGGTACTACGTGCACGGCGGCAACGACGTCACCGGCGCCGTGCGCGCCGTCGACTCCGTCACCACGGGCCTGGGCTGGCGGCGCGCGGCGGCCACGGTGGAGGTCACCGGCGAGCCCGCGAAGGCCGACATCGAGGCGTGCTGGGAGCTGGGCGCCACCCTTGCCGCCGGGCTGGCGGACTGACATCCGGTCATACCCGGCCCGCGCCCGGTCGATTCGGTGCGCCGGGGCGGAACAAACGTGTGCCGACGCGCTGTTGAGACCGGTGCGGCGAGTGCCGCGACCATGATCCGGCGCCATTGCGCGGCGACGCCGTCGCGCGTAGCGTTCCGGACGGGTCCCGAGTCCGGAGGGGAGGCGACGGTCATGACCGAGTCCCGGCCGCTCGCCGTCGCGCTCGTGCCCCGCCACCGCGTCCACCTGTACTCCCGCCCGCACATCGACCTCCAGCGCGTGTCCGCCGCGCTCTGTCGCCCCTGATCCGTACCTCCGACGCCGCACCCCCCGACGGGGCCCGGCGATCCTCCACGGTCGATCAGGAAGGCACCCTCACGTGTCCGCATCGTCATGGCCGCACCCTGCCCGCACCCCGCTGCACCTCGCCGTCGCCCTCGACGGCGCCGGCTGGCACCCGGCCGCCTGGCGCGAGCCCGGCGCCCGCCCCGCCGAACTCCTTGACCCCGCGTACTGGACCGACACCGTCACCGAGGCCGAGCGCGGTCTGCTGGACTTCGTGACCATCGAGGACGCCCTGCGCCTCCAGTCCACCCACTACGACGGACCCGACGACCGCACCGACCGGGAACGCGGCCGGCTCGACGCCGTGCTCGTCGCCGCCCGCGTCGCCCCCCTCACCCGGCACATCGGACTGGTCCCCACCGCCGTCGTCACGCACACCGAGCCCTTCCACCTCTCCAAGGCCGTCGCCACCCTCGACCACATCAGCGCGGGACGCGCCGGCCTGCGGGTCCAGGTCTCCCCGCGCCGCACCGAGGCGGCGCACTTCGGACGCCGCACCTTCCCGGCCTTCGGCACCGAGGACGGGGACACCCCCGCCGTCCGCGCCCTCACCGCCGAACTCTTCGACGAGGCCGCCGACTACATCGAGGCGGTCCGCCGGCTCTGGGACAGCTGGGAGGACGGGGCCGAGATCCGCGACGCCGCCACCGGCCGCTTCATCGACCGCGACCGGCTGCACTACACCGACTTCGAGGGACGGCACTTCAGCGTCAAGGGCCCCTCGATCACGCCCCGGCCCCCGCAGGGCCAGCCCCCGGTCACCGCCCTCGCCCACCAGACGGTTCCCTACCGCCTCGTCGCCCGGTCCACCGACCTCGGCTACGTCACCCCGCGCGACACCGCGCACGCCCGCGCGATCGTCGAGGAGATCCGCGCCGAACAGCGCGCCGCCGGACGCGACGGCGAACCCCTCCACCTCTTCGGGGACCTCGTCGTCCTCCTCGACGACACCCCCACCGCCGCCGAGGACCGCCTCGGCCGGCTGGACGCGGTGGCCGGAGCCCCGTACACGAGCGACGCCCAGGTGTTCACCGGGACCCCGGCCCAGCTCGCCGATCTGCTCCTGGAACGCGGCGAGGCCGGACTGACCGGCTTCCGGCTGCGCCCCGCCGTCATCGGCCACGATCTGCCCGCGATCACCCGCGGCCTCGTCCCCGAACTCCAGCGCCGCGGCGCCTTCCGGACCGCGTACGAGGCCGACACCCTGCGCGGACTCCTCGGCCTCGCCCGGCCCGCCAACCGCTACGCCACCGTCTGAGCCGGAGGGACCACCGACATGAGCAGCGACCGCGCCACCGGCAAACCGGTCAAGCAGATCCATCTCGCCGCCCACTTCCCGGGCGTCAACAACACCACCGTCTGGAGCGACCCGCGCTCCGGAAGCCATATCGAGTTCAGCTCCTTCGCCCATCTCGCCCGCACCGCCGAACGCGCCCGCTTCGACTTCCTCTTCCTCGCGGAGGGGCTGCGCCTGCGCGAACAGGGCGGACGGATCTACGACCTGGACGTCGTCGGACGCCCCGACACCTTCACCGTGCTGTCGGCCCTCGCGGCCGTCACCGACCACCTCGGCCTGACCGGCACCATCAACTCCACCTTCAACGAGCCCTACGAGGTGGCCCGCCAGTTCGCCAGCCTCGACCACCTCTCGGGCGGGCGCGCCGCGTGGAACGTCGTCACCTCCTGGGACGCGTTCACCGGCGAGAACTTCCGCCGGGGCGGCTACCTCCCGCAGGAGGAGCGCTACTCCAGGGCCCGGGAGTTCCTGACCACGGCCCATGAACTCTTCGACTCCTGGCACCACGACGACCTCGTCGCCGACCCCGCCACCGGCACGTTCCTGCGGGACGCCCGCGCCGGCTCCTTCGTGCACCGGGGACCGCACTTCGACATCGAGGGCCGCTTCAACGTCCCCCGCAGCCCCCAGGGCCGCCCGGTGATCTTCCAGGCGGGCGACTCCGAGGAGGGCCGCGAGTTCGCAGCGGCGGACGCCGACGCGATCTTCAGCCGGCACGCCACGCTCACGGCCGGCCAGGCCTTCTACGCCGACGTCAAGGGCCGCCTCGCCCGCTACGGCCGCACCCCCGACCAGCTCCTGATCCTGCCCGCCGCGACGTTCGTCCTCGGCGACACCGACGCCGAGGCGGCCGAACTGGCCCGTGAGGTCCGCCGGCAGCAGGTCAGCGGAGCCACCGCGATCAAGCACCTCGAATTCGTGTGGAACCGCGACCTCTCCGCGTACGATCCCGACGGCCCGCTCCCCGACATCGACCCCGACCCCGGCGAGCACACCGTCGCCCGGGGCCGCGCCCAGGTCCGCATGTACCGCGACCCGGTCGCCACCGCCCGTGAATGGCGGGAGCTGGCCGCCGCGAAGAACTGGTCGATCCGCGATCTGGTCATCGAGACGGGCAACCGCCAGTCCTTCGTGGGCTCCCCGGACACCGTCGCCACCGCTCTCGACGCCTTCGTCCAGGCCGACGCCGCCGACGGCTTCATCCTCGTCCCCCACCTCACCCCCGGCGGACTGGACGGCTTCGCGGACACCGTCGTCCCGCTGCTCCAGGAACGCGGCGTCTTCCGCACCGAGTACGAGGGACCGACCCTGCGCGACCACCTCGGCCTCGCCCACCCGGACACCGCCCGGACCCGGCGCGCGGCCTCGTGACGCTCCTCGCGACCGCCCTCGCCGCCCCCGCCCCGGTCCGCCCCGCACCGGGGCGGGGCACGGGAGGGGCCCCTCGGTAGGCTCCCGTCGCATGACCGACCCCGTCCTGCACCTCCTGCGCACCCGCCCCGAGCTCGCCGGGGCGGCCGCGTTCCCGTTCGACTTCGACGTGAGCCGGGCGTACCACGTGGAGGACGTGCATCTGGCGTCCGGCGCCTCCCTTGAGCCGATCGCCGGGGACGACACCGGAGGCACGTACTTCCTCTCCGGCGGCACGGCCGTGCTGTACGCCTCCTCGGAGGGCGACGCCGTGCTCGTCGCGGACAGCGTCACCGAGGCGCTGGAGATGCTGGTGCGGCTGCCCGGCTGGTGCGAGGGCCTCACTTCGGACCTGGACGAGGAGGAGCTGCGGGCCGTCGTGCGCGCCTGCGACGACGAGGCGCGCGAGGAGTTCGCCCCCGATCTCGACGCGGAACGGGCGGCGCTCGTCGCCGGACTGGGCCTCCCGGACCGGCCGCTCACCGAACTCCTCGCGCGGGCGGAGGCGGCCGCCGCCCGCACCGAACCGGACCACCTCCTCCTGAACTCCGCCGAACTCTGCGCCTACCGGCTGCCCGACGCGTACCGGATGTGCCTGCGGGACATCGTCCTCGGCCCGGCGCGCGAGGCCCTGGAGCGGATGCGCGCGGAGGGCGGCGGAGCGCCGGCCGACCCGGTGGCGCGCGCCGGAGTGCTGCGGGCCGCCCAGTTCGACCGCCGCGCCGACGATCTGCCGCTGCTGCGCGCCCTGTTGGCGGCCGAGTGCGCCGAACGTACGGAACGGTACGAGGAACGCGCGCTGGCCGCCGTCCTCGTCGCCCTGCACGGCCGGGACGAGGACGTGCCGCTCCTGCGCGAGGCCACGTCCGGGCGGGTCACCGACGCCCGGGGCGCCGTCGCCTGGGCACGGGCCGAGGACGCGAGCCGCTACGGGCGGGACCCCGCGGCCGTGACCGAGCTGACCTGGGCCGACCTGGCCCACCGCCAGGGTCTGACCGGGCACGCGCGCACCGCCCTGATCCGGATGCTCGACGACACGGGCCCGGACGCCGCACGGCTGCGCGAGCTGAGCCGGGCCCTGGAGGGGATCGGCGACCACGCACAGGCCGCCCGCGCCCAGTTCAACCTGCTGTCGCTCCAGGACACCCCGACGGACCGGGCCTCCGAGGCCTACGTCCTGGCCCGGCTGGAGCGCCGCAAGGGCGACCTCGCCGCGGCGGGCCGGGCGCTGGAACGGGCGAGGGCCGCGGTCGGCTCCGGCGGCCCGGCCCCCGACGAGCGGACGGCCGGATGGCACCGGCGCGGCCTCGGCCGGCTGATCACCGAACAGCACCTGGAACTCGTCCTCGCCGCCGCCGAAGCCGGAGACAGCGACCTCGCGCACACCACCATGGCCCACGCCCGGACCCTGCTCGGCCTCGTCGCCAAGGAATCGGCGAAGCGGCTCGCCCCCCTGTCCGGCCGCGCCGCATGGGCGGTGGCGGCCCTGCGCAAGCCCCGACCCTGACGGACCGGGACCGGCCGGGACGGTCAGACCCCGTCGGCCAGCTGCTCCGCCATACCGTCGGCGAACGCCACCAGCCCGTCGCGCCCGGATCCGCCCCGTGACCGCCGGAATCCGTGCCGGCGCCCCCAGAAGGCCGCCTGCACGGCCTGGAACTGGGCCCACCGGCGGACGCGTCCACGATCCAGCCCGGACGCCTCCGTGAACACGTCCAGCGCCCGTTCCAGCCCCGCCCGGACGTCACCGGCGGCGATCAGCGCCGGTGCCCGCGTCTTGAGGAAGGTCCCGCCGTCGTACGCGGGATCGCCGGCCAGGCCCTTCGGATCGACGGCCAGCCACGGCTCGCGGCGGGCGCGCAGGATGTTCCGCCCGTGGAGATCGCCGTGGATCATCAGATCCGGTCCGTCGGCGGTCAGTTCGCGGACCGTGGCCACGGCGGCGGCCACCGTGCGGCCGGGCAGCGGCCGGCCCAGCTCCTCGGAGTCCCGGCGCAGCCCCGCCTCCCAGTCCCCGGCGAGGTCCCGGAGCCGGGGGAGTCCGCGCGGCGCCGGGACGGCGAGCCGTCTGCCGACCGCGCCCGCCACCCGGGCCACCGCGTCCCCGTCCTCGGCCTCGCCCAGCGTGGTGGCCTCCACGCGCTCCAGCAGCATCGCGAAGTCCGCGTCGGCGCGGGCGTACAGCCGCACCGCCCCGCGCCCGTCCCACACGGTGAACGCGTCCGGCTCGTGGACGTTCCCCGGATGCGGGAACGACACCTTCAGCACGGCGTCCCCGCCGTCGCTCCGGCGTACCGGCAGCACGATCCCGACCCCGCCGTGGACCGTCTCCCCGGCGGGAACGCACTCCCAGCGCTCCAGCAACGCGCCGACGCGCGCGGGCAGTCCGGCGGTCCACGCCGCACCGGTTGCCCCCTCCCGCTCGACGGTGCTCCGTACGAACGCCTCCGGAATCCCGATCACCATCCCGGCACTCTAAGGGCTGCCCCCCGCCCCCCGGGCCGCCGTCGCACGCCCGCCGGAGGAAGGGACGGCGGGCCTCGTCTACCGGGGGCGCAAGGCGTCGGCCACCGCGAGGGTGTCCCAGTAGAACGGGTGCATCTCGGTGATGAGCCCGTCCCTCACGGTGATCATCTGCATCACCGAGGTGTCCAGGACGCGGCCGGTGGCGCGGGCCCGCAGCCGGCCCCGGTTCAGCACGACGACGACGTCTCCGTCGACCACGAACCGCTGCTCCAGGAACTCCAACGACTGCCATGTCTCGCTCATCGCGGCCATGAACGCCTCGATGCCGCGCGGTCCGCGCCACGTGCCCCCGTAGGGCAGTCCGGGTGCCTGGTACATCACCACCTCGGGATCGAGACACGCGGCCAGTCCGTCGAAGCTCGCCCGGCCCATCCCTCCGGCCGCGATGTACGCCGCTTCGGCGGCGTAGAAGTCCTTGAGCACGGCCAGGGCGTCAAGGGCGCCGCGCCCGTCCGTGTGCGGCCCCGCCGACGCCGGCGCGATCGGGTTCGAATCCCTCGTGTTCTCTGCGGTCATGAGCCCATCGTGATGATCCGGCGCGGCGGACGCTGGCGGGAATCGGACCTCGCACCCCGGGGGTCGTCTCCTCGGGAGACCCTTCCGGCGGTTCCCGCCCGGATCGAAAAAAGATCTCGACCCCGGGACGACCGAACGCTAGGCTGCCCCGCGATGACGAATCGGACTGTTCACAGATTGGGGGACCCGAACAAGCAAGGCGAGTGCTGATGACCACTCACCGAACGCTTCGGGATCCCTTCCTCACCTTCTGGCTGCGCGTGCGCGAGTTCGCCGTGCCGCCCTCCATGATCGAGACCGCCACTGCCCGCCGCACGGCCGGTGACTGGGCCGGTGCCTGCGCGGCTGCCGGGGTCGACGTCGACCTCGCACCGCGCACCCTGGCCGCCGCGCACGGCCGGGAGCTCGCCGACCGGGTCCGGGCCGACCTGCGCCATCTGGCACCGGACCTGCTGCGCTGGCATCTGCCGAGGATCGCTCCGCGCGGACTGCTGCGCCCGGGGCTGACGATCCCTCTGGCCCGGTACGAGACCGGCGAACCGGGTCCCCGGGCGGCCGTGCAGCTGGTCGTCCGGACCCCGCCCGCCTGGGCGGACGCCGGACAGCGGATCAGTCTCGCCCTGTGGGACGGGGCGCGCGCGGCACCGGTCCGCCACCCGCACCCCCGGCCCAGCACGCGCTTCCGGCTGGATCTGCACCGCCACCTCTGGGACGCGCGCCGGACCGCCGAACTGGGGGAGCGCTCCGGAGCCGGCCCCGCCGCGGCCGGTCCGCCGCCCGGTCCGGCGGTCGCCGCACTGGTGCCGCCGGGCCGCCGCTGCGCCGTGGACCGCTGGGCTGCCGAGGCGGACCTGCTGCTGCGGGCCGACTCCCGGACGGACCGGACCTTCGCCGTGCGCCTCGGCGGCGGGCACCGGCTCCTCCTCGAACGGGCGGCGGACGGCGACGGATCCGGCGCGCCGCCCGCGCTCCGGATCGCCGATCCGCCCGGCGAGCGGTCCGGCAGCATCCCGCCCGTGCTCCCCGACGCCGCCACCTGGGCCCTGCCCGACGCCGAGCTGGTACGGGACGGGGTGCTCGACCCCGGACGGCTGCACCCGCTCGTGCGCACCGCCCTGTTCCCGGACCGGCCCGCCTCCCCGGCGGCCGGGACGGAGGACGCGGCCGGGCGGGTCCGGCTGGTGGACTGCCGGGGCGAGCGGCACCGGATCGGCCTCGTCGACGGCGTCCTCGCCCCGCTCGACCACGATCCCGCCGAACTCCGCCGCGAAGAGCTGCTGGCCGCGCTGACGGGCACCCCCGTGCCCTGTCTCCAGGCCGTCGACGCGGCGCACCGCCGCCCGGACTGCCTCGGCGGCGTCCGCGAACGGCTGGACCACGGGGACATCCACGGCGCGCTCGCCGTGGTCGAGGGACTGCTCGGTCCGGACGCGGTCCTTCGCGACGGCCCGCTCCGGGACGAGCTGGAATCAGCGGCCCGGCGCCGGATCGCGTACGGACTCTTCCGCGCCGGACTCGCCGAGCCCGCCCCGCGCGCCCGCCGACGGGAGCCGGTCCGCACACGGTCCCCCCGCCGAAGCCGCCCCTGACCCGTCCGACCGCGTACGGGTGAGGTGCGCGCCCGCACGGCGTACGCACGCGCCCGACCTCTGCCCCGGCCCGCCCGGACGCCTCGTGGACGAGGCCCGGACCCCCGCCGTGTCCGCACCCGGACACGGCTCCCGCGACGGCCCCTCCGGTCCGCCGCCGACCTTCGAGAACCCAAGGTGATGCCTTCATGACGACGCCCCCGACCGCACCCGCTCAGGCCGGCCCGCTCGATGTCGCCGGCCGGCTGACGGCCCTGCTCGACACGACCGCGACCGAGCTGCGCCCCGACACACAGCTGGAGGCGCTGACCCTGGCCGTCGCCGCCGACCTGCCCGTCCTCCTCTGGGGCGAGCCGGGGATCGGGAAGAGCGCCGCGCTCACCCAGCTCGCCGACGCGCTCGGCCTCCCGCTGACGACGGTCATCGCCAGCGTCCACGAACCGTCCGACTTCTGCGGACTGCCGATCGTCGGCGACGACCCCGCCGAACAGGGCGTCCCGATGGCACCGCCGGACTGGGCGGTGCGCCTGGTCAGGGCCGGGCGCGGACTGCTCTTCCTCGACGAACTCTCCACCGCCCCGCCCGCCGTCCAGGCGGCGCTGCTCCGGCTCGTCCTGGAACGGCGCATCGGCGCCCTCCGTCTTCCGCCGGGGGTGCGGATCGTGGCCGCGGCCAACCCCCGTTCCTCCGCCGCCGACGGCTGGGAGCTGAGCCCGCCGCTCGCCAACCGCTTCGTCCACCTCCAGTGGGTCCACGACCACGATGTCGTCGTCCGCGGACTCGGCGGTACCTGGCCGCGCGCGACGCTGCCCCGGCTGGATCCCGAACGGCTCACCGGCGCCGTGGAGTTCGCCCGCCGGGCGGTGTGCGGACTGCTCGCCGCACGGCCCGCGCTGGTGCACCGGCTGCCCAGCGCGGAGACCCGGCGCGGCGGCGCCTGGCCCTCACCCCGCAGCTGGGAGATGACCCTGCGTCTGATCGCCTTCGCGACCGCCGCGGACGTCTCCCGCGAGGTGCTGTCCCTGCTGGTCAGGGGCGCGGTCGGGGACGGCCCGGGGCTGGAGCTGCTGGCCGCCGTCGACCGGATGGACCTGCCGGACCCGGAGACCCTGCTGGCCGATCCGGAGGCCGCGGACCTGCCGGAACGGGGCGATCTGCGCCAGGCCGTGCTCGACGGGGTGGTGGCCGCCGTCCGGAAGCGGCCGGACCGGGCCCGCTGGGACGCGGCGTGGCGGTTGCTGGTCCGGGCCCTGGAGACCGGCGCCCCCGACCTCGTGGTGGTGCCCGCGACCACGCTCGCCACCCTGCGGCAGGAGGACTGGGACGTGCCGGAGACCATCGAGCGGATGGCCGGCGTCGTCTCGATCTCCCGCCGCGCCGACCGGGCGGCGGCGGCCCGCACCACGGCCCCCGTCGGGGCCGGCCGGTGAACCCGGCCGAGCCGGGGCTCCTGGCCCGGGAGGCGGGCCCGGCCGGGGCGGCGGCCCTGGACCGCGACAAGCTGTTCGCCGCCAGGCTGTTCGCGGCCCGCGCCCGCCCCTACCTCGCCACCGCCCTGTTCGCCCTGCACACCGTCGAGTCGCGGCGGGTGCCGACCATGGCCGTGGACCGCTTCTGGCGGTGCTACGTGTCACCCGCCTTCGTGGCCGCCACCCCCGTGGCGGAACTGGCCGCGGTCTGGGTCCACGAGGTCGCGCACCTGCTGCGCGACCACCACGGGCGCGGCGACTCCTACGCCCGGCGGCACGGGCTGACCGGTCGCGCCGAACGGCTGCGGATGAACATCGCGGCGGACTGCGAGATCAACGACGACGCCTTCGACGAGGAGCTGCCGCGCCCGCCCGGCGCCGTCGTCCCCGCCGATCTGGCGCTGCCCGAGGGGCAGTTGATGGAGGAGTACCTGACCCGGTTCCGGCTCGGGCGGCTGACCGAGCATCTCGCCTGGCTGGACTGCGGCAGCGGCGCCGACGGGCTGGAGCGGGAATGGGACCTGGGACCGGACGGGGCGCACGGGCTGAGCGCCCAGGAACGGGACGCGGTGCGCTTCCGGGTCGCCCGGGGCATCACCGGACGGCCCGGTGACACGTCGGAGAGCTGGGCGCGCTGGGCCGAGGAGGTGTTCCACCCGCCCCAGCCCTGGCGGGAGCTGCTCGGCGCCGCGGTCCGCTCGGCGGCCACCGGACCCGGCGCCGGCGAGGACTACTCGTACGGCAGACCGGCCCGCCGCTCGGCGAGCGTGCCCGGAGCCGTGCTGCCGAGCCTGCGGCGCCGGCCGCCCCGCGTCGCCGTCGTCATCGACACCTCCGGCTCCGTCAGCGACACCGAGCTGGGCAGCGCGCTGCTGGAGGTCGCGGCCGTGTCCCGGGCCGTGGGCGGCCGCCGGGACCTCGTCACGGTCCTGTCGTGCGACGCGGCGACCCGGGTCGTGCACCCGCTGTGCCGCTCCGAGGGCATCCCGCTGGCCGGAGGCGGTGGCACGGACCTGCGCGACGGCTTCGCCCGCGCGCTGCGCACCCGCCCCGCCCCGGACGTCGTCGTGGCCCTCACCGACGGGCAGACGCCGTGGCCCTCGGCCCCGCCGCCCTGCCGCACCGTGATCGGCCTCTTCGACCGGACCCGGCTCCCGACGTGGGACGAGGACGACGACACCTACGTCCCGGACGAACCGCCCACCTGGGCGCGCACGGTGATGATCGGGGGCGGGGGCACGGGACGCTGAGGTCCCGGCAGCGGTACGGGCGGGGCGCGTCCCGGCAGGTGCGTGCGGGCCCCGCCCTCCCGTACGCGGGTCAGGCCGGGGGAGGGGACGCCGGGGCGCCCGCGCGCAGACCGTCCATCACCAGGTCCAGGAGCCGGGCCGCGCGCGGCTCCCACGCGCCGTGCGGGTCGAGCTGCCAGAGCCCCGCGATCGCGAGCAGGAAGTCGTCCGGGGTCATCCCGGGCCGGATCGTGCCCGCCCGCTCATTGGCCTCCAGCAGCAGGACGAGGGCGCTGGTCACCGGGCCGTGCCCGAGCTGGGACAGGCTGCCGTAGCGGCTCGCCGTCGTCCGCAGCGCGTCGGCCAGACCCGCCTTCGCCATCCCGTACCGCGCCAGCCGGTCCATCCACTCCCGCAGCGCCACGTCCGGGGGGCGCGTCGCCAGCAACTGGGACGCGGTCTCGGCGACCTGCTGCATCTCGTAGCGGTACACCTCCAGGACCAGGGCCTCGCGGTTGGGGAAGTTCCGGTAGAACGTGCCCTGACCGACCCCCGCCTTCTTCGCTATCGCGCTGACCGGGGTGTCCGCGGCGCGCGTCAGCTCGACCAGGGCGACGGCCAGGATGCGTTCGCGATTGCGCTGGGCGTCCGGGCGCTGAGGGGCACTCATATCGTCCCGCACACCTGCTCCTTCCGGACACACCCAACGGATCGGCCTTGCTGAGCGGACAGCTGTCCGCTAGGTTCGACGGACAACCGGACAGCTGTCCGCTCCCCCCGTACCCTAACGGTGCTTCCGGCCGGACCGGCCGACCCGTCTCCTGTGAACTGTTCACGCCCCACGTATCGCCCTGTTCCGTCCGGTGTGCCCACCGGATTCGTCTTGTTTCGACGCGCTCAAGCAATACGAAGGAAGGCCGACCATGTCCCCATCGACGTCCAGCGCCATCACGCTGCACATCAATGGCGAAAAATACACGCTTCCCGTCGACCACCGCACCACCCTGCTCGACGCACTCCGCGAACGTCTCGATCTCACCGGCACGAAGAAGGGCTGCGACCAGGGACAGTGCGGGGCCTGCACGGTCCTGCTCGACGGGCGGCGCACGGTCTCCTGCCTCCAGCTCGCCGTCGCCGCCGAGGGGCGCGCGGTCACCACCATCGAGGGCGTCGCCGACGGCGACCGGCTCCACCCGGTGCAGCAGGCCTTCCTCGACCTCGACGGCTACCAGTGCGGCTACTGCACCCCCGGCCAGATCTGCTCCGCCCTCGCGGTCATCGAGGAGCACGCGGCCGGCTGGCCCAGTGCCGCCACCGAGGACGTGCGGCCCGAGGCGGGACCGCCGGTGCTCACCGACGAGGAGATCCGGGAACGGATGAGCGGCAACCTCTGCCGCTGCGGCGCGTACATGTCCATCGTCCGGGCCGTCGCCCGCGCCGCCGAACGGACCGCGGCCGGCACCGAGTCCGAGGGGGCCGCCGCGTGAGGGAGTTCGGATACGAGCGCGCGCACACCGTCGCCGGGGCGGTCGCCCTGCTCGCGGCCGAGCCCGAGGCCCGGCTCCTCGGCGGCGGCACCAATCTCGTCGACCTCATGAAGGCCGGGGTGGAGCGCCCGGCCCTCCTCGTCGACGTCCAGGAACTGCCCCTCGGCGAGATCGTGTTCACCCCGGAGGGCGGGCTGCGCATCGGGGCGACCGTCACCAACAGCGACCTCGCCGCCCACCCCGAGGTGCGCCGCCACTACCCCGCCCTCGCCCAGGCCGTCCTGGCCGGCGCCTCCGGCCAGCTCCGCAACATGGCCACCGTCGGCGGCAATCTGCTCCAGCGCACCCGCTGCGGCTACTTCGGCGACACCTCCAAGCCGTGCAACAAGCGCACCCCGGGCAGCGGTTGCCCCGCCCTCGCCGGCGAACACCGCAACCACGCGATCCTCGGCGCCTCCGAGCACTGCGTGGCCACCCACCCCTCGGACATGGCGGTCGCCCTCGCGGCCTTCGACGCCGTGGTGTCGTACGAGACGGCCGAGGGCCCCGGCGTCCTGCCGCTGTCCGCGTTCTACCGGCCCGTGGGCCGGACCCCGCACCTGGAGACGGACCTGCCGCCCGGGGCGCTGATCACCGGTGTCACGGTGCCGCCGGCCGCCGCCGCGGCGCACTCCCGCTACCGCAAGGTGCGCGAGCGCGCCTCGTTCGCCTTCGCCATCGGCTCGGTCGCGGCCGGGCTCGACATCCGCGACGGCGTCGTGCGCGAGGCGCGTCTCGCCCTGGGCGCGGTCGCCTCCCGGCCCTGGCGGGCCCACGAGGCCGAACGGGTCCTGACCGGGGGCCCGGCGGACACCGCGGCCTTCGGCGCGGCGGCCGACGCCGAACTGGCCGCCGCACGGGCCCTGCCGGACAACGGGTACAAGGTGACGCTGATGCGCAACCTCGTCGTCGCCGTCCTCACCGAACTCGCCCAGGAGGCCGCCCGATGACCACGACGACCGACACCACGACGACCGGCCGTGCCGTCGGCACCGCACGGACGCGTGTGGAGGGCCGGGAGAAGGTCACCGGGGCCGCCCGCTACGCGGGCGAGATCCCGTTCGCCGGCCTGGCCCACGGCTGGCTCGTCCTGTCGACCGTGGCCCGCGGCCGCATCCGCTCCCTGGACGACGCCCCGGCCCTCGCCATGACCGGGGTCCTGGCCGTGCTCCACCACGGCAACGCGCCCCGCGTCGACACCGGGTACATCGGCATGCTCGGCCGGCCCAATCCGGTCGTCGGCCTCTTCCAGCACGACCGGATCCCGTTCATGGGCTGGCCCGTCGCCCTCGTCGTCGCCGAGACCTCCGAACAGGCCAGGGAGGCCGCGGGCGCGCTGCTCGTGGAGTACGAACAGGAGCCGCACGACGTGGAGTTCGCCGCCGGGCATCCCGGCGCGTACGTTCCCGAGGAGGCGATGCCCGGGGCGGGCACGGAGAAGGGGGACCTCGCGGAGCGGCTGGCGGCCTCCGCGTACGTCGTGGACGAGGAGTACACGACCCCCGAGGAGCACCACCACTCCATGGAGCCGCACGCGGCGACCGCGCGGTGGGACGGCGGCCGGCTGGAGGTCGTCGACTCCAACCAGGGCACCTCCTGGGTGGCGAACGAACTCGCCTCCCTGTTCTCCCTCGACCCCGGCTCCGTGCGCGTCCGCTCCGAGCACGTCGGCGGCGGCTTCGGCTCCAAGGGGCTCGCCCCCCACCAGGTCGGCGCCGTGATGGCGACCACGGTGCTGCAGCGCCCCGTCCGCGTGGTGCTGACCCGGCGCCAGATGTTCTCGCTCGTCGGCTTCCGCAGCCCCACCCACCAGCGCGTGACGCTCGGCGCCGACGCCGGCGGCAGGCTGCTGGCCCTCGACCACCAGGCGCTCAGCCTCACCTCCACCGTGCACGAGTTCATCGAGCCCAGCGCCACGGTGGCACGCGTCATGTACGACGCCGACGCGCACCGCACCGGACACCGCGTGGTGCGGCTCGATGTGCCGACGCCCACCTGGATGCGGGCCCCCGGCGAGACACCGGGTTCCTTCGCCCTGGAGTCGGCCATCGACGAACTGGCCGAGAAATGCGGCCTGGACCCGGTCGAACTGCGGCTGCGCAACGAGCCGGAGGCCGGACCCGTGTCCGGACTGCCCTTCAGCAAGCGGAATCTGCGGGCCTGTCTGGAGGAGGGGGCCCGCAGGTTCGGCTGGGCCGGCCGGGACCCGCGCCCCGGGACGCGCCGCGAGGGACGCTGGCTCCTCGGGACCGGGGTGGCCGCGGCCACCTTCCCCTCCGGCGTCGGCCCCTCCACGGCCTCCGCGACCGCCCTGCCGGACGGCCGTTTCACCGTACGGGTCAACGCGGCGGACATCGGCACCGGCGCCCGGACCGCGATGCTCTCCGTCGCGGCCGACGCGCTGGGCGTGGACCCGGGCCGCGTCCGGATCCTGCTCGGCGACAGCGACATCGGCCCCGCCTGGATCGCGGGCGGCTCCATGGGTACCCGCTCCTGGGCCTGGGCCGTACGGCTCGCGGCCGGGGAACTGCGCGAGACGCTCGCACTCGGCGGGACGATCCCGCCCGAGGGCCTCACCACCCGGTCGGACACCTCGCAGGCCGTCGAGGCCCTGGCCCAGCTGGAGCGGCACTCCTACGGCGCCCAGTTCGCGGAGGCGGCCGTCGACACCACCACCGGTGAGGTCCGGGTCCGCCGGATGCTCGGCATCTTCGCCGCGGGCACCGTCGTCAACCCGCTCACCGCCCGCAGCCAGCTCGTCGGCGGGATGACCTGGGGCCTGTCCATGGCCCTGCACGAGGAAGCGGTCCGCGACCGGCACTCCGGCGGCTACGTCAACGCCGACCTGGCCGGATACCACGTCGCCGCCCACGCCGACGTGACCCGCGTCGAGGCGGACTGGGTCGACGACCACGACCCGCAGGACCCGGTCGGGATCAAGGGCATCGGCGAGGTCGGCATCGTCGGTGCGGCCGCCGCCGTCGCCAACGCCGTCTGGCACGCCACCGGCGTACGCCACCGCAGCCTGCCGATCCGCCCCGACCGCGTCCTCACCGCGGCACAGGAGGGAACACCGGGTGCTTGACATCGCCGCCGACCTGCACCAATGGTCCCGGGAGGGCCGGGACTTCGCCGTCGCCACCGTGGTGCGGGTCGGCGGCAGCGCCCCCCGGGGCCCCGGCGCGGCCCTGGCCGTCGACACCGAGGGCACCGCCATCGGCTCGGTCTCCGGCGGCTGCGTCGAGGGCGAGGTCTACGAACTCTGCGTCCAGGCCCTCCAGGACGGCCGGACCGCGCGCGGCCGGTTCGGCTACAGCGACGAGGACGCCTTCGCCGTGGGACTCACCTGCGGCGGCGTCCTCGACGTCCTGGTCACCCCGGTGCGCGCGGGGACACCGGTGTTCGCGGCGGCGGTCGAGGCCGCGGTGCGCGGCGAGCCCGCCGCGCTCGCCCGCGTCGCCAGGGGCCCGGACGACCTCCTCGGGCAGGCCCTGCTGGTCCGCGCCGACGGCTCGTACGAGGGCACGCTCGGCCGGCGGCCGGAGCTGGACCGGGTGGCGGCGGCCGAGGCCCGCGCCCTGCTGGACACGGGCCGCACCGGCTCCGCCGAACTCGCGGAGGACGGATCGGGCTGCCCCGGCGGACTGACGCTCTTCGTCGAGTGCAGCGTGCCCCCGCCCCGGATGATCGTGTTCGGCGCGGTGGACTTCGCCACGGCACTCGTCCGGGCCGGCAAGTTCCTCGGCCACCATGTGACGGTCTGCGACGCCCGTCCGGTCTTCGCCACCCGCGCGCGCTTCCCCGACGCCGACGACCTCGTCGTCGACTGGCCGCACCGCTATCTCGCGAGCACCGCGACCGACGCCCGCACCGTCCTCTGCGTCCTCACCCACGACCCCCGCTTCGACATCCCCCTGCTGGAGACCGCCCTTCGGCTCCCCGTCGCCTACGTCGGTGCGATGGGATCCCGCCGCACCCACGAGGACCGCGAACGCCGGCTGCGCGAAGCCGGCCTCACCGACCGGGAACTGAACCGCCTCCACTCCCCGATCGGCCTCGACCTCGGCGCCCGCACCCCGGAGGAGACCGCCCTCTCGATCGTCGCCGAGATCGTCGCCGAACGCCGGGGCGGCACGGGCACCCGGCTGACCGGGGCGGGCACGCCGATCCACCACGACACCCGGGACCGGCTGCCCGCCACCACGGAACCGTGACCGGCGGGGACGCGGTGCGGGCCGCCACGGCCGGTCGGCCCGCCGCCTGACAGTGGCGGGCCGACCGGAGCGCTGTGCGTCAGACGCCGAAGGGCGCCGGATAGCGGATGACGCCCGACGGTACGGGAGCCGTGGAGTCGAGGGCGAGGACCATCATGGCCTCGTCGGGAACCTCGAAGGCGGGGCGGATGCCGTACCCCGAGGCCGGGACGAACCCGAACCGCGGGTAGTAGTCCGGGTGCCCCAGGCAGGTGACGACGTTCTCGCCCCGGACCCGCGCCGCTTCGAGCGCGGCACGGATCACGGCGGATCCCGCGCCCGTCCTCTGATACGCGGGAAGTACGGCGCACGGCCCCAGCACGAGGGCCGGGGAGTCGTCGATGCGGCACCGGGTCAGCAGCGCGAAGGCCGCGAGGGTCCCGTCCGGGGCGTCCGCGACCAGGGAGAGGCCGGGAATCCAGGCCGGATCGGTGCGCAGGGCCTCGACGAGATCGGCCTCCAACGGGGTCGGGAACGCGCCGAGGTTGACCTCGCGGATCGCGTCGATGTCGTCGGCCGTCTCGGGGCGGGTGGTCCAGGTGGCGGAGTCGTTCATGAGGAGAGCCGGGTCCGTTTCGTGGAGGGGGAGGGGGAGGCAAGGGGAGGGCGGGGGAGCGGTGATGCCGGCCGACCGGCCGGTGCGGATCGCCTCCGGGACCGCATCGGAGGACGACGAAGAGGTGAAGGAGGAGGACGACAACGTGAGAGACCTTTGAACGGGGGCCCCGTCAGGACGTCACACCACCGTGCGAGCGGACACGCTCAGAGCAGGGTGGAGAAGAACGGACTCAGACCGGGACCCGGGACGTGAGGACGACACGGGTGCTGCCGACAGCAGCGGTCTTGACCACGGTCATGAACCTCACCTCTCCCACATGGTCACCAGCCGAGAATTCCTCGACGAGGCTATCACCGAGGGCGGTCGGCCGGAGAGCGACGGAGGAGCCGCCGCGCACCGCTTCCCGGATCACGCGTGGGCGATCACCGGGGTTCCGACAGCACCAGCATGGGCATGCCATGGCGGGTGAGGTGTCGGCCCGGGTGCGGACCGGGAGGCGGTGACGGCTCCGGTCGTGCCTTCCGGGCGCCGGGGGCCGCCACGTCGCCGTGCCGTAGACCGACCCCGGACCGGAGAGGACCCCGCATGACCCGCAGCACCGCCCGGATCGTCTATCTGCGCGCGGGCGGGGTGAGCCTCGCCGTCGAACTGCTCGCCCCGGTGCCCCGCGTGCTCCACTGGGGCGAGGACCTCGGCCCGCTCGACGACGACGCGCTCGCGGCCCTCGCCCTGTCGGGGGACGGCGCCGGGCTGCACTGCGCCCCGGACGAGCCCCGCCGGTTCACGGTCTGGCCCGCCCAGGCCGAGGGCTGGTCGGGGACCCCCGGCCACGCGGGCCACCGCGCCGGCACCGCCACCACCCCGCGGCTCAGGACGACCGGCACCGAGGAGAGCGCCGACTCCCTCGTGATCGACCTCCACGACGACGACGCGGGACTCGACCACACGCTCACCTACCGGCTCGACCCCTCCGGCATCCTCGCCGTGCGCACCCGGATCGCCGCCCCGGCGGACGCCCCCGGCACCGCCCCGTACGACCTCGCCGCCGCCACCGTGATGCTCCCGCTGCCCGGCCGGGCCCAGGAGGTCATGGACTTCACCGGCACCTGGTGCCGCGAACGCGCACCGCAGCGCACCCCGCTCACCCACACCGGGCACGTCCGCGAGGTCCGCCGGGGTCGCCCCGGGCACGACGCCCCGCATCTGCTCACCGTCGGCGTGCCCGGCTTCGGCTTCCGTACGGGAGAGGTCTGGGCGGTCCACGTCGGCTGGAGCGGCAACCAGCGCTGGCTGGCCGAGCGCCGCCCCGAGGGCGCGGGCGTGCACGGCGCGGTCCTCGGCGGCGGGGAACTCCTCGTGCCCGGCGAGATCCGGCTCGCCCCCGGAGACTCCTACACCTCGCCCGAGTGCTTCTTCGCCTGGTCCGCCGACGGACTCGACGGCCTGGCCGACCGCTTCCACACCCTGCTCCGCTCCCGCCCCGGCCACCCCTCCTCCCCGCGCCCGCTGACCCTCAACACCTGGGAGGCCGTCTACTTCGACCACCGGCCCGAACGGCTGCTCGCCCTGGCCGACGCGGCGGCCGCCGTCGGCGTGGAACGGCTCGTCCTGGACGACGGCTGGTTCCTCGGCCGCCGCGACGACACCGCCGGCCTCGGCGACTGGACCGTGGACCCGGCCGTCTGGCCCGACGGGCTGGGCCCGCTGGCCGACCGGGTGCACGGCCACGGCATGGAGTTCGGCCTCTGGGTGGAACCGGAGATGGTCAACCTCGACTCGCGGCTCGCCCGGGAGCACCCCGAATGGATCCTCGGTCCGTCGGCCGGACTCGGACCGGCGTCCCGGCACCAGTACGTGCTCGACGTGGCCCACGAAGGCGCGTTCGCCCACCTCCTGGAATCGCTGGACGCGCTGGTCGGCGCGTACGGCATCGACTACCTGAAGTGGGACCACAACCGGGACCTGCACGAGGCCGTGCACCGCGACGCCCACGGCGGCGACCGGCCGGGCACACACGCCCAGACACACGCCCTGTACCGGCTGATGGACACGCTCAGGGCCCGCCGCCCCGGCCTGGAGATCGAGTCCTGCTCCAGCGGCGGCGGCCGGGTCGACCTCGGCGTCCTCGCCCGCACCGACCGCGTCTGGGCCTCGGACTGCAACGACCCCGTCGAACGCCAGGCGGTCCAGCGCTGGACCGGGCAGCTACTGCCGCCCGAACTCGTCGGCGCCCATGTCGGCGGACCCCGCAGCCACACGACCGCCCGGGTCACCGACGATTCGTTCCGCCTGATCACCGCCCTGTTCGGGCACGCCGGCATCGAGGACGACCTGACCGCCCGCACCCCGGACGAACGGGCCGCGCTGACCCGCTGGGCCGCGCTGTACAAGGAGGTACGCGGTCTGCTGCACGGTGGACGCGTCGTCCGCGCCGACCTGGGCGACGACGCCACGTATCTCCACGGCGTCGTCGCCCCCGACGCCCGCACCGCCCTGTACTGCTGGGCCCGCACCGCGACGTCCGTACCGGCCCAGTCGGGCCGGGTGCCCCTCCCGGGTCTCGCTCCGGAGCGCGCCTACCGCATCAGGATCCGCACCGAGGCCGGGCTGCCGTCCTTCCACCAGGTGACCGCCCCCGCCTGGTACGGGGCCGCGCTCGACGGCTGGGTGCCCATGCCCGGCACCGTGCTCACCCGCGCCGGGCTGCCCCTCCCGACCCTCGACCCGGCCCAGGCCCTCCTGATCGAGGTCGGCGAACAGCCCCCGGCCGGCTGAGGGAGACGGGCCGGGCCCCGGGGGAGCCGGGGCCCCGGGCGGTCACGCGCCGAGCCGGACCTCCCGCCCCTGCCAGCGCCGCCGCAGCCAGCGGTCGTGACTGGCCACGACCACCGCCCCGGGCCCGGGACCGAGCGCGTCCTCCAACTCGTCGCACAGGCGCGGCGACAGATGGTTGGTCGGCTCGTCCAGCAGCAGGAGCTCCGGCGGACGCGCCGTGAGCATCGCCAGGGCCAGCCGCCGTCGCTGACCGGCCGACAGACGCCCCACCGGGGTGTCGACGTCGTGCGCGTGGATCAGCCCCAGCGAGGCGAGCGGCACCGCCTCGGCCCGCTCGGCGCCGAGCGTGGCCTCGTACACCGTCCGGACCGTGCGCTCCGGACGGGCGAAGCGGGTGTCCTGGGCGAGCATCGCCCAGAACAGGTCCGGCCGCCGCTCCACCTCGCCCCGCGCCTCCAGCCGCCCGGCGATGACCGCCAGCAGCGTGGACTTGCCCACGCCGTTGCCGCCGGTCACCAGCAGCCGGTCCCGTGCCGTCACATCGAGACGGTCGACCGAGAGCCGGCCCGGGACGCTGACGCCGCGCAGCGACACCAGCGTGCCGTCCTCCGACTCCCCGGTCAGGGCGGTGTGCCGGAACCGCAGCGGCGGGGGCGGCTGGGGGACCCGGGTGCGCTCCAGTTCCTCCACCCGGCGCGAGGCGTTGCGGACCCGGCGGGCGATCTGGCTCTGTACCCGGCCCGCCCGCAGCCCGTAGCCCATCTTCTCGCTGTCGCGCGGGCCCCGGTCCGGCGCGACGGCACGGGCGGTCACGTCCGCCGACCGCCGCAGCGCGGCCAGCTCCTGCTCCTCCGCGGCGAACCGCCGCTCCCAGCGCGCCCGTTCGGCACGCTTCCCGGCCAGATAGCCGGTGTAGTCCCCGCCGTACCGCACCGGACCGTCGACCGCGGGATCGAGGTCGACCAGATCCGTGCAGACGGCGTCCAGGAAGGCCCGGTCGTGGCTGGCGATCACCACCGGACCGGTCACGGCCCGCATCTGCTCCTCGACGAACGCCGCCGCCTCGTCGTCGAGATGGTTCGTCGGCTCGTCCAGCAGCAGGGCGCCGGGCCGCCGCACCAGCAGCGCGGCGAGCGCCAGCCGGCCGCGCTGACCGCCCGACAGCGAACCGAGCGTCCGCCCGTGCTCCAGCGCGCCGAGACCGAGCCCGGTCAGCAGGACCCCGGCGCGCCGGTCGGCGTCCCAGACCTCACGCTCCTCGGCCCGCTCCAGCAGCCCGCCGTACGCCTCCAGCAGCGCGGCGTACTCCGGGGAGCTCTCGTCGGTCCCGGCGAGCCGTGCCGAGAGCCGCTCCAGCTCCGCGACATCGGCGCGGGCCTCGCGCAGCGCCTCGTCCAGGACGTCGGCGATCGTCGCCCCGGCGTCGTACGCCATCTCCTGGTGGAGGAAGCCCACATCGGCGGGGCGGGTCACGGAGCCGGAGTCCGGTGCGTCCGCACCGGCCAGCAGCCGCAGCAGCGTCGACTTGCCGACCCCGTTCTCCCCGATGAGGCCGATGCGGTGGCCGGGGGACGCGGTGAGGGAGACCCCGTCCAGGACGCGCCGTCCGCCGAGGACGCGGACGAGGTCGTGGGCGAGCAGGGCGGACGGGGTGGAAGGGGACAGAGGATGATGCCTAGCCATGAAAGGACTCCCACGGGGTCGTTGGACGGCCCGCCGGTCGACGGGCCGGAACCGCACGTCAGGAGGTCATGACAGCGGCACCCCGGTCTCCGTGAGCACCCCGTCGGCCAGCCGCAGCCGGCGCTCCACCCCGATCCTCTCCAGGAACCGCTCGTCGTGGCTGACGACCACGAACGCGCCCCGGTACGAGCCGAGCGCGCTCTCCAGCTGGTCGGCGCTGACCAGGTCGAGGTTGTTGGTCGGCTCGTCCAGGAGCAGCAGCTGCGGGGCCGGCTCCGCGCAGAGCACGCAGGCCAGGGTGGCGCGCAGCCGCTCCCCGCCCGACAGCACGGCGACGGGCAGATGGGCGCGGTCCCCGCGGAACAGGAAGCGGGCCAGCAGGTTCATCCGCTCCGCCTCCGTGCGGTGCGGGGCGAAGTCCGCGAAGTTCTCCGCCACCGTGCGGGCGGAGTCCAGCAGATCGAGGCGCTGCGACAGATAGGCGATCCGCCCGTCCGCCCGCCTGATGCTGCCCGCGGACGGTTCCAGATCGCCGGTGACCAACCGCAGCAGGGTGCTCTTTCCCGCCCCGTTGGGGCCGGTCAGCGCGATGCGCTCGGGGCCCCGGACCGTCAGGTCGATGCCCGGCGCGGCGAACTGCTCCCGGTCGCCGAGACGGACCTGGAGCCCCTCGGCGAGCAGCACCGTCCGCCCGGCCGGGACATCGGTGTCCGGCAGGTCGAGCGTGATGTGCTGGTCGTCGCGCACCGCGCGCCCGGCCTCGTCGAGCCGGGCCTTGGCCTCGCCCACCCGGGCGGCGTGGGTCTGACCGGCCCGGCCCGCGGACTCCTGGGCGCCGCGCTTCATGTTCCCGGCGAAGATGCGCGGCAGGCCCGCGTTCTTGAGATTGCGGGCGGCGTTGCTCGCCCGGCGCTCGGCCCGCTCCCGGGCCTGCTGCATCTCCCGCTTCTCGCGCTTCAGCTCCTGCTCGGCGTTGCGGACGTTCTTCTCGGCGACCTCCTGCTCGGCCCGGACGGCCTCCTCGTACGCGGTGAAGTCGCCCCCGTACAGCCGCAGTTCGCCCGCGTTCAGCTCGGCGATGCGGTTCATGCGGTCGAGCAGGGCCCGGTCGTGGCTGACGAGCAGCAGCGTGCCGTTCCACGTCTCCAGCGTGTCGTAGAGGGCATGGCGGGCGTCCAGGTCCAGATTGTTCGTCGGCTCGTCCAGCAGCAGCACGTCCGGCGACTTCAGCAGCTGTGCGGCCAGCCCCAGCGAGACGACCTGGCCGCCGCTGAGCGTGCCGATGCCCCGGTCCAGGGCGAGGCCGCCGAGACCGAGCCGGTCGAGCTGGGCGCGGGTGCGCTCCTCGATGTCCCAGTCGTCGCCGATCACGGCGAAGTGCTTCTCGTCCACGTCGCCGGACTCGACGGCGTCGAGCGCGCGGATCACCGCGTCGACGCCCAGGACCTCGGCCACCGACAGATCGCCGGTCAGCGGAAGGGTCTGCGGGAGATAACCCAGCGTGCCCTCCACGGTGACGGAGCCGCCGGTGGGGCGCAGCTCGCCCGCGATCAGCCGGAGCAGGGTGCTCTTGCCCGATCCGTTGGGCGCGACGAGGCCCGTGCGGCCGGGGCCCACGGTGAAGGAGAGCCCGGCGAAGACGGGGGTGTCGTCGGGCCAGGAGAAGGAGAGCTGGGAGCAGATGATGGATGCGTCGGACATACGGAAGACCTCGGTGTGTGCATTCCGGAGTCGGCACGGACTGCCGTCCGGAGAATGGCCGAAAGGGACAACGACATGGCCACTTCGCCGACGCTTCTGGGCGCCCGCGGTGGCCGATCACTACCGGGTCTCACCCGGAGATGTCGTCGTCGCCTGCCATGTCTGGTCTCCTCGTCACACGCGGCCCGCTGCCGGACAGCACGACGATCTTAACAGCCGGCCCCCGACGGGGCCCGTGGATTGATGCGGCCCCTCACGGCGCGACGGCCGTGCGGCGCCGCAGATCGGCGATCCCCTGGTCGAGCGCGGCCTCCAGGTTCCCGATGCGGCCGGTGGTCAGGAGGATCACCACGCCGCCCTGGATTCCGGCCAGCAGGGCCGCCGCCGAGCGGTCCGCGTCCCGGTCCCCGTCGATCTCCCCG
Source organism: Streptomyces sp. NPDC024555 (assembly GCF_055559335.1). Classification (NCBI taxonomy): domain Bacteria; kingdom Bacillati; phylum Actinomycetota; class Actinomycetes; order Kitasatosporales; family Streptomycetaceae; genus Streptomyces; species Streptomyces sp. NPDC024555. The sequence goes on from NZ_JBVHKV010000005.1 coordinate 255,192, forward strand.
CGGGACTGCATATGGCGGATCCCGGCGGCCAGTTCGGCCTGCCAGTGCTCCAGCAGCCCGGTCGCCACGGCGCGGGCCCCGTCCGTGGACGCGCCGACCCGCGACAGGGCGATGTCCAGCGGGCAGTCGCTTCCCTGGGAGCGGTAGCGGGCGACGACCTTGTCCCGCCAGCGCTCCCAGGCCGCCCACGAGGTGAGGGCGCCCAGCTCCGGCTGCTGGTCGCCGATGATCCGGTCCGCCTCGTGGCGGGCGACCGCCAGCATCAGTTCGTCCTTCCCGCCGGGGAAGTAGTGGAACAGCTGGCTCTTGCTGGTCGACGTCGCGGCGAGCACGTCGTCCAGGGTGAGCGCGAACACGCCGTGGAGCCGGATCGCGTCGGCGGCGCCCTCGACGATGCGCCCGCGGGTCGCGGCGCCCTTGGGGGTCAGTGGCACGGGTCTCCTTCTGCGGCAGGGGAGTCCATTGAACCGCCGGTCCGGCGGTCAGGGCAGGAGCAGCAGCTTGCCGGTGGTGCGGCGGGATTCGAGGGCGCGGTGGGCCCGCGCGGCCTCGGCGAGCGGGTAGCGGCCGCCGATCCGGGGGACGACGTGTCCCGAGCGGACCAGGTCGAACACCTCCGCGGACCGGTCGAGCAGCGCCTGCCGGGTGGGCACGTGGTCCTGAACGGTCGGGTACGTCAGCAGGATGCTGCGCGGCAGATCGGTCACGGAGAGGGACGGCACGCCCATGAACGGCCCGTAGTAGGCGTGCACCCCGTGCCGGCGCAGCGCCAGCTGGGAGGAGCGGAACGTGGCCGTGCCGCCGCCGTCGTACACCACGTGCGCGCCCTCGCCGCCGGTCAGCTCCCGCACCCGGTCCTCGAAGCCGGGGCCCGAGGAGACGAGGACGTGGTCGGCGCCCGCCTCCTCGGCGGCTGCGGCCTTCTCGGGCCGCGACACCAGACCGATGACCCGCCCGCCGCGCGCCTTGATCATCTGGGTGAGCACCAGCCCCACCCCGCCGGCCGCCGCGTGCACGACCGCCGTGTCACCGGGCCGGACGGCGTACGTGGCGGTGGTGAAGTGGTGTGCGGTGAGCCCCTGCATCATGATCGCCGCCGCGGTCTCGTCCGGTACGTCGTGGGGGACGGGGACCAGCGCGGCGGCGGGCACGGCCAGCAGCTCCGCGTAACTGCCCGGGTGGTAGAACCAGGCCACCCGGTCGCCGACGGACAGGCCGGCCACGCCCTCGCCCAGCGCCGTCACGTACCCCATGCCCTCGACGCCGAGTCCCGTCGGGGCGGGCCATGTGGCCGCCTCGCCGGAGCGGGCGCCGACGTCCATGAAGTTGACCCCGGCGGCGGCGAGCCGGACCAGGGCCTCGCCGGGACCGGGGGCCGGGTCGGGCCGGTGCGACCAGAGCATCGCCTCGGGACCGCCGTGGTGCTCGATGTGAATCGCGTGCATGACAGACGCCTCTCGCCTCGGGAGGTGCGCCCGGCCGGTTCGCCGGACGCGGTCCCCGCACCGTAGAAAGCGAGAAATGGACTGGCAAGTCCACTCTGGCGGGCCGGCTCAGAGGGCGGGGACGCGGACGAACCGTTCGGTGAGGTGAAGATCCGCCTCGATGCGGGCCGCCGCCTCGCGCAGGGCGGGCAGCACCTCCGAGGCGCACTCCTCAAGGGTGCGGCTGCCGGCGTGCATGGCCACGTTCACCGCCGCGACCACCGATCCGTGGCGGTCACGGACCGGAACGGCCAGTGAGCGCAGACCCGCCTCCAGTTCCTCGTCGACGAGCGCCCACGCCTCGGCGCGGACCCGGTCCAGGACGGTGCGCAGCTCGTCCCGGTCGGTGACGGTGCGCCCGGTGAGGGCGTGCGGCGTGCTCCGCGCGAGCCGGGCGTCGCGTTCGGCCTCCGGCAGGGCGGCCAGCAGCACCCGGCCCATCGAGGTGGCGTACGCCGGAAAGCGCGTCCCCACCGTGATGTTGACGTTCATGATGCGCCGCGTCGCGACCCGTGCGACGTACTGGACCTCGTCCCCGACGAGTACGGCCAGGGAGGCCGAGTCCCGGACCCGCCCGGTGAGCGCCGCGAGGTGCGGCTGGGCGATCTGCGGGAGCGCCGCCCGGGACAACGGCGGGTAGCCGAGGGCGAGTACGCGCGGGGTGAGGTGGTGCGTCCGGTCGCGCACGGTGACGTAGCCGAGGTGTTCCAGGGTGATCAGGGCCCGTCGGGCGGTCGCCCTGGCCAGACCGGTGGCGCGGGCCACCTCGCTCAGGGTGAGCGCGTCCCGGCCGGCGCCGAAGGCGGCCGGCACGCTCAGGCCCCGGGCCAGGGACTCGTTGAAGTCGCGGCCCAGCTCCTGTTTGGACGCGCCGGTCCAGGAGGCGAGCGCGGTGGGGGAGTCCGGGGCGGCGGGCGGCGCCTCGCGCAGCTCCCGTGCCATCTCCCCGGCCGCCGCCAGCAGCCGGGGCAGCAGGGTCTCGCGCAGGGAGGCGGCGGTGTGCCGGCTGGTGTGGCTGACGACGCTGAGGAAGCAGGCCGGGGCGCCGTCCGGGGCAGGCACCGGTACGGCGAGGGCGACGAGCCCCGGTTCGATCAGCTGGTCGTCCAGGGCCCAGCCGTCCCGCCCCGCCCGCCCGGCCCGTGCGGCGAACTCCGCCTCGTCGGCCGGCGGACGGGGCGGCGCCGCCGGGAAGGCCCCGCCGTCCGGGTCGGCGGCCCGGCGCTCCCGCCACCTCCGCCACTCCTCCTCGTCCCAGCCGGCCGCCAACAGCGGTCCGGGAGCGGTCCGTTCGACGGGCAGCGGATCGCCGATGCGGAAGCTGAGCGACATCGCGCGGCGCCGGGTGGCCTGATGGACGAAGCGGATGCCGTCGCCGTCGGCCACCGCGAGGGAGACCGATTCGTCGAGCGCGTCGGCCAGCGCGTCGGCGCGCCCGCCGAGCAGGTCCGGGAGGCGCAGCGCGGAGAGATAGGCGTTGCCCAGCTCCAGCAGGCGCGGGGCGAGCACCACATCGCGGCCCTCCACCCGGACGTATTCCATCCGGGCCAGGGTCGCGACGATCCGGTCCACCGTGGAACGGGCCAGTCCGGTGGCGCGTTCGAGGGCGCTCGGGCTCATCGCGCCGCCCTCGTCGGTGAGGCGGCGCAGCACGGCGATGCCCCGGATCAGCGGGGTGACGGCCTCGGCGGGCGGCTCCGTGCCGGTCGCGCGGTCGGTGGGGGTCGGTGGCATCGGCTCTCCGTGGTGCGTGGTGGGGACACAGTAGTGAAGCGGGCGACGGGCGGCCCGGCGGTGGTGGCGGGCCGCCCGTTGACAGGGGCGCGGGGGCGGCGGCAGACTCCGGGCCAAGAATAGTGAAAAAAACTTCACTATGCGAACACCTGGGGAGTCGTCCCATGGACAAAGTGGTCGCCTCCGCCGCGCGGGCCGTGGCCGATGTGCCGGACGGCGCCTCGCTCGCGGTGGGCGGATTCGGGCTCAGCGGCGTCCCCGACACCCTGATCGCCGCCCTCCACGCCCAGGGCACCCGCGATCTGCGCGTCGTCTCCAACAACTGCGGCGCCCAGGAGTCCGGGCTCGCCACCCTGCTCGCCGCCGGCCGCATCAGCCGGGTCACCGGCTCGTACATCGGGGCCAACAAGGAGTTCGGCCGCCAGTACCTGGCCGGCGAACTGGAACTGGAACTCATCCCGCAGGGCACCCTCGCCGAGCGGCTGCGGGCCGGCGGCGCCGGCATCCCCGCCTTCTACACCCCGGCCGGGGTCGGCACGCTCGTCGCCGACGGCGGCATGCCCTGGCGCTACGACGGACGCGGCGGCGTCGCGGTCGCCTCCCCGGCCAAGGAGGTCCGCGACTTCGACGGCGTCCCCCACGTCCTGGAGCACGGCATCCGCACCGACTTCGCCCTCGTCCGGGCCGCCCGGGGCGACCGGCACGGAAACCTCGTCTTCGGCAAGGCCGCCCGCAACTTCAACCCGCTCGCCGCCATGGCCGGTCGGATCACCGTCGCCGAGGTCGAGGAACTCGTCGAACCCGGTGCGATCGACCCCGACCAGGTCCACCTCCCCGGCGTCTTCGTCCGGCGCGTCGTCCCGCTCACCCCCGCGCAGGCCGCCGCCAAACGGATCGAGAGGCGCACCGTGACCCCACGCCCCACCCCCGACGAGGACGGCCGCCGATGAGCTGGACCCGCCAGGAGATGGCCGCCCGCGCGGCCGCCGAACTCCGCGACGGCGAGTACGTCAACCTGGGCATCGGCCTGCCGACGCTGATCCCCAACCACCTGCCCCCGGACGTGCACGTCGTCCTGGAGTCCGAGAACGGCATCCTCGGCACCGGCCCCTTCCCGTACGAGGAGGACGTCGACCCCGACCTCATCAACGCGGGCAAGGAGACCGTGACGGTCCTGCCCGGCGCCTCGTTCTTCGACTCGGCGCTCTCCTTCGCCATGATCCGGGGCGGCCACATCGACACGGCCGTCCTCGGTGCCATGCAGGTCTCCGCGCGCGGCGACCTCGCCAACTGGGCCGTGCCCGGACAGCTCGTCACCGGCATCGGCGGCGCCATGGACCTCGTGCACGGGGCGCGCCGCGTCATCGTGACCATGACCCACACCGCCAAGGACGGCAGCCCCAAGCTCGTCGAGCGCTGCACGCTGCCGCTCACCGGCCGCGCCTGCGTCCACCGCGTCATCACCGACCTGGCCGTCCTGGACGTCACCCCCGCCGGACTGCTCCTGGTCGAGACCGCGCCCGGCGTCGACGCCGCCGAGGTGCGCGCCCGCACCGACGCCCCCGTACACGAGAGTGAGGACCGACCCGTATGACCGCCCCCGCCACCCCGCGCATACCGGACCGGGCCGGAACCGGTGCCGCCCCGCGCACACCCGGCCAGGCCGCGATCACCGCCGAGATCGACGCCGCCCGCACCGCCTACGCCGCCGCCCGCGCGGCCGGCGCCCCCGCCCGCCCGCACCCCGCCCGGGACTACGCCCCCTACCGCTCCACCACCCTGCGCCACCCCCGCACCCCCCTGACAGCCGTCGGCGACGACCCCGAGGCCGTCGAACTCTCCGGCCCCGTCTTCGGCGTCACCGACATCACCGACCTCGACCACGACCTCACCCGGCAGCACCACGGCGAACCGCTCGGCGAACGCATCACCGTCTCCGGCCGCGTCCTCGACCGCTCCGGCCGCCCCGTGCGCGGCCAGCTCGTCGAGATCTGGCAGGCCAACGCCTCGGGCCGCTACGCCCACCTGCGCGACCAGCACCCCGCCCCGCTCGACCCCCACTTCACGGGCGTCGGCCGCTGTCTGACGGACGACCGGGGCGGCTACGCCTTCACCACGGTCAAGCCCGGCGCCTACCCGTGGCGCAACCACACCAACGCCTGGCGCCCCGCGCACATCCACTTCTCGCTGTTCGGCACCGCGTTCACCCAGCGGCTCGTCACCCAGATGTACTTCCCCGGCGATCCGCTCTTCCCCTACGACCCGATCCTCCAGTCCGTCACCGACGACGCCGCGCGCGAACGGCTCGTCGCCGCGTACGACCACGAACGATCCGTCCCCGAACGCTCGCTCGGCTACCGCTGGGACATCGTCCTGGACGGCCCGTCCGCCACCTGGACCGAGGAAGGCCGCTGATGCCCGCCACCCCGCCGCCCGGCCCCACCCCGTCGCAGACCGTCGGACCCTTCTACGGTTACGCCCTGCCCTTCACCGGAGGCGGCGACCTCGCCCCGCCCGGACACCCCGGCGCGCTCGTCGTGCACGGCCGGGTCCTCGACGGGGCCGGGGATCCGGTCCCGGACGCGCTCGTGGAGGTGTGGCAGCCCGCGCCCGACGGATCGCGGCACGGGGCACCCGGCTCCCTGCGCCGCGACCCCGTCACCGGTGCGGTCGCCGGCCGCCACGGCCTCGCCTTCACCGGCTTCGGCCGGGTCCCGACGGACGCCGACGGCCACTACGCCGTACGCACCCTGCCCCCGGGCGGCGCCCCCTACCTCGCCCTCGCGGTCTTCGCCCGCGGACTGACCCACCATCTGTACACACGCGCCTACCTGCACGACGCCCCGGGCCTCGGCAGCGACCGGCTCCTCGCCCGGCTGCCCGGTGAACGGCGCGCGACCCTGATCACGGTGGCGGAGGGCGACGGCGTCCACCGGTTCGACATCCGCCTCCAGCACGACGGCGTACACGAGGAGACGGTCTTCCTTGACTTCGGCTGACCCCGCCGCCGACATCGGACTGCTGGCACCCGTACGGGCCGGAACGGCCGTGGCGGACGCGACCGGTGACACGGCGTACCTCCAGGCCCTGCTCGACGCCGAGACCGCCCTGGTCCGCGCGCGCGAAGCGCTCGGCCAGGCCCCGCCCGGGACCGCGCGCGCCGTCGCCGCGGCCGGGGACGTACGCGGATACGACCTCCGCTCCCTGGCGGTCCGCGCCCGCGCCGGCGGCAACCCGGTCATCCCGCTGGTCGCCGACCTGACGGCCGCCGTCGCCGCGCACGCCCCGGAGGCCGCCGCCCAGGTGCACCGGGGCGCGACCAGCCAGGACATCCTGGACACGGCGGCCATGACGGTCGCGGCCGGAGCACTGCGCACGGTCCTGGCCGATCTGGACCGCACCGCGACCGCCCTCGCCCGCCTCGCCGCCGAGCACCGCGACACGCCGATGGCGGGCCGCACCCTCACCCAGCACGCCGTCCCGACCACCTTCGGCCTCAAGGCGGCCGGCTGGCGCGCCCTGGTGCTCGACGCCCGCGACCGCCTCGCCGCCGTCCTCGCCCGGCTGCCGGTCCAACTCGGCGGCGCGGCGGGCACCCTGGCGGCCTTCACGGACCCGTCCGACCCCGACCCGGGGGCCGCGATCCGCCTGGTCGAGGCCTACGCGGCCGAGACCGGACTCGCCGTACCCACGCTGCCGTGGCACACCCTGCGCACCCCCGTCGCCGACCTCGCGGGGGCGCTGGCCCTCACCTCCGGAGCCCTCGGGAAGATCGCGGCGGACGTCCTCGTCCTCTCCCGCACGGAGATCGGCGAACTCGCCGAGGGCAGCGGGGGAGGCTCCTCCGCCATGCCCCACAAGGCGAACCCCGCCCGAGCCGTGCTCATCGCCTCGGCCGCCCGGCAGACGCCCGCGCTGGCCGCCGTCCTGTACGGCGCGCTCACCGCCGAGGACGAACGCCCGCCCGGCGCCTGGCACGCCGAATGGCAGCCCCTGCGCGAGGCGTTGCGCACCACCGGCGGAGCCGCCGAGGCCGCCGCCGCGCTCATCGAGGGGCTCCGGGTCCACCCCCGGCGCATGCGCGCGAACCTGGACGCGACCGGCGGACTCGTCGTCAGCGAACGGATCGCCGCCGCGCTCGCCCCACGCCTCGGACGCGCCGCCGCCCGGACGGCGGTCGCCGAGGCGGCGGCCCGCACCGCCCGCGAATCCCTCGCCTTCCGCGACGCCCTCACCGCACACCCCGCCCTCGCGGGCACCCTGTCCGACGACGACCTCGCCCCCCTCACCGACCCGTCCGGCAGCACCGGTGCGGCCGGCCCCCTCGTCGACCGGGCCCTGCGCCGGGGCCCGGCCCCGGTCTGAGGCGGCAGGCCACCCCCGCACCCGTTCCGACCCGCCGCATCCAGGAGGACCCATGCCACCCCCGGACCCTTCCGGAATCGCCCCCACCCGTCCGCTCCACCACCGCGAGGACGGCCCCCCTGCCGCGCCCCCGCTCCTCCTCGGACCCTCGCTCGGCACCTCCCTGTCCGTCTGGGACGCGCAGACCGGGATCCTCGCCCGGGACCACCGGGTCGTGCGCTGGGACCTGCCCGGACACGGCGGCTCGCCGGCCGCGACCGGCGGCGGGGTGGCCGGACTCGCCGCGCAGGTGCTTCACCTCGCGGACGCGCTCGGCATCGACAGGTTCGCGTACGCGGGGATCTCTCTCGGCGGCGCCGTCGGCACCTGGCTCGCCGTCCACCACCCCGACCGGGTCAGTGCGCTCGCCCTGGTGTGCTCCTCGGCCCGGTTCGGCGATCCGCGCGCCTGGCACGACCGAGCGGCGCTCGTACGCGACCGGGGGACGGGGGCCGTGGCCGCCACGGCGGCGGGCCGCTGGTTCACCCCGGACTTCGCCGGCGAACCGGCCGCCCGCACCCTGATCGCCGGGCTCCACGACGTCGACCCCGGCGGATACGCCGCGCTGTGCGAGGCCCTCGCCACGTACGACCTGCGCGACGCCCTGGGCCGGATCACCGCGCCCACCCTCGTCGTCGCGGGGCGCGAGGACCCGGCCACCCCGGTGGCCGACGCCCGCGCGCTCGCCGACGGCATCCCCGGGGCCGCCCTCCTCGAACTGCCGGGCGCCGCCCATCTCGCCAACGTCGAACGGCCCGCCGCCGTCGCCGCCGCGCTCCGCGGCCACTTCGCCGCCGCACCGCACCGCCCCGCCGACGACGCGTCCCGGCACTCCGCCGGAACGGCCCGGCGCCGCTCGGTCCTCGGGGACGCCCACGTCGACCGGGCCGCCGCCCGGACGACCCCGTTCACCGCCGACTTCCAGGACTTCATCACCCGCTACGCCTGGGGCGAGATCTGGACCCGGCCCGGCCTCGACCACCGCACCCGGCGCTGCCTCACCCTCACCGCCCTCATCGCCCTCGGCCACCACGAGGAACGGGACCTGCATCTGCGCGCCGCCCTGGAGAGCGGCGACCTCGGCCCCGAGGAGGTCCGCGAGGTGCTGCTCCAGGCGGCCGTCTACTGCGGGGTCCCGGCGGCCAACGCCGCCTTCGCCGCGGCCGACCGCATCCTCACCGAACTCGCCCGCCCCGCAGAGGAGAAGTGACCGTGCACACCACCGTGGGAATCGTCGGGGGCGGCCCGGCCGGACTGCTGCTGGCCCGGCTGCTGCACCGCGCGGGCATCGACTGTGTGGTCCTGGAGAGCCGCGACCGCGCCTACGTCGAGCGGCGCCAGCGCGCCGGCATCCTGGAACAGCCGACCGTCGACGCGCTCCGCGAGGCCGGGGCCGCCCAGGGCCTCGACGCGCGGGGACTGGTCCACGACGGGATCGAGCTGCGCTGGGACCGCCGGTCCCACCGGATCGACTTCCCCGCCCTGACCGGGGGCCGCAGGGTCTGGGTCTACGCGCAGACGGAGGTCGTCAAGGACCTCGTCGCCCTCCAGCTCGACGACGGCCCGCCCCTGCTCTTCGAGGCGACCGTCACCTCCGTGGAGGGGGCCGACACCGACCGGCCGGTCGTCCGCTACACGCACCGCGGCCGGGAGGAACGGCTCGACTGCGCCTATGTGGTGGGCTGCGACGGCTTCCACGGGGTGACCCGCGCCGCGATCCCCGAAACGGCCCGGCGGACCTACGACCGGGTGTACCCGTACTCCTGGCTCGGCATCATGGCCGACGTGCCGCCCTCCTGCGACGAGCTGATCTACGCCCACTCACCGCGCGGATTCGCCCTGCACAGCATGCGCTCGCCCCAGGTCAGCAGGCTCTATCTCCAGGTGCCGGGCGGCACCGACCCGGCCGACTGGTCCGACAGCCGGATCTGGGACGAGCTCGACGCCCGCTTCGCCGTGGACGGCGACTGGGAGCTGCGGCGCGGCCCCATCACCGCCAAGTCCGTGCTCCCGATGCGCAGTTCCGTCACCGAGCCCATGCGCTACGGGCGCGTCCTGCTGGCCGGCGACGCCGCCCACATCGTCCCGCCGACCGGGGCCAAGGGCCTCAATCTGGCCGTCGCCGACGTCGTCGTCCTCGCCCGCGCCCTGGAACGGCTCCGCATGACGGGCTCCGCCGATCTGCTGGACGCGTACTCCGACACCTGTCTGCGGCGGGTGTGGCGGGCCGAGCACTTCTCGTCGTTCATGACCACGACCCTGCACACCGCGCCGGACCGGAGCGGCTTCGACACCCGGCTCCAGCGTGCGCAGCTCGACAGGATCGCGGACTCGCCGCACGCCGCCGCCGAATTCGCGGAGAACTACGCGGGACTGCCGCTGCCGTGACCCCGCGGGCGGACGGCACGGGGCCGCCCGCCCGCGACTGCCCCGGGCTACGACGCGGCCGCCGCCGTCGACGCGCCGGAGGGGATGCCGAACGACGGGTCGGGCACGGTCTCCGGGCTGAGGAGCGTGGAGGTGCGGCCGTCCGTGCCGACGGGGACGTCCCCGTCGATGGTGACGCGCCGCAGCTTGCGCTCGTGCGTGTCGGAGTCGTCGACGCCGTAGTGCTGGGTCGCCCGGTTGTCCCAGATGGCCACGTCGCCCACCTGCCAGTCCCAGCGCACGGTGTTCTCCGGGCGCTCGATGTGCGACTGGAACAGGTCGACGAGCGCCCGGGAGTCCCGTCCGTTCAGCCCGGCGATCCGCTGGACGAAGTTGCCCAGCAGCAGGACGCGCTCACCCGTCTCCGGGTGCACCCGGACCACCGGGTGCTCGGTGAGGAACTTCGTGGACGTGAACACCTCCCGGTACTGGGCCAGGGCCTCCGGCAGGGCGTCGGGACGCACCGCGGCGTAGTCGTAGTCGTTGCTGTGGACCGCGCGCAGTCCGTCGGCCAGGGTGCGCAGCCCGGCGGGCAGCTCCGCGTACGCGGCCGCCGTGTTGGACCACAGGGTGTTGCCGCCGTACGGCGGGACGACGACGGCCCGCAGGATGGAGAAGGCCGGGTACGCGGGCACGAACGTCACATCGGTGTGCCACTGGTTGGCCCGGCCGCCGTGGTCCGAGTCGATGCCGAGCGAGTAACGGCCGTCGGCCGACGGGACGGTGGGGTGGGCGACCGGGGTGCCGAGCAGCCGGCCGAACGCCTCGTGGCTCTCCTCGTCCAGATGGTCCTGGCCCCGGAAGAAGACGACCTTGTGGGCCAGCAGCGCGGCCCGGATCGCGGCGACGGTCTCGGGCGCGAGGTCGCCGCCCAGGCGTACCCCGGAGACGACGGCGCCGATCCGGCCGCCGAGCTTGTGGACGGTGACGGTGGCGGGTGCGGTGGTGGTCATGACGGGTGGATCCCTTCGGAGAGGACGTTCCCCGCCCCGCACCGGCACGGGGCCGGCGGGCGGGGGAGTCGATTGATTTCGGAGCGGAAATAAAGACGGCCGGATGCCGCCCGGTGCCGGACGTGGAGCCGTCACGAGGGCGGGTGGTACGGGAGGACGGGCCGTCCCGGAACGGAACGGCGCGTGGCCGGCGTGCGGGGCGGGAGCCGCGGGGGCCGCGGTGCGGAACCGGTCAGGCGGCGGGACAGCGGCCCGGACACACGGGGCGCGGTGCGGGGCGGCCGGCGCGGACCGGCCGCGCATCGGTGGAGGCCGTCGCGAACATGTTCCGGAGACTCGCAGCGCGCCCCGGCGTGCGTCAAGCGCCCCCGGCCGCCCCCGAACGCCGTGCGGAGTGGTTCAATCGGCGCCTGTGCGGGGCCCGTCGGCCCGCCGGACGCACACCAGGAGAACGCCCCTGAACTGCGCTTTCCCCGGCCGGTCGGGGAGTGGCGCACGCACGGCCCCGCAGACGGCTCCGGGGCCCGGCACGAATTCACGCCCCCGCAATGTTGCGACCGCCCCCGGGGGTCGCGGAACCGGAGGAAGGCCCCATGACCGCAGCCCCGTACGTCTTCCGGGCGGCCGGTGACGGCCGGCGCGAGGCCAACGCGGCCACCGTGCTGCGCACCGTCCTCGACCACGGACCGGTGGCCCGCCGCACGATCGCGGACCTCTCCGGACTCAGCCCGGCCGCGGTCTCCCGCCAGTGCACCGACCTCGTGGAGCGCGGCCTGGTACGGGAGTTGGCCGGGCGGGAGGCCGTCACGAAGGTGGGCCGCCCGCAGATCCCCGTCGATCTGCACACCGGTGAGAGCACGGGCCCGGTGGTGGGCGGCGTCCACATCGGCGTCCCCTCCTCGACCTTCGGCCTGGTCGACCTGCGCGGCCGGCTCCTCGCCCGGCGCACCCTGCCCGACGACGGCACGGACCCCGGCGCCCGCGCCCACCGGATCGCCCGGGGGCTGCGCGCCTTCCTCGCCGACGCGGCCCCGGGCCGGCGGCTGCTCGGGGTGGGAGCGGCGCTCGGCGGCTGGGTCGACCCCGGCACCGGAACGGCCGTGCGGCACGACGCCCTCGGCTGGCGGCAGCGGCCGCTCGCCGCCGAACTCGGCCGCGACCTGGGCGGGGTCCGGGTCCGCGTCGACAACCACGCCCGCGCCGTCGCCCAGTCCGAGATCCTGTTCGGCCGGCCCGCGGCCCGCCGCAGCCTCGTCCATCTCTTCGTCGGCAACGTGGTCGACGCGGCGTTCGGCATCGCGGGCGTGGTCCACCAGGGGCCGGGATCGCGCGCCGGTGACGTGGCCCATCTGCCGGTGCCCGACTCGACCGCGGACTGCCCGTGCGGGCGGTCCGGCTGTCTGGAGGCCACCGCCTCCAACACCGCTCTGGCCCGGACCGCCGTGCGGCGCGGGATCGTGCCCGACGCCGACGCGTTCCTGGTGGTGGACGCCGCGGCGGCGGGGGACCGGCGCGCCGACCGGCTGCTGCGCGAACGGGCCCGCGCGGTCGGCCGGGCCCTCGCGCTGCTCCTCGACGTCCTCAATCCGGACGTCGTCGTGGTCACCGAGCACGCCAGCCTGGTGCACCCCGACTACCTGGAGGAGATCCGCGGCGCCGCCGTGGACCTGTCCCATGTCTGCCGCGACCCCGAGCGCATCGTCAGTCCGCATGCCGGGACGGCGGTGCTCCCGGTCGCCGCCGCCACGGTCGTCCTGAATCCGCTGTTCAGAAGCCCTCTGGCGGCCGACGGGCGCTGACCGCGCGGCGCCGGACGGACCGTCACCGCCGTCCAGGATCCGGACAGGGCCGGTTGACCGTCCGGCGGAGCCGCTGTCATATTGCTCCCGTGAACCCGGACAAGCGCCTCGTCTCCCGCAGGCACGTCGACCTCTGTCGACAGGCCAGCGCGGTCTGTGCCGTCCGCTGACCGGCCCGGCCCCGCGCGCCCGGCTCCTTCCGGGCGGTCCCCGCTGTCCTGACGCCCCCCGGGGCTGATCCCCGGGCGGGCCCCTGCCCGGATCCCACCTGCCCGGAGCGGACGACCGCCGGCACGACCCGCGCGTCCTTCCGTCCCGGAACGTTGCGGCGCCGAACCCCGCCCGTGCTCCTTCCGCCCGCGCTCCCTGCTTCTTCCGTACGCGCGCGACATGCCGTCAAGCGCCCCTGAACGGCGCCCTTTTCCCTGCCCCGGGACCGGGGCACCTCCTTTCTTCCGCAGCGGAACGAACGCGGGCGGGCGGGTGGTGCGCGGCCTCGCGCGCCCGCCCGTTCCCTCCGGCCGTCCCTCCCCTCCGCCGTCCCTCTCCTTCCACCGTCCCTCCCCGTCACAGGCAGGCTTCGATGACCGAGCTGAATCCCCCGACCCCGCCCGGCCCCTCCCGGCGCACGGCCCTGCGCGCCGCCTCGGGCGGCGCCCTGCTTCTCGGAACGGCGCTCGCGGGCTGCCGCTCGGCGGTGTCGGACGCCTCCTCCCGTGCCCGGGACGCCGATGGCCGGCCCCGCCGCGGCGGGGTGCTGGACATCGCGGTGAACAGCGACTTCACCCCCGCGCTGCTCTTCTCCCAGAGCGCGCAGTCCCTTCAGCACCGGCTGGTCTTCAACACCCTCACCCGGTACGACGACCGGCTCGTGCCGCAACCGGAGCTGGCCCGCTCCTGGACGTACGCGAAGGACGGCCGCTCCCTCACCCTGGAGCTGCGCGACGACGTGACCTTCCACAACGGGCGCGCCTTCACCGCGGACGATGTGATCTTCGCGGTGAAGAACCTTCAGAAACCCGTACGCGCCGCCCAGTTGAGAGCGACGGCCGCCGCCGTCACCGGATTCGAGAAGCGCGGCCCGCACACGCTGGTCCTGCGACTCGCACATCCGGTGAACAACCTCTTCGACCTCTTCGAATTCATGATCATCACGGACCCGGAGTCGGTCGAGGACGCCGTGGCCGGCCGGCGGCTCATCGGGACCGGCCCCTTCACCCTGAAGAAGTGGAGCCCGGGATCGGGCCTCAGCCTGGTGCGCAACCCCGACTACTGGCGGCCCGGCCGCCCCTACCTCGACGGTGTCGAACTGCGCGTCGTCCCCCAGGCCGACGCCCTCGTCTCCTCCCTGCGCTCCGGCCAGTCGCAGCTCTCCTTCAACGTGCCCGGCAAGAGCCTCGTCACGGTCCGCGACGCTCCCGGCCTCACCATCACCGACTACGCGACCGGCGGCGGAGCCGTCTACCTCGGCGTCAACACCACCGTCGCCCCGCTGGACGACCGCACCGTACGCCAGGCGCTCGCCCGGGCCGTCGACCGCGACCGGCTCCTCGCCCAGTCCCTCGGCGGCTACGGCCTCGCCTCCGCCGCCCCCTGGCCCCGGTCCTCGCCCGCCTTCACCGAGGCGCACCGCACCCACTACACCCACGACCCGGCCAAGGCCCGCGCCCTGCTGCGGTCCGCCGGCCACAGCGGTCTCGCCTTCCCCCTGCTCCACCTCGCCCTGCCCGGCGAGACGGCCATCGCCGAATCGATCCAGTACGACCTCAAGCAGGTCGGCGTCCGCGTCACCCTCCAGCCCACCGACCCCGCCACGGCGCAGAAGAAGCTGATCTCCCAGGACATGCCGGCCCTGTGGACCCTCGGCCACGGCTTCGCCCAGGTCCAGCCCTCCACCCTCGCCGTGAGCGCCTATCCGTTCAACGAGGCCAGGAACACCTCCCGTTACCGCTCCGCCCGCTACACCGAACTGGTCCGCGAGGCCTGGACCGAGCCCCCGGCCGACCGGGCCGCCGCCCGCGCCCAGTACGAGAGGATCTCCACGCTCCTGCTCGACGAGGCCTTCCTCATCGACCTCGTCGTCCGCGGACAGATCCAGGTCTCCGCCGACCGGCTGCACGGGGTGAGGCTGAACAAGTTCTCCTACCTCGACCTCGACGACGCGTACCTGGCCTGACATGCGCACCTATCTGATCCGACGGGTGCCGTCGGCCCTCCTCGTCCTGCTCCTCGCCTCCTTCCTCGTCTTCACCGTGCTGCGGCTCGTCCCCGGCGATCCGGCCACCACCCTGGCCGGCCCCGACGCCGACGCGGCCACCGTCGCCGCGATCCGGGACCGGCTCGGTCTCGACGCCCCGCTGCTCACCCAGTACCTCCACTGGCTCGGCTCGCTGCTCACCGGCGACCTCGGCCCCTCGTACGCCATCGGCGGGCAGACCGCCGACCTGATCCGCGACGGGCTCGGCGCCACCACCGAACTCACCCTGGCCGCCCTGCTCCTCGTCGTCGCCCTCGGCACCGCCTTCGGGGTGCTCGGGGCCACCTCCCGCAGCCGGTGGATCACCGGGGCCGTCCGGGCCGCCACCACCGCCGCGCTCGCCGTGCCGCCCTTCGTCAGCGGGGTCCTGCTGGTTCTGCTGTTCGCCGTGGTGCTGGGGGTGCTGCCGCCGGGCGGACGCGTCGCCTTCCTCACGGCACCGGACCTCTCCGTCCAGTACCTGCTGCTGCCCGCGCTCTGCCTCGCCCTGCCGAGCGCCGCCGTCCTCGGCCGCGCCCTCCAGGACGGCATCGAACGCGGACGGGCCGAGGACCACATCCGCACCGCGCGGGCCGCCGGGATCGCGCCGCGCCGGCTGCTGTGGCGCCACACCCTGCCGAACGCGCTGCCCCCGGTCGTCACCCTGCTCGGCATGCAGACCGGGCACCTCCTCGGCGGCGCCGTCCTCGTCGAGGCGATCTTCGCCTGGCCCGGCCTCGGCCAGCTCGCCGAACAGGGCCTCCAGCGCCGCGACTACCCGGTCGTCCAGGACCTGCTGCTGCTCCTGGTCGCCGTCTTCGTCCTCGTCCAGCTGCTCACCGACCTCGTCCATGCCTTGCTCGACCCCCGGATCAGGTGGGAGTAACACCATGACCTCCACGACCGCCCCCACCGGACGCCCCGCGTCCCCGGACCCCCGCCCGGCCACCGGCCGGGGCCGCGCCCCCCACCCGTACCGCAGGGCGTTGTCCACCACCCGCGCCCGCACCGGGCTCGTCCTCGTCGGCGCGGTGGTCCTCGCCGGACTGCTCGCCCCCCTCCTCACCGGACACGGGCCCACCGACCAGAGCGGACGGAGCCTCGCGGGGATCGCCGCCCCCGGGCATCCGCTCGGCACCGACGACCTGGGCCGGGACCTGCTCAGCCGGGTCCTGTTCGGCATCCGCGCCGACCTGGGGATCATCGCGCTCGCCGTGCCGCTCGGCGCCGCCCTCGGCTGCCTCTTCGCCCTCGCGGCCGCCGCGCACCCGGCCGTCGACACCGCCGTCCAACGGGTCTTCGACCTGCTCCTCGCCTTCCCCGGACTGATTCTCGCCCTCGCCGTCACCGCGATCCTCGGCCCCGGGCGCACCCCCGTGATCCTGGTCGTCGCGCTGGCCGAGATCCCGGTCTTCGGCCGGCTGCTGCGGACCGGGATCCTCGCCCAGCGCGAGCGGGAGTACGTCACCGCCGCCCGCGTCGGGGGCACGTCGGCCCGCCGGGTGCTCGTCCGGCACATCCTGCCCAACGCCGTCGACCCCCTCGTCGTCCAGATCGCCGTCTCCCTGACCGTCGCCGTCTTCATCGAGGGCGCCATGAGTTTCCTCGGCGTCGGCGTGCGCCCGCCGGAACCCACCCTGGGATCCGTGCTCGGCCAGTCCATGCCCTATCTCGCCCAGGCACCCCACTTCGCCGCCGGACCCCTGATCACCGTGACCGCACTCGTCCTCGGCCTCTCGCTCGTCGCCGAGGCGCTCAACCGGGAGATACGCCGATGACCGCGCACCCCCTGCTCCGGGTCCACGACCTCGGTGTCGACTTCACCGCCCCGGACGGCTCCGCGCTGCACGCCGTACGCGGGGTCTCCTTCACCCTGGAACGGGGCGAGACCCTGGCCGTCGTCGGCGAGTCCGGCTCCGGGAAGTCCACCACCGCCCTCGCCCTCAACCGGATGCTCCCCGGCACCGGCCGCATCACCACCGGCACCGTGCACCTGGACGGCCAGGACCTCACCGCCGCCACCGAACCGGAGCTGCGCGCCGTGCGCGGCGCCCGGATCGGCATGGTCTTCCAGGACCCCATGACGGCACTGAACCCCGTCCTGACCGCCGGGGCCCACATCGAGGAGGTGCTGCGCGCCCACGGCCACCACGACCGGGCCGCACGCCGCGCCCACGCCGTCGACCTGCTGGGCCGGGTCGGCATCCCCGAACCCCGCCGGCGCGCCGCCGACCACCCGCACCGGTTCTCCGGCGGACAACGCCAGCGCATCCTCATCGCCATGGCCCTCGCCGGGGAGCCCGACGTCCTGCTCGCCGACGAACCCACCACCGCGCTCGACGCCACCGTCCAGGACCGGATCCTCACCCTGCTCGGCGACCTCAACCGGGAGACCGGCACCGCACTCGTCCTCATCACGCACAACATGGGCGTCGTCGCCCGCTCCTGCGCCCGCGTCCTCGTCATGTACGGCGGCACGGTCGTCGAGGACGGCCCCACCGCGCAGGTCCTCACCCGCCCCCGCCACCCGTACACCGCCGGACTCCTCGCCGCCGTGCCCCGGCTCTCCACCCCGTCCGGGACCCGGCTCACCGGCATTCCGGGGAGCCCGCCCGACCTCGCCCTCCTCGGACCCGGCTGCGCCTTCGCCGACCGCTGCGCCCTCGTCGAGGACCGCTGCCGTACGGCGGCGCCGCCGCTCGCCCCGGCCGGTGACGGGGTGGGCGTCGCCTGCCCGCCCGCCGTCCGGCGCGCCGGACCGCTGCCAGCCCCGGCCCCGCCCGCGCCGCTCCGCCGGCCCGCGCCCGGCGCCGTCGTCCTGGAGGCGGAGGGACTGCGCAAGACGTACCGGGGACGCGGCATCGGCCGGTCCCCCGCCCCCGCGCTCGACGGCGTGTCCCTCACGCTCGCGGCGGGGGAGACCCTGGGCATCGTGGGCGAGTCGGGCTCCGGCAAGTCCACCCTGGCCCGGATCCTCGCCCACGCCCACCGCGCGGACGCCGGCACGCTCCGGCTGCGCGGCCAGGACATCACCCGGCCCTCGCGGCGCACCCTGCACACCGTGCGCCGCCAGGTCCAGATGGTGTTCCAGGACCCGTACGCCTCGCTCAACCCCCGGATGACCGTCGGCGAGATCGTGGCGGAGCCCCTGATCGCCTTCGGCCTCGGCGACCGCGCGGCACGGGCCGCCCGCGTCGCGGACCTGCTGTGCCTGGCCGGTCTCGACCCCGAGGCCGCCGGCCGCCACCCGCGCGCCTTCTCCGGCGGACAGCGCCAGCGCGTCGGCATCGCCCGCGCCCTGGCCCCCGGACCCTCGGTCCTCGTCTGCGACGAACCCGTCTCCGCCCTCGACGTCTCCGTCCAGGCCCAGATCGTCGGTCTGCTCACCGACCTCCAGCGCGATCTGGGCCTCGCCCTGGTCTTCATCGCCCACGACCTGGCCGTCGTCCGCCAGGTCAGCCACCGCATCGCGGTCATGCACCGGGGCCGGATCGTGGAGACGGGCCCCGCCGACGAGATCTGCGACCACCCCCGGGACCCGTACACCCGGACCCTGCTGGCGGCGGCCCCGGACCCCGTACCGGTGCCGCACCGCGAGCGCGCGGCGGACCGCAGGACGGGGGTGCCGGCCTGACGACACGCCCTGGTCCGGCCCGGCGTCGCCCGAATGGCGGGTGGCCCCGGGCGGGGCTAACGTCGGGGGAGTGAACGGTCGCGTTCACCGACGGCCCGAGCGCCACACAGTCCTATGACGGGTTCCCACGCCACATCCCCGCACGCTGCCCGACCCCCGAAGACGGGGCACGGCAGCGGGATCGCGCTACTCGTCATCTGCTCGTGCCAGTTGATGGTGGTCCTCGACATCACCATCGTGAACATCGCCCTTCCCCACATCCAGACCGCCCTGGGCTTCTCCACGGAGAACCTGTCCTGGGTGGTCAACGCGTACACGCTGACCTTCGGCGGACTGCTCCTGCTGGGCGGCCGGCTGGGCGACATCCTGGGGCGGCGCCGGGTCTTCATGTTCGGCGTCTCGCTCTTCGTGCTCGCCTCGCTGCTCGGCGGACTCTCCCAGGAGTCCTGGCAACTGCTCGCCGCCCGCTCCCTCCAGGGCGTCGGCGGCGCCATCGCCTCGCCCACGGCCCTGTCGCTGATCACCACGACCTTCCGCGAAGGCCCCGAACGCAACAGGGCGTTCGGGGTGTTCGCCGCCGTGTCGGCGGGCGGCAGCGCCATCGGGCTGCTGGCGGGCGGGGTGCTGGTGGAATGGCTCGACTGGCGGTGGATCTTCTTCGTCAACGTGCCCATCGGCATCCTCATCGTCCTCGCCACACGCCGCTACATCCGGGAGTCGGAACGCCACCCCGGACACTTCGACCTGCTCGGCGCCCTCACGGCCACCGTCGGCATGGTCGCGCTGGTCTACGGCTTCATCCGCGCCTCCGAGGAGGGCTGGAGCGACACCCTCACCCTCGTCGCCTTCGCGGCGGCCGTGGTCCTGCTCGTCTCGTTCGTCGTGATCGAGAACCGGTCCCGGCAGCCGATCACCCCGCTGTGGATGTTCCGCGACCGCAACCGCGCCGGTACGTACGGCATGATGCTCAGCCTGGCCGCCGCGATGTTCGGGATGTTCTTCTTCCTCACCCTGTTCGTGCAGAACATCCTCGGCTTCAGCCCGCTGCGCACCGGGCTCGCCTTCCTGCCCGTCAGCGTCGTCGTCGCGATCGGCGCCGGCTTCACCTCCCGGCTGCTGCCGAAACTGGGCCCGAAACCCTTCATGGTGACCGGGGCGGTCCTCGCCGCGGCGGGGCTGGCGTGGCTGACGCAGACGGATGTGCACAGTACGTATCTGGGCAGCCTGCTCGGACCGGTGCTGGTCTTCGGCCTCGGCATGGGCCTCCAGTTCGTGTCGCTGACGCTGATGGCCGTCTCCGGGGTGCAGCCCAAGGAGGCGGGTGCGGCCTCCGGCATCCTCAACACCACCCAGCAGGTCGGCGGCTCGCTCGGCCTCTCCATCCTGGTCACCGTCTTCGGCACGGCCAGCCGCAACGAGGCCCATGACCAGGTCCCGAAGTTCCTCGCCCAGGCGAACCCCGCCGAGATCGCGCAGTTCCGCCGCACCGGGCAGCTGCCGCCCCCGTGGGGCGAGCAGGTCCTCGCCGCCGGGGTCTCCCGCGCCTTCGTCGCCGCCGCGCTCTTCGCCCTGGCCGCCGCGCTCATCGCCCTGCTCGTCATCCAGGTGCGCCCCTCGGACCTGGCCCGGCTGCGCGGCGGGGCGACGGTGCCCGGCGCGGACACGTCCGTCGAGATCCCGGCGTCCGGAACGACCGGACCCTCCGGCACCGCCGGGGACGACCCCGGCACGGGGAAGCCGGGCTCCGGCGGGGGAGAGCGGGACGGGCCAGGGGCCTAACGTCCGCCGGACCCCGCCCGCTCGCGCGCCAGGCGGCTCGGCCACCACACCTTCGCCCCGATGTCGAGGAAGAGCGAGGTGACCAGCACCGACCGGACGACGAAGGTGTCGATCAGCACGCCGAGCGCCACCGCGAACCCGATCTCCGAGAAGACCACGACCGGCAGCGTGCCGAGCGCGGCGAAGGTGCCGGCGAGGACGAGCCCCGCCGAGGTGATGACCGCGCCCGTCGTCGCGAGTCCCGCCACCACCCCGGCCCGGGTGCCCCGGTGGACCGCCTCCTCCCGGATCCGTGTCGTGAGGAAGATGTTGTAGTCGATGCCCAGCGCCACCAGGAACACGAAGACGAAGAGCGGGAAGTCCGTGGACTCGGCCGGGTAGTCGAAGACATGACGGAAGGCCAGGGCGCTGATCCCGAGGGCCGCCGCGAACGACAGCACCACCGTCGCCACCAGCACCAGCGGCGCCACCACGGCCCGCAGCAGCACGGCGAGGACGATCAGGACGACCAGCAGCACCAGCGGGATGATCAGCCGGTTGTCGTGCCGCGTCGCCGCGTCCATGTCCACCGAGGCCGCGGTCGTCCCGCCCACCAGGGCGTCCGCCCCCGGCACCGCGTGCACCACGTCGCGGACCCGCTCCACCGTCCGCTTCGCCGCGTCGCTGTCGGCCGGGTCCGTCATCGTCGCCTCCAGGATGACCCGGCCGCCGGCCTCGGGCCGGGCCCCGGGCGGCGTGCCCACCGAGGCGGGCACCACTCCGGGCGTCGCGGCCACCGCCGCCTTCACCGCCGCCCCGCGCTCCGCGGCGGCGACGACGACCAGCGGGTCACCGCTGCCGCCCGGGAAGTAGCGGTCCAGGACCTTCTGACCGGTGATCGAGTCCGGTGTGCCGGTGAACGATTCGGCGTTGCTCAGCCCCGAGGCGTTCAGCTGCGCCAGACCCGCCGAGCACGCGGCCAGCACCACCGCCGTGACGATCCAGACGGTACGCGGCCGGTGCGCCAGCCGCTCGCCCGTGCGGGCCCAGATGCCGTGCTCGGTCGGCTCGGCCGAGCCGAAGTGCGGGACGACCGGCCAGAACACCCACCGGCCGAAGATCACCAGCAGGGCGGGCAGCAGCGTCAGCATGGCGATCAGCGCGACCGCCACCCCGATCGCGGCCACCGGCCCCAGCCCCCGGGTCGAGTTCATCTCCGCGACCAGCAGCACCAGCATGCTCAGCACCACCGTGGACCCGCTCGCCAGGATCGCGGGCCCGGCCCGGTGCAGCGCGCGGGTCATCGCCTCGTGCCGGTCCTCGTGCCGGCGCAGCTCCTCCCGGTAGCGGGCCACGAGCAGCAGCGCGTAGTCCGTGCCCGCCCCGAACACCAGCACCGTGAGGATGCCCGCGCTCTGCCCGTTCACCGTCAGACCCGCGTGCGCGGCCAGCAGATAGATCAGGGCCTGCGCGCTGAAGAGCGCGACCACCACCGCGAGCACCGGCAGCAGGAGGAGGGTGGGGCTGCGGTAGGTGATCAGCAGCATGACGACGACCACCGCCAGCGCGGCGAGCAGCAGCGTCGAGTCGATCCCGGAGAAGGCGTCGGCGGAGTCCGCCGTGACCCCGGCCGGACCCGTGACGTGCACGGACAGACCGCCGCCGCTCGTCCCCACGGTGTCGCGGATCGAGCCGACCGCCGAACCGATCCGCTCCCAGCCCTGCGTCCCCATCGTGATCGGGACGAAGACCTGCGCCGCCGACGGCGCCGACGCCCGGTCGTACACCGGGCCCCTGGTCTGCGCCCCGAGCACCCCGTGGTCGCGCAGCGTGTGCAGGGCGGCGGTGTCCTCGGTGATCCGGGCGCGGTCGGCGGGGGTCAGTCCGCCGTCGCGCGCGTACACCACGACGGCCGTGATGATCTCGGGCCGGAACTCCTCGGACTCGTCCAGCACCCGGGTGGACTCCGCGCTGGCCGGCAGCCACGATCCGGCGTCGTTGTCCTCCGCGCCGGTGAGCTTCTGCGCCAGGGGCCCGGAGACCACCAGGACGATCAGCCACAGGGCGAGCACGACCCACTTGGCGCGGCGCCCGCAGACGAGGCGGCCCACCCCCGGCGCTCGGCGCTGCTCCAGGTCCGGCATGCCACTCCCCGTACGTCATGAGGGGTGGCGTCGTCATCGGGGGTGACCGGGACGCCCGGGGCGCGGGCGCGCACAGCGCCGCTGCCGCAACGTCACCCGCTCGCAGGTTCCGTGCCGGAGACAGTAGGCGGCGGGGCGCGGAGCGCCCCCGCGACATGCCGCCCGGTACCGGCCGGGCCCCGGTTCGGACCAGGGCCCGGCCGGCCGGGGGCTCAGCCCTTGACGGTGAACCCGGCCCGCAGCAGCGCCGCCTCGCGCGACGAGGGTCCGACGAGCAGTTCGAACGCGCCGGGCTCCACGATCCGCCGCCCCCCGGCGTCCACCAGGCTGCACGCGGAGACCGGCAGTTCGAGGTCGACGACCCGCGACTCGCCCGGCTCCAGCGCCACCTGGCGGTAGGCCTTGAGCTCCTTCTCGGCCCAGGTCACGGAGGTGACGGTGTCGCTCACGTACATCTGCACCGTCTCCAGCGCCGGGCGCCCGCCCGTGTTGGCGACCGTGACGCGGGCCCGCAGGGTGTCGCCCGCGCCCACCACCCCGGTCAGCACCTCCAGATCCGTGTACGCCACCGTGGTGTAGCTCAGGCCCTCGCCGAAGACGAACGCCGGGCTCTGCGTCAGATCGGCGTACCGGGTGCCGTGCTGGCCGCGCACCTGGTTGTAGTACGTCGGCTGCTGGCCGGCGTGCCGGGCGAAGGAGATCGGCAGCCGTCCGGTCGGCTCCACGAGTCCGAGCGCGAGTTCGGCGATCGCGCGACCGCCGAGCATGCCGGGGTTGAAGGCGTGCACGATCGCCGCGGCGCGGTGCGCGGACGGCGGCAGCACCAGCGGCTTGGAGCTGATGACCACGACCACGAGCGGGGTCCCGGTCTCCACCAGCGCGTCCAGCAGCGCGACCTGACCGCCGATCAGCTCCAGGGTCGCCGTCGAGCGGCCCTCGCCGATCAGCTCGATGCGGTCGCCCACCACCGCGACGGCGTAGTCCGCCGCCCCGGCCGCCGCCACGGCCTCGGCGATCATCGCCGCGTCGGGCTCCGCCGGGACGACGATCTCCGGACGGGGCTGCCCGTCGGGGAAGAACGCGCCCTCCGGGTCCGGGCCGACGGTCAGGATGTCGGCGCCCCGGGCGTGCGTCACGGTCCAGCCGTCCGGCACGTGCTCGCGGAAACCGTCCAGCACCGTGCGGATCATCCCGCGCGGCTGGCCCTCGGGCAGCCAGTCCGCCTGGCCGGACGAGCCCGCCCAGTCGCCGAGCTGCGTCTGCGCGTCGTCGGCGTTCGGCCCGATGACGGCGACCGTACGGGGAGCGCTCCCGCCGTCCGCGAGGGCCCGCCCGTCCGGACCGGCCGTGAGCCCGCCGGCCAGCGGCAGCGTGCCGTCGTTCGTCAGCAGGACCAGGGAGCGGCGCGCCGCCTCCAGGTTCAGCGCGGCGTGCTCGCCGCTGCCGATGACCGCCGCCTGCCGCTCCCGGTCGGGACGGCGCGGATTCTCGAACAGGCCCAGTTCGAACTTGAGCGTGAGGATGCGCCGGACCGCGGCGTCGACGTCCGCCTCGTCGAGCGTGCCCCCGGCGACGGCCTCCTGCGCGCCCTCGAAGAAGCCGGGCGTCGTCATCACCATGTCGTTGCCCGCCCGGACCGCGGCGGCGGCGGCCTGCGCGTGGTCGGCGTACACATGCTGCTCCCACACCATGCGGCCGACGTTGTCCCAGTCCGTCACCAGCGTGCCGGTGTAGCCCCACTCACCGCGCAGCACCTCGTTGAGCAGCCAGTCGTTGACCGTGACCGGGACGCCGTCCATCGACTGGTAGCCGAGCATGAACGTGCGGCAGCCCTCGCGGGCGACCCGCTCGAAGGGCGGCAGGAACCAGGAGCGCAGCTTGCGCCGCGAGATGTCCGCCTCGCTGGCGTCCCGGCCGCCCTGGGTCTCCGAGTACCCGGCGAAGTGCTTGGCGCAGGCCAGGATCGCGGTCGGGTCGTCGAGACCGTCGCCCTGGTAGCCGCGCACCATCGCCGAGGCCAGCTCGCCGATCAGGAACGGGTCCTCGCCGAAGGTCTCGCTGACCCGGCCCCAGCGCAGGTCGCGGGTGATGCACAGCACCGGCGAGAACGTCCAGTGGACACCGGTGGCCGCGACCTCGACGGCCGTCGCCCGCGCGATGCGCTCCACGAGCTCCGGGTCCCAGCTCGCGGCCATGCCCAGCTGCGTCGGGTAGATGGTGGCCCCCTCCCAGAAGGAGTGGCCGTGGATGCAGTCCTCGGCGACCAGCAGCGGGATCCGCAGCCGGGTGCGCTCGGTGAGGGCGGCCGCCTCCAGGACCCGCTCGGGGGAGGCGTGGAGGATCGATCCCGCGTGCATGTCCTCGATGAGGTGCCGCACCCCGTCCTTCGCGTTCAGCTGGAGCATCTGACCGACCTTCTCGGGCAGAGTCATCCGGCCGACGAGGTCGGCGACGCGCTCCGGCACGGACAGCGCGGGGTCGAGATACGGCAGGGAGGAGCCCACAGGAGTTCCTTTCACAGATCGGCGGGACGGCACGGTGCGGCGTCGGCCGCGGGCCCTACCGTACGCTGAATCCCGACCGAGTGGTAAGTATGTGAGGATGCGACTGTACGCAGGTTGCCGTCCGACACGACCGGGGAGGCTGGCGAGTGACGGGTGAGGCGCGTCGCGGCTATGCGAAGGGCCGCGCCAAGCGGGTGGAGATTCTTGACCAGGCCATGACCTTGTTCGGCGAGTCCGGGTACCGGGGCACCTCGCTGCGGGTCATCGCGAACCGCTGCGGGATCTCCCACCCCGGGCTGCTGCACCACTTCCCCACGAAGGGCTCCCTGCTCCTCGCCGTGCTCGAACACCGCGACGAGGTCGACGAACAGTGGCTCGCCGAGGGCCGGCCCAGGGGCGTGGACCGGCTGCGCCGGATGATCGGCCTCGCCGCCCTCAACTCCGAACGCCGCGGCATCGTCGAGCTGTACTCCGTCCTCGCCGCCGAGGCCACGTCCGCCGACCACCCCGCCCACACCTACTTCGTCGAGCGCTACCGCAACTCCGTCCTGACCACCGGCACGTCCTACACGCAGGCCCGCGACGAGGGCGCCCTGCGGGAGGACATCGACCCCGGCGAGGCCGGACAGCAGCTGATCGCCCTCATGGACGGCCTCCAGACCCAGTGGCTCCTCAGCGACGGCGCGACCGACATGGCGGGGGTGCTGCGCGCCCATGTGCAGGCGCAGTTGACGGTGCGGCTGTGAGGTTCCCCGCGCGGGGCGGGGACCCGGCGGCCGGATCCCGCTGACCGCGCGTCCGGCTTGTCGGCCGGGCAGCGAATCGGAGTAGCTGACTCCGCTTGAGGAGAGCGCGGCGGAGGGCTCCGCGCCTCTTTACGGCCTTGTCATGTGCCGGTAACTTCCCTGCTGCAAGAGATTGCAGCAACATTCCGGTTGGTCTTCCAGTCGGAATGGCCCCCTTCGCACGGACCTTGAGGCGCGTCAGGGTTTCCGGCGGGAGGCGCGGTTTCCCGATTCCCGCGCCCCGGACGCCACGGCTTCGCCGTCGCCGTGGCCCTGCCCTGGAGACACCGATGAGACGCACCCCTCACAGGCTGCCGAGACGCCCCCTGGCGGCAGCCACGGCCGCGGCGGCGGTACTCGCCCTGTTCACCGCCCTGCCCGAACCGGCCGAACTCGACGCGCAGCCCGTCGCCTCCGCCGAGAACTCCGCGACCGTCTTCTACTACACGAAGACGCGGAACTGGTCCGCGTACAACCTGCACTACGCCCCCGACGGCGGCTCCTGGACCACGGTCCCCGGCGTCGCGATGCGGGCCGCCTGTACCGACTGGGTGAAGCTGACCGTGCCGCTGGGCGCCGCCGAGGGGCTCCAGGCGACCTTCAACAGCGGCTCGGGCGTCTGGGACAACAACAACGGCAAGAACTACGCGCTGGGCACCGGCACCCTCACCGTCAAGGACGGCGTCGTGGCCCACAGCGACCCGTGCGCGGACGGCACCGGGCCCGACCCGAGCCCCAGCCCCTCCGAAGGCGGCAACACCGCCTCGGTGTACTACTCGACGGCCACCACCGGCTGGACCACCACGAACCTCCATTACCAGCCGGCCGGCGGCTCCTGGACCGCTGTGCCGGGCGTCGGCATGGAAGCGGCCTGCACCGGCTGGGTCAGGAAGACCGTCGACCTCGGCACCGCGACCTCCATGAAGGCCGCCTTCAACAACGGCAACGGCGTCTGGGACAACAACAACGGCGGCGACTACACCATCCCCGCCGGTCTGAGCACCGTGAAGGACCGCACGGTCGTCAAGGACGCCGCCGACCCCTGCGTCGCCGAACCCCCGGACACCGAGGCGCCCACCGCGCCCACCGGAGCGAGCGCCAAGGCCGACGGCGTCGCGGTCGTGCTGACCTGGGAACCCTCCACGGACAACAAGAAGGTGACCGGATACCAGGTCACCCGGACCGGCGGGACGAAGGGCAGCGTCGTCACCGACGTCACCTCCACCGTGCTCTCCGAGTCGAACCTGGAGGAGAACACCGCCTACACGTACACCGTCAAGGCGGTCGACGCGGCCGGCAACACCTCCGCCGCCTCCGCCCCCGCCTCGGCGACCACGGGGGAGAAGCCCCCGGCCGCGGCCCAGGGCAAGCCGCTCGGGGGCGACCCGCGCAAGGACCCGATCTACTTCGTCCTGACCGCCCGCTTCAACGACGGCGACTCCGGCAACAACCGCGGCGGCAGCCAGGACGTCAAGTCCGGCAACGCGGCCAACAACGACCCCATGTTCCGCGGTGACTTCAAGGGGCTCGTCAAGAAGCTCGACTACGTCAAGGCGCTCGGCTTCTCGGCCATCTGGATCACCCCGGTCGTCCTCAACCGCTCCGACTACGACTACCACGGCTACCACGGATACGACTTCTACAAGGTCGATCCCCGCCTGGAGTCCGCCGGAGCCTCGTACCAGGACCTCATCAACGCCGCCCACGCCAAGGGCATCAAGATCTACCAGGACGTCGTCTACAACCACTCCTCGCGCTGGGGCGCCAAGGGCCTCTACACCCCGACCGTCTACGGCGTCCGCGACGCGCAGTGGAGCTGGTACTACGACGAGAAGAACGAGGGCTTCGAGTACGACGGACTGACCGTCGACCCCAAGACCGGAAAGTCCTACTACAACGGCGACCTGTGGTCCACGGCCGAACCCGCCGGGAACACCTGCCTCAACTGGGGCAAGCCGACCGGCGGCAAGTCCGCCGAGGGCTACACCATCTACAACTGCCAGTGGCCCAACCCCACCTCGGGCATGTTCCCCAAGGCGTACTACCACACGTGCTGGCTGGGCAACTGGGAGGGCGAGGACTCCCGTTCCTGCTGGCTCCACGAGGACCTGGCCGACTTCAACACCGAGTCCGCACCCGTCCAGAACTACCTGATCGGCGCCTACAACAAGTACATCGACATGGGCGTCGACGGCTTCCGCGTCGACACGGCCGTGCACATCCCGCGCACCACCTGGAACCGCCGCTTCCTGCCCGCGATCCAGGAGCGCGTGACCCAGCAGTTCGGCGCCGACGCGGCCAGGAACTTCCTCGTCTTCGGTGAGGTCGGCGCCTTCGTCAACGACAAGTGGAACCGCGGCTCGGTCAACCACTCCGCGCAGTTCTTCACCTGGAAGGAACGCAAGGAGTACGACGCCGACGACGCCAAGGCCGCCCTCCAGATGTACGACTACGAGGAGCAGCTCGGGACCGGCGCCCAGCCCACGTCCACCAACGCCTTCCTCGACGGGAACACCTACCACACCCCCGACCACAGCCAGTTCTCCGGCATGAACATCATCGACATGCGCATGCACATGAACTTCGGTGACGCCACGAACGCCTACAACAACGGCAAGGACTCCGACGACTCCACCAACGACGCCACCTACAACGTCGTCTACGTCGACAGCCACGACTACGGCCCCAACAAGAGCAGCGAACGCTACGCGGGCGGCACCGACGCCTGGGCCGAGAACATGTCCCTGATGTGGACCTTCCGCGGCATCCCGACCCTCTACTACGGATCGGAGATCGAGTTCCAGGCCGGCAAGAAGATCGACTGCGGCCCCACCTGCCCGCTGGCCACCACCGGCCGCGCCTACTACGGCGACCACCTGGCGGGCGACGTCACGGCCTCCGACTTCTCCGAGGTCGGCTCCGCCACCGGAGAGGTCGCCACGACCCTGGCCAAGCCCCTGGTCAAGCACGTCCAGCGGCTCAACGAGATCCGCCGGGCCGTCCCCGCCCTCCAGATGGGCCAGTACTCCACCGAGGGCATCACCGGCCAGATGGCGTTCAAGCGCCGCTACACCAGCGGGACGACCGACAGCTTCGCCCTGGTCACCGTCACCGGAGGTGCCTCGTACACCGGCATCCCCAACGGCACCTACAAGGACGCCGTCACCGGTGACACACAGGTCGTCACCGACGGAAAGCTGACCGTCGCCGCCCCCGGCAAGGGCAACCTGCGCGTCTACGTGCTGAACGGTCCCGGAAAGATCGGGACGGCGGGTCCCTACCTCAAGTAACCGCCCCCCACGGCCGAGCGCCCCGGCGGACCGGAACTTCTCCGGCCCGCCGGGGCGCTCGCGCGCGACCGGAGCGGTTACGCCCCGGGCTCCGCCGCCAGCAGCGCCTCCCGGCCGATCATCGCGGTGGACCCGGGCGCCGTGCACGCGAAGGCCCCCGCCACCGCGCCCAGCCGCGCCGACCCCAGCGCGTCCCGGCCGTTCAGCCGCCCGTACAGGAAGCCGGTGACGAACGCGTCCCCCGCCCCGTTGCTGTCCACCACCGGCGCCGGCGGCGCCGTCGCCGGCACGTGCACCGGATCGGGTCCGCCCTCCCGGGTGAGGACGTACGAGCCCTCCGCGCCCGCCGTGGCCACGACCGTGGAGGCCCGGCCCCCGGCCAGGATCTCCCGCATCACCGAGGGCGTGCGCGTGCCCGTCGCCGCCGCGCTGAAGAACACCAGGTCCGAGCGGAGCGCGAACTCCCGCTGGTGCTCGGCCCGTCCGTCCCAGTCGTGCAGATCCGTGGAGACCGGGATGCCCAGCGCCTCGATGTCGTCGTACAGGAACCGCGTGAAGTGCATGATCGACAGATGGACGTGACGGGCCCGCCGCAGCCGGGGGAGATAGAACTCCCGGGGCATCCGCAGATCCTCCGGGTCACGGGCGTCGTAGAACGACATCCGCCGCCCCGTCGCGTCCACCAGATTCACCGCACGCCGGGTCCCGGCCGCCGAGATCAGCGGATGGAACTCCACCCCGCCCCCGGCCAGCCGCTCCCGCACCTGCGCCCCGGTCCAGTCGTCGCCGATGCAGTCGAGCAGAGCCGTCCCCAGCCCCAGCGCGCGGGCACCGAGCGCCACATTGCCGCCGGTGTGGCCGGGCCACTCCTCGATCGGGCCGACCATCACCGAATCGGCGAGCGGGACCGGCAGGGCGTCGACGCGGACGATCGTGTCCACCCCGCTGCCGCCGACCACCAAGACGTCGTATTCCGTTTGTTGTTGGACCACCGTGCCGCCTCTCCGTACCCGCCACCGCCAGTATCGCCGACGGGCGGCACGGTGATCACGCGCGGCCCGGGGCGGACCGCCCGGCGGGGGAGCCGCCCCGCGGGGCCCCGCACCGGCCGCGCTCCTCGCGCGCCCCGGGGCCCCGCTGACTATGCTCGCGACCGGGGGCCGACGACCGGAACCATGGAGGCACCCCATGCCGTTGCCCGAAGCCCGCGACATCCCGCCGCGCCTCGCCACCGGGGCGTTCATCGTCAACTCCGGCCTCGGCAAGCTCAAGGCCGACGCGGAGACCGCCCAGGGGCTCCACGGAATGGCGTGCACGGCCTACCCGTTCCTGGAGAGGATCGAGGCGGAACGCTTCACCCGGCTGCTCGCCTGGTCCGAGATCGCCGTCGGCGGCAGCCTGCTCCTGCCGTTCGTGCCGACCCGGCTCGCCGGCCTCGCCCTGACCGGGTTCTCCGGCGGACTGCTCGGGCTGTACCTGCGGGTCCCCGGAATGCGCGAGAGCGGCAGCCTGCGCCCCACCCAGGCGGGCACCGCCCTGGCCAAGGACTCCTGGATGTTCGGCATCGGCCTGGGCTTCCTCGGCGCGGGCCCGCGCCGGGCGGCGGCCCGTCACTGCCACCGCCACCGCGGCTGCCGGCACCACTGACGCCCGCACCGGTGCCCCGGCCGGGCCCCTCACTCCCGTACGCGCGCCATCAGCAGCGCCACGTCGTCGGAGCCCGCCGGATCGCGCAGGGCCGCCAGCAGACGGTCGCAGGAGACCTCCAGCGAGGGATCGGGGTCGCCCAGCAGATCCAGCAGCGCCGCCAGCCGGCTGTCGATGTCGTCGTCGCGGGTCTCGACCAGACCGTCCGTGTACAGCACCAGCCGGTCACCGGGGCCCAGCGCCACCGTCACATCGCTGAACTCCACCCCGCCCACGCCCAGCGGCGCCCCGGCCGGCAGCGTCAGCAGCCGCGGCGGGGCACCGCGAGGGATCAGCACCGGCGGGAGATGACCGGCCGTGCCCAGCCGGCAGGTGTGCGCCTCCGGGTCGTACACGGCGTAGACACAGGTGGCGAAGCCCGGGTCGAGGTCCGCCGTGATCTCGTCCAGATGACCCAGCACCTCGGCGGGCGGCAGACTCAGCCGGGACAGCGTCTGCGTGGCGGTGCGCAGCCGGCCCATCGTGGTCGCCGCGTGGATCCCGCTGCCCATCACATCGCCCACCACCAGGGCCGTCCGGTCGCCCCGCAGCCCGATGACGTCGAACCAGTCCCCGCCGACCTCGTACCGCGAGGCGGCGGGCTCGTAGCGGGAGGCGACCTCCATGCCGACGGGATCGTGATGGTGCCGCGGCAGCATGCTGCGCTGGAGGGTCAGCGCGGTCTCCTGCTGCCGTCGGTACAGCCGCGCGTTGTCGATGCTGACCGCCGCCCGCGCCGCCAGCTCCGTGGCCAGCACCTCGTCGTCCTCGGTGAACGGCAGCGGATTGTCCGTCCGGAGGAAGTCGATCACGCCCAGCACCTCACCCCGGGCGATCAGCGGAACGGCCAGGTAGGAGTGCGCGCCCGCTGCCGCGAGCACGCGCGCCGACTGCTCGTCGGAGGCGATCCGGGAGAGCAGCTCGGCGTCCAGACGCGGCTCCCGCACGGGCCGCCCGGTGCGGACGCACCGGGCGGCGAGCCGGTCCTCGTCGTAGCGGACGGTGACCCCGAGCGCGTCCGCGGCGTGCACGGCCGGGGTGGGGCGGGCGGACAGCACGGCCAGCGGGCGGACGAAGAGGGGGCCGTCCGGCTCCCCGGGGCGGCCCCTCAGCACGCGCTCCAGGACGTCGACCGCGGCGAGGTCGGCGAGGACGGGGACGGTGACCTGCGCCAGCTCCCTGGCCGTGCGCTCCAGCTCCAGCGTCGTCCCGATGCGCACCGAGGCGTCGGCGATCAGCGCCAGCCGGCGCCGGGCCCGCTCCGCCTCGGCGGCGGCCCGGTTGCGGTCGGTCACGTCGATCACCGAGACGGCCACGCCGAGGACCCGCCCGCCGGAGTCCTCCAGCCGGTACAACGACACCGACCAGGCCCGTTCGGTGTCCGGATCGGCCACGGTCCGGCCCGTCACCTCGCGGGCGACCTGCGGCACCCCCGTCGTCAGGACCTCCCGCAGCTCGGATTCGACGGCGTGGGGGTCCAGGAAGGGCAGGACCTCGTCCACCCGGCGGCCCAGCAGCGCGGTCGCGTCGAGCCCGCTCATCCGCTCCAGCGCCGGATTGGCGGCCAGACACCGCAGATCGCGGCCGAGGACGGCCAGACCGATCGGCGACTGCTCGACCAGCCGCACGAAGAGCGCGAGATCGCGCTCGATCTGCTGGAGGGTGTCCCCGTCGGCGGCCAGCCCGAGCGCGTAGTAGCCGCCGCGGTCGTTCTGCAGCCGCATGTTGCGGAACTCCAGCAGCCGCGAGGAGCCGTCCTTGTGCCGGATGGGGAAGACCCCCGCCCACACCTCGCCGCTGTTCATCACCTGCGAGAACAGCGTCAGCACCAGCTCGAAGTGGGCCTCGTCCACCAGGATCCGGGCGGCGTACCGGCCCAGCGCCTCCTGCGCCGTGTAGCCGAACAACTGCTCCGCGCGCGGGCTCCAGAGCACGATGCGGCCCTGCGGATCCAGGGCCAGCGCCGCCACCCCGAGCACATCCATCAGACCGTCGTCGGGGGAGCGGCGCAGGCCCTCGCGGCGCGCCGTGCCCCAGCCCGTCCGGATGTCCTCTGTGCCGCCCACGGCCCGATCCTTCCCATGCCGCCACCCGCCGCCCGGACCCACGTCCGCCGCCCTCCATGGTCGCCCCGAAGCCGTCCGGTCCGCAGCTCCGGGGGAGCCGGTCCGGGCTGTTTCGCACCGCCGGGCGGCGTGCGCCGTCCGGAATGCGGGGCTTCCGGGACCGGCGGAAACCGGAACCGTCACGATCGTTGACAGGTGAACGGGTACCCGTCACTCTCCTGGGAGAGCGCTCTCCCATCCGGTTCGGGACACCGGTCCCCCACTCCTCTGCCAGGAGAGAATGTGCACAGAGCCAGCGCAGTGCTGCCCGCGCGACCACGTCCGGGCACGCTGCTCATCACCCTTCTCGCCCTTCTGGCGTCGTCGCTCGTGATGCTGACGTCACCCCCCGCCCGCGCCGCCGAGACCCTGCTCTCCCAGGGCCGGCCCGCCACCGACTCGTCCCACGAGGGCGCCGGACTCACCGCCGCGGCCGCGGTGGACGGCGACCCCGGCACCCGCTGGGCCAGCGAGTGGAGCGATCCGCAGTGGATCCAGGTGGATCTGGGCGCCACCGCCGACCTCGGCCGGGTGGTGCTGAACTGGGAGTCCGCCTACGGCAAGGCGTACGAGATCCAGGCCTCCGACAACGGCTCCGACTGGCGCACCCTGAAGACCGTCACCGACGGCGACGGCGGAACCGACGATCTGGCCGTCACCGGCTCCGGCCGGTACGTCCGGATGTACGGCACCGCCCGCCCCGGCGGATACGGCTACTCCCTCTGGGAGTTCCAGGTGTACGGCACCTCCGGCTCCACGCCCCCGGCGACCGGCGGAGCCGTCCGCGTCACCGGCTCGCAGGGCGACTGGCAGCTGACCGTCGACGGAAAGCCGTACCAGGTCAAGGGGTTGACCTGGGGCCCGTCCGTCAACGACGCGACGCGCTATCTGCCCGATCTGAAGGCGATGGGCGTCAACACCATCCGTACCTGGGGCACCGACGGCACCTCCAAGCCGCTGCTCGACGCGGCGGCGGCCAACGGCATCCGGGTGGTCAGCGGCTTCTGGCTCCAGCCGGGCGGCGGGCCGGGCAGCGGCGGCTGCGTCGACTACGTGACGGACGAGGCGTACAAGTCCTCCTCGCTCACCGAGTTCGCCAAATGGGTCGAGACCTACAGGAGCCACCCCGGCGTGCTGATGTGGAACGTCGGCAACGAGTCGGTGCTCGGACTGCAGAACTGCTACAGCGGCGACGCGCTGGAGAAGCAGCGCGACGCGTACACCACCTTCGTCAACGATGTGGCCAAGCGCATCCACAGCATCGACCCCGACCACCCCGTCACCTCGACCGACGCCTGGACGGGCGCCTGGCCGTACTACAAGCGCAACGCCCCCGACCTCGACCTCTACTCCGTCAACTCCTACGGCGACATCTGCGCGGTGCGCGGCACCTGGGAGGCCGGCGGCTACACCAAGCCGTATCTGATCACCGAGGGCGGGCCCGCCGGTGAGTGGGAGGTCCCCGACGACGCCAACGGGGTCCCGGACGAGCCCACCGACGTACAGAAGGCCGAGGGGTACACCAAGGCCTGGAACTGCGTCACGGCCCACCGGGGCGTCGCGCTCGGCGCCACCCTCTTCCACTACGGCACCGAGCACGACTTCGGCGGCGTCTGGTTCAACCTCGTGCCGGACGGGAAGAAGCGGCTCTCCTACTACGCGCTGAAGAAGGCGTACAGCGGCTCCACCGCCGGCGACAACACCCCGCCGGTCATCACCGGCATGACCGTCCAGAACGCCGGAGGCACCCCCGCCGGAAGGGAGTTCACCGTCGGCGCGGACATCCGCGATCCCGACAACGACGCGCTGACGTACAAGATCTATCTCAGCGGCAACTACGCCACCGGCGACAAGGGACTCGTGGAGGCCGCCTGGCGGTCCACCGGCAACGGCACGTTCGCGGTCACCGCGCCCGAGCGGCTCGGGGTGTGGAAGGTCTACATCCAGGCCGAGGACGGCCACGGCAACGCGGGCATCGAGACCAAGTCCGTCAAGGTCGTGGTCCCGCCCGTCACCGGCACCGATCTGGCGCAGGGCCGTCCCACCACCGCCGGCTCCGAACAGGCCGGCAGCAGCGGCTGCCCCTGCACGGCGGCGATGGCCACCGACGGCCGGCTCGACACCCGCTGGGCGAGCGACTGGAGCGACCCGCAGTGGATCCAGGTCGACCTCGGTGAGCGGAAGTCCTTCCGCCACATCCAGCTCGTCTGGGACCCGGCCTACGCCAAGGCGTACGAGGTGCTGGTCTCCGACGACGGTGCCAACTGGCGCTCGGTGTACACCACGACGAGCGGCAACGGCGACGCCGACGACCTCGACATCGCACAGACCGCCCGCTACGTGAAGCTCAACCTCACACAGCGCGGCACCGCCTGGGGCTACTCCCTCTGGCAGTTCGGGATCTACAGCTGAACGACCGCGCCGGCGGGGCCCTTTCCCCGCCGGCGCCGTCCGGCGCGTGTCGGTGGCCGGAGC
Organism: Streptomyces sp. NPDC024555; assembly: GCF_055559335.1. NCBI lineage: Bacteria > Bacillati > Actinomycetota > Actinomycetes > Kitasatosporales > Streptomycetaceae > Streptomyces > Streptomyces sp. NPDC024555. The sequence goes on from NZ_JBVHKV010000005.1 coordinate 290,610, forward strand.
CGGAGCCGGAAGCGGCCAGGGTGAGGGAATGAATGTCGCAGACCTCCTCGCCGAGGGATACAGCCGCATCCGGGAGACCGTCCACGAGGCCGTCGAGGGCCTCGGCCCCGACGACCTCCGCACCCGCCTCGACGACGGGGCCAATTCCATCGCCTGGCTCGTCTGGCATCTGAGCCGGGTCCAGGACGACCACATCGCCGACGCCGCCGGAACCGAGCAGGTCTGGTTCACCGGCGACTGGGTCTCCCGCTTCCGCCTCCCCTTCGCCGCCGAGGCCACCGGCTACGGCCAGAACAGCCACGAGGTCGACGCCCTCGGCTCGGCATCGGAGGAGCTGCTCCTCGGCTACTACGACGCCGTGCACGAACGGACCTCCGAGTTCCTGCGGGGACTGGACGGCCGGGCGCTGGACCGGATCGTCGACGAGTCCTGGACCCCGGCCGTCACCCTCGGCGTACGGCTGGTCAGCGTGCTCTCGGACGACCTCCAGCACGCCGGTCAGGCGGCCTTCGTCCGGGGCTGTCTGGAGCGCCGCGCGCCCCGCTGATCAGGTCCGGGCCGTACGGCGGGGCCGGCCGGCCCCGCCACCGGTGTGGGCGTAGTGCCCCGGAGCCGTGCCCACGACGCGCTTGAAGTGGCGGGTCAGATGCGACTGGTCGTAGAACCCGGCCGCACCCGCCACCTCCGCCACCGGCATGCCCCCGAGCAGCAGCCCGCGGGCGAGATCGACCCGGCGCCCGGTCACGTACTGGTGCGGCGCCATCCCGAACTCCCGGCCGAACGCCCGTACCAGATGCGTGTGATGGGCCCCGAGCCGTGCCGCCGCCTCCTGGAGCCCGATCCCCGTCACGAACCGCTCGTCGAGCAGATCCCGCAGCCGGTGGGCGACCCGGGGGTCGTGGACGGGGGCGACCGGGCCGGTGCGGCCGCGCAGATGCCCCTCCAGCCGTTCGGAGACCAGCGCGAGACGGCTCGCGGCCTCCAGTTCGTCGCCGGGCCCGGCGAGCGCGGAGTGCAGGGAGTCGATCCGGCGGCGCAGCAGCGGGTCGTTCAGCACCGGCCGGTCCACGGCGGTGCCGATCAGCGCGTCGTCGACCTGGCCCGCGTCCAGGTACAGCACCCGCTTGCGGAAACCGGCGGCCGTGGCGGCGTTGCCGTTGTGCGGGACGTGCGGCGGCAGCAGGGACACCGTGTCGGTGAGTGCCCCGTGCTCGTGGCGGTCCAGGTCGTAGCGGACCATGCCCTCGTCCAGGATCAGCAGCGTCCAGGCGTCGTGCGTGTGCATCGGGTAGGCGTGGTCCGTGAAGTGGGCGTGGAACACCTCCGCGATGCCCGCCACACGCGGACGCCACGCGGTGATGTCGGGACGGCCTGCCATGCGCCCGATCGTACGTCCGGCCCGCCGGCCGGTCGTGGGGCGCCGTGCAAACTTCGTACAAGACGCCCCGGCCCGTCGCCCGGCAGGCTCGGGGCCATGACAGACGCAACCGCCCCCGTCCGCTTCGACACCAAGATCGCCGTGCTGCTCCGGGACGACCTGGAGACCTGGCAGCGGCTGAACGTGACCGCCTTCCTGGTCAGCGGCATCGGCACCGCCGTCCCCGAGGTGGTCGGGGAGCCCTACGCCGACGCCGACGACACCCCCTACCTGCCGATGTTCCGCCAGCCGGTCATGGTCTTCGAGGGCTCCAAGGAACAGCTCACCACGGCCCACACCCGCGCGGTCGGGCGCGGGGTGGCGCTCGCGGTGTTCACCTCCGACCTCTTCGCGACCGGCAACGACCGCGACAACCGGGCCGCCGTCCGCGCGGTGCGCCGCGACGGGCTCGACCTGGTCGGGCTCGCCGTGCACGGCCCCCGCAACGCCGTGGACAAGATCCTCAAGGGCGCCTCGATGCACCCCTGATCCGGTGCGGGGGCCGCGCGGACCGGCTCAGCCGGTCCGGGAGGCGGCGTACGCCAGCAGCGACAGCAGCTCCGCGAGGGGTTCCGGGGCGAGCGCGGCACTCTCCAGACAGGCGCGGGCGCTCTCCAGCTGCCGGGCGGCCTCCGCCGCCGCGGCCTCGCGTCCCCCGGCCTCCTCGATCAGCCCGGCCGCCCGCCGGGCCGCCCCGTCGTCCGGCACGTCCCCGGAGCGCAGCAGCGCGCCGAGCCGCCCGGCGGCGGGGCCGCCGTCCGCGAGGGCGACGAGCACCGGGTACGTCTTCTTGCCCCGGCGCAGATCGCTGTGGACCGGCTTGCCCGTGACCTCGGGATCGCCCCAGATCCCGAGCATGTCGTCCACGACCTGGAACGCCACCCCGAGATGGCGCCCCGCCGCCGTCAGCGCGTCGGTCCGCGACCGCCCCGCGCCCCCGAGCACCGCGCCGAGCCCGGCGGCGCAGCCCAGCAGCGCCCCCGTCTTCCGCTCGGCCATCAGCCGGTACTCGTGCGGCTCCACCGCATCGGGCCCGGTCCAGGGCCGCCCCTCGAAGAGCAGGTCGTCGGCCTGGCCGCGCACCAGGTCGTCCAGGGCCGCCGCCAGCAGCCGGACGGCCGCGGGGCCCGCGCTGCCCGGTGTCCGGGCCAGAATGCGCACGGCCAGCGCGAACAGGGCGTCCCCCGCGAGGACGGCGGGTCCCGTCCCGTACGCCTTCCACGCCGTCGCACGCTGCCGGCGGGTCTCGTCGCCGTCCATGATGTCGTCGTGCAGCAGGGAGAAGGTGTGGATCAGCTCCACGGCGACCGCTCCGGCCACCGCCTCCCGGGCGGGCGCGCCGACGGCCTCGGCCCCGAGCACGGCGAGCGCCTGCCGGACCCCCTTGCCCTGCCCGCCGCCGTTCCCGTCCCAGCCGAAGGAGTACGCGGTGATCTCCGCGTGCCACGGATGCAGCTCCCGCACCGCCCGGCCGAGGGCGGGCCGGACGAGGTCGCGGCAGCGGGCGAGGATCCGGGGCGCGTCGCTCCGGCGGACGGGGGAGGGCGTCATCGGCGGTCCTCCGCCGGGACCGCGGCGTCCCCGGCCGGCCGGACATCCAGTTCGGCGTAGGCCCGGTCGACCATCTCCCGGGCGTTGAGGAGCCCGATCCGGTCCAGGGTGCCGCGCAGCCCGTCCAGATCGGCGGCGGTCGCGGCCCGGTCCCGGCCCAGCCGGGCGAGGGTCTTGACCAGCCCGAGCCGGGCGAGCGCCGTCCCGCGCGGCTCCTGCATCTCCCGGAACTCCTCCAGCGCCCGCGCGTACACCTCCCGCGCCTCCTCGTACCGCCCGGCGCGGTAGAGGACATTGCCCCGCATCTTGTGGTTGTAGGCCAGGGCGCTCGACAGGTTCATCGCGCGGCAGACGGTCTCGGCCTCGGACAGCAGGGCGAGCGCGCGTCCGGTGTCGCCGTCCCGTACGGAGACGATGTCGGCCATGCCCCGCAGCGCCCAGGCGCGGCCGCGCCGGTCGTCGGCCTCGCCGGCCAGCACGGCCGCCTCCTCGAACATCTCCAGCGCGGTGTCGAAGGAGCCGGTGTTGCGGTGGATCTGGGCGATGCCCTCCAGGGCCCACACGGTGTGCCGGGCCTCGCCCCGGGCCCGCGCCTCGGCGAGGAGCTGCTCGTGCAGGGCGGCGACCGTCGCGTAGTCGCCCTGGATGCGTCCGGTCTCCGCGAGCCCGGCGAGCGAGTAGCCGCGCGCCACGACGTCCCCGCCCTCCTTGCCGAGCCGGGCGGCCAGTTCCAGCAGCCGTAAGGCGAGGCGCAGACGTCCGCACTGCCGGGCGAGGGTCCCGCCGCTCCACAGCGCCCAGGCACGGGCGCCCGTGTCGCCCGCGGTGCGCGCGGCCCGGTAACTGGCCTTCCAGGCCCGGTCGGCCTCGCCCACCTGACCCAGCCTGCGGTGCGCCTCGGCGACGGCGAGCCCGGCGCGGGCGACCTCCTGGGCGGATCCGGCGCGTTCGGCCTCCGCCAGATGGCGCCGCCCCTCGGCCAGCACATCGGTGAGCGAGGCGTTCACGGACATCCTGGTCAGGGCGCCCTGGTACTCGGGTGCCCTTGCTCTGCTCTGCATGGAGGCCTTTCGTGCGAGACGGGGCGATGCGCACTATGCGCCGGATGTATACATGACGTGTATACGTGGAGTGCATAGTGTGAGGCGGTGCTGCCCCGTGCGCTGAGGTGTGGGTGGACGAGAGTGCTCGGGCGGGGTGCCGCCCTGATGTGGATCAAGACGCGGGACGCGCGTGAGGGGTTGCCTCGCACCGGAACGAAGTCCCGGACGACGGGAGCGGCGGCGGTTGCGGCCCCGGCGGATTCCGCCGCGAACGCGCTTGCCGCGCAAGGGAGTCGGACGCGGCGTCAGCCGCCGGGCGAGGTCAGGTGCGTGGTGAACCAGTCGCCGGCCAGTGCGGCGACCCGGTCCAGGGCGCCCGGCTCCTCGAAGAGATGGGTGGCCCCGGGGACGACCTCCAGCCGGTTCTCGCAGCGCAGTTCGGCCTGGGCGCGCCGGTTCAGGTCCAGCACCCGGCCGTCCGCGCCGCCCACCACGAGCAGGGTCGGGGCCCGTACGTCCGCGAGCACCGGCCCCGCGAGGTCGGGGCGGCCGCCCCGGGAGACGACGGCGCCGATCCCCGCGCCGGGCTCGGCGGCGGCCCGCAACGCGGCGGCCGCCCCGGTGCTCGCCCCGAAGAGGCCGACGGAGGCCGGGGAGCGCTGCCGCACCCAGGCGACGGTGTCCACCAGCCGCCCGGCCAGGGTCGCGATGTCGAAGACATGGGCCCGGCCCCCGTCCTCGGCGCCGGTCAGCAGGTCGAGGAGCAGCGTGCCGAGACCCGCCCGGTTCAGCGCCGCCGCCACGGCCCGGTTGCGGGGGCTGTGGCGGCTGCTGCCCGAGCCGTGGGCGAACACGACGAGCGCATGGCCGTCCCCGGCACGCGTCAGCTCACCGGGGAGCACGACGCCGCCGGCCTCCACCTCGACCTCGGCCCCGATGCCCGGCGGCTCCGGGGCCGTGGCCCGTGCCAGCAGCGCCACGACCTCCTCGTCCGGGGTCTGCCCGAAGTCGCGGTACCACTCGCCGACCGCCGCGAACCCCGCCGGTTCGTCCAGGCAGACCAGTTCGTCGACCGTTCCGCGCAGCCGCCGCGCCGCGTCCGGGGCGGCCACCGGCACGGCCAGCACCACACGCCGGGCGCCCGCACCGCGCACCACGTCGCACGCGGCGAGCGCCGTCGCGCCGGTCGCCACGCCGTCGTCGACCACGACGGCCGTGCGTCCGGCCAGCGGGACGCGGGGCCGATCGCCGCGGAACGCCCGTGCGCGGCGCAGCAGTTCGTCCTCCTCGGCCCTTTCGACCTCGGTCATCCGCGCGGGCGTCACCCCGGCCCGGCGCACGATGTCCTCGCTGATCACCCGGACCCCGCCCTCCCCGAGGGCGCCGAAGGCCACTTCGGGACGGGAGGGGACGCCGAGCTTGCGCACCACGATCACATCGAGGGGGGCGCCCAGCACCCGGGCGACCTCGAAGGCCACGGGAACGCCGCCGCGCGGCAGCCCCAGGACGACGGGGTTCTCGGCGGCCAGCGGGCGGAGGGCTTCGGCGAGGCGCCGGCCCGCGTCGGCGCGGTCGGTGAAGAGCACGGGGTGTCACCCCCACGGTCGGGGAGGCGGAGACGGCCCGGACATCCGCCCTTCGAATCAACCGCACGCTCCGCGGCCCCGCAACCGCCGGAACGGCCCGGCCCGCCCGGAAGCGCACCCGCGAAGCCGGGGCCCGGTCCGGCCGGCGGCTCAGCCCGCCGCGGCCTCCCGGCCGATCTGCTCGAACCGCTCGCCCATGGCCGCCGCGAGCGCCTGCGCGGCCGACAGCGGGCGCACCATCACCTTCAGCGCGTCGATCTCGCCCGCCTCGTTCATGTGGAGGAAGTCGCAGCCGTTGATCTCGCGGTCGCCCACCCTGGCCACGAACTCCAGCGCGTGGTCGCGGCCGTCGGCGCTCGCCATCTCGCGCACATAGCGCAGATCCGTGAAGACCTGGGAGACCGCGCGCAGGATGGCCGCGGTGAGCGGACGGCCCGCGTACGGCGTGAACGCCACCGGGCTCGTGAAGACCACGTCCTCGGCCAGCATCGCCTCGATCGCCCCGAGGTCGTCCGCCTCGGCGGCCCTGCGGAAGGGGTGCATCTGCGCTCCATTGGTCAACTAATTGAATAGGTGTGCATGAGATTAATCGTGCCGCTGATAGCCTGTCCAGATGTCTCTGAAGTACGCGGTCCTGGCGGCGCTGCTGGAGGGCGAGGCCTCGGGCTACGACCTGGCGAAGGTCTTCGACGTCTCCGTGGCGAACTTCTGGTCGGCCACCCCGCAGCAGCTCTACCGCGAACTGGACCGGCTGGCCGAGGACGGTCTCATCAGCGCCCGCGTCGTCGAGCAGGAGCGCAGACCCAACAAGCGGGTCTTCACCCTCACCGGGGCCGGACGCGGCGATCTGGCCGCCTTCACCTCCCGCGCGCCCCGCCCGACGGCCATCCGCGACGAACTCATGGTCATGACCCAGGCCCTGGACGGCGGGGACCCCGAGGCGGTCCGCGCCTCGATCGGGGAGCGCATGGAGTGGTCGCGCGCCAAGCTCGCCCGCTACGACCGGCTGCGGGAGCGGCTGCTCGACGGCCGCGACGAGGAGACGTACCTCGCGGGGGCGGACCGTGTCGGCCCCTATCTCACGCTGATGCGCGGACGCGCCTTCGAACAGGAGAACCTGCGCTGGGGCGAACGCGCCCTGGCGGTCCTGGAGCGCCGCGCGGCCGCGGACGCCGGAGCGCCCCGGGGCTGAACCCCGGGGCCCGCCGTTCACCAGGCGAGCGCGGCCAGCCCGCTCGCGATCCGCTCCCGGTCCCAGGCCGCGTCCGCGACCACCACCCGGTAGCGCCGGGTCAGCGTGGCGCCCGGCGCCAGCACGAGCGTGTCGTGGAACGCGAAGGACGGGGCCACCGCGGCGAACGGGTCGTTGCGGACGAACCAGTGCGCGGGATGCTCCCCGCCGGCCCCCGTGTGGTCGTTCTCCGGGGCGTGCGCGAACACCAGCGTCGCGTGCCCGTCCGCCCCGTCGAGCTCACCCCGGAACGCCAGCCACGGCGCCTGCGCGCCCATCACCCCCGGCCCCTCGCCGTCCGGCGTCAGGACCGTTCCGTCCCGGAAGGCGCGCGGACCGCGCCAGAACAGCCCGGTGTACCCCGCCGCGCTCCGCCCCTCCGTGGTCGGACTGCCGAACCGCAGCGGCTCGGCCCGACGGTTGGTGACCGAGAACGACCAGGTCAGGGCCCAGCACCCGGATTCCGGACGCACATCGTGCACCTCGATCCGCCGGGTCTCCTCCGCCCACAGCGCGCCGTCGTGCGGATGCCAGGTCAGCCGCTCGGCGACCGTGGCCCGGTCCGCCGTCACCATCACCTCGTCGAAACCGCGGTGCGCCATGGAGCCGACCCGCTCGGGCAGCGGCAGATACCCCTCGCCCCGCACATAGGTGTTGCCGCCCCACAGGTTCTGCCCCGACAGCTGCGAGGCGGTCATCTGGAGCCCCTTGTGCCAGCGGTGGTCGTGGGGGCGGTAGCCGGTCACCGTGTGGCCGGCGAGGGTGCGCAGCGGATGGATGTACGGCTTCGGCGCCTCCCAGGCCGTCTCGGGCCGGTACACGTACCGCAGGAGTTCCACCCCGGTGTCCGCGCACGCCACCGCGAGATGGTCGCCGTGCCGGTGCGTGAGCTCCAGCCGGGCCGTCACGCCTCCGCCCCCGCCGTGCCGGGCGCCCAGCCGGGCGCGTTTCCGTGCAGGGCGCTGTAGTACGGGTCGCCGGGGCCGATCTCGCCCGCCCGTACGGTCCCTCCGGTGAACGCGGCCTTGTACAGCGCCGCCACCAGCTCCAGGCTGGTCCGGCCGTCGGCGCCGCTGCTGCGGGGGCGGCGTCCGGACCGGAAGTCGGCCAGCAGGCCGCGCAGTTGCGCCTCGTGCGAGCTGGGCACATCGGTCCCGAAGTCCTGCCAGCGGGCCGCCTCCGCGGGAGCGACCCCGGGGGCCGGGGTGATCCGCCAGTCCGCGTTGCGATGGCCGTACAGATGCGTCAGCTCCACCGTGGCCCGCTCGCAGTCGATCCGGATCCGGCTGACCTCGTCCGGGCTGAGGACGCTGTTGACGACGGTGGCGAGCGCGCCGCTCTCGAACCGGACCAGCGCCGTGGAGACGTCCTCCGTCTCGATGGCGTGGACCAGCCGGCCGGCCATCGCCCGGATCTCCGTCCACGGGCCGAGCAGGTCCAGCAGCAGATCCGTCTGGTGGATGCCGTGGCCCATCGCCGGGCCGCCGCCCTCGGTCTCCCAGCGCCCGCGCCACGGCACCGCGTAGTACGCCTCGTCGCGGTACCAGGTGGTCTGGCAGTGCACGACCAGCGGCCGGCCGAGCGCCCCCTGCGCGAGCAGCGCCCGCACATGGTCGGAACCCGATCCGAACCGGTGCTGGAACACGATCGCCGCGAACGGGCCGCCGCTGTCCGCGCCCTCCGCCGCCTCGATGGCGTCGAAGTCCTCCAGCGAGGGGCACGGCGGCTTCTCGCACCACACCCAGGCCCCGGCCCGCAGCGCGGCGATGGTCTGGTCCCGGTGGAAACGCGGCGGGGTGCCGAGCGTGACCAGATCGGGGCGCTCGCGCGCCAGCATCCTCTCCAGATCCGTGTACGGGCGGCCGGAGGCGGCCTCCGCGCAGAACGACTCCGCGGAGGCGGCGTCGACGTCGACCCCCGCGACGATCTCCAGCGGGTACTCGGCCGACAGCGCGCGGAGCGCCGGCAGATGGCTGACGCGCGCGATGGCCCCGGTCCCGACGACCGCGACCCGGACCGGCCCGCTGGGGGAAGCCTGGCTGGGCGTGGCAAACACCTCCACGGTGAAGGGGGCGCCCACCGGATAGCAAGCGCTTTCTCCCGGGGGAAACCTAGGCTCTGGCCATCGGTCCGGTCAAGGTTCGCCCTGGCCGGCGGCGGCGCCGCGCGGTCCGGGGGCCTGGCCGGCGGGTACTCCGGTGCGCCGGGGAGGGAGCCGGACGCGGGTGACCGGCCCGGGGCCGCCCCGCCCGGGGGCATGTGCTGAACTGTCGGGGAACCATCGATCCAGGAGCACCCCGTGAACAGCTACCGCCAGCCCGGCCTCGTCCTCACCGACCGGCACTTCACCGTGCCGCTCGACCACGCCGACCCCGGCGGTGAGCAGATCGAGCTGTACGGCCGCCAGGTGGTGTCCTCCTCCCGGGTCTCCGAGGACCTGCCGTGGCTGCTGTACCTGGAGGGCGGGCCGGGCTTCGGCGCCCGCCGGTTCAGCGGCGCGGAGGCGTGGCTGGGGCGGGCGGTGCGGGAGTTCCGCGTCCTGCTCCTGGACCAGCGCGGCACCGGCCGGTCCACGCCGGCCAACCGCCAGACGCTCCCGCTGCGCGGCGGCCCGCGCGAGCAGGCCGACTACCTCGCGCACTTCCGGGCCGACAGCATCGTCCGCGACTGCGAGCTGATCCGGCCGCAGCTGACCGGCGGCGCCCCGTGGACCGTCCTCGGCCAGTCCTTCGGCGGGTTCTGCGCGGTCCGCTACCTCTCGGCCGCGCCCGAGGGCCTCAGCACCGTCCTGATCACTGGCGGTCTGCCCTCGCTCGACGCCCACGCCGACGACGTCTACCGGGCCGCGTACCCGAGGATCGAGCGCAAGGTCGCCGCCCACTACGCCCGCTACCCCCAGGACGTCGAGCGCGCCCGCGCCATCACCGCGCACCTCGCCGAGCACCGCCCCGAGAGCGCCGGACACCGGCTGACGCCCGAGGCCTTCCAGTCGCTCGGCATCCTGCTCGGCGGCGGCAGCGGAAGCCACCAGTTGCACTACCTGATGGAGAACGCCTTCGTCACCACCCCGCACGGCACCGAGCTGTCCGACGCCTTCCAGGAAGCCGTGCGCACCGCCACCTCGTTCGCCGGCCACCCGCTCTACGCGCTGCTGCACGAGGCCATCTACGGACAGGACGAGCGGCCCACCGGATGGGCGGCCGAGCGGGTGCGCGCGGAGTTCCCGCAGTTCGACGCGGAGGCCGCGCTCCGGGGCGACGGACCCGTGCTGTTCACCGGCGAGAGCATCCACCCCTGGCACTTCGACGTCGACCCGGCCCTGCGTCCGCTGCGCGAGACCGCCGGACTGCTCGCCGACCGCACCGGCTGGGAGCCGCTGTACGACGCCGGACGCCTCGCGGCCAACGAGGTGCCGGTGGCCGCCGCCGTCTACCACGACGACATGTACGTGGACACCGCCCACGCCCTGCGCACCGCCTCCGCGATCCGGGGGCTGCGCACCTGGGTCACCGACGAGTTCGAGCACGACGGGCTGCGGGCCGGCGGGCAGAGGGTGCTGGACCGGCTGCTCGCCCTGGTCCGCGACGAGATCTGAGACGGACACCCCCGGGACGCCGTCCCGGGGGCGGGTCCGCCGGAATGCTCAGCCCTGGAGGGCGAGCAGCGTTGCGTCCAGGTCGCCCGCCGTACGCGGGGCCCGGTTGTGCGGCAGCTTCGACAGGGCCGCGGCCATTCCGCAGGTGTTGGTCACGGCGGAGAAGACGAGACCGGAGCCGATCCCGGCCGCCAGCCAGCGTGCGGCCGGGTAGCGCGTGCCCGCCAGCAGTCCGGCCACCACGAGGGAGCCGGCCGCGAGCCGCACCTGGCGCTCCATCGGCCAGGTGGCCCGTGCCCCGGCCGGGCGGTGCAGGTCGTGGCCGTCGCCCTCCCACGCCGAGGTGCCGCCGTGCAGCGTCACCGCGTCGATGTCGGCGGCCGAGAGGATGTCGCAGGCGCGCGTGGAGCGCACACCCGAGGCGCACACCACGAGCAGCGAGCCGCGGGCCGAGGCCGACTTGAGCGCCGGCACCGCCTCGTGCAGCCGGTCGAGCGGGATGTTCAGGGCGCCGGGGACATGCCCCGAGGCGTACTCGCCGGGGGCGCGCACGTCGATCACGGTGAACTCCGCGAGACGGGCGGCGGCCTGGGCGGGGGAGAGGGACACGGGGCTGGGCACGTGCGGTGATTCCTTTCTGCTCCGGTGGGGGACGGAGTCGCGGCCCGCGGCGCGGATCACGCCCCGCGAGCGGGTCCGGGGGTCCGGCCCGATCGGGACGAAAGGCCCTGGGCCGGTTCTGTCCCGCACGGGCTAGAATACCCCTTGGGGTATGAAATGGAGGATGTGTGGAACTCGACATGGCGGCGGCCGAACTCAAATCGGTGCTCAACCGTCTGCGCCGCGCACAGGGCCAGCTCACCGGCATCATCAGGATGATCGAGGAGGGCCGGGACTGCGAGGACGTCATCACGCAGATGGCGGCCGTCTCGCGGGCGCTCGACCGGGCCGGCTTCGCGATCATCGCGACGGGGCTCCAGCAGTGCATGGCCGACGGCGCGGAGCCGGCGGACCAGGACCAGATGCGGGCGCGGCTGGAGAAGCTCTTCCTCTCGCTGGCCTGAGGCGGCGGGCGGCCGTCCTGTCCTACGGCACCGCGACCGGCGTGCGCGCCACCCGCCCCGCGCCCGGTCACGGTACTAGCGTGCCGTGCATGACCGAGCAGCTGAAGCCCATGCCCGAGGACTGGCAGCGCGCCCTTGCCGTCGTCGCCCATCCCGACGATCTGGAGTACGGCTGTGCCGCGGCCGTCGCGCACTGGACGGACGGCGGGCGCGAGATCACGTACCTCCTGGCCACCCGGGGCGAGGCCGGGATCGACACCCTCGATCCGGAGCGCTGCGGGCCGCTGCGCGAACAGGAGCAGCGCGCGAGCGCGGCGGTCGTCGGCGTTTCCCGGGTGGAGTTCCTGGACCACCGCGACGGGGTGATCGAATACGGCGTCGGGCTGCGCCGCGACATCGCGGCGGCCGTGCGCCGGCACCGCCCGGAGCTGGTGATCACGCTCAACCACCGCGACACCTGGGGCGGTGTCGCCTGGAACACCCCCGACCACCGCGCGGTCGGCCGCGCCACCCTGGACGCGGCGGGCGACGCGGGGAACCGCTGGATCTTCCCGGAGCTGGCCGAGCAGGGTCTCGAACCCTGGGACGGGGTGCGCTGGGTGGCGGTCGCCGGATCCTCGACGCCCACCCACGCAGTCGACGCCACCGACGGCCTGGAACGGTCCGTGCGCTCGCTCCTCGCCCACCGCACCTACATCGAGGTGCTCACCGACGAGGAGCCCGAGACGTACTGCCGGACGTTCCTCACCGGCACCGCGCAGGCGGCCGCCGAACGCTTCGGGGGCCGTCCGGCCGTCACCTTCGAACTCTTCGCCCGCTGACCCCGCCGGACTCGCAGCCCTCTGGCCCCCGTCGCGCCCCGGTCGTACGCTGAGCGGCACACCAGGACCTGACGGGGTGTCAGGAGGGCGGGAGGGGTGGCGTGCTGGACATCCTCGACCACGAGATCCCGGAGGGGGAGGAGCGTCTCACCCTGCGGGTGGAGAACGGGATCGGGCTGCTGACGCTCTGCCGGCCCGACCGGCTCAACGGCTGGAGCTGGGAGTCCAGCCGGCAGCTCGGCATCATGGCCGACCGCATCCGTTTCGACGACGCGATCCGGGTGGTCCTGCTGCGGGGCGAGGGCCGGGCGTTCTGCGCCGGGATCGATGTCACCGCGCCCGGCGGCGGCATCACCGGCCGCTCCCCGGCCGAACGCACCCAGCGCTTCTACGAGGGCATCCGCTGGGTGCACGAAAGGTTCGCCGCCTTCGCCGGGCTTCCGCAGCCGGTGATCGCCGCCGTACAGGGCTACTGCCTCGGATTCGGCTTCGAACTCGCCCTGATGGCGGATGTGCGCATCGCGGCCGACGACGCGGTGTTCGCCCTGCCCGAGGCCGGGATCGGGGTCGCCGTGGACGCGGGCGGCGATCTGCGGATCGCCCGCGACGCGGGAGCCGGCTGGGCGAAGTACCTCGCGCTCACCGGCCGCCGGATCGACGCGCCGACCGCCGAACGGATCGGCCTGCTCCAGGGAGTCACCCCGCCCGGGGAGCTGGAGTCCACCGCCCGCGCCCTCGCCGAGGAGGTGGCCGCCAACGCTCCGCTCGCCGTGCGCCAGATCAAGCGCTCCGTCGACGCGTACGCGGACGACGGCATCGCCCGGACCCTGGACCGCACGGCCCTGGCCGCCGCCCTCACCCTCACCTCGCGCGACGCGGCCGAGGGCTACGCCGCGAAGGCGGCCCGCCGGCCCCCGCGCTTCGAGGGCACCTGACGCCGCCGGTTCGCGCACCCCTACGCGTCACCGGGCGGTGCGAACGGACCCCGCCCCAGCTGTTCGCGCACCGGCACCACGGGCGGGGCGACCAGGGAGCGGCGTTGCCAGTTCGCGCCGTCGACCACCAGCGAATGACCGGAGACGAATCCGGCGTACCGGGAGGCCAGGAAGGTCGCCGCCCAGCCGAGCTCCCTCGGCAGGCCCACGCGCAGGGCGGGCTGCCGGGCGCCGAGGGCGTCCTCGCCGCCGTCGTCGCGGTCGAGGTGGGAGCGGATCGCGCTCGGCATGTCCGCGTGCGGCATCAGCCCCGGCACCAGGCCGTTGACCCGGATGCCGTACGGACCCCACTCCACGGCCAGGGTCTCCACCAGGTTCTTCACCCCGGCCTTGGCCGCCGCCGAGTGCGCGTACCCGGGGCCGCCCGTCCAGGCGTACGAGGCGCCGACGCAGACGACCGACCCCGGGGTCCCCGCCGCCAGATGGCGGCGGCCGAACTCCCGGCTCATGAACCAGGTGCCGGTCAGCGTGATGTCGAGCACCGCCCGCCAGGCGTTCGGGGACAGGTCCTCGGCTGGGGAGGGGAAGTTGGCCGCCGCGTTGTTCACCAGCACATCGGGCGTGCCGAGGGCCGCGCCGGCCTCGTCGAACACCTCCGTGATGCGGTCCGGGTCGCGGATGTCGGCGCGCGCGGTGAGGACCCGGCCGGAGGTGAGCGGCTCCAGCTCGCTCCGCGCGGCGGCCAGCCGGCCGGTGTCGCGGCCCACGAGGACGAGATCCGCGCCGAGCCGGGCGAACTCCGCCGCGACGGCCTTGCCGAGGCCCGATCCGCCGCCGGTCACCAGGACGACGCTGCCTTCGTACGTCCCGGCCGGCAGGGCGCTCGCACCGAGCGGGGGAGGGGCGGGGAGTCCGGGCGTGCGCATGCGCTCCGTCATGGCCGTATCCCTACTCCATCCGCTGGCAGAACACCAGGACTTCGCGGCAAAAGACCAGGTCGGCGCGCTGATGTTGTCCAGACCATTGACATGCAAGCGCCAGGATGTTGAATTCGGTGTCGTTGTGTTGCGCGTCTCTGGTGACTTCAGTGCCCATGGAGGATTCTGTGACACCTCGCCCACCCCGACTCACCGCCACCGCCCTGGCGGCGGCCCTCCTCGCCGGAGGTCTCCTGGCCGCCGGACCCCCTGCCCTGGCGGCCGGCCCCGCCGCACCCGCGACGGCGGACGCCGCCGCCCGCACCACCCCGGACATCGCCCCCACCCCGCGGTCCGTCACGCACCGATCCGACACGGTCACCCTCACCCCCACCGTCACCCTGGTGACGGGGGCCTCGCCCGACGGCCCGACGCTCGACGTGGTGACCGCGGCCCTCCGCGCGGCCGGTGCCCAGCGCGTCGTGCGCGCGACGAGGCCGGCCCCGGGCGGGCTCAACGTGTACATCGGCGACCCCGCCGCCCTCGGCGCCCTGGACCTCGAAGGCCCCGGATCCCTGCCCGCCGAGGGGTACGTCCTCGGCATCGGCGCCGGGCGCGTCGTCCTCGCGGGCAAGGACACCACCGGTACGTACTACGCCGCCCAGACGCTCCGCCAGGTGCTGCCGCACCGCCGGACGCCCGGCGCGCGGATCGCCGGACTCGCCGTGCGCGACTGGCCGGGCACCGCGCTGCGCGGCGTCATCGAGGGCTTCTACGGCACGCCCTGGTCCCACGAGGCGCGCCTGGACCAGCTCGACTACTACGCCGAGCACAAGATGAACATCTACGTCTACTCCCCGAAGGACGACGCCTACCTCCGCGAGAAGTGGCGCGACGCCTACCCCGCCGACGCCCTGGCACGGATCGAGGACCTCACCGACCGGGCCACCCGCCGCCACGTGGAGTTCACCTACGCGCTCTCGCCCGGACTCTCGGTCTGCTACAGCTCCGACGCCGATGCCCAGGCGCTGGTCGACAAGTTCCAGTCGATGTGGGACATCGGCGTACGCACCTTCGCGGTGCCGCTCGACGACATCAGCTACACCGACTGGAACTGCGAGGCCGACCGGGCGAAGTGGGGGACCGGCGGCGGTGCGGCCGGAGCCGCCCAGGCCCATCTGCTCAACCGCGTCAACCAGGAGTTCATCGCCACCCACCCCGGTGCCGAACCGCTCCAGATGGTCCCCACCGAGTACTACAACGTCTCCCCGTCCCCGTACAAGGCGGCCCTGTCCGAGCAGCTCGACCCCGATGTGCTCGTGGAGTGGACCGGGGTCGGAGTGGTCGCCCCGACTATGACGGTCGCTCAGGCCGACGCCGCCCGCTCGGTGTTCGGGCACCCCATCCTCACCTGGGACAACTACCCGGTGAACGACTACGCCACCAACCGGCTGCTGCTCGGCCCGTTCAACGGCCGCGAGAAGGGGCTGCCGGGCCGGCTGGCCGGGATCACGGCCAATCCGATGATCCAGCCCTACGCCTCCAAGCTCTCGCTGTACACCGTCGCGGACTACTCCTGGAACGACGCCGCGTACGACCCGCGCACCTCTTGGGGCAAGGGCCTGAAGGAGTACGCCGGCGGCGACGCCCGCACCGAGAAGGCCCTGCGCGCCTTCGCCGACGCCGGCTACAGCTCGGCGCTGAACACGCAGAAGGCGCCCGAGCTCTCCGCGGAGATCGCCGCCTACTGGAAGTCCGGAGACGCGGGCCGGCTCTCCTCCGTCCTGAACACGCTCGGCTCCGCACCCGCCGTGCTCCGCGCCGGACTCGCCGACCGAGGCTTCCTCGCCGACGCCGGGCCGTGGCTGGACGCCACCCGGGCCTGGGCGACGGCCTCGGACACCGCCCTGCGCATGGTCGAGGCGGCCCGCGCGGGACAGGGCTCCCGCGCCTGGCAGCTCCGCCAGGAGCTGCCGGCACAGGTCGAGCGCGCCGAGTCCTTCACGTACACCGGACTCGACGGGCGCGCGGTGCCCGTCCTCGTCGGGGACGGGCAGCTCGACGGCTTCGTCACGGCGGCCCTCGCCGAGCACGACCGGATCCTGGGGGTGAGCGGGCGGCCCACCGCGTCGACGAACCTCGGCACGTACCAGACCAACACCGTCGGCCGGATGCTCGACGGCGACGACTCCACGTACTTCTGGAGCGACGGCGCGCCCGGCGTGGGCTCGCAGATCACCGTCGACCTCGGGCGCGTCCGGGAGTTCGGCGGCGTCACCCTCGCCATGGGCAAGCCCGGCAGCACGGAGGACTATCTGCACGCCGGAGTGCTGGAGTACTCGGCCGACGGACGGGAGTGGACGGCCCTCACCGACTTCTCCGGCCGCCCCGAGGTCACCGCGACCGTGCCCGGGGGCACCGAGGCCCGCTATGTACGGGCCCGGTCCACCGCTGCGCAGGACAACTGGCTCGTCGTCCGCGAGTTCCGCGTGGCCACCGCCGACGGCGCCGTCACCGGCAACCCGCCGGCCGCCGCCGGATCCGCGCTGAAGGCGGCCGCCGACGGTGATCCTGCCACCGTGTACACGGCGGCCCGACCGCCCGAGGAGGGCGAGTTCCTGGACGTCGGTCTCGCCGGGGCGCGGCCGGTCGGCTCCGTCACCGTGCTGCGGCCCGCCGGAAGCGGGGCCGCCGCCGACATCCAGCTGCGCGGCGCCGACGGCGGCTGGACGACCGTCGGCCCGCTCGGCGGCGCGTACACGAAGGTCGCCACGCCGGGCCGGAGCGCGGACGCGGTCCGGCTGCTCTGGCACGGCGGATCCGCGGCACCCCGGATCGCGGAGATCGTGGTCGCCGAGTAGCGCCCGCACCGCCTCCGCGCGCCCGGTCCCGCCCCGCCTCCACGGGGCGGGGCCGGGCGCACCCGTGTGCGGATGGGCCGAATCGATGGCCGCGGGTTGTTCCCACAGAGGCAAGCGACCGCTTAGTATGCGCCGGAGCAGTGGTAATGCCGACAGTGTTGTGGAGGCCCCTCATGCAGGCATGGCGAGTGCACCGGAACGGTGAGCCGAGCGAGGTGATGACCCTGGAGGAGACGGAACGCCCGGTGCCCGGCGACGGCCAGGTGCGCGTCGACGTCCTCGCGGCGAACATCAACTTCCCCGACGCGCTGCTCTGCCGCGGCCAGTACCAGGTACGCCCGCCGCTGCCCTTCACCCCCGGTGTGGAGATCTGCGGACGCACGGAGGACGGGCGCCGGGTGCTCGCCACCCCCGCCCTGCCGCACGGCGGATTCGCCGAGGCCGTCGTCGTGGACGAGGCGGCCCTGCTGCCCGCCCCCGAAGCCCTCGACGACGCCCAGGCGGCGGCGATGCACATCGGCTACCAGACCGCCTGGTTCGGCCTGCACCGCAGGGCCCGGATCCAGCCCGGCGAGACCCTGCTCGTCCACGCGGCGGCGGGCGGCACCGGAAGCGCCGCCGTCCAGCTCGGCAAGGCCGCCGGCGCCACCGTCATCGGCGTCGTCGGCGGCCCGGAGAAGGCGAAGGCCGCCGCCGAGCTCGGCTGCGACCTCGTCATCGACCGGCGCACCGAGGACATCGTCGCCGTCGTCAAGGAGTCCACCGGCGGACGCGGCGCCGACGTCGTCTACGACCCCGTCGGCGGCGACGCCTACGCCAAGTCCGTGAAGTGCATCGCCTTCGAGGGCCGCGTGGTCGTCGTCGGCTTCGCCAGCGGCCACATCCCGGCCCCGGCCCTCAACCACGCCCTCGTGAAGAACTACTCCGTCCTCGGACTCCACTGGGGCCTCTACAACACCAGGGACCCGCAGGCGGTCCGCGACTGCCACCGCGAACTGAGCCGGCTCGCCGACGAGGGCGTGGTCATCCCCCTCGTCAGCGAACGGGTCCCCATGGCCGGGGCGGCGGCCGCCGTCCAGCGCGTCGCCGACGGCACCAGCACCGGCCGCATCGTCGTCCTCCCGTCAGGAGCCGCCCGATGACCGCACCCGACGCCGCCGGACTGCGCCGCCGCACCCGCGAACTGCTGGCCGCACACCCCCCGGCCACCACCGAACGCACCGACTTCCTCAAGGCGCGCTTCGACGCCGGACTCGCCTGGGTCCACTACCCCGCCGGACTCGGCGGACTCGACGCGCCGCGCTCGCTCCAGCCCGTCGTCGACGCCGAACTCGCCGCGGCCGGAGCCCCGGACAACGACCCGCGCCGCATCGGCATCGGACTTGGCATGGCCGCGCCCACGATCCTCGGCTTCGGCACCGACGAACAGAAGCGGCGCTTCCTGCGCCCCCTCTGGGTCGGCGAGGAGGTCTGGTGCCAGCTCTTCAGCGAACCGGGAGCCGGCTCCGACCTCGCCGCCCTCGGCACCCGCGCGGTGCGCGACGGCGAGGACTGGGTGGTCGACGGACAGAAGGTCTGGACGTCCAGCGCCCATCTGGCCCGCTGGGCGATCCTGATCGCCCGCACCGACCCGGACGTGCCCAAGCACCGCGGCATCAGCTACTTCGTCTGCGACATGACCGACCCCGGCGTCGAGGTGCGCCCGCTCCGCCAGATCACCGGCGAGGCCGAGTTCAACGAGGTGTTCCTGACCGGGGTCCGCATCCCCGACAGCCACCGGCTCGGCCCGGTCGGCGAGGGCTGGAAGGTCGCGCAGACCACCCTCATGAACGAACGCGTCTCCATCGGCGGAGCCCGCATCCCGCGCGAGGGCGGCATGATCGGCCCCGTCGCCCGCACCTGGCGCGAACGCCCCGAACTGCGCACCCACGACCTGCACCAGCGGCTGCTGAACCTCTGGGTCGACGCCGAGGTCGCCCGCCTCACCGGGGAACGGCTGCGCCAGCAGCTCGTCGCCGGACAGCCCGGTCCCGAGGGCTCCGGCATGAAGCTCGCCTTCGCCCGGCTCAACCAGGAGATCAGCGGACTGGAGGTCGAACTCCTCGGCGACGAAGGGCTGCTGTACGGCGACTGGACGATGCGCCGGCCCGAACTCGTCGACTTCACCGGCCGCGACGCCGGCTACCGCTACCTCCGCTCCAAGGGCAACTCCATCGAGGGCGGCACCAGCGAGGTACTGCTCAACATCGTCGCCGAACGCGTGCTCGGCCTCCCCGCCGAACCGCGCAACGACAAGGACGTCGCCTGGAAGGACCTCTCCCGATGACCGCACCGACCGCACCCCACGCGGCGCCCGACCTCCTCTACTCCGAGACGGAGGAGGACCTGCGGGCCGCCGTCCGGGCGCTGCTCGCCGACCGGTGCGACGCGCCCGGGGTCATCGCCCGCACCGAGACCGACACGCCGTACGACCCCGCGCTGTGGAAGGCCCTCGCCTCCGACATCGGCGTCGCGGGACTGCTGGTCCCCGAGGAACGGGGCGGCCAGGGTGCCGGCCCCCGCGAGGCCGCCGTGGTCCTGGAGGAACTCGGACGCGCCGTCGCCCCCGTCCCGTACCTGACCAGCTCCGTCGTCGCCACCGGGATCCTGCTGGCGCTCGACACCGCGGACGGCCCCGCGGCAGCGCTCCTCGCCGACCTCGCCGAGGGCCGGCGCACCGCCGCGCTCGCCGTCCCGTTCTCCACCGCACCGGCCGACACGCCGATGTGGGACGCGCCCCTCGACGGAACACGCGGACCGGTCGCCGACGCGGCCACCGCCGACGTCCTCCTGGTGCCCGCCGCCGACGGCCTCCACGCCGTGGCCACCGACGCGGCCGGCGTCACCGTCACCCCGCTCGTCCCGCTCGACCTGACCCGCCCGCTCGCCGAGGTCACGCTCGACGGGGCCGCCGGAACGCTGCTCGCGGACACCGCGACCGCACGCGCCGCGGTGGAACGCGGGCTCCTGGCCGGAGCCGGACTGCTGGCCTCGGAACAGCTCGGACTCGCCGAGTGGTGCCTGACCGAGACGGTCCGCCACACCCGGGAACGCCACCAGTTCAACCGCCCCGTCGGCTCCTTCCAGGCGCTCAAGCACCGGATGGCGCAGCTCTGGCTGGAGGTCGTCTCGGCCCGCGCCGCGGCGCGCAACGCCGCCGACGCCCTGGCCACGAACAGCCCCGACACACCGCTCGCGGTGGCCGTGGCCCAGGCGTACTGCTCCCGCGTCGCCGTCCACGCGGCCGAGGAGTGCGTGCAGCTGCACGGCGGCATCGGCATGACCTGGGAGCACCCCGCCCACCTCTACCTGAAGCGGGCCAAGGCCGACGCCACCGCCTTCGGCACGGCCGGCCGCCACCGCGCCGCGGTCGCCGCGCTGACGGACCTCCCGGCCCCCACCGCGTAGCCGGACCGGGGAACCGGCCACGACGGACGGAACGCGAAGGGAAGCACGGGCGGCGAACCGGACAACTCTCCCCGGTTCGCCGCCCGACGGCGCGGCGGCGCTCCCATACTCGGTCGCGTCCGCCCGTCCGGCACGCCTCGCAACCGGGAGAGTCCATGGCGTTCCCCACTCGTCGTCACCTCGTCACCACCGCACTGGCCACCGCCGCCGCGGGCGCCGTCGTACCGCTGTCGGCGGCCACCGCCGGCGCGGCGCCCGCGCTCCCGTACACCCCCGGGCCGCGGCCGCTCCGGCGCGCGCACGCCCACAACGACTATCTGCACCCCCACCCCCTCCACGACGCCCTGGACCAGGGGTTCACCAGCGTGGAGGCCGACATCTTCCTCGTGGACGGGGAACTGCTCGTCGCCCACGAGGCCACCGGGCTCGACCCGGCCCGCACCCTGCGCGCGCTCTACCTCGACCCGCTCCTCGCCCGTGTCGCGGCCCGGCACGGGAGCGTCTTCCCGGGCGCCCGCACCCCGCTCCAGCTGCTCATCGACATCAAGACGGACGGCGCCGCCGCCTACCGTGAACTCGACCGCCAACTGCGTTCCTACCAGCGCATCCTGACGGGCTATCGGAACGGCCGGGTGCGCCCCGGCGCCGTCACCGCCGTCATCTCGGGGGACCGGACCGCCCGCGCGCCGATGGAGGCCCAGCGGGTCCGCCACGCCTTCTACGACGGCCGGCCCGAGGACCTCGGAACCGCCGCCCCGGCCTCGTTCATCCCGCTGATCAGCACCAGTTGGACCGGAGCGTTCGGCTGGCAGGGCGACGGCCCGATCCCGCCCGCCGAACGGGCCGCGCTGCGGGACTTCACCGACCGGGCGCACCGCGCCGGACAGCGCGTCCGCTTCTGGGCCACGCCCGACGCGCCCGGACCCCAGCGGGAGGCGGTCTGGAGCGAACTGCTGGCGGCCGGGGTCGACCACCTCAACTCCGACGACCTCGCCGGGCTGGCCCGCTTCCTGCGCACCCACGAGGGCCCCGCGCGCTAGAACACCTGTGCGTCGGGCGAGCCCGCTTCCGGACCGCCCGGCGCACGCGGCCGCACCCCTACCCACCGGGCCCCACATCCCTCGCAGCCTTACCCGTTTGGCGTACACGCCAGTGCGCCGGATGGCCCCTCCGCTCCGCCACACTGGCGCCGAATGCCGCAATTCCGGCGCGGCGAAGGAGGTTGGCCATGGCCATTTCGATCTCAGTGGTGCTGCTTCTGCTGATCCTCGCGGTGATCTTCCTGCGCAACGGCGGGCTGAAGTTCTCCCATGCCCTGGTCTGCGCCCTCCTCGGGTTCTTCCTCGCGGGCACGAGCATGGCGCCCACCATCCACGAGGGGATCACGGCCACCGCGGACCTGGTCAGCGGCATCCGGCCCTGACTCCACGGCCGGTCGGTTCCCGCTACGGGAACGGGCGGAACCGGCCAATCCCGTTCGGCCGGTGGATCATTACGGCCGGGAGTGCTGCTCATCCGGTCGCACCGGGACGCGGGACGGAATGGTGTGCCACGGTCCGGCGGGGGCGCGGGCCGGACCGGACCGCGCCCCCGCCCGGTGGGACGACACGGCCGCCGGCGACGCACCGAAGCCGGTCCCGGAGCACACGGCCATGTCCTTCTCCCTACCCGGACGCGGTCCGGGCGCCGCCCACCACGAGCACTGCGTGAGCAGCCGCTGCTGCCGCTGCCAGCAGCGGCCCTGGACGACCGACGCCGGCGGCGAGCGGCTGTGCGGACTCTGCGCCTCCTGCTGCCGGGAGTGCGGCCGGGCGCCCGCCCCGCATCTGGACGGCCTCGACAACGGACTCTGCGGCGACTGCCGCGGACTGTGCGTCCGCTGCGGAGCCCGCCTCCCGGCCGACGGGGACTGCCCCTGTCCGCGCCGGCGGCTCCCGGGCGCCGATCCGGTCGGTTACGTCCTGCGCGCGCTGCCGCCCTCCCTGGCAAGGGAGTTCCGGGGCCGCTTCCCGAACGAGATCGTCGGCCTGGTCCGCCACCAACTCGGCCGGCGCACCCCGGACCAGCTCCTCGACCGCGTCGAACGCCGATGGAACGCCCGCTGGTCCCACGCGCTCCGGGAGACGGACGACGCCGGGCACCGCCGTTGGCGGCCGCTCGACATCGCCGAACAACTGCTCCGGCCGGGACTGTGCCCCGAACCGGCCTGCGAGGACGGCCGGCTGCTCACCGCCGACGCCCCCTGCCCGCGCTGCGCGATCCCCCTGCACCGCTTCGTGCCGGGACAGGCCGACCGCAGGGCCGGAGCGGAGCGGGCGCGCACGACCGCGGCCGCGATCCGGCGCGAGATGCTCGACCGCCGTACGGGACGGCCGCGTTGAGGCACCAGCCCCGGGCGGATCGCGTGGCGGGCCGCCGGGACGGTCGACGGTCCGGACGCGTTGCACCCCCGTGAAGCGCCCATGAAACCTGCCGCGTTTCCATGGACACCTCACGGGGTCGGTTCTAGCGTCGGGCGCCGGTGCGACCCAGCCCCCCGACCGAGGAGTCCGATGCCCGCGCTGCCCCAGCCGCCCCGGCTGTCCCCGCCGTCCCGCAGCAGATCCTTCCGCGCCACCGCCCTGGTGCTCGCGCTGTGCGCCTGGGCCTTCACGATGTCCGGTGTCCCGGCCGGTGCGGCCGACATCCCACGGGCCCCCGGACACCGGCTCGTCAGCGACTACGAGGGCGCCCCGGCGACCGCCGCGCCGGTGCCCGGACGCCCCGCGCCGCAGCACCCCTTCCTCGCCCCGAACGGCCGCAACGGCATGCACGCCGACGCGGCGGGCAGCGGGACCCACCCGTACTCCGGTCCGCTCGGCCGGTCCCCCCAGGTGGACAGCGAACAGATCGCGCCCCTGGGCGGGGAGTGCGCCACCGCCACCTTCGACGCGGCGGGACGGCTGATCACGGTCTGCGGCACGTTCACGGGATTCCTGCTCAAACTGCTCGACCCGCGTACCCTCGACACCCTCGCCGAGTACAAACTGCCGCAGCGTTCCTCGACCGTCGAGGCCATCACCCGGCTGGACTTCTCGAAGATCTTCAAGGACACCTCGGGCGGCGCCTACTTCTACCTGGACGACCGGGACCGGGTGGTGCTGGCCGACTCCCGCCAGCACATCCAGCGCATCGCCCACGAGCAGGCGGCCGACGGCAGCTGGCGGTTCACCGTCACCGACGACTGGGACCTCACCGGACAGGTGCCCCACGACTGCGTCAGCTGGACCAACCTCTACCCGAGCGGCACCTGCGACCCCGTCACCTCGGTCATGCCCGACTGGCAGGGCCGCGTCTGGTGGGTGACCAGGCTCGGCCGCGTCGGCACCGTCGACCCGAGCACCGGAACCGTCCGCTCGGTCCGGCTCACCGGCGAGGAGATCCAGAACTCCTTCTCCGTGGCCGAGGACGGGGTGTCCATCGTCACCGACCACGCCCTCTACAGCTTCGCCGCGACGGACGACGGCACCCCGCGCGTCCAGTGGCGGGAGACGTACGACCGGGGGACCGGCACCAAACCCGGCTCGGTGAACCAGGGCTCGGGCACCACCCCCGACCTCTTCGGCGACGGTGACGCCTATGTCGCGATCACCGACAACGCCGACGACCGGATGAACGTCCTCGTCTACCGCCGCGCGCCCGGGATCCCCGAGGGCGAGCGGCTCGTCTGCAAGGTCCCCGTCTTCGGCTCCGGCGCCTCCACCACGGACAACTCCATGATCAGCTGGGGCAACAGCCTCGTCGTCGAGAACAACTACGGCTACGAGGACGTCACCACCCTCCTGCTCGGCCGCAGCGTCGTCGGCGGCGTGGCCAGGATCGACGTACGGCCCGACGGCAGCGGCTGCGACACGGTGTGGGAGAGCGCCGTCCGCTCGCCCTCCACCGTGCCCAAGCTCTCCACCGCCAACGGACTCCTCTACTTCTACGAGAAGCAGCCCAACGCCCTCGGCATCGACGCCTGGTACCTGACCGCCGTCGACTACCGCACCGGAGCCCGCCGCTGGTCCAAGCTGACCGGCACCGGACTCGCCTACGACAACAACTGGGCGCCGGTGACCATCGGCCCCGACGGGACGGCGTACGTCGGCGTCTTCAACGGCATCGTGGCGGTCCGCGACAGCGGGTGATCCCGCGCGGACCACGCACGGGTGCCCGTACGCGACCGCGTACGGGCACCCGTGCATTGTGCGGGGGCCGGGGGAGTCCCGGCGGCTACTCCGCGGCCGGTTCCCCGGCAGGGAGATCGGGGCCGGGCCGGGCGAAGGGGCCCGTGGCCCGGTCGCCCTGTCTGACGGCTTCCACCGCCGCCTCGTGCAGCGTCCGGCTGGCCTCCTCCGACGGACACGCCACCGGGCTGCCCGCCATCGTGAACCAGTCGGCCGCTCCGGTGTACTGCACGGTGATCTGCGCGGAGCCGTCGGCCCACGTGGTGTGGACGGTCAGGTCGCCCGAGAGCGGCCCGACCTCTTCGGTCAGCACGCCGCCGTGCCCCGAATACACTCCGCGCGTCGTCCAGGAGGCCCAGGTCATGCATCCAGGCTCGCACCGATGACCGCATACCGCGACCCGCCGGAGCGGATTGCCCTCCATCACGCGGGCGGGTGCGAGGAGCGGGTGGAACCGGAGGAAACTTTTGCCCGGCGGGCGCTGCGGTTCCCGCAGTGGCCGATCCCTTTGTGTCCACCCGATCTTGGCCGCAAACCGTCGACGGCGGCGATCTTGACGACGGATTCCGAAGGAAAACCCCTATTGACCTGCGGAACGCGTCGGTATTGCATGGCGCGACGGGAGCCCCGGAACCCATCCCTCACACCGTTGTCCGGAGGCGATACCGCTCCCGCGCTCAGTCACCGCACCTGTTGATCGGAACCCCGCTCGATGACCGACACGCTCAGCGCTCCCCAGGCGCTCGCCCCCGCGACCGGCCCCACCCCGCAGAAGCTCAGGCGTTCCATCGGCGTCGTCGGAGGAACCCTGCTCACGCTCTCGTGCGTGACCCCCGCCTCCACGCTCTTCGTCGTGGTGCCCGACCTCTTCTCCACCCTGGGCACGTACACCGCGCTGACGATCGCCATAGGCTCGCTGCTCTGCGTCGCGGTCGCCTTCTGCTACTCGGAACTGGGCACGCTGATCCCCAGCGCGGGCGGCGAGTACGCCATGGTCTCGACGATGGCCGGACGGCTGGCCGGCTGGCTCGTGTTCGTGCTCTCGCTGCTCGTCGTGATGATCGTGCCCCCGGTCATCGCCATGGGCACCGCCGACTACCTGGCCCCCCTCGTCCACATTCCCGCCGCCCCGGCCGGTGCCGGCGTCATGCTGCTCGCCACCCTCGCCGGACTGCTCGACCTGCGCGCCAACGCCTGGATCACCGGCGTCTTCCTGGTGCTGGAGGTCATCGCGGCGGCCGTCGTCGCCGTCCTCGGCTTCGCCCACACCGAACGCGGCGCCTCCGCGCTCGTCCACGGAACGGTCGCCTCCGAGCACGGCACGACCTCCACGGTCACCGCGATGATGGTCGTCTCCGGTCTCGCCATCGCCCTCTTCATCACCCAGGGCTTCTCCACCGCCGTCTATCTGTCCGAGGAACTGGAGAACCCGCGCCGCACCGTGGCCCGCACCGTGCTCGCCACCCTCGCCATCTCCAGCGCCGTCATCCTCGTCCCGGTCATCGCCCTCACCCTGGGCGCCCCCGACCTCGCGGCGCTGACCTCCGGCGACCTCGGCTCCATGGTCGAGGCCTGGTCCAACTCGGCGGTCGGCACCTTCGTCAGCCTCTGCGTCGCCCTCGCCATCATCAACGCGGGCATCGTGATGGTCATCCAGAACTCCCGCGTGCTGTTCGCCTCCGCCCGCGACAAGGCTTGGCCCGCCCCCGTCAACACGGCCCTGTCCCGGCTCGGCCGCTTCGGCTCGCCCTGGGTGGCGACCCTCCTCGTCGGCGTCCCGGGCGCCGCCCTCTGCTTCGTCAACCTGGACACCCTGTACGGCGTCACCGGTGTCTCCGTCACCGCGATGTACCTGCTGGTGGCGGTCGCCGCCCTGCTCTGCCGGCGCGGCGCCCACCGCACCGCCCCCGCCTGGCGCATGCCCCTGTGGCCGGCCGTGCCGGTGCTGCTCATCCTCGTCCTCGGTTACGTTCTGACGCAGCAGGACGCCGTGTACCTGCTCTGGACGGGCGGGATCACCGCCGCCGCCACGCTGTACTGGGCCCTGTACCTGAGGCCCCGCCGCGCCACCCGGTGGCTGGTGAGCATCCCCGACGACACCCGCGGATGAGCGCCCTCGCGCGGTTGATCGGGTGACTCCGGGCGGTGATGCGTCATGACGGACCGCCACGGCGGTTAGGCATCCCGGCATGACACGTCACTCCCCACCGAAGACCACCGGGACCCCGCGCCGCCACCGCCTCCGGGCGGCCGGAGCCGCGGGCGTCCTGCTGGCCGCGGCCCTGCTGACCGGCTGCGGCCAGGACAGCGGCGGCTCCTCGTCCACCGGCACCGCGACCTCGGAGGCCGCCCGCGCCGTCCCGGAGCGGACCGCCACGGCCTCGATCAGCGCGAAGGCCTCGGCCGCCGCCTCGATGACCAAGGACATGAAGGACCGCAAGACCCTGCTCGACTCCACCAAGGTCACCTTCGACACCGCGGTGACCACGGCCGAGGGCGCCGTCTCCGGCGGCAAGGTCGTCGAGCTGGACCTGCGCGGTCCCGGCAAGTCCGACGACGACACCGACCGCGAGCAGAGCCCGTCCCCCGGGACGACCGCCAGCCCCTCGCCCACCGGCACCGCGGCCTCACCGACCGGCGCCAGCCCCTCGCCCGCCCCCACGGGCCCGGAATGGGTCGCCACCGTCGCGGTCAAGGACGGCACCGAGCACATGGTCCGCATCGACGCGGTCTCCGGCAAGGTGATCCAGAACGTCGAGGAGCCCGGCCAGGACGCCGCCGAGAAGAGCCGCACCGCCGAGCGGCTCACCCAGGCCAAGCAGACCGTCCAGCAGGCGGTCAAGGCGGCCACGGACAAGCAGAAGGGCACGGTCACCTCCGCCGAGCTCGACGAGAACGACAAGAACGTCCTCGTCTGGTCCGTGGACGTCGTGGACAAGGCCTGGCGCGAGCACACGCTCGACATCGACGCCGCCACCGGCGCCGTGACCTCGGAGAAGACCGACGACGACTGACCCCCGCCGTCCGTACGCACCCCGATGCCCCCGGTACGCACGGACCGGGGGCATCGGCACGGGCGGGACCGTCCGCTCAGACGGTCCCGGCAGACTCCTGCCGCACCGTCTCCGGCCCCTCGAACTGGGTCCGGTACAACTCCTCGTACCGGCCGCCCGCCGCCAGCAGCTCCTCGTGCGTTCCGCGCTCGACCACCCGGCCCTCCTCGATCACCAGGATCAGATCGGCGGCCCGCACGGTGGACAGCCGGTGCGCGATCACCACCGCCGTACGCCCCTCGAGCGCCTCGGCCAGCGCCTCCTGCACCGCCGCCTCCGAGGTGGAGTCCAGGTGCGCGGTCGCCTCGTCGAGGATGACGACCCGCTGCCGGGCCAGCAGCAGCCGGGCGATGGTCAGCCGCTGCCGCTCGCCGCCGGAGAGACGGTAGCCGCGCTCGCCCACCACCGTGTCCAGCCCGTCCGGCAGCGAGGCCACCAGCCCGTCGAGCCGCGCGCGGCGCAGCGCGTCCCAGATCTCCTCCTCGCCCGCGCCCGGCCGGGCCAGGGTCAGATTGGACCGGACGGACTCGTGGAAGAGGTGCCCGTCCTGGGTGACCATGCCGAGCGTCTCGCGGATCGACTCGGCCGTCAGATCGCGCACGTCCACCCCGCCGAGCCGCACCACGCCCTCCTCGGCGTCGTACAGCCGCGGCAGCAACTGGGCGATCGTCGACTTGCCCGCGCCGGAGGATCCGACCAGGGCGACCATCCGGCCGGGCTCGGCGCGGAAGGACACCTCGTGCAGCACCCGCGTCCCGCCGCGCGAATCGAGCGTCGCGACCTCCTCCAGCGAGGCGAGCGAGACCTTGTCGGCGGCCGGGTAGCCGAAGGAGACGCCGTCGAACTCCACGGAGACCGGACCGTCCGGAACCGTGCGCGCGTCCGGCTTCTCGGCGATCAGCGGCTTCAGATCCAGGATCTCGAAGACCCGCTCGAAGCTGACCAGCGCGCTCATCACCTCGACCCGGGCCCCGGCCAGCGCCGTCAGCGGGGCGTAGAGCCGGGTCAGCAGCAGTGCGAGCGCGACCACCGCGCCCGCCTCCAGGGTGCCCCGCAGCGCGTAATAGCCGCCGAGTCCGTAGACCAGCGCCAGGGCCAGCGCGGAGACCAGGGTGAGCGCCGTGATGAACGTGGACTGCGCCATGGCCGTACGGACACCGATGTCGCGGACGCGCGAGGCGCGGGCGGCGAACTCGGCCGACTCGTCCGCCGGCCGGCCGAAGAGCTTGACCAGCGTGGCGCCCGGGGCGGAGAAGCGCTCCGTCATCTGCGTGCCCATCGCGGCGTTGTGCGCGGCCGCCTCGCGCTGCAGACGCGCCATCCGCGAGCCCGTCCGCCGGGCCGGCACGACGAACACCGGCAGCAGCACGAGCGCCAGCAGGGTGATCTGCCAGGAGATGGTCAGCATCACCGACAGCGTCAGCACCAGCGTCACCAGATTGGAGACCACCCCGGACAGGGTGTTGCTGAACGCCCGCTGCGCGCCGATGACGTCGTTGTTGAGCCGGCTGACCAGCGCACCGGTCCGGGTCCGGGTGAAGAAGGCGACCGGCATCCGCTGGACGTGGTCGAAGACGGCCGTCCGCAGATCGAGGATCAGCCCCTCGCCCAGCCGGGCCGACAGCAGCCGGGTCAGCAGACCCAGCCCCGCCTCGGCCACGGCGATCACCGCGATCAGCAGCGCGAGCCGGGTGACCGTGCCCGAGTCCTTGCCCTGGACGATCGCGTCGACCACCTTGCCGGCCAGGACCGGGGTGGCCACCGCGAGCAGGGCCATGACGACGCTCAGCAGCAGATAGCGGTACAGCTCGCCCTGCCGAGGCCGGGCGAACGCCGCGATCCGGCGCACCGTGGCCCGCGAGAACGGTCTGCGGTCCTGCTGCGCGTTCATCGCGCTGTGCATCGACGACCAGGCGGTGACTTCCATGCTCATACGTGCCTCCGGGGGCGGACGTGACGGCCCCCGGAGGCCGGAACCGGACCGGGGCGTGGGACAAACGCTATGAGCTCAAGCGGACTTGAGGTCAACCGTTCGCCCGGACCGGTCCCGGATCGGGCGGCTGAGCGGGTGTCCCGATCGGCAGACAGACCCGGAACCGGGTGTCGCCCGGCTCCGAGTCGACCCGGATGTCGCCCCGGTGCTTGTTCACCACGATGCGGTACGAGATGTCCAGACCCAGCCCCGTGCCCTCACCGACCGGTTTGGTCGTGAAGAACGGCTCGAAGATCCGGGGCCGGATCGCGTCCGGCACCCCGGTCCCGGTGTCGGCCACCTCGACGAACAGCCGGTCCTCCGCACGCCAGGTGCGGATCGTCAGCGTCCCCCCGTCCGGCATCGCGTCCACCGCGTTGACGATCAGGTTCGTCCACACCTGGTTCAGCTCGGCCCCGTACGCGGTGATGCGCGGCAGTCCGGGGTCGTACTCCCGGACCACTCGGACCCCGGCCGGGATCTTCGCCTGAAGCATCGTCAGCGTCGCGTCCAGCAGCGTGTGCACGTCGACGGTCTGCTGCGGGGCCCGGTCCAGTTGCGCGTACTGCTGGGCGGCGCCCACCAGACCGGAGATCCGGGTCACCGCGTCGTCGATCTCGCCCATCAGCAGCTCCGCGTCCACGGTGTACGCCAGCCAGCGCACCGTGGAGCCGAGATTGTCCGCGCCCACGGCCGAGGCCGCCGCCTCCAGCCAGCCGGTGCCGATGTCCGCCGAGACCAGCGTGGGCGCCAGCTCCCAGCCGCCGGTCACCCCGTGCTCCTCCAGCCAGTCGCCGACCTCGTCCTCGGCGTCCGCCGCCGCCAGCGCGGAGAGCGGCGGTGCCGCGCCCGCCCGCCGGACCGCCTCGTCCTGGAGCTCCACCAGCCGGTGCAGCTCGGAACCGTCGAGCCGGCCGTCCGCGATCAGGGCCAGTTTGTGGCGCATCCCCGCGACGCGCTCGCGCAGCGCGGCGGTCGCCCGCACCGCGGCCGCCGCCGGATTGTTCAGCTCATGGGTGAGCCCCGCCGACAGCGCGGCCAGCGCGAGCAGCCGCTCCCGCTCGCTGACGATGGCGTTGGCGGCCCGTGAACCGAAGAACAGCCCCTCCAGCAGATGCAGCGCCATCGGGAACCAGGTCCGCACCGCGTGCGCGAAGTCCTCGGCGGGCAGTACGAAGAACTCGGTGTCCGTGACCGCGCGCAGCGTGTGGGCGTACCGCTGCTCGACACGGTCGCCCAGATAGGCGCGCGTCGCGCCGGCGTACACCCCGCGCTGATCGGTGCGGCTCACCTCGATGTCGTCGCCGTGCAGCACCCGGCTCAGCGCGATCGCCCCGCCCAGCAGCACGAAGAAGCAGGTGGCGGGGGCGCCCTCCTCGTACACGACGGAGCCCGCGGACCGCTGTTCCGTACGGCCCCGCCCGGCGAGCCAGGCCAGTTGCTCCTCGTCCAGCTCCTCGAAGAGGAAGAGCGTCCGCAGCCGCTCCGGAGACGGCCGGTCCGGTGTGTTCACTGCGCCTCCAGGTAGCGGTGGACCAGCGAGACCGCCATGGCCCCCTCGCCGACGGCCGAGGCGACCCGCTTGACGGACGAGGACCGCACGTCGCCCGCCGCGAAGACACCCGGGACGCTCGATTCCAGGTGGTACGGATCCCTCGGCAGCCGCCAGCCCGCCGGGCGTCCCCCCGAGGCCACCAGATCCGGCCCGGTCAGCACGAAGCCGCGGGAGTCGCGTGCCACCACCCCGTCCAGCCAGCCGGTGCGCGGTTCGGCGCCGATGAAGACGAACAGCCAGGAGGCGGGCACGGTCCGCTCCGCACCGGTCCGGTTGTCGCGCAGCGTGAGCTCCATCAGATGACCGTCGCCCGCGCCGCCGCTCACCTCCGTCCACGGATGGACCTCGATCGTGTCGACGGCGTCGATCTGGTCGATCAGGTAGCGCGACATGGACCGCGCCAGATCGCCCTGGCGGACGAGGAGATGGACCCGGCGCGCGTACCGCGCGAAGTGCACCGCCGCCTGGCCCGCGGAGTTCGCCCCGCCCACGATGTACACGTCCTCGCCGGAGCAGCTCGGTGCCTCGGTGACCGCCGAGCCGTAGAAGACCCCCGCCCCGGCGAACGCGTCCAGCCCGGGGGCGGTCAGCAGCCGGTACGACACCCCGGTCGCCAGCACCACCGTGTGCGCCGAGACCGTGTGCTCCGGGCCGAGCCGCAGCATCCGTCCCGCCCCCGCGGCCTCCAGGGCCACGGCCCGCCGCGCGCTCAGGATCTCCGCCCCGAACTTCAGCGCCTGGCGGCGGGCCCGGTCGGTGAGCTGGGAGCCGGACACCCCGTCGGGGAAGCCGAGGTAGTTCTCGATCCGGCTGCTCTGCCCCGCCTGGCCGCCGGTCGCGGTCTCCTCCACCAGGACCGTCCGCAGCCCCTCGGACGCGCCGTAGACCGCCGCCCCCAGTCCGGCGGGCCCGCCGCCGACCACCACCAGGTCGTAGAAGTCCGAGGAGGGGGCGGTGCTCAGCCCGACCCGCTGGGCCAGCTCCTGCTCCGAGGGGCGGACCAGCGGCTTTCCGTCCGGGGTGACGACCACCGGCACGTCCGCCGCCGACAGCCCCGCCGCGTCCAGCAGGCCCCGCCCCTCGGGCTCGTCGGACAGCAGCCACCGGTAGGGGACCAGGTTCCGGGTCAGGAAGTCGCGGACCGCGAACGACGGCGCCGACCAGCGGTGCCCGACCACCCGCGTCTGCGTCTCGCCCGGATCGGGGGTGGCGTGCCAGGACTCCAGCAGTCCGTCGATCACCGGGTAGAGGTGCTCCTCCGGCGGGCTCCACGGCTTCAGCAGGTAGTGGTCCAGATCCACCACGTTGATCGCGTCGATGGCCGCCTCGGTGTCCGAGTACGCCGTCAGCAGCACCCGGCGGGCGAGCGGGAACAGATCCATCGCCCGCTCCAGGAACTCGATCCCGTTCATCTCCGGCATCCGGTAGTCGGCGAGCACGACCGCCACCCGGTCGCCGCGCAGCCTGATCTCGCGCAGCGCCTCCAGCGCGTCGGCCCCGGAGAGCGACCGCACCACCCGGTACCGCTCGCCGTACCGACGCCGCAGGTCGCGGGCGACCGCGCGGGAGACCGCCGGGTCGTCGTCGACGGTCAGGATCGTCGGATTCGCCATGACTCCCATCATGGCCGCCCGTACGTCCGCGCGTCGGCCGAAAGATCGAATACGGCGCTCACAGCACCGATTCGCCCTGCGTACGGCCACATCGCGGGGCGGTCCGCGACGCCCGGAACGACCACGTAGAATCGGCCCCTGTTTCCGCCCGAACGATGGCACACACAACCGATTGAGGCAGTGCGACGTGAGTTTCACCGACAGAACCGATGCGCCGATCTACGCCGGACTCGTGGAGGAACACGGGGACGTACCGGCAGAGGTGCGCCGGGTGGCCGAGGAGACGATGCGCGAGGCCGACCGGGCCATCGACTTCAGTGATGTGCGCAGGTCAGCGGCGTACCGCTAGGACCTCCGGCCCTCCGGCACCCCTCCGCGCGGCGGGGCACCCCACCCCGCGTCCCGCCCCCTCGGCACCGTCTCGTTCTGCGGACCCGGCTCTCCCGTCGGAGCATGGAACGAGCAGTCGGTGACGACACCGGGACGAAGGGATGCCGGATGGGTGGTGAGCGGCAGGAGCCGTCGCCGGGGGCGTTCGCGTCCGAACTGGAACAGATCGACGCCCTCAACCGTATGGAGCCCGCCCCGCCGGATACGCCGGACGGACGGGCGGCCGCCGACCGGACCGGCACCGGCGGCGAGGAGGCCCGACGCCGTGACGCCCTGCTGCTCCCGGCCGGTCACGCACTCGCCGAGGCGGACTCGCTCGACGAGGCGCTGAAGCTGGTCGCGGGACTCTACGCACCGGACTTCCCCCTCGACGGCCAGTGCGTCTTCGGCACCGACGAGAGCAACCTGGTCGTGCTCGGGCAGTACGGATTCCGCCCCGGCGGCGCCGACCGCGGCTTCCGGATGCCCCTGACCACCGGCTACCCGGCCGCCGAGGTGGCCAGGACCGGGCGGTCCGTCTTCCTGCCCACCCCCGAGGAGTACCGCCGCCGCTTCCCGGCGACCTGGCACCTCTCCGCCCGCAAGAACCGCGAGGCCTGGGCCTTCGTCCCGCTCGTCACCGCGGGCCGCGTCACCGGCGTCTGGCTCACCGCCTACCGCGCCCCCGTGGCCTTCACCGACGCCGAACGGGCCCTGCTGACCACGACCGCGCGCATCCTCGCCCAGGTCCTCGAACGGGCCCGCGCCAGCCGCGCCGAACTCGAACTCTCCCGGGGCCTGCGCCGCAGCATGCGCACCGCCGACCCCGCCCTCACCGGACTGAGCGTGGCCACCCGCTACGTACCCACCGGGGGAGGGCTCATGGTCGGCGGCGACTGGTACGACAGCATCGACCTGCCCAACGGCCGCCTCGCCCTCGTCATCGGCGACGTCCAGGGGCACGACGTGCACGCCGCGGGGCTGATGGCCCAGCTGCGCACCGCCGTGCACGCCTACGCCGCCGAGGGCCACGGCCCCGACGCCGTCCTGGCCCGCGCCTCCCGGTTCCTGACCACGCTCGACGAGGACCGCTTCGCCACCTGTCTCTACATCGAGGCCGACCCCTCCACCGGCGATCTGCACATCGCCCGCGCCGGCCACCCCCACCCCGTCCTGCGCACCCCGGACGGCACCTGTCTGATCAAGCACATCAGCGGCGGACTGCCGCTCGGACTGATGCCCGGCGAGGAGGACTACCCGGTCGACATCGTGCGCCTGCACGACGGCGAGATCCTGATGCTCTGTACCGACGGCTTCATCGAGAACGGCGGGCACGACATGTACAGCGGCTGGGTCCGGGTGCGCGACGCGTTCTCGCCCGGCCCCGCCGACGACCTGGAGGGCATGGCCGACCGGCTGATGGGCACGGTGCTCGACCCCGGCCCCGACGGACGGGACGCGGCCGCCGCCCACGACGGCGACGACATGGCGCTCCTCCTGGTGCGCCGCGACTCCGGGCGCGCCCACACCGAGATCAGCCCGCGCCGCCTGATGCTGACCGTCGGCCAGCACGAGGGGGAGGGGCTCGCCGAGGCCCGCGCCCAGCTCAAGGCGCTGCTGCACGACTGGGCCCGCCCGGACCAGGTGGACACCGCGGTGCTGCTCGCCACCGAACTGCTCGGCAACGTCCTCGTCCACACCGACCAGGACGGCGCCATGAACGCCTCCGTGACCGGGGAGACCGGCCGGCGCCGTCTCCTCGTCGAGGTCATGGACCGGGGCGACGAACTGCCCCACCAGCGGGCACCGGGCGAACTCGCCTCGTCGGGCCGGGGCCTGATGCTGCTCGACATCCTCGCCGACCAGTGGGGGGTGCGCCCCGAGCCGGAGGGGAAGACCGCCTGGTTCGCCCTGGCCGAGTCGTCCCCGGCCGACGGCACGGACCGGGGCGCCGACTGACCGGACCGGACCGGCGGGCTCAGCCCTCCGGGCCGGGGCGCCGCGCCACCACGGCGCCCAGCAGCAGCCCCAGGCCGATCGCCGTCACCAGCGTGACGAGATCGCCGAGATCGCGGAAGCCCTCCACGGGACGGCCGCCCGCGAGCGCGGTGAGCCCGCGCATCCCCAGCGAACCGACGGTCAGCGTGAAGAAGCCCGGCAGCACCAGCACGATGCGCGGCGGCTGACCGGGACGGCGTGCCAGCCAGGTGGTCACCGCCCCCAGCACGACCGCAGCCGTGAACGTTCCGCCCAGATCCCCCAGCAGCGCGGTGAACCCCGTCTGCACCCCCACCGTCATGTACACCAGCACCAGCAGCCGGCCCAGCATCCGCGCGGGCACCGCGAACGCCAGCAGCGCCCCGACGGTGAAGACGATCCACCCGAGGAACAGCGCCCAGCGTGGCAGATCGCCCCGCGCCGCCACGTCGAACAGCGCGTCGCGCGGCCGGCCGGTGATCACCAGGCCCAGCACCACCCCCACGTACAGCTGCACGAGCAGCGCCACCGCGTAGACCAGCCGGATCGCGCCGGTGGTGAGATGGCCCGCCGCCAGTTCGGCCGCCGCCGCGCTGAGGTAGTCGCCGGGGACGAAGAAGAACAGGGCCGGGAGCATCAGCAGCACCGGCCCGCCGTGCTCCGGGGTCCGGGCGAACACCTCCAGGGTGAGCAGCGAGACCGTGACGGCCACGACCAGCGGGAGCACCTTGGCGAGCCGGGGCAGCCGGTCCGCCGCGGCCACCAGGCACGCGGCGACCGTCGCCAGGACCGCCGTGCTCCCCACCTCGTACCAGGTCGGCTGCATCAGCGGGGCGAAGCCCACCGAGAACAGCACCACACCGGCGAGCTTGGCCCACCACGGGTACGGGGGAGGGGCGCCGCTGATCGCGGTCAGCCGGCGATCCGCCGCCGCCACGTCCAGCCGGCCGGCCGCCACGTCGGCCAGGAGCGGCTTCAGCGCCGTCACCCGGTCCATCCGGAACACCTCGGGGAAACCCCGCACCACCCGGGTGGAGTGGTGGCCGTCGAAGGTCACCGCGAGCGTCGCGGCGTCCGGGAGCACGGCGAGCGTCACCTCGGCGCCCAGACCCCGGGCGGCCGCGGTGACCGCGTGCTCGATCTGCTCGGCCCCCTCGCCGCTGGACCGGAGCAGCCCGCGGGTCAGCCGGGCGAGGAAGCCGGCCACCTCGTCGTGGCCGGCCTCCCGCGCCGTCCGGGCCCCGGAGGTCATGCGCTCCCCGCCGTCCCGGTCAGCGGTACGTCCGGGCGTACCGCTGGAGGAACAGCGCCTCCACGTGCGCCATGTGCTCGATCTCGGAGGGGTCCACGCTCTCGTTCGGCGCGTGGATGAGGCACCGCGGTTCCTCGACGCCCATCAGAATGATCTCGGCGGAGGGGTAGGCGTCCGCGAGGACGTTGCACAGCGGGATGGAGCCGCCCTGCCCCAGGTACGTCATCTCCTTGCCGTAGACCTCGCGCATCGCCTCGCCCAGCGCCCCGTAGGCCGGACCGTCGGTGGCCGCCCGGAACGGCGAACCGCTCGACTCCGGCTCCACCTTCACCCGCACCCCCCACGGCGCCGCCCGCGTCAGATGGCCGGTCAGCGCGGTCCGGGCGGCGGCCGCGTCGGTCCCCGGCGGAATGCGCAGACTGACCCGGGCCGCCGCGGACGGCGGCACCGCGGCCGCCGAACCGACCACGGGCGGGCAGTCGATGCCGAGCACGGTGACGGCCGGACGGGCCCACAGCCGGTCGGCGACGCTGCCGTCCCCGGTGAGCGGCACCCCGTCGAGGACGCCCGCGTCGGCCCGGAACCGCTCCTCGTCGTAGCCCGCGCCCTCCCAGTGGCCCGTGGCGTCCAGGCCCTCGATCCGGGTGGCGCCGGTCGCGGGATCGCGCAGCGTGGACAGCAACTGGACCAGCGCGGCCAGGGCGTCCGGCGCGGGACCGCCGAACATGCCGGAGTGCACCTCACCGGCCAGCGTGTCGACGGTCACCACGACATTGACCAGCCCCCGCAGCGAGGTGGTCGCGGTGCCGGTGCCCACCGCCGCGTTGCCCGTGTCGCAGACCAGCAGGGCATCGGCCGTGAACACGTCGCGGTGCGCCTCGACGTACGCCTCCAGTCCGCCGGTGCCCTGTTCCTCCGAGCCCTCGGCGACGAACTTCAGCCCGACCGGGATGTCGTCGCCGAGCGCCCGCAGGGCGGTGAGGTGCATGACGATGTTGCCCTTGCAGTCGGCCGTGCCGCGCCCGTACCAGCGGCCGTCCCGCTCGGTCAGGGTGAACGGCGGGGTCGTCCAGGCGTCGTCGTCGAGCGGCGGCTGCACGTCGTAGTGGCAGTACAGCAGCACGGTCGGGGCGCCGGGCGGGGCGGGCCGGTGACCGAGGACGGCGTTGCTGCCGTCCGGGGTCTCGGCCAGGTGCACATCGCGCAGCCCGGCTTCGGTGAAGGCGTCGGCCACCCACTGGGCGGCCCTGCGGCACTCCTCGGGCGGATACTGCCGGGGGTCGGCCACCGAGGGGATCGACACCAGTTCGGTGAGGTCCGCCCGCGCCCGGGTCATCAGACCGGCGATCCGGCCGGCGAGGGGGTCGGTGCTCATCAGCGCCTCACCGTGTCGTCGGTCCTGAGGTCGTCGATCTTGTCCTGGATCCGGTCCAGCTTGTCCGGGCAGTAGATCTCCAGGATCTTCGCCTCGGCGCGCACCGCCTGGGTGTCCTCGATGCCGGGACGCATGCCGGGACCGGCGGCCCCGTTGCCCAGGTTGATCTTCCACAGCGCGGTCTTGAGCGCGGAGGCGGGCTGGTCGCAGACCTGGCCGCCGTCGTCGCCCAGGACCCGCTTGAGGGTGTTGACGTCCGGCCGGGGAAGGCCGGCGTCGACCGCCGCGTCGGCCAGCTCCTCGGCCTTGCGCTGGGCCTCGTTGCCGCTCCTGGCCGTCTCGTAGCGGATGACGCCGGTGACGGCGAGCGCGACGAGGACGACGACGGTGCCGATGTACAGCCACTTGTGTTCCGAAGCGAACCTGGTGGGGCTCATGAGGTGACCTCCTCGCCGGACGAGGCCGCTTCCGTACGCCACGAGGGCTTGCGCAGGCGCAGGAACAGCCACGGGATGAGCAGCCCCAGGATCAGCAGACCGCCGCCGATGACGGCGATGTACGCGCCGACGCTTCCGTTGCCGAACTGCGAGGGCGGCACGAAGCCGATCACCAGAGCGGCGACCGAGGCCAGCAGACCGACCGCCGCGAGGACGGGCAGGGCGGGGACGCGGTAGCCGCGCGGGTGGTCGGGCTGTGTCTTCCGCAGCCGGACGACGGCCACGAACATCAGCAGGTACACGATGAGATAGACCTGCGTGGTGATGGTGGAGAAGATCCAGTAGACGCTGGAGACGTTCGGGATCAGCGCGTACAGCAGGGCGATGACGGTGGTCACCACCCCCTGGGTGACCAGGATGTTCTGCTGGATGCCGTACTTGTTGAGGCGCTGGAGGTAGGGCGGGAGGTAGCCCTCGCTGCGGGAGATCTCCAGCAGGCCCTTGGACGGGCCGGCGAGCCAGGTCAGCATGCCGCCCAGCGAGGCCGAGATCAGCATCACCGCCGCGATGGGCGTCATCCAGCCGACGTGGAAGTGGCCGAAGAACGCGTCGAAGGCCTGCATCACCCCGGCCGTCAGGCTCAGCTGACTGGCCGGCACCACCCAGCTGATCGCCAGCGCGGGGAGGATGAAGATCAGCAGCACCAGCCCCATCGCCAGGAACATCGACCGCGGGTACTCCTTCGCCGGGTTCTTCAGCGAGGAGACGTGGACCGCGTTCATCTCCATGCCGGAGTACGACAGGAAGTTGTTGACGATCAGTACGAGGCTGGCGAGCCCGGCCCACTGGGGGAGCAGGTGCGAGGAGGTCATCGGTGCGGCGGAGGCGTTGCCCTGGCCGAGGAAGACCATGCCCATCACGACCAGCACGGTGCCGGGGACCAGGGTGCCGATGACGAGCCCCCAGGACGACAGACCGGCCAGGGCCTTGGTGCCGCGCGAGGAGATCCAGACCCCGGTCCAGTAGAGGACCATGATCACGATCGCGGTGTAGACGCCGTTGGAGGCCAGCGAGGGATCGATGACGTACGCGATCGTGGAGGCGACGAACGCCAGCAGGCTCGGATAGTAGAAGATCGTCATCGCGAACTGGCACCAGACCGCGAGGAATCCGAGCGGTTTGGAGAGCCCCTCGCTCACCCAGCGGTACACCCCGCCCGGCCAGCCCGACGCCAGTTCGGCGGAGACCAGGGCGGTCGGCAGGAGGAAGACGATCGCGGGGATCAGATAGAGGAAGACACAGGCCAGTCCGTAGACGGCCATGGTGGGCGCGGCGCGCAGGCTGGCCACCGAGGCCGTGGTCATCAGTGCCAGTGTCACCCAGCTCAGCCGTGGGGCCGCGGGTCGGTCCCTCGCCACCGGCCGCGCCGCGTCCTTCGGCAGCTCGGCCGGCATGTCCATCGCGCTCATGCGTACCTCCGGTCGGGACGCCGGGTGTGGGACGACGTCCGAAACGCCAGCTTCCGGCGCCGCGCGCCGGGTCGCGCGCCCAAATCACCCGAACGGGTGGCCGCGTGGGGGCGGGGCCAGGGGAGCGAGACGCCCGTGTCCGACGGCGGAACCCCTGCATCTGAGGTGTTCCTGTCAGAAGTGTTGACAGGCCATCCGGTGGCTGGCTTCATGGGCTCGGTTCATGGGAGCGCTCCCATGAACCGAGCGCATCCAGATCCCCGCACCGTCCCCACCTCACCGACGTCCGGAAGGGACCGTTCCGTTGCGCCTGTTCACCCTCCCCGTGCCGCGAAGACGGCCCCGGCCGTCCGGCAGCCGCCCGTCCCCGCGCCGCCTCCGCCGCCCCGGTGTCGTCGCCACGGTCCTCGCCCTCGGCGCCGGCCTCCTGCTGCCGCTGTCCCTCACCGGCCACGCCTCCGCCGCCCCCGCCTTCGCCTACGGCGAGGCGCTCCAGAAGTCCCTGCTCTTCTACGAGGCGCAGCAGTCCGGCACGCTCCCCGACACCAACCGGGTCGGCTGGCGCGGCGACTCCGCGCTCGACGACGGCAAGGACGTGGGCCTCGACCTGACCGGCGGCTGGTACGACGCCGGTGACCACGTCAAGTTCGGTCTCCCGATGGCCTTCTCCGCCACCATGCTCGCCTGGGGCGGCGGCGAGCAGGAGGACGCGTACGCGGCGTCCGGCCAGCTGACGTACCTGCGGAACAACCTGCGCTTCGTCAACGACTACTTCATCAAGGCGCACCCCTCGCCCGACGTCCTGTACGGACAGGTGGGCAACGGCGGCGAGGACCACAAGTGGTGGGGCCCCGCCGAGGTGATGCCGATGGCGCGGCCCGCGTACCGGATCGACGCCTCCTGCCCCGGCAGCGACCTGGCCGGGCAGACCGCCGCCGCCATGGCCTCCTCGTCGATGGTCTTCGCCGGCAGCGACCCGGCGTACGCCGCGAAGCTCCTCACCCACGCCAAGCAGCTGTACGCCTTCGCCGACACCCACCGCGGAAAGTACAGCGACTGCATCACCGACGCCCAGGGCTACTACAACTCCTGGAGCGGCTACGCGGACGAGCTGGTCTGGGGCGCGATCTGGCTCTACAAGGCGACCGGTGACGCCACGTACCTGGCCAAGGCCGAAGCGGCGTACGACGGCCTCTCGACCGAACCGCAGAGCAGCACCCGTTCCTACCGCTGGACCCTGTCCTGGGACGACAGCTCCTACGGCGCCTATGTGCTGCTCGCCCAGCTCACGGGCAAGCAGAAGTACGTCGACGACGCCGAGCGCTGGCTCGACTGGTGGACCGTGGGCGTCGGCGGGCAGCGGGTGCCGTACTCGCCGGGCGGCCAGGCCGTGCTGGACAGCTGGGGCTCCCTGCGCTACGCCGCCAACACCGCGTTCGCGGCGCTCAGCTACTCCGACTGGCTCACCGGGGACAGCGTCCGCAAGGCCCGCTACCACGACTTCGCGGTCCGCCAGATCGACTACGCGCTCGGCGACAACCCGCGCGGATCGAGCTATGTCGTGGGCTTCGGCGAGAACCCGCCGACCAAACCCCACCACCGCACCGCCCACGGTTCCTGGACCGACCAGATGAACAACCCCGTCGAGAGCCGGCACACGCTCTACGGCGCACTGGTCGGCGGCCCGAGCGCGGCGGACGACTCCTACACCGACGACCGCGCCAACTACGTCAACAACGAGGTCGCGACCGACTACAACGCCGCCTTCACGGGGGCGCTGGCCCGGCTCTACAAGGAGTACGGCGGAGCCCCGCTGGCCGGCTTCCCGGAGCCGGAGAACCCCGACGGTCCGGAGATGTCCGTCCAGGCCTCGGTCAACGCCTCGGGCGGCACGTTCACCGAGATCAAGGCCTATGTCCTCAACCGGTCCGCGTGGCCGGCCCGCGCCCTGACCGACGCGTCCGTGCGCTACTACTTCACGCTGGAGCCGGGCGTCACGCCCGACATGATCAGCCTCACCACCAACTACAACCAGTGCGGCACGGTCACCGGCCCCACCCACGACCAGGGCGACGTCTACCACGTCACGGTGGACTGCTCCGGAACGGACATCGCGCCGGCCGGCCAGTCCGCGTACCGCAAGGAGGTGCAGTTCCGGATCACCTCCGCCGGGGCCTGGGACCCGGCGAACGACTGGTCCTACCCCAGCACCGCCACGACCCCCGGCACCACCCCGGTCGACGCCCCGCACATGGTGCTGCTGGAGGGCGCCGCCCCGCAGTGGGGCAGCGCACCGGACGGCAGCGGCCCCGGCCCCGATCCGACGCCCGACCCCACCACGACGCCCGACCCGACCCCGACGCCGGATCCCACGGACACCCCCGGACCGGCCGGTTCCTGCGCGGTCGCCTACCGGGTGAGCCAGGCCTGGGGCAGCGGCTTCACCGCCGACGTCTCGGTCCGCAACACCGGGACGGACCCGCTCGACGGCTGGGACCTGGGCTTCGACTTCGCCGGCGGCGAGAAGGTCGCCAACGCCTGGAACGCCACGGTCACCCAGACCGGCACCCGGGTGACGGCGAAGAACGCCGGGCACAACGGAGCCGTGCCCCCGGGCGGCACCGTCTCGTTCGGCTTCCAGGCCACCGGCGCGCCGGGCACCGACCCGGACGCCTTCACCCTCAACGGAACGACCTGCGGCTGACGCCGCGCGAGACGCCGCCCCGGCCCGTCCGGGCCGGGGCGGCGTCCGGGGCGGGCTTGATAGCTTGACCGTCGCACGACGGCGGCACGGGCCGATCCGGGAACCGGCCGCCCGCCCACGAAAGAGAACACGCATGAAGATCGTCGACGCGAAGGTCGTCGTCACCGGCCCCGGACGCAACTTCGTCACCCTGAAGCTGACGACCGACGACGGCCTCACCGGACTCGGCGACGCCACCCTCAACGGCCGGGAGCTGGCGGTCGTCGGCTATCTGACCGAACATGTGGCGCCCCTGCTCACCGGTCTCGACCCGCACCGCATCGAGGACACCTGGCAGTACCTCTACCGCGGCGCCTACTGGCGGCGCGGCCCGGTGACCATGGCCGCGATCGCCGCCGTCGACGTCGCCCTGTGGGACATCAAGGCGAAGGCCGCCGGACTGCCGCTCTACCAGCTGCTGGGCGGGGCGAGCCGCGACCGGATCGCCACGTACGGCCACGCCAACGGCCGCGACATCCCCGAACTCCTCGACTCCGTACGCGCCAGGCTGGCCGAGGGCTACCCCGCCGTGCGCATCCAGACCGGCATCCCCGGACTCAAGGCCGTGTACGGGGTGTACCAGCAGGACGACAGCGGCGCCGCCGTCGCCCACCAGCAGACCCGGCCGCTGGTGGAGGACTGGGACACCGACGCCTATCTGCGGCACACACCCGCTGTCTTCGAGGCCGTCCGCGCGGAGTTCGGCGCCGGACTGCCGCTCCTCCACGACGCCCACCACCGCCTCACCCCGATCCAGGCCGCCCGGCTCGGCAAGGACCTGGAGCCCTACCGCCCCTTCTGGCTGGAGGACTGCACGCCCGCCGAGAACCAGGAGGCGCTGCGGCTCGTCCGCCGGCACACCACGACCCCGCTGGCCGTCGGCGAGGTCTTCAACACGGTGTACGACTACCAGACGCTGATCACCGAGCAGCTGATCGACTACGTGCGCTCCGCCGTCACCCACTTCGGCGGGGTCACGCCGCTGCGCAAGCT
Organism: Streptomyces sp. NPDC024555; assembly: GCF_055559335.1. Lineage (NCBI taxonomy): Bacteria > Bacillati > Actinomycetota > Actinomycetes > Kitasatosporales > Streptomycetaceae > Streptomyces > Streptomyces sp. NPDC024555. The sequence continues at coordinate 334,094 of NZ_JBVHKV010000005.1, forward strand.
CTTCGACTTCGCCGCGCAGTACCAGATCAGGAGCGCCGTCCACGGTCCCGAGGACATCTCGCCGGTGGGCATGGCCGCCGCCGTCCACCTCGATCTGGCGATCCACAACTTCGGCATCCAGGAGTACTCCGGCCACAACGCCCTGACCGAGCGGGTGTTCCGGCACGCCTACACCTTCACCGACGGGCATCTGCACCCCGGCGAGGAGCCCGGCATCGGGGTGGAACTGGACGAGGAGCTGGCCGCCGCGCACCCGTACGAGCGGGCTTATCTGCCCGTCAACCGCCTCCGGGACGGCAGCGTCCACGACTGGTGAGCCGCGGCGCCGGCCGTCCCGGCGCGGTGGGGGAGAGGCGTCACGCGGGCTGGAGTCCCGCGTAGACGCCGTCCCGGCCGATGAGTTCGGCGTGGGTGCCCACCTCGGCTATCCGGCCGCCCTGCATCGCGACGATGCGGTCGGCGCCCTGGATGGTGGAGAGCCGGTGCGCGACGACGAAGACGGTCCGGCCGTGCACCAGCCGGGACAGGGCCTCCTGGACCAGCGCCTCGGAACGGTTGTCCAGCGCCGAGGTCGCCTCGTCCAGCACGAGCACCCGCGGATCGCGGATCAGCGCGCGGGCGATCGCCAGCCGCTGCTTCTGGCCGCCGGAGAGCCGGGCGCCCCGCTCGCCGACCACCGTGTCCAGGCCGAGCGGCAGCTTCTCCACGAACTCCAGGGCGTTGGCGTCCGCCAGCGCGCGCATCAGCGTCGCCTCGTCGGTGTCGCCCATGCCGTAGGTGACGTTGTCGCGGATGGTGCCCTCGAAGAGGATCGACTCCTGCGGCACGACCGACAGGAACCGCCGGTAGCTGCGCAGGTCCAGTCCGGCCATGTCGGTGCCGTCCAGCAGGATGCGGCCCGAGGTCGGCCGGATGAACCCGATCAGGAGGTTGAGGACGGTGGACTTGCCCGCGCCCGAGGCGCCGACCAGCGCGATGGTCTCGCCGGGGCGCGCGGAGAGGGTGAACCCGCTGACGGCCGGTTCGGCGTCCTCGTAGGCGAAGCCGACGTCCTCGAAGTCGATCCGGCCGGTGACCCGGTCGACCTGCGCCTTGCCGGCGTTCTGTTCCAGGTCCGGTGCCTGGAGGACCTCGCCCGCCGAACGGACCGACTCCAGGCCCTTGGTGAGGATCGGGGCGAGCCCCAGCAGCGTCGTCACGGAGCCGGTGAGCACGGTGAAGAAGGCGCTGAGCATGACGACGTCACCGGGGGTGACCGGCATCCAGCCGTGGTAGGCGACCAGCGCGGACCCGGTCAGGCACAGCACCCCCAGGGTGTTGAGGATGACCCAGGCCAGGGAGCCGAACCGTCCGTTGACCATGTCGAGGCGCAGCCCGGCCACGAAGACCTGGCGCAGCGAGCCGTCCACCCGGCCGAGCGCGGTGCGCTCCAGCCCGTGCGCCCGGGTGATCGGGATCAGCGTGGTCATCTCACCGACGCGCGAGGAGAGTTGCTCGACCTCGCGGCGGAACGACTCGTTGTGGCTGCGCAGCCGGGCGCGCAGTTTCATCACCAGGAATCCGGCCGCGGGGACGACGACGAGGAAGACCGGCAGGAAGGCGGGGACGCGGATGCCGATGACGACGAGGCCGCCGATCAGCGTGACGACGGCGCCGAGCCCCATGTCGGCGCTCTGCTGCATCATCTGCTCCACCGACTCCACGTCGCGGACCACCTTGGCCTGCAGCACGCTGGAGCTGACCCGGGCGTGGTAGCCGATGGAGAGCTGCTGCATCCGCCGGCAGAGCGCCGAGCGCAGGGTGATGCCCATGCGCCGGATGCTGCCGCCGAGGCAGCGTACGTACCACTGGTGCAGCGGGTAGTTGATGACCAGGATGAAGAGCAGTACGCCGGTGGACTTCCACAGTCCGGACTCCGGTCCGTGCTGCACCACGACGTCCAGGACGGTCGCGGTGATCAGCGGAAGCAGCCAGATCGGGCTGTGCTTGACGACGAAGAGGGCGACCGCGAGGGCGAGCCGCCCCCGGTCGGGCCGCAGGAGATGGCCGAGGGTGCGGACCGGGTTCTCGCCGCGGTAGCGGTGGTCGAGGTGGTCGAAGGGTGCCAGGGGGTCGGACGAGAGGGTGGAAACCGCTTTCTGCATGGGGTCATCCCATCGCGCTGCCGCCGTGCGGTGCAACTCCGTTCCACGGTTGCCCGCTAGCGGGCAACGGCCTTGTCCGGGACCGGGTCCGGGGTCGTCGTCCGTCCCGTGCGGCGGGGGCGTCCGGCCGTGGCGACGACCGTGGTGACCAGGCCGGCCAGCAGACCCCAGAACGCCGAGCCGATGCCGAGCAGGGTCACTCCGGAGGCGGTGGCGAGGAAGGTGACCACGGCCGCCTCGCGGGAGGAGGGATCGGACAGCGCCGAGACGAGTGAGGCCTCGATGGTGGCGAGGAGGCCGATCCCCGCGATGGCCAGGACGAGTTCGTGGGGCATGGCGGCCAGCAGGGAGGCGACGGTCGCCCCGAGCAGTCCCACGCAGAGGTAGAACACACCGGCCCAGACGGCGGCCAGGAAGCGGCGTTCGCGGTCGGGGTGGGCCTCCTCGCCGGTGCAGATGGCGGCGGTGATCGCGGCGAGGTTGAGGCCGAAGGCCCCGAAGGGCGCCAGGACCGCGTTGGCCGCGCCGGTCCAGCTCATCAGCGGGGACACCGGGACGTCGTAGCCCGAGCCCCGGAGCACGGCGACGCCGGGCAGGTTCTGGGAGGCCATCGTGACCACGAAGAGCGGGGCGCCGACGCTGACGAGGACCTTCCAGTCGAACTCCGGGGCGGTGAACACCGGGGTGGCCAGGGCGAGCCGGACCGTGCCGAGCTTCCAGCCGCCGGTGAACAGGGTGGCCGCCACCCCCGCGGCGAGCGCCACCAGCACCGCGTACCGGGGCAGCAGCCGGCGGGCCAGCAGATAGGCCACGAACATGGGGAACGCGACCGCGAAGCTGCCGTGCATCGTGCTGAACAGCCCGGTGCCGAACCGGAACAGCACTCCGGCCAGCAGGGCGGCCGCCAGCGGCACGGGGATCCGGCTCATCAGCCGGCTGAACCACCCCGTCACGCCGCTCGCGAGGATGAGCAGCCCGGAGAAGACGAACGCGCCGATGGCCTGCGGCATCGACACCCCGCTCAGACCGGTCGTCAGCAGTGCGGCCCCGGGCGTCGACCAGGCGGTCACGACGGGTGCGCGGAAGCGCAGCGACAGGCCGATGCTGGTGCAGGCGAGTCCGATGCCGAGGGCGAGCATCCACGACGAGAGTTCGCGCTCGTCGGCACCGGCCGCCTTCGCGGCGGTGAAGACCAGCGCGGCGGAGCTGGTGACCCCGACCATGACGGCGATCAGTCCGGCGGCCACGGCCGAGGGCGGCGCGGCCGAGCGGATACGGGCGAGCGCGAGCATGAGTGAGCCGCTTTCCTGGGTCGGGAGGGGGCCGGGCCCGGCAGGGGCGCCGACAGCCGTTCCGTATACGGAACGTTCTGTTTGTGGAACACTAGAGAGGCGGGCCGACGCCCGTCAACCGGGAACTGCGGAGCGGATACGGGCCGATGGGGCTGAACGAGGACGTGGGGCGCAGGCTCCGGGCGCTGCGGCGTGAGCGGGAGCTGTCCCTGTCGGAGCTGGCCCGCCGGTCCGGCGTGGGGAAGGGGACGCTCTCCGAGCTGGAGAGCGGCACCCGCAACCCCACCCTGGAGACGCTGTACGCGCTGACCACCGCGCTCGGCCTGCCCCTCAGCGCCGCCCTGGGCGACCCGCCCGCGACGGCCGGCCCCGGCCCCGTCCGCACCGGCGTGTCCGGCAGCGCGGTCACCGCCGTCCTGCTGGAGCGCTACGAGGACGAGGACGGATCGGCCGTCACCGACGTCTTCCGCGTCAGTATCCGCGCGGGCGCCGTCCAGGAGTCCCGGGCCCATGTCCCCGGCACCCGGGAGAGCCTGATGGTCCTGAGCGGCACCGCCGTCGTCGGCCCGCCGGACGCCACCCGCACCGTCGGTCCCGGTGCGAGCGTCCGCTGGCGGGCCGATGTGCCTCATGTCTACGGCGCGCCCGACGGCGCGGTGGAGGGTGTCCTCTTCGTCCGCTATCCCTCGGCGGCCGGGACCGGCTGACGCACCGCTCACGCGGCGGCGAGCAGGGTCCCGTACGCCCGCCGGAACGCCGGATGCCCGCCGAGCCGGCGGACGTACGCCTGGAGCCGGGGATACGCCCCCGGCGCACCGGAGGCGCCCGGCTGGACGAGGGCCGTCCAGAGGTCGACATCGGCGGCCGTGAGCCCGTCGCCCAGCGCGTACGGCCGCAGCGGGAGCCGGCGCTCCAGCGCGCCGAGCACCGCCGCCCGTCCGCCGGCGTCGGCGAGACCGTGCTCCAGCAGTTCGCGGAGCGCCTCGATGTCGAGGGCCAGGGCGGGAGGGGTGAGCGCGCCGGGGCGGTCCGTGTCCCGGCCGGACACCAGCCCGGCGAGATCGCGCAGGATGTCCGGGGTGTGGTTGCTGACGATGCGTCCGCTCCACCGGTCGCGCAGCGCGGGGACGGTCAGCGGGCCGTCGTAGTGGTGCACCGTCGCCTCGTAGGCGGCGCGCAGCGAGGCGAAGCCCTCCGGAGAGGCGGCGGGGTGGGTCAGCAGGGTGGTGGTGACGCTCCGCCCCGGGCCGAGCAGGTCCAGGGTGATCGAGACGCGCAGTGAGCGCGGACAGCCGGCGGACAGGAAGAGTTCGTAGCGGTGCGGAGCGGGATAGAAGCCGCCCGCGAGACCGACGCCGATCCGGCTGAGGAAGCGCGGCGAGGCGATGCCCGACGGAGGGCGCAGGCCCAGCGCACGGGCGGGGGAGACGGAGGGGGCGGGGGAGTGCGGGGGCGTTCCGGTCGTACCGGGGCCGGGCGAGACTGTTTCGGGCATGACTCTCCTGTGGGATCCCTGGAGGAACGGCGGAGCCGCCGCCGCGTTCCGGGCGGCGGGACGGGGAGGGGGCGATGGCGCCCGCGCGAGGGTGTGCGGGGCGCGGGGGACCGGCCGGTGGCCGTCCGCTCACGGAGCGGGCCGGCGGGTGCGGGGGCGGATCGGTGGCGGTCCGGCCGGCCGTCGACGGCGGGCCGGGCGGACCCCGGGGAGCGGGCGCCTACGCGGCGCCGGCGACGCGCAGCAGATCGATGTGCAGACGCCTCGTCAATCCGATCCTGGGCACTTCCCACCGGTCCTGCCGTCGGGGCCCGCGGGAGGCGGGGCCGCGCTTGTCCTGTCGCACCGACAGGACCCGGTCGTCACCCGGAGCACCCCATCGCGGCCGAAGGGTTGCCCGTCAGCGGGCCGGGGCCGATGACCGCGCGGACGGGGAGCCCGTGCGCGCGGCGCTGACAGTCGTGACCGTCCCCGTCAGTCTCGGCCCGCCCGGTGGCGCCGTCAAGGACACCGCCGCCGCCGTCTCGACTGGTGGTCGGTTCCCGTACGGCGCAGGGGCGTTCGTGGCGTGTGCGGCGGGCTCAGCCCGCGCTCAGCAGGTTGACCAGCCGGATGTAGCGCACCCAGTCCCAGTGGCTGCCCGGGTCCGTGTGGTCGGAGCCCGGCACCTGGGAGTGGGCCAGGATGTGCGCGCGGTCCTTGGGAATGCCGTAGCGGTCGCAGATCGAGGCGGTCAGCAGGGCCGACTTCTCGTACAGGGCGTTGGTGAAGTACGAGGGCTGGTCCACGTACCCCTCGTGCTCGATGCCGATGCTGCGGGTGTTGTAGTCCCAGTTCCCCGCGTGCCAGGCGATGTTCTTCTCCCGGACGCACTGGTCGATGTAGCCGTCCGAGGAGCGCACCACATAGTGCGCGGACACCTGCTTCGCCGGGTTCTGGAAGATGGCCACGGCGTCGGAGAACGTCTCCTGGGTGACATGGATGACCACGTACTGGACGGGATACGCCGAAGGGCGCGAGGAGACCGTGTAGTTGGAGGCCGACGCCGGGACCCAGTGCGCCGTCGGGTAGTCCGTGTCGCCGGCCTCGGCCGCGCTGGCCCGGACGGACGAGGGGAGCAGCGCCGCGGCGACGGTGGCCGCGGTGCCCTGGATGATCCTTCTGCGGTCCATGTGTGTACTCCTGGCGGTGGGGGGACGGAGGAACACGGTTCGCACACACGTCCGTTGACCGGATCCCCGTGTCCGGTGTCCGGCCGGGCGGTGTGCGCGCCCACCGTACGGGTGCGGCGCGGGCGGCGGAAGACGGCGGGGCGCGAAACGGGGCGCGCGGACGCGACCGGGCCGCCGGGCGGGGAGCCCGGCGGCCCGAGGGACATGACCGGGTGTCAGTGCGTCAGCGGCCGGGGCAGCTCGATGGTCGTCACGGTCGTCCTGATCCCGGAGTCGACCAGCCGCCCGTGCGCGTCGAAGGCGCCGGCCCCGTCCGTCATCCCGAAGTCGTTGTCGTTGACGAGGGTCAGGGTGCTGCGGCCCGTCACCGCCACGCCCTCGATCTTGCCGGGCACGCCCGGCACCGTCCCGAGGTCGACGACGAGGCTCTTGCGGAGCACCGGGACACCGGAGGCCGCCGGGTCCGTCAGCTCCTCGTACGACGGGGAGGAGGCCGGGGCGTCCCAGCGCGACCCCAGGATCCCGGCGCCGCGCGGCAGCGTGACGCGGTGCAGCCGTGCCGTGCGGTCGGTGCGCTCCTCGACGAGCAGGGTGTCGCGGCCGATCGCGACGACGGACGAGACCTTCAGCTCCGAGGTGTCGTCCTCGCCCGGGTCCACGACGCCCACCGGGTCGAAGCGGTAGGCGTATTCGGCGGTGACGGCCTTCTTCTTCGTCGAGAACCGCAGCAGCCGGATGTTGCGCGAGGACTCGCCCGCGTCCTGGTCGGGGAGCGAGAGCGGGCTCTGGACCGCCAGCACCAGATCGCCGCCGGGCAGCAGCGCCAGCCCCTCGAAGCCCCGGTTGATCTTCCGGTGCAGCAGGATGCCGGGCAGCGCCTCCACCACGGGGTAGTCGGCGCCCCGCAGATCCAGCCCCTCGGGAACGTAGCGCGTCAGCACCCGTCCCCGCTCCGAAACGTGCACGAGTGACGGCCCGTACTCGTCCACCAGCCAGAACGATCCGTCCGGCGCCCGCACGATCCCCTCGGTGTCCAGCCCGTTCGGGTTGTACGGGAGCGGCGTGCCCGCGTCGTAGGTGTACGGCGCCTCGTCGCGCCCGGACTGGTTCGACAGTCCGGTGACGGGGGCACCCGACCGCGTGGTCAGGGGGATCGAGCGCACCACCTCGACCTGCCCGCCCGTCACCCGGATCCGGACGATCGCCGGGTCGAAGCCGGGCACCGGGAAGGTGCGCCGCTTGCTGCCGTCGACCTTGATCTGGCCGTTGGGGCCCCGGTCCGTGACGGTCCAGAACTCGCCCTTGCGCCCCGCCGGGTAGATGTCGCTGCCGATGCCGCCGAGCAGGACGCCGCGGTCGTCGTCGACCGTCCCGGGCAGCAGGGCGTTGCTGAAGCCGCCGAGCGGGACGGCGCCGAGGGTGGCGCTCGCCGTGACCCGGGCGGTGGTGCCGGGGCGGTGGTGGCGGTCCTGCGCGCCGGTCGCGGTGCCCGCGGCACACAGGGTGCCGAGCAGGGCGAGCGGCAGCCCGGCGGCCAGGGATCGACGGACAACACGCGAGGACATGGGGCCTCCTGAGGGGCAAGGAACGTTTCGCCCGTCAGGTTCCGCGCCGTGCCTCAACGGCCGGTGACATCCAGTTGAACTCCGGGGCGGAACGCGACGACGGGCGGGGGCCGCACCGCGCGGCCCCCGCCGTCGTCGTTCCTCCGCTCAGACGTCCACCGCGTCGGTGGCGGCCGCGTCCGCCCACGCCGCCGCCGGATCCTCGTCCGAGGGCCCCGCCGGAACCCAGCGGCCGTCCTCCTTGCGGAACGGGTACCAGCGTCCGTCCCGCCCGTAGCGCACCTGCACCCTGCCGTCCGCCGAGGTCCACCGGTTGCGCTCGGCGCGCAGCCGGGGCGCCTCGTCCTCGTCCCAGGCACCGGCGAGACCGGCCCTGGCCCGGACGAGCGCCGGGCCGTCCGGCGTCCACTCCTCGTCGAGCACGGCCAGCGCGGCCGCCCCGCCGTACCGCCAGGCCGCCACCGCCGCAGGCAGGGCGGCGCGCGGCCGGCCGGATCCGGTCGCCAGCCGGCCCGCGATCCACGGCTCCGGCCGGGCCTCGGCCGCCAGCCGCACCGCGTCCTCCCGCGCGTTCGGGGCCTGGGGCACCGGGTGCTGTCCGTGCCCCGCCGACAGCGCCTCCACGAGCATCCGGTGCGCGCGCGCCGCGGCGTCCCGGGCCAGCAGCTCCAACGCCGAGGGATCCACGCCCGGTTCGGGGTCGGTCTCCGTGTCCAGCGAGGGCGCCGGGCCCGGGGCGTCGGGAACCTCCGGCACCGGCGGGAGCGGCGGCAGGACCGCCGCGTCCGCGTACGCCTCCTCCGCCGGCACACCGGGCGCTCCGTCCCCGGCCTCCTCGCGGGCGTCCGGGATCCCTTCGGGGTCCGGCCCGGTGCGCCCGCCCGCCCGTGCGGCGATCCGCACCTGGAGCTCGTCCAGCAGCCGCCGCTCACCGCGCCCCCGCAGCAGCAGGAGGACGAACGGGTCCTGGTCCAGCAGCCGGGCCACCTGGTAGCAGAGCGCCGCGGTGTGCGGACAGTGGTCCCAGGCCTCGCAGGTGCACTCCGGATCCAGATCGCCGATCCCGGGCAGCAGTTCCACCCCGGCCGCCGCCGCGTCCTCGACCAGATGCGGCGGCATCTCCCGGTCCAGCAGGGCGGCGATGTGCCCGGCCCGGTCGACCGCCATGTCCAGGAAGCGGTCCCACTGTTCGTCGCTGAGCTCCTGGAGCAGGACGTCGCTGCGGTGGCCGCCCGTGTTCCGGTCCCGCACCACGGCGGTGATCCGGCCGGGCCGCACGGACACCGCGCCGACCCGGCCCTCGCGGGCGAACCGGCGGCCCGTCTTGAGCTGCTGGTTGTCCAGCGCCGTGTCCTCCAGCGCCTTCAGCCAGGCCCCGCCCCACCAGGACGTCGCGAAGCCGCGGCCCGGGGCGGGCGGCAGCGGGGCGAAGGTGCGCTCGGGACCCGAGGCCGCCCCGCCGGTCCCGTCGCCGGACCCGCCGTCCTCGCCGTCGCCGAACTCCTCGTCGTCGTAGCCCTCGTCCTCGAACGGATCGGGCTCGTAGTCGTCCTCCGGATATCCGTGTGTCATCGTGCGCCCCCTCGCAGCTCGACCAGATCGGCCAGTTCGGCATCGCTCAGCTCGGTCAGGGCGCTCTCGCCGGAGCCGAGCACGGCGTCGGCGAGCCCCTGTTTGCGGGCCAGCATGTCCGCGATGCGATCCTCGATCGTGCCCTCCGCGATCAGCCGGTGCACCTGGACGGGCTGGGTCTGGCCGATGCGGTAGGCCCGGTCGGTGGCCTGTGCCTCGACGGCCGGGTTCCACCAGCGGTCGAAGTGCACCACATGTCCGGCCCGGGTCAGGTTGAGCCCCGTCCCGGCCGCCTTGAGCGACAGCAGGAAGACCGGGGCCCCGCCCGACTGGAAGCGGTTGACCATCGCCTCGCGCTCCGCCACCGGCGTACCCCCGTGCAGGAACTGCGTGCTGATGCCGCGCGCCGTCAGATGCCGCTCCAGCAGCCGCGCCATCTGCACGTACTGGGTGAAGACCAGCACACCCGCGCCCTCCGCGAGCATGGTGTCCAGCAGTTCGTCCAGCAGCTCGACCTTGCCCGAGCGGTCCGCGATCCGGGGCTCCTCCTCCTTGAGGTACTGCGCGGGATGGTTGCAGATCTGCTTGAGCGCCGTCAGCAGCTTCACCACCAGACCGCGCCGCGCCATGCCGTCCGCCTCGGCGATGGCCGCCAGGGTCTCGCGCACCACCGCCTCGTACAGCCCGGCCTGTTCGGGCGTGAGCGAGACCGCCCGGTCCGTCTCGGTCTTCGGCGGCAGCTCCGGCGCGATGCCGGGATCGGACTTGCGGCGGCGCAGCAGGAAGGGCCGCACCAGCGCGCCGAGCCGTTCGGCGGCGGCCGGGTCCCCGCCCTCCGCCGCCCGCGCGTAGCGGGTGCGGAAGGTGCCGAGCCGGCCCAGCAGGCCCGGGGTGGTCCAGTCGAGGATCGCCCACAGCTCGGAGAGGTTGTTCTCCACGGGCGTGCCGGTGAGCGCGACCCGCGCCTGTGCGCCGATGGTGCGCAGCTGCCGGGCCGTCGCCGAGTACGGGTTCTTCACGTGCTGGGCCTCGTCCGCGACGACCATGCCCCAGCGCACCTCCGAGAGCCGGGGCGCGTCGAGCCGCATCGTGCCGTACGTGGTGAGGACGAACGCGTCGTCGGCCAGGTCCTCCAGGCTGCGCGAGCCGCCGTGGAAGCGGCGGACCGGGATGCCCGGGGCGAACTTCTCGATCTCCCGCTGCCAGTTGCCCATGAGCGAGGTCGGACAGACCACCAGGGTCGGTCCGGCCGCGCCCTCCAGGGCCCGGCGGTGCAGATGCAGGGCGATCAGGGTGATGGTCTTGCCGAGGCCCATGTCGTCGGCGAGGCAGCCGCCGAGCCCGAGCGAGGTCATCGTGTGCAGCCAGTTCAGTCCGCGCAGCTGGTAGTCGCGCAGGGTCGCGGCGAGCGCGGCGGGCTGTCCGACGGCCGTCTCGCCCTCGGGCCGGGACTCGGGGTCGGCGACCCGCTGCCGCAGACGCTCCAGCCACCCCGTCGCCGAGACCTCCACACGCCGGCCGTCGACCTCCGTGGAACCGGTCAGCACGGCGCCCAGGGCGTCGATGGGGGTGACCTTGCGGTCGTGGGTCTCGCGGGCCCGGCGGGCCTGCTCGGGGTCGATGAGCACCCACTGGTCGCGCAGCCGCACCAGCGGCCTGCCCGCCTCGGCGAGCCGGTCCAGTTCCTCGCGTCCGAGGCGCTGCCCGCCGAGCGTGAACGACCAGGTGAACGAGAGAAGGGCGTCGGAGGAGAGCAGCGGAACGGCGTCCGAGGCATGGAACGCGCGTCCCCCGGTGCGGCGTTCGCCGTCCTCGGGGTCGGCATCCGCGTCCGCCGGACCGATCACGGCACGGGCCGTGAGGGTGCGGGCGAGCTCCCGGGGCCAGTGCACCTGGACCCCGGTGGCGGCGAGCGCGGCCGACGCCGGGCCGAGCAGTCCGGCGATCTCCTCGTCCGCGGGCTCCACGGCGTCCGGCACGGCGGCCGACAGCAGGGGGGCCAGCGGCGGCCAGGCCCGCGCGGCCCGGCGCAGCATGAGGAGTGCGTCCATCCGGGCCCGCGGTCCGAAGGCGGCGGCGGCCGGACCCGAACCGGCCCAGATCTCGGCCGCGTCGGCGACCAGCGTGGGATCGCCGACGCCGTGGATCTGCGGTACCACGCGGAACGAGGGGCCTTGCGCGCCGTCGGCCTCCGGCACCGCCCGGTCGAGCCCCGCCACCTCGACGCGCAGGGAGAGGCGGACGCCCGCGTCGTGCACGGCGGCCACATCGGCGAGCCAGGCCCGTTGACCCGGCACGTGCTGCGGCTCCTCGGCGGCGAACGCCGGACCGCCCGCGGCCTGCGGGGCCGCCGGGGTGCGCGGCAGACCGTCCACCACCGCGTCGAGGAACGCCCGCAGGAGCCGCTCCGGTTCGGGCAGGAGCAGGGGCTGCGCCAGGGCGTCGACCGGGACCGCGTGCGCGGTCGGGGGCATGGACGCGGCCAGGGAGCGGATCCGGGTCTGCTCGTCGGCCGTCAGCGGGCCGGCCCGCCAGCTGTCGTGGTCGGTCGCGCTGAGCCCCGGCAACAGCAGTCCGCGCGCCGCGAACTGAAGAGCGAGCAGCCCGGCCGCGCCCCAGAACAGCGCGGCGGGCGAGGCGTGGGAGGCCGTCCGGGCGCGGGTGAGGACGGCGAGGGCGTCGCGGACGGGGAGGATCCGGGCCGGTACGAGCCGGGGCGTCGCGTCGGGACCGGCCACGGTCAGCTCCTCGACCGTGCCCGGCGCCTCCGGCGGACTGCTGCCGTCCGGATACCAGAAGGCGACCCGGCCGGTACGGGAGGGATCCGCCGGCAGGAAGACCACGGAACAGCCGGCCAGAGCGGAGATCTCGGAGAGCGATGCTGCGGGGAGGCGGTGCACAGCGATGGCAGAGTCCTCAAATTTGACTAGTGGAAGGTCGCCGAGGATAGCCCACCGATGAGCCAGAGGGAAGAGCGTCTGGCGTGATCTGCGTCACTTGTAAATGTCCTCTATGTCTGCCCGGTGGTGCCAGCACCCCCATGGGGCGAGGGGGCTGGCACCAGGGAACCCCGGGTGGTGACTCCATGGCTCCGCGACTCCCGCGAATCGTACGTTTTTTCAGGTCAGACAGGCCCAGAAGACCGGAGACGCCATGCCTCAGGCCGCGACCATCGCCGTCGTACCACCCCGTGAGGGCGCCGCGCGCACCACGAACCCCACCGGGGGCCCGGGTGCGGGCAGCGACTTCGCACCGCTGCTGCGGACCGTCAAAGAACAGGGCCTCCTCGACCGGCGCACCGGCTGGTACGCCGCCGGCATCACCGTCAACCTGCTGGCCCTGGGCGCGGTGCTCACCGGCGTCGTCCTCCTCGGCAACACCTGGTGGACCCTGCTGCTGGCGCTTCCCCTGGCCGTCCTCTGGTCCCGCACCGCCTTCTTCGGCCACGACGCCGGACACGCCCAGATCACCGGCGACCGGCGGGTGAGCCGCGTCATCGGCCTGTTCCACGCCAATCTGCTGCTCGGGATGAACGAGGCGTGGTGGAACGACAAGCACGTACGTCACCACGCCCACCCGAACCACGTGGACAAGGACCCGGACGTCGGGGTCGGCGCCCTCGTCTGGACCGCGAAGCAGGCGGCCCAGCGCGAGGGGTTCGCCCGCTGGCTCACCCGTAACCAGGCCCGGCTGTTCTTCCCGATGCTGCTGCTCGAAGGCATCGCGCTCAAGATCTCCGGATTCCAGTACCTGCGACGCCAGCCCGTTCGCGAACGCGCCCTCTCCGCCCTGCTGCTCACCGCGCACCTCGGACTGTACGCCGCCCTGCTGCTGACGGTCCTGTCCCCGGGCAAGGCCGTCGTCTTCGCCCTCGTGCACCACGCGCTCTTCGGCCTGCACCTCGGGATGTCCTTCGCGCCGAACCACAAGGGCATGGAGATGCCCGACCCCCACGGGGACCGCTGGGGCCACCTCCAGCGACAGGTCCTGACCTCGCGCAACGTCCGGGGCGCGGTCCTCACCGACTGGTTCCTCGGCGGACTCAACTACCAGATCGAGCACCACCTCTTCCCGAGCATGCCGCGCCCCCACCTCAAGCGGGCCCAGCCGCTCGTCCGGGCCCACTGCGAAGCGCTCGGCATGCCCTACACGGAGACCGGGCTCATCGAGTCCTACCGGCAGGCCCTGGAGCACATGCACGAGGTCGGCGCCCCGCTGCGCTGACGGGCGGGCGGGACGCCTCGCCCAGGGTTTCCCGCCCGTGAGGAACCGTGGAGCACGCACAGGCGTTCTTCCATCAGAAGCGGCCACGGGCCGCGGAGGAGGCGTGGACGATGTCGAACACAGCGAAGATCGCCATCGGAGGAGTTGTCGTCGCGGTCGTCCTGATGCCGTTCATCGGCTTCTGGCTGTCCCTGCTGGTCCTCGTCGGGGTCCCCGCGATCGCCTACCTGGCCCTGGACCCCGGCCAGCGGCGCAGGCTCCGTAGGATCACTCGTAAGGAAATAGGCCGCTGAGCAAGGGGACCCGCACCGTGAGTGGCACCGTCACCGCCGTGAGCCGGAACGAGACGTACAGCTTCACCAAGCCCAACCGGGACAGCGTGACCCTGCTGACCGGTCTGGGAGTGGAGGGCGACGTCCATGCGGGCGTGACCGTCAAACACCGCTCCAGGATCGCCCAGGACCCCACCCAGCCCAATCTGCGCCAGGTCCACCTCATCCACGCGGAGCTGTTCGACGAGCTGCGCGAGGCGGGCTACGAGATCACCCCCGGGGATCTCGGGGAGAACGTCACCACCCGGGGCATCGACCTGCTGGCGCTGCCGGTCGGCACCCGCCTCCACCTCGGGGACGAGGCCGTCGTCGAGGTCACCGGGCTGCGCAACCCCTGCCTCCAGATCGACACCTTCCGGACGGGACTGCTCAAGCGGGTCGTCGGCCGGGACGAGACCGGTGCCGTCGTCCGCAAGGCCGGGATCATGAGCGTGGTCGCCGTCGGCGGTGTCGTCCGGCCCGGCGACCGGATCGAGGTCCGGCTGCCGGCCGAGCCGCACCGCCCGCTGGAGCGCGTCTGACACACCCGCACGCGTGGTGCCCCGGACCGCCGGTCCGCGGCACCACGCGTGTACGGGGCGGCCGGGGTCAGGACGGCCGCACGGCCATCGCGTCCAGCGCCGTGAGCAGCTCGGGCAGCTCCGTGCCGCGCTTCACGGTCATGATCTCGCCGGGCACCTCGTCCAGCAGCAGGAAGGCGATGTCGTCGGTCCGGGCGACCATGGACCAGCCGGGGCCGTCGGCGCGGATCATCCGCGCGTCCCCCGGGGCGAACGAGGAGCGCACCCGGCCGGGCGGCGGCGGACTCGTCCGGTACGCGTCGGCCTCGGCCAGCGCCCGCCGCACCCCGGGATGCCCGCCGCCGGTGGCGGACGCGTCCGCGCCGTCGCCCTCCTCGGCCCGGGAGGCGTCCGGCCGCCCGCCGTCTCCGCCCTCGGCCCCGTCCTCCGTGTCCTCGTCGTCGACCTGCTCCCGCCAGACCGCCCACTGCGAGGCGATCGCGTCCGCCCCCAGCCGGCGCTGGGCGGGGCCCCAGGTGTCGGTGTCCGGCGGGGAGAGCGGTGCCAGGGGCTCGCCCTCCACCTCGGGGTCGGGCCCCGGATCGTGCGGCGCGGGCAGACCGGGGGCGGCGACGGCCACGGCGAGCGGCCAGCCGGGCAGCGCGCAGACCACCGAGCGGTCGTCCGGCGACAGGTCGTACTCCATCCCGCAGTCCCAGGACGCGATCGCCACGGCCACCAGGGACACGTCGTCCACGACCACCGTCCAGCGCGCCCCGTCGCCGTCCTGGCCCATGACCAGGCCGTACCCCTCCGCGTACGGTTCGAGGCCCAGGGCCGCGCAGGCCGCCGGATAGTCGTCCCCGAGCACGCTCGGGAACTGCGCGGGAGTCAGCAGGACCGCGGTCAGCACATACAGCGCGTCGTCGGCGACAGCGTCGTCCGTCCCGGCCACTGCACCCTCCTCTTCCGTCACGGTTGTCGTCGGCGCACCTTAACCAGTGGGTAACCCACCCGTCGAGGCCCTGACAAGGCCGGTCCCGCCGCTCCCGGTGGTGTGCCGCCGGGCCCGGGTCAGTCCTCGGAGAGACCCAGCAACGTCCGGGCGGCCTGTTCCGGTGTGACGCCGCGCTCCCGCGCGAGCGCGACGACGGCCCGGCAGGCCAGCTCGCTCACACCGAAGGACAGCGCCTCGGGCGACACCCAGCCGCTCGCCTCCTCCATCCGGTCCTGGTCGTTCTCCGCCGAAGCCCCCACATACGTGGCCGCCGCCTCGAACAGGTTGTGCTGCCGGCGCGCCGGAGCGGTGGACGCTCCGCCCGCGCGCAAGGGGGTCACGGCTCTGCGCCACAGGTGCTTCACGCCGGTCATGGGTACCGCCTTTCGGGTTGTGCGTACGTACTCACCGTCCTGCCCACACACGTAGGCTGGGACACTCGACCTGGACAGAGGGGGACGGTGCGGTGAAGCGCTACGACCGGCTGAAGGAGATCCAACGCCTCGATCCGGAACGGGACTTCCTGGAGATCTACCGGATCACCGCGACGTACGAGTTCCCCTGGGACATTACCCGCGCCCTGGAACTCGCCCTGTACCGCACCTATGCCGTGCCCTCGATCGGCAGACTCCTGGCCGAGACAGCCGAACTGACGGATCGTTCGCAGAAGCGGTACGACGACACCGCGCTGCTCCTGGACACGGTGGTCGAGCACGGCTTCGACAGCGATCCGGGACGCACCGCCATCCGCCGCATCAACCGGATGCACCGCAGCTACGACATCAGCAACGACGACATGCGCTATGTGCTCTGCACCTTCGTCGTCAGCCCGAAGCGCTGGCTGGACGCGTACGGCTGGCGCCGGCTGTCCGACCACGAACTGCGGGCGTGCGCGGCCTACTACCGGACCCTCGGCGCCCATATGGGCATCAAGGACCTGCCCGCCACGTACGAGGAGTTCGAGCACACCCTCGACAGCTACGAGGCCGCGCACTTCGGCTGGGACGAGGGGGCGCGCGCCGTCTCGGACGCGACCCTGGCGCTGATGGCCTCCTGGTATCCGCGCCCGCTCGCGCCCCTCGTCCGGGGAGCGAGCCTCGCCCTCCTCGACGACGCTCTGCTGCGCGCCTTCCGCTATCCGGCCCCGGGGCCCGCCGCCCGCGCCGTCACCCGGGGCGCCCTGCGGCTCAGGGCGCGCGCGGTCCGGCTCCTCCCGCCGCGCCGCACCCCGCACTACGCCCGGCAGAACCCCGAGATCAAGGGGTATCCGAACGGCTACGAGGTGTCCGCGCTCGGCACCCACCCGGTCCCCGGCACCGGCGGCTGCCCGGTCCGCCACCTCCGGGACGCCGAGACCGAAACGGCGTGACGCGCGGGCCGGCGGACCGGCCCGCGGGTGCGCCCCGACTCAGCCGGAGCGCTCGGCCAGCGCGAGATAGCGGGCGTCCTCGTCCGCGTACGAGACGAGGCGCCAGCCCGAACGGGCCAGCAGCGGGCGGAGGTTCGGTTCGGCCCGCAGATCGCCGTCGGTGATCCGGCGGCCCTGGCGGGCCGCGAGCGCCGCGCGCCCCACGGGGTGGAACAGCGCCAGCAGCCCGCCCGGCCGTACCACCCGGGCGAGTTCCGCGAGATCCGGCCCAGGCCGCGACAGATGGGAGATCAGCCCCGCCGCGAACACCGCGTCCAGCGCGCCCGGACGCACCGGCAGCCGCGCGACATCGGCCAGGACCAGCCGGCCGTCCCGGTCCCGCCCCGCCCGGACGGCCGCCTCCAGCATGGCGGGCGTGAGGTCCGCGCCCAGCACGGTCCCCTCCGGCCCGACCGCCTCCCGCAGCGCGGGCAGGGCCCGTCCCGTGCCGCACCCCGCGTCCAGCACGGCGTCCCCGGGCCGCAGCCCCAGCGACGCGACGGCCGCCGCGTAGGCCGGACCGTCGTCGGGGAAACGGGCGTCCCAGCCCGCGGCCCGCGCCCCGAAGAACTCCTGGACATGTGTGTGGTCATCGGTCATACGGACATGATCGCGCAGCCCCGCGGCGAACGAAACGCCATAAAGCGGCGTACACGTTCGACCACGGTGCGATCGTTCGGGAACATCTCTCTGTCATATACCGGCAGCTTTCGAATGCGCCGGGGGTGCGCGCCCCGGCGCGACTAGCGTCCCCGAGTCATGGGACACCTGGACCACGCCAGCTTCGGCTGGCTCACCCCCGTGCTGTCGTACGCGATGGCCTGCATCGGCGCCGCGCTCGGTCTGAGCTGCACCGTGCGCGCCCTCGACACGACCGGACGCTCCCGGCGCAACTGGCTGATCACGGCCGCCTCCGCCATCGGCTCGGGCATATGGACGATGCACTTCGTCGCGATGCTCGGCTTCGGTGTCTACGGCACCGACATCCGCTACGACGTGCCGCTCACCCTCGTCAGCCTGCTCGGCGCCATGGTCGTGGTCGGCGGAGGCGTCTTCGCCGTCGGCTACAGCCGCGACCGCACCGGGGCGCTGCTGCTCGGCGGTCTCGCCACCGGACTCGGCGTCGCCAGCATGCACTACCTCGGCATGGCGGCCCTGCGACTGCACGGCACGGTCCACTACGACCCGCTGCGCGTCGTCCTCTCCGTCGTCATCGCGGTCATCGCCGCGACGGCCGCGCTCTGGGCCGCCCTCAACATCCGCTCGACCCGGGCCGTCGCGCTCGCCTCGCTCGTCATGGGCGCGGCGGTCAGCAGCATGCACTACACCGGCATGCTGGCCGTGAGCGTACGGGTCACCCCCTCGGCCGAGCCGCTGCCCGGCGCCACCGCCATGCAGTTCATCTTCCCGCTCGCGGTCGGCCTCGGCTCCTACCTCTTCCTCACCTCCGCGTTCGTGGCGCTCTCGCCCACCGCGCCGGAACGGGCCGCCTACGCCCGCGCCGGACGCGACGAGCCGGCCCCGGTCACCCCGCCCGCCCCGGAACCGGCCCCCGCCCCGTGGAACACCTCCCGCCGCCCGGGAACCGCCCCCGCCGGAAGGCGCTGACCGGCCGGCCCGATCCCCGCCCCCTCACCGGCGCCACCGCCCCCCCCGACTCACCGCCCCCCCGTCCCCACCACCCACACCCGACCCGGAACGAGGAGGCCATGCGCCCATCCCGCACGACCCCGGAGACCGGTGCCTCCGGCGCCCGGCCAAGCACCCCGCCGGCCCGAGGCCGCCGCGCCCACGCCGGACCCCCGGCCGACGAGAGCGCCGAACGCGCCGCCGTACGGCCGGAGCCCGGACCGGCTCCCCGGGGAGCCCTGCGCCTGCGCCCCAGGACCGTCCGAGCGAAGATCATCTCGCTGCTCATGGTGCCGGTCGTGTCGCTGCTCGCGCTGTGGGGGTTCGCGACCGTGTCCACGGCCCAGGACATGGCCCGGCTGCGCCAGTTGCAGCGGGTCGACGACGAGGTCAGGGCGCCCGTGGCCGCGGCGGTCGCCGCGCTCCAGGCCGAACGCGGGGCGGCCATGCTCCAGAAGGCCGACCCGGACGCCGCCCACGCCGCGGCCCTCCGGGCCCGCGCCGCCCGCACCGACACCGCGCTCGACGCCCTGCGCCTGGACGACGGCCACACCGTCGCCGACACCGGCAAGCTGCCCGGGGGCGTGGCCGGGCGACTCGACCGGTTCCTCGCCGGCGTCGCGGCCCTCCGGGCCGGGGACGGCGCCCGGGACGGCGTGGACACGGTCTACGACCGCTACACCTCGGTGGTGACCGCGGCCTTCGCCGTGTCGGGTGCCGTCACCGGCATCCAGGACGACGCCCTCGGCTCCGACGCCCGGGTCCTGCTCGAACTGGCCCGCGCCGACGAGATGCTGGCCCGCGAGGACGCGCTGCTCACCACCGCCTTCCGCACCGGCCGGCTGGAGGGGCGTCCGCGGCGCCTGTTCACCGGGGCCGTCGAGACCCGCCGCGAACTGATCGCGACGGCCGGCGCCGATCTGCCCGCCGCCGAACGGGCCGCCTGGCACGCGCTCACCGCCCGGCCCGCCACCCGCGCCGTCGGCGCGGCCGAGGACGCCGTGCTCGCCGCCGAGCCCGGCCGGGCCGCCGCCCGTGCCGTGCCCGCCGCCGACTGGCGGCACGCCTCCGACGAGGTCCGCACCGGACTGAACGGCATCGCCGCCGGGGCGGGGGAACGCGCGGCCGACCGCGCCGACCCGCTCGCCCACGCGGTGTTCAGCCCCTCCGGGGCCGCCGTCGTCTTCGGCTTCGTCGCGGTCGCCGCCTCGCTCGTGGTCTCCGTACGCATCGGGCGCGCCCTCGTCGTGGAGCTGGTCAGCCTCCGCAACAGTGCCCTGGAGATCGCGCGGCGCAAGCTCCCGCTGGCCATGCGCCGGCTGCGGGCCGGCGAGGAACTGGACATCCGGGCCGAGGCGCCGCCCGGCCTCGCCTCCCACGACGAGATCGGCCAGGTCGGCGAGGCCCTGGGCACCGTGCACCGGGCCGCGCTCAGTGCCGCCGTGGAACGCGCCGAACTCGCCGACGGGATCTCCGGCGTCTTCGTCAACCTCGCCCGCCGCAGCCAGGTGCTGGTGCACCGCCAGCTCAATCTGCTCGACAGCATGGAGCGGCGCGCCGACGACCCGGACGAGCTGAGCGACCTCTTCCGCCTCGACCACCTCACCACCCGCATGCGCCGCCACGCCGAGAGCCTGATCATCCTGTCCGGCGCCGCGCCCGGCCGGGCCTGGCGGATGCCGGTCTCCCTCACCAACGTCGTCCGCGCGGCCGTCTCCGAGATCGAGGACTACGCACGGGTCGAGGTGAGCCGGCTCCCCGAGGGCGCGGTCAAGGGTGCCGCCGTGGCCGACCTCACCCATCTGCTGGCCGAACTGGTCGAGAACGCCGCCCAGTTCTCGCCCCCGCACACCAAGGTGCGCATCACCGGCGAACCCGTGGGCAACGGCTACGCCCTGGAGATCGAGGACCGGGGCCTGGGCATGGGCCCCGAACTGCTCGGCGAGGCCAACCGCCGCATCGAGCAGGCCGAGGCCCTCGACCTCTTCGACAGCGACCGGCTCGGGCTCTTCGTCGTGAGCCGGCTCGCCGTCCGCCACCGCATCAGGGTCCATCTGCGCACCTCCGCCTACGGCGGCACCACCGCGGTGGTCCTGCTGCCGACGGCCCTCCTGCAGGGCGCGCTCCCGCCGGGCGAGGAACCGCCCGCGCCCGCACCGGACGCGGCGCCCCGGCGTGAGGAACCCGACCGCGCCGGCCTCGGACCGGCCCACCGGGCCGCCCGGCCCCGCACCACGTCGTTCCCCGCCCCCGTCGCCGTTCCGGCCCTGGACAGCGGAACCGGACCCACCGCCCAGGTCACCTCCCTGCGCCCGCGCCGGACCGCGCACCGGGCGGAGAGCCCCGCCCCGGCGCCGTCCCCGGGCACGGACGGGGACGAGGGCGAGCTGCCCCGCCGGGTCAGGCAGGCGAGTCTCGCCCCGCAACTGCGCGAGCGGCCCCGCCCCGAACCGCCGCCCGCCGCCGCACCGGCCGACGGCCCCGCCCCGCGCACCCCCGAAGAGGCCAGGGACCGGATGTCCGCCTACCGCGCCGGCTGGCTGCGCGGCGGCGGCTCCGCCCCCGGCGCCCCGGTGCCCGCCCCCCGTGTCCCCGCACCACGCCCGCTCAGCGAAGGAGACCCCGCATGATCGCGAACGAGAGGACCGGGGTGCCCCGCCGATCCGGCGAACTCGACTGGCTGCTGGACGATCTGGTGACCCGTGTCGGCGAGGTCCGGCACACGGTCGTGCTCTCCGGCGACGGACTCGCGGTCGGCGCCTCAAGCGCCCTGAGCCGCGAGGACGCCGATCACCTCGCGGCGGTCGCCTCCGGCTTCCACAGCCTCGCCAAGGGCGCCGGGCGCCACTTCGGGGCCGGCGACGTGCGCCAGACGATGGTCGAGATGGACGACGGCTTCCTGTTCGTCGCCGCGGCGGGGGAGGGCTCGTGCCTCGCCGTGCTCAGTACGGCCTTCGCCGATATCGGCCTGGTCGCCTACGAGATGGCCCGTCTGGTCAAACGCGTCGGCGAGCATCTGCGTACCCCGGCCCGGTTCGCCGCCCACCCCACGGCGACCGGCTGAGGGGAGGGAGAGCACCATGTCCACGACGGACACCGACCCGTACGAGCTGCCGGGCAGCCAGTGGTACGACGCCGAGGCCGGTCCGCTGGTCCGGCCGTACGCCATGACGGGAGGACGCACCGACCCGGGGCCGGGCGCCGCGCACTTCGACCTGATCGCGCTCGTCACGTACGACGACACGGCGTCCGGCAGCGGAGAGGACGCGCTGCTCGGCCCGGAGCACCACACGCTGCTGGAGCTGTGCCGCACCGAGACGCAGTCCGTCGCGGAACTCGCGGCGGACGCCGATCTGCCGGTCGGTGTCGTCCGGGTCCTCCTCGGCGACCTGCTGGAGTCCGGCTATGTGACGGTCAGCCGTCCGGTGCCCCCGGCCCAGCTCCCCGACGAACGCATCCTGCGCGAGGTGATCAACGGACTGCGCGCCCTGTGAACCGGACCGGGCGGCGTCCGCTACGGGCGGTTCCCGGCCCCGCGCAACAGCGTCAGCTCGTCGTTCATCGCCTCCAGGAAGCGCACCACGACGCGCAGTTCGGCCTCGTCGAACTGGCGCCGGGCCGCGTCGGTGCCGGCCGCCAGCGGCTGGAAGAAGTCGCGCGCGACGCGCTTGGCCGGCGCCGCGTAGTGCAGATGCACCACCCGCCGGTCCCCGGTGTCCCGGACCCGGCGGATGTGCCCCGCACGCTCCAGCCGGTCCAGACACGCCGTCACCGCGCCCGAGGTCAGATCCAGCTGGTCCCGCAGCCGGCCGGGCGTCATCGCGCCCTCCGCGCCGCCCCGCTCGGCGTCCAGGATGGCGATCAGGGCCTGGACGTCCGTGGCGTGCAGCCCCTGGGTCTGCGCGAACTCGTGCGTGATGCGGTTGAACTCGCTGTTCATCCGGCGCAGCAGCACCGCGAAGGACTGGAGCCCGGTGGGGTCGTCGCTCATGCCTCTGTCCGGGCCGGTGTCTGCGGTGTGCATCCCCCCAGAGTAATATCTCTCAATCATTGAGATAGTCGATGATCGAGAGATATCTGTCGTGTACCGACCTCAGGGGAAGCAATGAAGCCCGCCTCGCACCACCGCCTGCTCCGCTGGCTGGTGCCCGTGACTCTGCTCGTCGTCTGGCTCGGGATCGGAGGAGCCCTCGGACCGTACGCCGGAAAGCTCGGCGAGGTCGCCACGAACGACCAGGCCGCCTTCCTGCCGCGCAGCGCCGAATCCACCCGGGTGTCCGAGGAGCAGAAGGCCTTCCAGACCTCGCAGACCGTGCCCGCGATCGTCGTGTGGACGGGCCGGGACGGCGCGCTTCCCGACGGCGGGCAGCGGTCCGCGACCCGCGCCCTGGCCGCGCTGGAGGGTCAGCCCGGCGTCGTGGGCGCGCCCTCGCCCGCACTCCCCTCCGACGACGGCCTGGCCCTGTCCGGCGTCGTCCAGCTCCGCTCGGACCTCGGGGACGCCCTGCCCGACACCCTCGACCGGGTGCGCGCCGCGGCCGCGGTGCCCGGGACCGCGGTCGGCATCGCCGGACCCGCGGCGGCGCAGGCCGATCTCAAGGACGCCTTCGCCGGCATCGACGGACTGCTCCTCGGTGTGGCCCTGGCGGCCGTCCTGGTGATCCTGCTGCTCGTCTACCGCTCCCTGCTGCTGCCCTTCCTGATCATCATCGGCGCGGTCCTCGCCCTCGGTCTCGCCTGCGCCGTCGTCTACGTCCTCGCCGACCACGACGTCGTCCGCGTGGACGGGCAGGTGCAGGGCATCCTGTCCATCCTGGTGATCGGCGCGGCCACCGACTACGCGCTGCTGCTGACCGCCCGCTTCCGCGAGGAACTGGCCCGCCACGACGACCGGGGCGCCGCCGCCCTCGCCGCGATCCGCCGCTCCTTCGGGGCGATCACCGCGAGCGCCGCGACCGTCGCCCTCGGCCTGCTCGCGCTGCTGCTCAGCGATCTGACGAACAATCGCGCCCTCGGCCCGGTCGGTGCCATCGGCATCGTCTGCGCGGTCCTCAGCACCCTCACCTTCCTGCCCGCCGTACTGGTGCTGTGCGGCCGCGCCGCCTACTGGCCCGCCGCCCCGCGCCCGGCGGACGACGCGGCCCAGGGGCACGGCGTGTGGCGCCGGGTCGCCGCCCGCGTCGACCGTGCCCCGCGCACGGTCTGGGTCTCCACCACGCTGGTCCTCGTCGCCTGCGCGGCCTTCGCCCCCACCCTCAGCTCCAAGGGCGTGCCGCTGGACGAGATCTTCGTCAACGACGCCCCCTCCGTCTCGGCCCAGGCCACCCTGGGCAAGCACTTCCCGGGCGGCTCGGGCAACCCGGCCGTGATCCTCGCGGACGCGGACCGGGCGGACCGCGTGACCGCCGCGGCGGCGGGCACCGAGGGCGTGGCATCGGCGGCGCCCGTCACCGCGTCGGGCCGCCCCGGCGGCGGACCGCCGCTGGTGGTCGACGGGCGGGTCCGGATCGACGCGACGCTGGACGACGCCGCGGACAGCGACGCGGCCAAGGCCACCGTGCAGCGGCTGCGCGCCTCGGTGCACGCGGTCGACGGGGCCGACGCCCTCGTCGGCGGCTACACCGCCCAGCAGGACGACACCCAGCGCACCGCCGCGCACGACCGGGGCATCATCGTGCCGGTGGTCCTGGCGATCATTCTGCTGATCCTGATGGGGCTGCTGCGCTCCGTCCTCGTCCCGGTACTCCTGGTGGCGACCGTGGGCCTCAACTTCCTGGCGACGCTGGGGGTCTCGTCGCTGGTCTTCACCCATGTGCTGGGCTTCAGCGGCACGGACGCCTCCGTTCCGCTGTACGGCTTCGTCTTCCTGGTGGCGCTGGGCGTCGACTACAACATCTTCCTGATGTCGCGGGTCCGCGAGGAGGCGGAGGTGCACGGCGCCCGGCAGGGCGTGCTGCGGGGGCTGGTCAGCACGGGCGGGGTCATCACCTCGGCGGGTGTGGTGCTGGCCGCCACCTTCGCCGCGCTGATCGTGATCCCGCTGGCGTTCCTCGCCCAGATCGCGTTCATCGTCGCCTTCGGCGTCCTGCTGGACACCCTGGTGGTGCGGTCGCTGCTGGTGCCCGCCCTGGTGGTGGACATCGGCGCGCGGGCCTGGTGGCCGGGCCGGATCAGCCGGACGGGTCGCGGCGAGGCGGTGTCTGCGGGGAAGGACGGATGACGTGCGAGGGCCCCGGCCCGCACCGCTGAACGGTGCGGGCCGGGGCCCCCTGCTGCCGGTCCGTCAGACGTTCACGCCGTAGTCCGAGGCGATGCCGGCCAGGCCGGACGCGTAACCCTGGCCCACCGCGCGGAACTTCCACTCCGCCCCGTGCCGGTACAGCTCGCCGAAGACCATCGCGGTCTCGGTGGAGGCGTCCTCGCTCAGGTCGTAACGGGCCAGCTCGACGTTGTTCGCCCGGTTCACCACGCGGATGAACGCGTTGCGCACCTGGCCGAAACTCTGCCCCCGGGCCTGGGCGTCATGGATGGACACGGGGAAGACGATCTTCGCCACGTCCGCCGGCACGGTCGCCAGGTCCACGTTGATGGACTCGTCGTCGCCCTCGCCCTCACCGGTCAGGTTGTCGCCGGTGTGCTGGACCGATCCGTCCGGGCTGTTGAGGTTGTTGTAGAAGACGAAGTGGAGGTCGGAGAGGACCTTGCCGGTCGCCGAGCACAGCAGCGCGCTGGCGTCCAGGTCGTGATCGGCCCCCGTCGTCGTCCGTACGTCCCAGCCCAGGCCCACGGTCACCGCGGTCAGGCCGGGCGCCTCCTTGGACAGGGAGACGTTGCCGCCCTTGGCCAGGCTCACACCCATGAACTTCCTCCAAATGATCCGGTGATCGCGTCGATCAGCGTGTCTTCGGCCGCCATCGAGGAGGACGGCGGCCCCGTGCCTACGGTTCCCAGCTTGCGCAGGTCATGAAGTGGCGGCGGTGCCGCCGTTGGCGGGTGCCGCCTCCGGGGCGGACCCGGCGGCCGTGCCCGTGCCGGTGGACCCGGTCCCGCCGGAGACGATCCCGGGGGCCGCCTCCTCCTTCATGGCCTTGGTCTCACTCTTCAGGATCCGCATGGACTTGCCCAGGGCGCGGGCGGTGTCCGGCAGCTTCTTCGAGCCGAACAGCATCACCACGACGATCACCACGATCAACAGGTGCCAGGGTTCGAGGCCGTTGCGCAGCATGCGCGTCACGCCCCTTTCTTCGGGTCCGTTCCGGTCAATGTGTGCGGCAGGGGCTCGCGGACGCCGGTTGGGGCCCAGGATGGACGGGGCCGTTGATCCAGGCGGACACGGACACTTGCTACATTGCGCAACTGTACAACCATGGGGGACCGGGCTCACGGCCTCCTCCGTGGCAGCGAGGAACGGGGAGTTCGATGGCAGGGAGCCACAAGGGCGCGGCGGCCCGGGGGAGGGGAGGCCGGCTGCGGCGTACCGCACTGGTCGGATGCTCGTTCCTCGTCCTGCTGGTGGCGGGGGTCGGCTGGGGCTACCTCAAACTCACCGGCAGCATCGACACCTTCGGCGCCGACGGCATCTCCGGCGACCGCCCGGACGGCTCCGGCGGGCAGAACGTCCTGGTCATCGGGTCCGACTCGCGCTCGGGCGCCAACAGCGGACTCGGCGGCGGCACGGGTGCGGTCGGCCGCTCGGACACGGCCTTCCTGCTGCACGTCTACGCCGACCGCCGGCACGCCGTGGGCGTGTCCATCCCGCGCGACTCCCTCGTGACCATCCCCGCCTGCAAGAAACCCGACGGCACGTGGACGGCTCCGCAGCGCAACACCATGTTCAACGCGGCGTTCTCCGTCGGCGAGACCGCCGAGGGCAACCCGGCGTGCACCCAGAACACCGTCGAACACCTGACCGGACTCCGGGTCGACCACACGGTCGTCGTGGACTTCGCCGGCTTCTCGGCCCTGACCTCCGCCGTCGGCGGCGTCCCCGTCTGCCTCCCGCAGGACATCTACCAGAAGGACCTCAACCCCAAGCGCGCCACCCGGGGCGAGCGGGTCTTCGCGAAGGGCCCCCAGAAGGTCTCCGGCCAGCGTGCCCTCGACTACGTACGCATCCGGCACGGCATCGGCGACGGGTCCGACATAGGGCGTATCAAGCGGCAGCAGGCCTTCATCGGCTCGCTCGTCAAGACGGTCAAGTCCCGCGGGCTGAACCCGACCACGCTGCTGCCCCTCGCCAACGCGGCCACCGACGCGATGACCGTCGACCCGGGCCTCGGCTCCGCCGACAAACTCCTCAGGTTCGCCCTGTCGATGAAGAACATCGACCTGCACAACACCAAGTTCGTCACCGTGCCCTGGCGGTACGAGGGCGCCCGCGTCGCCCTCGTGGAGTCCGAGGCGAACGCCCTCTGGGCCGCGCTGAAGGCCGACCGCACCATCGACGGCAAGAACGCGAACGGCAAGGGCGACGCGAAGGACGCCCCCGCTGCTCCCGCGCCCACCGCACCCGTCTCCGGCACCGGCATCCAGGTCGCCGTCTACAACGGCACCACCGTGACCGGCCTCGCCGCCCAGGCCGCCGGCCTCCTGCGCGACCACGGCTTCACCGTCACCGGGGCCGCCACCGCCAACGCCCAGGACCAGGCCACCACCGTCGTCACCTACGGACCCGGGAAGCAGAGCGAGGCCGAGACGACCGCCCGGCTGTTCGGCGGCGTACGGATCAGCGCCTCCACCACCGCCGGGGTCCAGGTGATCGTGGGACGCGACTACGCCACCGACCCCTCACCCGCCCCCGGACCCGTCCGCAGCGCCTCCACCGTCCCGGCCGACATCGCCGACGGGGCCCGCTCCGCCGACGACGACGTGTGCAGCGACCTCTCGTACGGCTGAGACGCGGCCGGGGGAAGGCGGCTCAGCCCGCGGGAGGGGCCTCCCGTTCCGGCCTGAACTGGAGGTACGGGAAGCGGGGCGGGGCGAAGCCGAAGGCCTCGTACAGCGCCGAGCCGTCCCCCGTCGCGTTCAGCCCCACCACCGGGACCGGGGTCTCGTCCCGGAACCAGGCGAGCAACGCGTCCATACAGGCGCGGGCATGACCCCGCCTGCGCCGCCGGGGATCGGTGCACACATTGGAGACATGGCCGTACAGCCCGCTCGGCCCGGCCGGACCGGGCGCGTGCGCGTCGCACGCCCCCACCGCGCAGGCCACGACACCCAGCTCCGGATCGTCGACGACGAACGCGGCGAACTCGTCGCCCCGGACCATCCGCTCCGCGAACCAGTCCGCCGCGGCCGAACGCCACACGGCGTCCTCGTCCCCCACGTCCACGCCCATGTCGGTCAGCATCAGCGCCCGCAGCCGGACCAGCGCTCCGATGTCATCGGCGGTCGCCCTGCGCACCCGCCCCCGCCCGGCCCCCTCGGCCGCACCCCGTTCCCCGCCCACCGCGGTCGTCATGCGTTCCTCCGTCCACGCTCGTAGCGCCTGCGCGCCCAGCTGAGACCGCATGCGTACAACGCGAGGACCGAGCCGAGCAACAGGTAATAGAGCGGCGGCAGGGCGCTCATCCCCAGCAGCGGGCCCGCCGGGGAGAGCGGCAGCAGCACACCGACCGCGGCGAGACCGGCCGCGGCCGCCCGCAGCGGACCCCCGCCGCGTCCCTCGGCCGCGCTCCGGCCGCTGCGCAGGAGCACCATCACCAGGGCCTGGGTGAGCAGGTTCTCGGTGAACCAGCCGGAGTGGAAGCCCGTCGGACCGTCCGGCGCCGCACCGTGCAGGGCCAGGGCGAGGGCCCCGAAGGTCGCGAGGTCGGCCGCCGCGTTCAGCAGTCCGAATCCGGTGATGAACCGGAGGAAGTCCCGGGGCCGCAGCACCGCGGGGCGCCGCAGCACGGACGGCGAGGGCCGGTCGAAGGCGAACGCCAGCTGCGCCGCGTCGAAGCACAGGTTCTGCACCAGCACCTGCCCCGGCAGCATGGGCAGGAACGGCAGCAGCAGACCCGCGGCGAGCATCGCGAGGACGTTGCCGAGGTTGGACGAGAGCGTGATCCGCAGATACGTGGCGATCGTGCCGCTGCTGAGCCGGCCCGCGCCGATCGCATGGGAGATCGCCCCCAGGTCCTTGTCGGCCAGCACCACATCGGCGGTCTCCCGCACCACGTCCACCGCGTTGCGCGGACAGAGCCCGACGTCCGCCGCGTGGAGCGCGGGCAGGTCGTTGACGCCGTCGCCGAGGAACCCCGTCGTGTAGCCCGCGGTCCGCAGCGCGTCCACGATCCGCGCCTTGTGCGCGGGCGTGCACCGGGCGAAGACCGCGGTGCCCCCGGCCGTCGCGGCCAGCCGCTCGTCGGAGAGCGCGTCGACCTCCTCGGCGGTCATCACCCGACCCGGGGCGAGCCCGAGATCCCGGCAGGCCCGTGCCGCGGTGCCGGGATGGTCCCCGGTCAGCAGCTTCACCGAGACGCCCCGGTGCGCCAGGACGGTGAGCGCGTCGGCGGCACTGGGCGCGAGCGCGTCGCGCAGGGCGACGAAGCCGAGGAAGACCAGCCCGCGCTCGTCGGCCGGGGTGTACGGACCGAACCCTGCCCTTCGTTCACGGCGCGCGACCGCGAGCAGCCGCAGACCGTCCGCCGCCTCGCGCGCCGCCAGGGCGTCCAGCCGGGCCCGCTCCCCGGGCTCCAGCGCGCACCGGTCGAGAACGGCCTCGACCGCCCCCTTCACGACCAGGACATGGGTGCCCGGCCGTCGGGGATGGCGCACCACGGCCGTGGCCAGCCGGCGTTGCGGGTCGAAGGGCAGCACCGCCACGGCGTCGTACTCCTCGATCGGAAGGTACGACTCCGGTTGCGGCCCGGGGAGCGGTTCCCAGGCGTCGAGGACCGCCTCGTCGAGCGCGTCCGGCTCGGGCAGCTCCGCCAGCTGGAGCGTCCACAGGGCGTTGACCGCGGCCCAGTGCAGCGCCTCGGGGCCAGGGTCCCCGTCCGGTCCGTACGTCCGGTGCACGACCGGCCGGTCCTGGGTGAGGGTGCCCGTCTTGTCCAGGCAGAGCACGTCCACCGCGCCCAGATCGTGCAGCGCGGGCAGCCGCTTCACGATCACCGCGCGCTCCCGGGCCAGCCGGGCGGCGCCCCGGGCCAGCGCCGTGGTGACGATGACGGGCAGCATCTCCGGCGTCAGACCGACCGCGACCGCCACCGCGAACGGCAGCGTCTCCAGCCCGCGCCCGCGCAGCGCCGCGTTGGCCATCAGGACCAGCGGCGGGGTGAGGAGCATGAACCGGATCAGCGTCCAGGAGATCCCCTGGACGGACCGGTCGAAGGCGCTCGCGCCCCGCCGGCGCGCCGAACGGTCGTAGGCGGCGGCGAACCGGGTCGCGCCCCCGGTCGCCACGACCACCCCGGTGCCGCTCCCCGTGGCGACGCTGCTGCCCTGGAAGCAGGCCTGGGGCCGGTCGAACACCCCGTCCCCCTCGCCGGACACGGGACGCGGTCCGGGGAGCGCCCCGTGCGCGGGGCCGGCACCGTCGGGATGCTTGGGGACGGGTACGGACTCACCCGTCAGCGCGGACTGGTGCACGGTGAGGCCGCTGGCCCGCAGCAGATGGACGTCGGCCGGGACGAGATCGCCCGGCGCCAGCCGGATCACATCGCCCGGGACGAGCTCCCCTACGGGTATCTCGCGGACCCGGGGCGCGTCGTCCGGCCCGTCCCGGCGCAGCACCGTCGCGGTCGTCGCCACCAGCTCGCGCAGCGCGGCCGTGGCCCGGTCCGCCCGGTGCTCCTGGGTGGACCGCAGCAGACAGCTGACGACGACCAGCACCGCGATCACGGCGGACGTGCCCCAGGAACTGACCAGCGCGGAGACCAGCCCCAGGCAGAGCAGCACCGAGGTGAAAGGATCCCGCAGCGTACGCAGGAAGCGCGTGGGCCGGGCGACGGGGCGCCGGGCGGGCAGCGTGTTCTCGCCGAACCGGGCCAGCCGCTCCTGTGCCTGCGACTCCAGCAGCCCGCGCGGACCGCTGTCCAGCGAGCGGAGCGCCTGGAGCGCGGTCGGTGAGGACGGCGGCCGTACGGACGGGGGAGCGGACGCGGCGCCGGGCAGCTCGATCACCACGGCCGACCGCTCGCCGGGGGCCTCGGACCCCTCCGCCGCAGCGCTCTCAGGCACCGAGTTCATGGAGGCGCGCGGGCGGCTCGGACGGATGCCCGGCCCGCTCGGCGAGCTGCCCCACGATCAGCCGCACCACGGTCACGACACCGGGGTCGTCGACCAGATAGACCTGGCGGCGGCCCTCACGGCGGGACCGGACGAGCCCGGCCAGTTTCAGTTTCGTCAGATGCTGGCTCACCGCGGGAAGCGTGCCGCCGACCCGCTCGGCCAGACCGGTCACATCGCTCTCGCCCTGGGCCAGCGCCCAGACGATGTGCAGACGCGCGGGCGCCGCCAGTAGACCGAACGCGGCAGCCGCCTCGGCCAGCACGTCCGCGGGCGGATCCTGGAACCCGCCGCCGGCACCTGTCGACACTTCTCCGCTCCCGTCCGCGTGCACCGCATCGCACTCGGGCCGGGACCGGAGAGGACGTGGTCCGTCCTCCTCCGTTCGACCGGGTCCGGTTCCCGCACCCGAGGCGACCAGTGTAGGCGGCGTTCCCGGGGCCCCGGGATGCGCCGGGTCGGGGCCGACGCCGAGAAGGAGCCACGGAATGGCTGACAATCACACCGCGTTCGGTCCCGTTCCTGGCATCGAACGGACCCAAACAGTCACATCCTCAAAATAGCGATCGCGTCGCCCGGGGCGGGTTCCGCTTTGCCATGCTGTCGCCGTACGCGCGCCGACGACCCCCGGATCCGATCCCCGAAGACACCACTGACCTGCGTCGTCGACGTCCCGAGACCCACTGGTGAGAGAAGTGATCGATGCCGACCGACCACGCGGACAGCACACGGGAGACGACCGGAACCACCGCCCCGGCCGACGCCCTGGCCCTGAAGATCCTCGTCGCGGGCGGGTTCGGGGTCGGCAAGACGACCCTGGTCGGCGCGGTGAGCGAGATCCGGCCGCTGCGTACGGAGGAACTGCTCAGCGAGGCGGGGCAGACGGTCGACGACACCGACGGTGTCGCCCACAAGACCACGACCACCGTGGCGATGGACTTCGGGCGCATCACCATCCGCTCCGGGCTCTCCCTCTACCTCTTCGGGACGCCGGGCCAGGACAGGTTCTGGTTCCTCTGGGACGAGCTGTCCCAAGGGGCGCTGGGCGCCGTCGTGCTGGCCGACACCCGCCGGCTGGAGGACTGCTTCCCGGCCGTCGACTACTTCGAGCACCGGCGGATCCCCTTCGTCGTCGCCGTGAACTGCTTCGCCGGCGCCCGCGCGTACGGGGAGGGCGACGTCTCACGGGCCCTCGATCTCGATCCGGGGACCCCCGTGGTGCTGTGCGACGCCAGGGACCGCGACTCCGGCAAGGAGGTCCTGATCCGCATGGTCGAGTACGCGGGCCGGATGCACACCGCCCGCATGCTCGACACCGTCGGCTGAGCCAGGTGGCCTGATCCCGCCCGCTCTTGCGCAGAGGAGTGCTTGCCCCCGCGTGACCGGTACGCAAGGCTTGCGCACAAGCGGGGCACGGGGAACGTATGAGCGGGGAGGAACAGAATGGCGCTGGACAGGGGACTCGACTGGCTGCTCGACGATCTCACCAGCCGGGTGGAGCACATCCGGCACGCTCTGGTGCTGTCGAACGACGGCCTGGTCACGGGGGCGAGTACGGGCCTGGCCCGCGAGGACGCGGAGCATCTGGCCGCGGTCTCGTCCGGGCTGCACAGTCTCGCGCGGGGTTCGGGGCGGCACTTCCGGGCGGGCCGGGCCCGTCAGACGATGGTGGAGTTCGACGAGGCCCTGCTGTTCGTCACCGCCGCGGGCGACGGCAGCTGCCTGTGCGTGCTGAGCGAGGCCGATGCCGATGTGGGGCAGGTGGCGTACGAGATGACGCTGCTCGTCAACCGGGTCGGCGAGCACCTCGCGGTGGCCGCGCGGCAGGACGGCGGTGTGGCGCACCGGATCTGACCCGGTGCGAAGGACGCGCACGCCGCCCGGCCCGGGAGTTATCCACAGGGCCGGGCGGCGTTCTGTCGCTCCGGGTTACCGTGATCACGGAGAGTATTCGTGTCTCACGGGGGAGAACCATCATGTCGATGACGGACGCGGTGCGCGACGGCGGCGTGCCCACACTCGCGGCAAGCCGTGCGGCGGCCGAACTGGAGCTGCGACGCGGCGAGTTCGATCTGGCGGTCCATCTGGGGATCGTCCGGCCGGACGCGCCCGGACCGGGCAGGCTCCGCTTCCGCCGCACCGAGATCGAACGCCTGCGGGAGCAGCCCGGCTTCCCGGAAGCATTGCGGGAGCAGGTGCGGACCGTGGGGACGGCGGAAGGGGCCCGGCTGCTCGGGATCACCCCCGTGCGGTTCGCGCGACTGGCCAGGGCCGGCTGCGTCACCCCGATCGCCTTCTACCTGAACCGCTACCGGGCGGTGGTCTGGCTCTACCTCGCCCGGGAGCTGCGCGCACTGGCCGAGCGCTCGCCCGAGCTGCTGACGGGGGTGAGCCCGGCGTGGATCCGCCACCGGGTGGAGGAGGGCGACGACTTCCGCGCGCGGAACTGGCGGTCGCGCCGTATCGAGCGCCTGCTCGCGCTCACCGAGGAGCCGTGGGCGCGCGCGGCCGTGGTGGCGCAGGCGCTCGACCCGCTCCAGCTCGCGGAGGTGGTCGACGATCCGTACGAGCGCGCCCATCTCGCGCGCTCCCGCCCCGGATCCGCCCTCGGGCACCCCGGCTCACCCGCCGGCCGCGACGCGTTCGCCCGTCTGATGCTCGCGGACGACCCGGACGAGATCCTCTGGCGGCGGATCGCCCTGCTGATGGAGCTGGATCACGCGCGCGAGCGGTGCCCGGCGCCGCGCCCCGGGGACGCGGCGGGGCCCGCACCGCGAGAGGAGGGTCCGGTTCGGGGTGCGGAGCCATGCCCGCCGGAGGCCGTGGAGCCGAGTCCGCCGCCGGGACCGGTGGAGGAAGCCGAGCCGTCGTGCGCGCCGGAGCCCCGGAGGACGGAGCCGGGCCCGTCCGGAGCGCGGCGCAGGGGAGCGGGGCGCGGGCGTTCCGGCATCCTCGCGCGGCTGTGGCCGAGGGCGGCGCGTTCCGGCAGGCGCCCTCGCGGGAGCGGCCCGGGGCGACGCAAAGAGTTCGCTTCGGCCGCCCGGACCAGGCATTCTGACCGCCATGTTGATCAGGGAAGCAACTTCTGAGGACTGGCCCGCCATCTGGCCCTTCTTCCACGAGATCGTCGCCGCGGGCGAGACGTTCACCTACCCGCTCGACCTGGGCAGGGAACAGGCGGCCGGCTGGTGGCTGCTGGAGCCGCCGCATCGCACGGTGGTCGCCGTGGCCGACGACGGGACCGTGCTGGGCACGGCCAAGATGAACGCCAACCACATGGGCAACGGCGCGCACATCGCCAGCGCCAGCTACATGGTCGACCCCCGTCACTCCGGCAAGGGCGTGGGGCGTGCCCTCTGTACGTACACGATCGACTGGGCCCGGGCGGCGGGGTTCCGGGCCATGCAGTTCAACGCCGTGGTGGAGACCAACACCGCCGCGGTCGGGCTCTACCGTTCGCTGGGTTTCGAGGTGCTGGGGACCCTGCCGGAGGGCTTCGAGCACCCCGAGAAGGGGTTCGTCGGGCTGCACATCATGTACCGGCCGCTCTGAACCGGGCGGGCCGTCCCGGACGGTCACTTCACGCCAGTGAACGAACGGACCGGGCCGGGCGGGATGTGTCCGGGTTGCCCCAACCGGCTATGAAGTGCGGCCGGTTGTGACGTCACAAGGTCTGTGGGGCGGGTGCACGCACGGGGGAGTGGAGCAGTACTGTGCGCCCCACCGCCATTCAGGCGTTGAAACCTTTGCGGAGGAAGAATCCCATGACCATACCCAGGAGATCGCGGCGCGCGGCGGGGACCCTCGCCGCCGCCGCGATTGCCGGCCTGACCGGAGTGGTTCTCACCGCCGGTCCGGCCGCAGCTCACACCCCCACCTGGGACGTGACCTGTAACGAAGTGAGCCTGCACCTGACCGCGTACAACAGCGGTGTGACCAACCAGGTGACCGTCACCGTCGACGGAAAGGACCTCCTGCCCACGGAGTCGTTCGGCAAGAGCTTCGACAAGAAGCTCGCCCTGCCGGACCACGACAAGGAGCTGACGGTCCGTCTGGTCGTCAAGGCGGGCGACGGCGACCAGTACTCGCGCGACGAGACCAAGCAGGCGCCGGTCTGCGAGGGCCGCACGCCGACCCCGACTCCGAGCGAGACGAAGCCCTCCGGGACGCCCACCACGGCGACTCCCTCCCCGGAGAAGCCCGCCCCGAGCGAGACGCCCAGTGAGTCGTCGCCCGCGCCCGCCGCTCCGGCGCCGAGCCCCAGCTCGCCGGATCTGGCCGAGACCGGTTCGTCGTCCGCGACGCCGATCATCGCGGGTGCGGCCGTCGCCGTGCTGCTCGCCGGTGGCGGCATCATGTGGTCCGTGCGCAAGCGCCGTACCGCGCAGCAGTAGTCGAGCGGGCCGGTGACCGGGCGCTTCGGCGCTCCGATCGCGGGCCGGGGGTGTGCCGTGCCCGGGTGGGCGCGGCACACCCCTCAGCTTTTCGGCGTCCTGCCGTTCCTGCCGTTCGTGCCGTACGGCGTTCCGCGCTCGGGCACCGGGGATTCCGGGAGCTTCGAGGATTCCGGCGGGTCCGGGTCCGGGGCGGTATCGGGGTCAGATGGCGCCGTCGTCGGCGGGACCGCCGGGCCGATCTCGCACCAGACGGCCTTGCCCTCGCCGCGGGGCTCGATCCCCCAGCGGGTGGCGACGGCGTCCAGGAGCAGCAGGCCGCGCCCCGAGGTCGCGGTCTCGCCCGGCGTTCTGCGGCGCGGCCAGGCGCTGGAGCGGTCCTGCACCGACAGACGGACGCGGCGCACCGGCTCGGGCAGCACCTCCAGGGTGAGGACCGCGCCGCCCTCCGTGTGCAGGAGCACATTCACCAGCAGCTCGCCGGTCACCAGTTCGGCGTCGTCCGCGAGTTCGGCCATGTCCCAGTCGGTGAGCGCCTGGCGCACGATGGTCCGTGCTTCGGAGAGCCCCTCCGGGTCGGCCTGGTGGATGTACTGGTGCAGCCGGGGCGCGCGGGGCGAACCGGGGTCGGGGCTGCGCCGCAGGACCAGGAGGGCGACGTCGTCGCCCGAGCCCCAGCGTTCCCACAGCCGGTCCGAGAGATGGTCGGCCAGCGCCTCGGCGCCCGCGGGTCCCGCGCTGACCTCGGCGATCAGGGTGCGCACCCCGGCCTCGATATCGGCTCCGGGCTCCTCCACCAGCCCGTCCGTGTAGAGCACCAGGGTCTCGCCGGGGACCAAATCCAGCCGGGTCTCCGGATACTCCTCGTCCCCGAAGTCGGTCGAGATGCCCAGCGGGAGACCGCCGCGCACCTGCGGGGTGCCGACCCGGCCGTCCGTGTGCCGGATCAGCGGGCCGAAGTGCCCCGCCCGCACCACGCGCACGGTTCCGGTCCCCAGGTCGACCTGG
Organism: Streptomyces sp. NPDC024555; assembly: GCF_055559335.1. NCBI lineage: Bacteria > Bacillati > Actinomycetota > Actinomycetes > Kitasatosporales > Streptomycetaceae > Streptomyces > Streptomyces sp. NPDC024555. Next base: position 370,042 of record NZ_JBVHKV010000005.1, read on the forward strand.
GCGTACGCGCAGGTGGCGAACCGGTCGGTGTCGAGTTCGGAGAGGAAGCGGGAGGCGCGGGCCAGCACCGTGGACGGAGGATGCCCCTCGGCCGCGTACGCGCGCAGCGCGATGCGCAACTGGCCCATGATGGCCGCCGCGTGCGTGTCATGGCCCTGGACGTCGCCGACCACGATGCCGAAGCGGTCCTTGGGCAGGGCGATCACGTCGTACCAGTCACCGCCGACCTGGCGCCCGCTCCAGGCCGCGTGGTAGCGGACGGCGATCTCGCCGCCCTCGATGTCATGGATGCGGCGCGGCAGCATCGCCGACTGGAGCCCCGTGGCGAACTCGCGCTCCTCGTCGAAGAGCGTGGCCCGCTGGAGGGACTGGGCGATGATCGCGGCCAGCCCCAGGCAGAGATTGCGCTCATCGGGGTTGAAGGCCGTCCGCTCCCGGTAGAAGAGCGCCAGACCGCCCAGCGTGCGGGCCTGCGCGACGAGCGGCAGATACGCCGCGGCCTGGAACTTCAACTGCCCGACGAACGGCTCCAGCACCGGATAGCGGCGGGTGAGCGCGCCCAGCGAGCTGACGAACCTGGGACGGCCGCTCAGTACCGTGTCGGCCAGCGGGAACTTCGGGTCCAGCCGGCCCGAGCCCAGCTCGTCCACGACCTCCAGCGAGTCCCCGCTCAGCGCGATGACGTTCAGCGCCGTGTTGTCGAGCAGGCCGAGCGCGAGCCCGTCCGCCCCCAGGCGCGCCAGGCCGCCCGGACCGGTGAGCGCGGCCGTCACATCGTCCACGGTCACCGCGCGGGACAGAGCGCTCGTTGTGCGTTCAACGATGTCGGTCTGGCGTTGCCGGCGTTTTTCCAGAGCCAGGACGAAGGCCGAATGGGTGACCTCGGCCGTCGCGTCCCGCACCAGACCGATCACCCGGTGCGCCTGTCCGTCGTTGTGCCGCAGGATGCGCGCCTGGACGTGGGTCCACTGGTCGCCGCCCGCGACCGGCACCCGGACGTGCACGCTGTAGGAGGCGCTGCCGCTCTTGATGGCCTCGTCCACGGCCTCCTCCAGCCGCACCCGCTCCGGCGGCTCCAGCCGCTCCAGCAGCGTCTCCGGCCGGGAGTCGAACGTCTCCGGATCCAGGCCGAAGACCAGCAGCCCGGCCTCGTCGACGTCCACCGTCCGGGCGTCGAGGTCCCACTCGAAACTGCCCGTCCGGTTCAGGGCAAGCCGCTCGTCCGTCCCCGTCTCCCCGCCCTGCGCCTTGTCGATCAGCAGGCGGGGCGGGACGGGAACGCGCGGGGGCCGGTCGTGATCGGTCATTCCTGGCTCCGAGGATCGTCCGGCGGGCTGCCGTACGGCGTGACTCAATTGTCTGGCTGCTCCGGCACCCCTGCCACAACGGGAGACCGCCCCCACAGCGCTCCGAGCGGCCGGCGGCGACCCCTCGCGCCACGCCGCGCGACCGCCCGCGCACAATGGCTGCGGAAGATCGTCCGCCGCGGCGGACGGTAGGCACTGGGGCTGACCGGAGCGCACGCATGAACCACGAGGATCCCGTCCTGCTGCACACCGAGGGGCGCATCCGTCACCTCACGCTGAACCGGCCGCGCGCCCTGAACGCCCTGAACCACACCATGGTCCTGCGCCTGTCCGAAGCCCTGGACGAGGCCGAGGCCGACCCCTCCGTCGCCGCCGTCGTCCTCACGGGTGCGGGCGAGCGGGGCCTCTGCGCGGGCGGCGACATCCGCTCGGTCCGCGACGACGCCCTCGCCGGCGGCACCGCCTCCCTCGGCTTCTGGCGCGACGAGTACCGGCTCAACGCCCGGATCGCCCGCTTCCCCAAGCCGTACGTCGCCCTCATGGACGGCATCGTCATGGGCGGCGGCGTCGGCGTGTCCGCCCACGGCTCGACGCGGATCGTCACCGAGCGCTCCCGGGTCGCCATGCCCGAGACCGGGATCGGCTTCGTCCCCGACGTCGGCGGCACCCGCCTGCTCGGCGCCGCCCCCGGCGAACTGGGCACCCACCTCGCGCTGACCGGCGACGCGGTCGGCGCGGCCGACGCCCTCCTGTGCGGACTGGCCGACCACTACGTCCCCTCCGCCGACCTCCCCGCGCTGCTCGCCGCCCTGAACGCCTCCACCACCGCCGAGCAGGTCCGTGCTGCCGTGGAACGGTTCGCCGCCACCGCCCCCGGTGGCACGCTGGCCGTACAGCGGGAGTGGATCGACGCCTGCTACCCGGCGGACACCGTCGAGGACATCGTCGAACGCCTCGACGCCCACGGGACCCCGGCCGCCAAGCAGGCCGCCGCCACGATCCTCGCCAAATCGCCCACCGCCCTCAAGGTGACCCTCGAAGCGGTCCGGCGCGCCCGCCGTCTGGACAGCCTGGAGGCCGTCCTGGACCAGGAGTTCCGGGTGTCCTCCGTGGCCTTCACCGGACCCGACCTCGTCGAGGGCGTACGCGCCCAGATCATCGACAAGGACCGCGACCCCCACTGGACCCCGGCCACCCTGGCCGAGGTCACCGACGCCGAGGTCGAACGGCACTTCGCGTCGCTGGGCGACCAGGAACTCGGACTCGCGGCGGCGCCCCGCGCCTAGGACGACGGCGGGTGGGTACGGGCCGCGCCCGGCCCGTACCCACCCCCCTCAGATCCCTCGCCCGTCCCCTTCCGCGTCCGCCGGGGCGACGACCGCTCCGGGCCGTTCCGCGGTCAGGCGGGCCTCCGCCCGGTCCCAGTGGCGGGGGTCGCCGCGCGGCGTGTAGTGCCGGAGCGGCTGGGTGGCGGCGATCAGCCGGCGCAGGGCCGGGAGATCGCCGACCGGGCCCCGGGCGCGGGCCTGGAGCAGCACGTTGCCGAGGGCCGTCGCCTCGGCGGGCCCCGCCGTGACCGGGAGTCCGCTCGCGTCGGCCGTCCACTGGCAGAGCAGGGCGTTGCGGGAGCCCCCGCCGACGAGATGGATACGGGTCGGAGCGCGCCCGGCGAGGGCGGCCGCGGCGCGCACGGTGCGGCGGTGGGCCAGCGCCAGGCTCTCCAGCACGCACCGGACGACCGCGCCCGGATCCGAGACCGGCTGCTGACCGGTGCGCCGCAGAAAGGCGCCGATGCGGGACGGCATGTCGCCGGGGGCGAGAAAGGAGGGGTCGTCCGGATCGATCACCGCGGCGAAGGGACGGGAGGCCGCGGCCCGGGACAGCAGCCCGTCCAGGCCCGGGGCCGCACCCGAGCGCTCCCACACCCGGCGGCACTCCTCCAGCAGCCACATCCCCATGATGTTGCGCAGGTAGCGGACCGTACCGTCCACCCCGCGCTCATTGGTGAAGTTGGCCGCCCTGGACTCCTCCGACAGGACGGGAGCGTCCAGCTCCAGCCCCGCGAGCGACCAGGTGCCGCAGGAGATGTACGCGAAGTCCTCCTCCGTGGCCGGGACGGCCGCGACCGCCGACGCCGTGTCGTGCGAGGCGACCGTCGTCACCGGTGTCGACGCCGGCAGCCCGGTGGACTCGGCGACATGCGGCAGCAGCCGCCCGGCCGGTGCGCCCGGCTCCCGCAACGGCGGGAAGAGCGAACGCTCCAGGCCCAGCCGCCCGATGAGGGCGTCGGACCAGGTGCCCGCGCGCGCGTCGAACAGCCCGGTCGTGGAGGCGTTGGTGACCTCCGCGCCCACCGAACCCGTCAGCCAGTGCACCAGCAGATCCGGCATCAGCAGCAGCGTGCGCGCCGTCTCCCACTGCGCCGTCTCCCGGTGGGCCAGCAGCTGGAACACCGTGTTGAACGGCAGACGCTGCAAGCCTCCGACCGCATACAGCTCGGCCGGACCGCAGCCCTCGGGCAAACGGCCGGCGACGCCCGCCGTGCGTGCGTCCCGGTAGTGGAACGGCAGCCCCAGCAAGGCACCGTCGGCATCGAGCAGCCCGTAGTCCACCGCCCAGGTGTCGACGCCCACGGAGACGACGGGACCGTTCCGCCCCGCCGCTCGCAGACCCTCCAGCATGCCCCGGTAGAGCCCCGCCACGTCCCAGCGCAGACCGTCCGGGAGCCGCACCGGGGTGTTGGCGAACCGGTGGACCTCGGTCAGGTCGAGCGTTCCGGGCCCGACCCGGCCGGTGATGACCCGGCCGCTCGTCGCACCGAGATCGACGGCGGCGAAGACGTCCCGGCCGGCCCCGTCCGCGTACCCGTTCACAGCCATGGGAACCGTGTCCCCGTCACCGCAGGAAGGCGGCGGCCACGCCGGCGTCGACCGGGACGTGCAGCCCCGTCGTGTGGGTGAGGTCGCCGCCCGTCAGCGCGAACACCGCATTGGCCACGTGCTCCGGCAGCACCTCGCGCTTGAGCAGGGTCCGCTGCGCGTAGAACTCGCCCAGCCGCTCCTCCTCGATGCCGTACGTCGCCGCCCGCTGGGCCCCCCAGCCCGCGGCGAAGATGCCCGAACCCCGCACCACACCGTCCGGGTTGACGCCGTTGACACGGATCCCGTGCTCACCCAGCTCCGCCGCCAGCAGCCGGACCTGATGGGCCTGGTCCGCCTTGGTCGCCGAGTAGGCGATGTTGTTCGGACCCGCGAACACCGCGTTCTTCGAGGCGATGTACACGATGTCCCCGCCCAGGTCCTGCTCCCGCATGATCCGGGCGGACTCGCGCGCCACCAGGAACGAGCCGCGCGCCATGATGGCGTGCTGGAGGTCCCAGTCGCCGACGGTGGTCTCCAGCAGCGGCTTGGAGATGGAGATCCCCGCGTTGTTCACCACGAGGTCCACCCCGCCGAACGCCAATACGGCCTCCCGGAACGCCTCCTGGATCTGCTCCTCGCTGGTCACGTCGACCGTCACGGCCACGGCCCGGTCGCCGCCGCCCAGTTCCTCCGCCACCCCGGCCGCCTTCGCCGCGTCGACGTCCGCGACCACCACGCACGCCCCCTCCGCGACCAGCCGGTGCGCCACGGCCCGCCCGATCCCCGAACCCGCCCCCGTCACCAGCGCGATCCGGGCCGCCAGCGGTTTGGGCGCCGGCATCCGCCGCAGCTTCGCCTCCTCCAGCTCCCAGTACTCGATCCGGAACTTCTCGGACTCCTCGATCGGTGTGTACGCCGAGACCGCCTCGGCACCCCGCATCACCTGGATCGCGTTGAGGTAGAACTCCCCGGCCACCCGCGCCGTCTGCTTGTCCCTGCCGAAGGAGAACATCCCCACTCCCGGCACGAGGACGATCGCCGGATCGGCGCCGCGCATCGCGGGGGAGCCGGGCACGGCGTGCCGTTCGTAGTACGCGCGGTACGCCTCGCGGTACTCCGCGTGCAGCTCCTTCAGCCGCTCCACCGCCTCGGTGAGGGGCGCGCCCGGCGGAAGGTCGAGCACCAGAGGGCGGACCTTGGTGCGCAGGAAGTGGTCGGGACACGAGGTGCCCAGCGCGGCGAGGCGGGGGTGATCCTCCCGGGAGAGGAAGTCCAGCACCGGTCCGGCGTCGGTGAAGTGGCCGACCTGGGGGCGGTCGGTGGAGGCCAGACCGCGGATCACGGGGGCCAGGGCGGCCGCCCGCGCACGGCGCTCCTCGTCGGGCAGCGGCGTGCGGTCCGGCAGTACGGCCCCGAAGGGCTCGGGCCGGCCGTGCTCCCGCAGGAAGGCCTCCGCCGTGCGGATCATCCACAGCGCGTTGCGCTCGCAGGCCTCCGAGGTGTCGCCCCAGGCGGTGATGCCGTGTCCGCCCAGCACCACGCCGACAGCCTGCGGGTTGGCCTCCTTGACGGCGGCGATGTCCAGCCCCAGCTGGAACCCCGGACGCCGCCAGCCCACCCAGGCCACCGTGTCGCCGAAGCACTCAGCGGTCAGCTTCTCGCCGTCGGCGGCGCAGGCCAGGGCGATGCCCGAGTCCGGGTGCAGATGGTCGACGTGGGCGGCCTCGACCAGGGCGTGCATCGCGGTGTCGATGGAGGGGGCGGCGCCGCCCTTCCCGTGCAGGCAGTAGTCGAACGCGGCGACCATCTCGTCCTCGCGCTCCACGCCCGGGTACACCTCCTTGAGGGCGCGGACCCGGTCGAGCCGCAGCACCGCGAGCCCGTCCTCCGTCAGGGTGCCGAGGTCGCCGCCGGAACCCTTCACCCACATCAGGGCGGTGTCGTCACCCGTGACCGGGTCGGGGCCGGTGGCCTTCACGGACGTGTTGCCGCCCGCGTAGTTGGTGTTGCGGGGGTCGGAACCGATCCGGTGGGCGCGCTCCAGGAGCGCGGCGACCTCGGGAGGGGTCGGGGACGTCATGGGCCTTCCTTCGGGACGAGGAGAACGGGACGGGGACAACGGGACGAGCGAGACGGATGGGGTGGGTGGTGCGGACCTCACCGCCGGGACGGCCGGGTGGCCGGGGGAGCGGGCGGAACGGGGCGTCAGGCTCCCCAGCCCGCCTGCGTGCCGCCCACGCGGGCGGCGGCGATGCGCTCCTGGTTGCCGGAGGCGAGGTAGGCGGCGAACGGATCGGCGGCCAGCCCCAGTTCCTCGCGGACCTCGGCCAGCAGCGGACGCACATCGGTGTTGTAGGCGTCCATCAGGACCGCGTTGGCGGCCAGCACGTCGCCTGCCGACTGCGCGGCGGCCAGCGCTCCGGTGTCCACCAGCAGGGCCTTGGCCGTCGCCTCCTGCACATTGGCGACCGAGCGGATCACGGCGGGGATCTTCGCCTCGATGTTGTGGCACTGGTCGAGCATGAAGTTGACGTTCGTCTCGGGCCGCAGGCCGCCGTTCTTCACGACCTCGTGCATGATCCGGAAGAGCTGGAACGGGTCGGCCGCCCCGACCATGAGGTCGTCGTCCGCGTAGAACCGCGAGTTGAAGTCGAAGGCGCCGAGCCGCCCTTCGCGCAGCAGCAGGGCCACGATGAACTCGATGTTGGTGCCCGGCGCGTGGTGCCCGGTGTCCACCACGACCTGCGCCTTCGGGCCGAGCTTGAGACAGTGCGCGTACGCCGTGCCCCAGTCGGGGACGTCCGTCGTGTAGAAGGCCGGCTCGAACAGCTTGTACTCCAGGAGCATCCGCTGATCGGCGCCCAGTCGCGCGTACACCTCCGCCAGCGCCTCGGCCAGCCGGTCCTGACGGGCAACGATGTCATCCTGCCCGGGGTAGTTCGTGCCGTCGGAGAACCACAGCTTGAGATCGGGCGAACCGGTCTCGTCCATGATGTCGACGCACTCCAGCAGATGGCCGACGGCCTTGCGCCGGACCGCCGCGTCGGGATGGGTGACCGAGCCGAGCTTGTAGTCGTCGTCCTGGAAGACATTGGAGTTGATGGCGCCGATGCGCACCCCCAGCGCCTCGGCGTGGCGGCCCAGGGCGGCGTAGTCCGCGACCTTGTCCCAGGGAATGTGCAGCGACACCTTCGGTGCGACTCCGGTGAACGCGTGGACCTGCGCGGCGTCCTCCATCTTCTCGAACGGGTCGCGCGGCACCCCGGGCTGCGCGAACACCTTGAAGCGCGTCCCGGAATTCCCGTACCCCCACGACGGGGTCTCGATCACCTGGGACTTCAGGGCTGCCTTGACGGCCGACACCTCAGACATGAACACCTCGTAGGCAGGTCATCCCGACGATCATGACCGTCGACATGATGTGAATCGTTTCATCGCAACGTACGCTAGGTAGGGCCACGCTCACTAGTCAAGAAGTGGACGGGTCTTCATGCCGGTTGAATCAATTCACCCCGAAACGGGGCCGAAGGGCCGCTGAACGGCCCCGGCACCCGGGCCGTTCAGCGCTCCGCGTCGGGAACGCCGGACCGCACCGCGCTCACGAGCGCGAAGAAATGGGCCTCGTTGCCCGAGAGCCCCGCCCGGCGCAGCGCGCCGTCGGCCTCCTCGATGGGAGAGGCGAGCAGGGGCATGTAGAGCGGGGCCTCGTCGGGATCGGCGAGCGCCGCCCTCGTCGCCTCCAGTAAACGGACGTAGGCCTGCGCCGCGGCGCGTTCGTGGTTGCGCATCTCAGCATCTCCCCGTCAGAGGTGTCGGACCCACCAGCATCCCCCACGGGTCTGACAACGGTCCCCGACCCGCGCCGCGACGCGCCTCCTGTCGGCTGTCCGGCGCACGGTCCGGCGGGCGGATCAGCGCCGAGGGGGGCCGGCCGGCTCCACCTCCAGGAAGCGCCGCCGGCGCGGCCCCCGGTACAGCAGCGCGGTCCAGCCGCACTCCCGCAGCGCCGCCACGCACCGGGCCAGTTCGGCCTCCTCCTCATGGGCGGCGCCACTGCCCGGCGGGCCCAGCCACTCCACCCGCGCGGTGCCCGGTGACGGACCGTCCGTCACCTGACAGCCCGTCGCGGTCCGCCGCCCCGAGGCGTCGACGGCCGACGCGGGAAGCCCCGACGCCTCCAGCGCGAGGGCGACGGCCCGCACCGGGCGGTGCCGCTCCCAGTCGGCCGGCACCGACTCCGCCGCCCCGCCCGGACCGTTCGTCAGGCGCCGGATCTGGAGCAGCCCGGCCCACGCGGCGCGCACCGAGGCCGCGCGCGCCTCCGCCGGCTCCTCGGGCGGCGCGCCCGCCCCGGTGGCGGGCTCGAAACCGCCGGCCTCCTCGCCGTTCATCCCTGTTCCCCTTCCCCGGGCGGCACTGCCGCCAGTGTGCGCCGCACCACTGACAAGCGGGCCCGGAACGGCCTCGGGAGACCGGGTCAGACGCCCAGGACCTTGCCGGGGTTGAGGATGCCGTGCGGATCGAGTGCCGCCTTCACCGCGTGGTGCATCGCCAGCACGGCCGGGCCCAGTTCCTTGTCCATGCCGCGCATCTTGAGCAGTCCCACGCCGTGTTCGCCGGTGACCGTGCCGCCCAGTGAGATCGCGTCGTCCAGGATGTCCTCGAAGGCCGCCTGCGCGCGGGTGCGGGCCGCCTCGTCACCCGGCGGGGTGATGATCAGCGGATGAAGGTTGCCGTCGCCCGCGTGCGCGATGTTGGCGACGAGGATGTCGTGGCGGGCGGCCGTCCGTTCGATGCGGGCCAGCATCTCCGGGACCGCGGTCATCGGGACGCAGACGTCCTCGGTGAGGACCGGACCGAGCCGTTCGAGTGCCGGGTAGGCCAGCCGGCGTGCCTGGAACAGGGCGTCCGCCTCCTGCTGGTCGGTGGAGACCGCCGCCCAGGTCGCCCCGGCACGCTCGAAGCAGGCGCGGACCTGCTCGGCCTCGGCGTCCCCCTCGGCCCCGGGGGTGTCCACGCGGCCCAGCAGCACCACGTCGGCATCGGCCGAGAGGCCCATCTTCTTCCAGGCGTCGACGGCGGCGAGGCAGTGCCGGTCGACCAGTTCGAGCGCCGAGGGGATCACCCCGGACGCCGTCACCGCGCCGACCGCCTCGCCCGCCGCCACCACCGAGGAGAAGTACCCCGCCACGGTGCGCTCCTGGAGCCGCGCGGGGCGGAGCCGTACGGTGATCTCCGTGATCACGCCGAGCGTGCCCTCGGAGCCCACCATCAGCCCCGCCAGGTCGTAGCCCGCCACGCCCTTCGCGGTGCGCCGGCCGAGCCGCACCACCTCGCCGAGCCCGTTGACGACCTCCAGACCGAGCACGTAGTCCCGGGTCACGCCGTACTTCACGCAGCACATGCCACCGGCGTTGGTCGCCACGTTCCCGCCGATGGTCGACCAGGGGGAACTGGCCGGATCCGGCGGGTACCAGAGCCCGTGCTCGCCGGCCGCCGCCCTCAGGTCGTCGTTGACGACACCGGGCTGGACCACGGCCAGCCGCTCGGCGCGGTCGACCGTGAGGATCCGGTCCATGTCCTCGAAGGACAGCACGACCGCCCCGTCCACGGCGTTGGCCCCGCCGGACAGTCCGGTCCCGGCCCCGCGCGGCACCACCGGGATGCGGTGCGCGAGGCAGTGGCGCACCACGTCCCGCACCTCCTCGGTGCTCTGCGGTCGCACCACCGCAGCCGGAGTCCCGTAGGGGGCCCACTCGGCCTCGTCGTGCTGGTAGCGGACCAGCCCCGCCGGATCGGTGAGGACCCGACGGGCCGGAAGGGTGTCGACCGGTGTGTTCGCCACGGGGTGGCCACCTCCAAAAAGATGTACGTACCATCATTATGCTGCGCGTCCATGGGCCACGACGACGGCGGCGGTCCGGTCGGGGACCCCTCCCGGCGCCTGTGCCCACCCGACCCGCGCCGCGGGCCGCCCCGCCGGTCGTGGGTAGGCTCGGCCCAGCAGTGTTCCCGGACAGCTGAGGACTTCCACACCGTGCCCCATGACGCCCGCACCCCCGCCGCCGGCCGCACGGACACCGCCGGCCGCACGGACACCGCCGGCCGCACGGACACCGCCGGCCGCACGGCGACCGTCGACCGGTCCGCCCTGCGGGCGGACTGCGCGAACTGCTTCGCCCTGTGCTGCGTCGCCCTCACCCTCACCCGCTCCGCGGACTTCGCCGTCGACAAGGACGCCGGGACCCCCTGCCGCAACCTCCAGGACGACTTCCGCTGCTCCGTCCACACCCGGCTGCGCGGCGAGGGCTTCGCCGGCTGCACCGTGTACGACTGCTTCGGCGCAGGACAGAAGACCTCCCGGGAGACCTTCGGCGGACACGACTGGCGCGCCCGTCCCGAGACCGCCGGTGCGATGTTCAAGGTGTTCCCGGTGATGCGCCGGCTCCACGAACTCCTGTGGTACCTCACGGAGGCCGCCGAACTGGCCCCGGCCCGCCCGCTGCGCCGCGAGATCCGCGACGCGCTCGACGCCACGGAACGCCTCACCCGCCTCGACGCGGACGCCCTCGCGGACCTGGACGTGGACGCGCACCGGGACGGCGTCGCCGCCCTGCTGGCCCGAGCCGGGGACCTCGTCCGCGCCACCGCCCCGGGCAGGAAGAAGCGCGCCCTGCGCGGCGCCGACCTCATCGGTGCCCGGATGAAGGGCGCGGACCTGCGCGGCGCCGATCTGCGCGGTGCCTACCTCATCGCGGCGGACCTCTCCGGCGCCGATCTCCGGCTCTCCGTCGTCATCGGCGCCGACCTCAGGGACGCGGACCTGTCCGGCGCCGACCTGACCGGAGCGGTCTTCCTGACACAGTCCCAGCTCAACGCCGCACGCGGCGACCGGGCCACGCGACTTGCCGACGCGCTCGACCGCCCCGCCCACTGGACGGGCTGACGAGGCGCCGGCCGCCCGGGAACGCGGCGCGTCCGCCGTTCGTCGGACAGGACGGCGCACCCGGAACACCTTTCGACGAACGGACCGAGGAGCCCCGCACATGCCCACCCCAGCCGACGCCTCCCGCACCGCCCCCGGCGGCGGTGACACGAGCCGCACCCGCCTGGTCGAGCGGCTCATGGAGCAGTTCCCGCACGTGCCGCGCGAGGCCGTCATCAAGGAGGACCTGCTGCGCGGCGGCCTCGCCTTCGACGAGTCCGCGCTCAGCGACAACGAGGACGGCGACGTCAAGCCCAAGTCCTACTTCATCTTCTCCTTCGACCACGGCACCCTGCCCGAGCTGGGCGCGGCGGCGCTGCGCCGCCCGCCCGAGGAGATCGTGCTCACCGGCGGCCCCTACGAGCTGCGGCGCACCGTCGTCTCCGTGCGCGTCAACCCGGCGTCTCCGTACCGGGTCGCCGCCGACGCCGAGGGCAGGCTCGGGCTCTACCTCGACGGCCGCCGGATCTCCGACGTCGGCCTGCCGCCCATGCCGGACTACTACCGGCACACCCTGGAGAACGGCAAGTCCGTGATGGAGGTCGCGCCCACCATCCAGTGGGGCTACCTGGTCTATCTGACGGTCTTCCGCGTCTGCCAGTACTTCGGCGCCAAGGAGGAGTGCCAGTACTGCGACATCAACCACAACTGGCGCCAGCACAAGGCGGCGGGCCGTCCCTACACCGGTGTGAAGCCCGTAGAGGAGGTCCTGGAGGCGCTGGCCATCATCGACCGCTACGACACGGCGAAGACGTCCACCGCCTACACGCTCACCGGCGGAGCGATCACCTCCCACATCGGCGGACGCGACGAAGCCGATTTCTACGGCCAGTACGCCAAGGCCATCGAGGAGCGCTTCCCCGGCCGCTGGATCGGCAAGGTCGTCGCCCAGGCCCTGCCCAAGGCGGACGTCCAGCGCTTCCACGACTACGGCGTGCAGATCTACCACCCCAACTACGAGGTGTGGGACCGCAGGCTCTTCGAGCTGTACTGCCCCGGCAAGGAGCGCTACGTCGGCCGTGACGAATGGCACCGCCGCATCCTGGACTCCGCCGACGTCTTCGGCGCCCGCAACGTCATCCCCAACTTCGTCGCCGGCGTGGAGATGGCCGAGCCCTTCGGCTTCACCACGGTGAAGGAGGCCATCGACTCCACCACCGAGGGTCTGCGGTTCTTCATGTCGCACGGAATCACCCCGCGCTTCACGACCTGGTGCCCGGAGCCGACGACCCCGCTCGGGAAGACCAATCCGGACGGCGCGCCGCTGGAGTACCACATCCGCCTGCTGGACGCCTACCGCGCCACGATGGAGGAGTTCGGCCTCAGCTCGCCCCCCGGCTACGGGCCGCCCGGAGCGGGCCGCGCGGTGTTCTCCGTCAGCTCCTTCATGGACAGCCTCCCGCCGGCTCCCGACGGCACGGACTAGTGCCCCTCCCGACCGGATTCGCCGGTCGCGGCACTAGCGTCCGAAGGTGCCGGCCTCCCCGGCCGGCACCGCCGCCGCGGCCAGTTCCCGCACCACCCGGGCGAACCCACGGACCAGCGGGTCGTCCGTGCCCTCCGCCCAGGCCAGGACCACACGCAGCGGCTCCACATCGGTCAGTGGCACCCAGGTGAGGTCGGGGCGCGCGTAGTACCGGGTCATGCTCAGCGGGGCGAAGCAGATCGCGGCTCCCTCCGCGACCTGCTCCAGCATCTCCTCCACGTTGTCGTTGGTCGGCCCCCAGACCGGACTCGACCCGTCCGGCCGGGGGTTGACGGCCCACCAGTCCACCCACTCGCGCGGTGCCCGGCGCGTCCACAGCAGCGGCTCGTCGCCGACCTCCAGGACCGAGACACCGGTACGGGAGGCCAGGGCGTGTCCCGAGGGCAGGCCCACCACACGCGGTTCGGTGTGCACCGGCTCGGTGTGGAGGCCGGTCAGATCGTTGGGGAGCCAGACGAACGCGACGTCGACCCCGCCGTCGCGCACCGCCTCGGCCTCCTGGCCCCAGTCGTATCGCCTGGGCACCACCCGCACTCCCGGATGGAGCCGGGCGAACTCCGCCCGCGCCCGCGTGGTCAGCTCGCCCGCGCCGCTCGCCTCGAAGCCGACCCGCAGCTCGCCCGTCTCGCCCCGGACATGGCGCCGCGCCGCCTCCGTCACCCGCTCGGACTGCCGCAGTGTGAGCAGCGCCTCGGCGGTCACCTCGCGCCCCGCGGCCGTCGCCGTCACCCCGCCGGCGTGACGGTCGAAGAGCCGCACGCCGAGCTCCGTCTCCAGGCTCTTGAGCGCGTACGACAGGGCGGGCTGGCTCACGAAGAGGCGCCGGGCCGCCCGGCCGAGGTTCCCCTCCTCGGCGATCACCGTCAGATAGTGCAACTGGCGCAGCTCCATCCAGCGATCATAAGGCGCGTTTATCGCTTGTGCGGGTCCTTGTCTTGGACCGCTCCGGAGTCCGGATGACATAACTGAGTCATCGCAACCGCCAAGACGATCAATGGAGTTGGACATGAACAACGCATCCGCCACCCCCGCCCGCGACCACGCCACGGGCAGGGTCTGGCTGATCACCGGAGCCTCGTCCGGCTTCGGACGGGCCATCGCCGAGGCCGCGCTCGCGGCGGGCGACACCGTCGTCGCCACGGCGCGCAGGCCGGACGTCCTGGAGGACCTGGTGGCCGCGCATCCCGACCGCGCCGTCGCCGTACAGCTCGACGTCACGGACACCGCGCGCATCGCGGCGGTCGTCGCGGACACCGTGCTCTGGTACGGCCGGATCGACGTGGTCGTCAACAACGCCGGCATGGGGCTGGTCGGCGCCGTGGAGGAGACGAGCGACCGCGAGCTGCGCGAACTGATGGACCTGCACTTCTTCGGCCCCGCCGCGCTGGTGCGCGCCGTGCTGCCGCACATGCGGCGGGCCGGATCCGGCGCCGTGGTCCAGATGAGCAGCATGGGCGGCCGGTTCACCTTCCCGGGCGTCGGCGGCTATTCGGCCACCAAGTTCGCCCTGGAGGGCCTGTCGGAGGCGCTGGCCGCCGAGGTGGCCCCGCACGGGATCAAGGTCCTGATCGTCGAGCCCGGTTCGTTCCGTACGGGCTTCGCCGGGGGCGGCGCCCTCCGGCAGTCGCCGGCCCTTCCGGCGTACGAGCAGACCGTGGGCCCGGTCCGCACCGGCCTCCCGGACTCCGACGGGAAGCAGGACGGCGACCCGGACAAGGCGGCCGCCGCGATCCTGACCGCGCTCGCCGCCGAGGACACCCCGCTCCGGCTGCCGCTCGGGAACGACGCCACCGACGCGGTCCTCGCGAGCCTGGAGTCCTCCCGCAACGAGGTACTGGCCTGGGAGAAGGTCAGCCGCGGCACCGGCTTCGACGACTGAGCGGCGGCGCGTCGGACACGAGGGCGCCCGGGGACCCCGTCCCGGGCCCCGTGGGCGGCGGGGGAGATCCGCCGCCCACGAGCCCGACGCGGGTCAGGCCCGCCAGTCGGCGGTGCGCTCGGGGGACGCGGAGGCCAGGGCCTTCTCGATCGTGGCGGCATCGCCCCGGTTGCCGTACACCGGCGTCCCCGGCTGCTGGCGCCACGACGTGTCGAGCCCGCCCGCGTCGACCGTGTCGAAGCCCAGCTCGTCGATCAGCTCGCGCACCCTGCGCTTGGCCGCCGCGTCGTCCCCCGCCACGGGCAGCGCCTGCCTGCCGGGGGTGCCGCCGGGCGTACCGTTGTCGAGGATGTCCTGCGCGTACGTCCCGTTGAACGCCTTGACGACCGGGTGCCCGATCTGCTGCTGCGTCCACAGGCTCTCCGGCAGCCCGTCCTCGATCGCCCCGATGCGCCCGTCGCGCTCGCGCGGATAGTAGTTCCCGGTGTCGATCACCGCGACGTCGCCGGCCGCTTCGTCGAGGAATCCGGAAGGCAGCGCGGGGACCGCCTTGAGGGGCACGGTCACGACGACGACCTGGGCGCCCCGCGCGGCCTCGGACGCGGGAACCGCCCTGGCCCCGGTCTCCTCGGCCAGGGCCGCGAGCGTCTCGGGACCGCGCGAGTTGGCGACGGACACCTCATGGCCGAGCGCCGTGAGACGGCGCGTGAGATTGCCGCCGATATTCCCTGCCCCGATGATGCCGATCTTCATGGATCCGACCTTTCGATGGTGCGAAGCGGTACGTGAACGGGTCTCGACGGTTCACCAACTGATGTCCGTCGAAAGCTATTCCGAAGGGCGCCGGCCGATTTCCCGGCGCGCCGCACGGATGGGCTCCCCGCCCGGCGGGCACGTAACAGGACAGGGAAACGGAACCAGGTGAACCAACTGTGAAGGAGGTCCCCATGCTGCACGGAGTCGATGTCAGCGCGTATCAGTCGTCCTTCGACGGGGACGGCGTGGACTTCGTCCTCATCAAGGCCACCGAGGGGCGCTCGTACGTGAACCCCCGGCTTGCCGAGCAGACGAAACGGGCCCGTGACGCCGAATGCGTGGTCGGCTTCTACCATTTCCTGTGGCCCGGGAATATCACCGCGCAGGCGGAATACTTCCTGAGCAAGGCCCCGGAGAAGGAGGGGGAACTCCTCGCCGTCGACTGGGAGGAGAACGGCGAGGGGACGCGTGCGAGCAACGCCGAGAAGGACAGCTTCATCCGGACGGTGAAACGTCTGCGGCCGGGCCACCGGGTCCTTCTGTACTGCAATCGCTATTTCTGGCTGAATCACGACACCACCTCGTACGCCGGTGACGGCCTCTGGATCGCCGACTACGTCACGCCTGGCGAGCCGCGCATCAAGGCGCCGTGGCGGATCCACCAGTACACCGATCAACCGCTGGACAAGGATGTCGCGGACTTCTCCTCCCGCGAGGCGATGCGGGTCTGGGCCTCCCGGGGATAGGGGAGGGGGCCGACCGGCCGGACGGCGGTGGGGGCCGGCCGGTTCCGGGAGAAGGGGCAGGAACCGGCCATCCGAAATAGTCTGTTTCGAGGCTTGTGCGCCCCACTGCCGTGAGCGGCGGGCCGGACCGGGCGCGCGCATCGAAGCGGAGGAGAATCCCCATGAGAGCCGCCGTTGTCCGCAGCTTCACCGAACCGGTGGTCGTCGAGGACCGGCCGGTCCCCACCCCCGCCGGGCACCAGGTCCTCGTCCGGATGGAGGCCTCCGGGCTGTGCCACACGGACATCCACGCGGCGCACGGCGACTGGCCGGTCAAGCCGTCCCCGCCGTTCGTCCCCGGCCACGAGGGCATCGGCATCGTGGAGGCGGCCGGCGACCAGGTCGCCCATCTCGCGGTGGGGGACCGGGTGGCCATTCCCTGGCTCGGTGAGGCGTGCGGGCACTGCGACCACTGCGTGTCCGGCTGGGAGACGCTCTGCCTCCAGCAGCAGAACAGCGGCTACTCGGTCGACGGAAGCCATGCCGAGTACGCCCTCGCCCACGGGACGTACGTGGTGCCGGTGCCCGACGGCATCGACCCGCTGGACGCGGCACCGCTGACCTGCGCGGGCGTCACCACGTACAAGGCGGTCAAGCTCTCTGGGGCGCGCCCCGGGACCAGGGCGCTGGTCTCCGGCATCGGCGGTCTGGGGCATCTGGCCCTGCAGTACGCGCGGATCTTCGGTGCCGAGACCATCGCGGTCGACGTCACCGACGAGAAGCTGGCCCTCGCCCGGGAGCTGGGCGCCGACCACGTCATCGACGCCCGCGTCCAGGACGTGGCGGAGGAGACCCGGCGGCTCGGCGGGGCCGACGCGGCGATCTCGCTCGCGGTGAGCAACGCGTCCTTCGAGGCCGCGTACGCCTCGCTGCGACGCGGCGGCACCCTCGTCCTCGTGGCGCTGCCCGCCGAGGGCAAGCTGGAGATCCCGGTCTTCGACACCGTGCTGAACGGCACGAAGATCCTCGGCTCCATCGTCGGTACCCGCGAGGACCTGGCCGAGGTCTTCCGCCTGCACAGCCTGGGCCGCACCCGCGTGGTGCGCGAGAGCCGCGACCTCTCCGACATCAACGCCTCGATCGACGAGGTGCTCGGCGGCAAGGTGCCGGGCCGCCTCGTCTTCGACCTGCGCGGCGCCCCGGCGTGAGCGGCCCACCGCCCGTGTACCGGGCGTCTCTCCCGTACGGGCGTACGCCTACGATCGACGGGTGAACGACGACGCGACGCCGCCCAGCCTTCTGGAGCACACCACCTATCTGATGTCCCGGACCGGAAGGGCGGCCCGGACCCGGCTCGCGAAGCGGCTGGCCGAACGGGGGCTGCGGCTGCGGCACATGGCGGTGCTGGCCGCGCTCTGCGACTTCGGGCCGCACGCGCAACGGGAGCTGGCGTCGCGGCTGTCGATCGACCGGGGCGACATGGTGAGCCTCGTCGACGACCTCGGCGCGCACGGGCTGGTGGAGCGGGCGCGGGACACCGCCGACCGGCGACGGATGACCGTCACCGTGAGCCCGGCGGGCCGGGAGGTGCTCGAACACCTCCTGGCCGAGGCCTCGGAGATCCAGGAGGACGTCCTCGCCCCGCTGAACGCCCGTGAACGGACGCAGCTGGCCCGCCTGTTGAAGCGCGTCCACGACCACGTCCAGCGGGGCGAGGCGGTGCGACGGGCAGGTCGCTGACGGTATCCGGCCGTTCGGTGCGGGAGACTTCTGCGATGACCAGTCCCTCGGCCCAGCCGTCCCGTGACCGCGCCCTCGGGCGCGGGATCACCACCCTCATCCCGCAGTCGGCGTCCGCGACCCCCGCCGAGCAGGCCGCGGCCGTGCTGACCGCCATGCAGAGCGTTCCGGTCCGGGTGGGAGTGCTCCAGGCGGCCGTCGTGCTGCTGGAGGAGCGGGTGCGGGCCACCGACGATCCGGCGGAGCGCGCCGCGGCCGCGACCACCGTCGCGATGCTGCGCGGCGCGATCGGCCAGGCCGGCTGAGCACGCGCTCCGCGCCCGCCCCATTGACAGTCTCCCCGGCCGCTCACTACCGTCACGCCCACATTTCGAACGCATGACGAAATCTCGAACAGCACCGCTTCGCAGTCCTGGTGCGCAGGGGTGATGCCGTCGATGGGGCGGCCTCCCGCATGCCTCCGTGCGCCACGTTTCCCGAACCGTGTCCGATATACCGAACCATCGATGAGGGCAGCGCGGTCCGACCGGCCGCCGCCCCCGCACCGGAGGATCGACCATGCGCAGCTCCTCACGTACCGTCCCCACCGCGCTCCCCGCACGGACCGCCACGGTCCTCACCGCCCTCGCCCTCTGCGCGTCCCTCGCCGCCTGCGGCCAGAACAGCGACGGCGGCAGCAAGGCGGAGAAGTCCGGGGGCAAGGGCTCCACCATCGGGATCGCCATGCCGACCAAGTCCTCGGAACGCTGGATAGCCGACGGCCGCAACATGGCCGCCGAATTCCACAAGCTCGGGTACAAGACCGATCTGCAGTACGGCGAGGACGACGTCGACCAGCAGGTCTCCCAGATCGAGAACATGATCACCAAGGGCGTGGACGTCCTGGTGATCGCCGCCATCGACGGACGCGCCCTCGGCGACGTCCTGCGCCAGGCGGGGGAGCAGGGCATCAGGGTCATCGCCTACGACCGCCTCATCCTCGGCAGCCCCGACGTCGACTACTACGCCTCCTTCGACAACGAGAAGGTCGGCGAGCTCCAGGCCGGCTACATCCTCGACCGGCTCGGACTCGAATCCGGCACCGCGAAGGGCCCGTTCAACATCGAGCTGTTCGCCGGCTCCCCGGACGACAACAACACGCGCTACTTCTTCGAGGGCGCCTGGAAGACCCTCAAGCCCTACCTCGACAAGAAGCAGCTGGTCGTCCGCAGCAAGCAGACGAAGCTCGACCAGATCACCACCCTGCGCTGGGACGGCGGCACCGCCCAGAAGCGCATGGACGACCTGCTGACGAGTGCCTACTCCTCGGCGGACGTCGACGCGGTGCTCTCGCCGTACGACGGCATCTCGATCGGCGTCATCTCGGCCCTCAAGTCGGACGGCTACGGCACCGCGGCCAAGCCGTACCCCGTCGTCACCGGCCAGGACGCCGAGATCGCATCCGTGAAGTCGATCATCGCGGGGCAGCAGACGCAGACCGTCTACAAGGACACCCGGGCCCTGGCCAAACAGGCGGTCCAGATGGCCGACGCCGTACTCAACGACAAGAAGCCCGAGGTCAACGACACCACCACGTACGACAACGAGAAGAAGGTCGTCCCCTCGTTCCTGCTCGACCCGGTGAGCGTCGACAAGAGCAACTACCGCGCCGAACTCGTCGATTCCGGCTACCTCAAGGAGAGCGACCTGCGATGACCGCCACGACGGCCGAACCGGTGGCCGCCGCGCCGATCCTGGAGATGCGGTCCATCGTCAAGACCTTCCCCGGCGTGACCGCCCTCGCCGACGTCTCGCTGACCGTCGCCCGGGGCGAGATCCACGCCGTCTGCGGGGAGAACGGCGCCGGGAAGTCGACCCTGATGAAGATCCTCAGCGGCGTGCACCCGCACGGCAGCTACGAGGGCGAGATCCGCTTCGACGGCGAGGACTGCGCCTTCCGCGACATCCGGGCGAGCGAGGCGCGCGGCATCGTGATCATCCATCAGGAACTCGCCCTGATCCCCTACCTCTCCCTCGCCGAGAACATCTTCCTCGGCAACGAGCACGCCTCCCGCGGCTTCGTCGACTGGAACGAGACCCTGCGCCACGCCGCCGCCCTGCTGAAGCGCGTCGGCCTCAGGGAGCACCCGCAGACCAGGGTCGCGGACATCGGCGTCGGCAAACAGCAGCTCGTCGAGATCGCCAAGGCCCTGTCCAAGAAGGTGGAACTGCTCATCCTCGACGAGCCGACCGCCGCCCTCAACGACGAGGACAGCGCCCATCTCCTCGCCCTCATCCGCGAACTGAAGGACCAGGGCATCTCCTCGATCATCATCTCGCACAAGCTCGGCGAGATCACCGCCGTCGCCGACTCGGTCACCGTGCTGCGCGACGGCCGGACCGTCGAGACGCTCGACGCCCACGCCGGCGCGGCGACCGAGGACCGCATCATCCGGGGCATGGTCGGCCGCGACCTCGACCACCGCTTCCCGCCGCGCACCCCGTACGAGGGCGACCCCGACGCCCACCCCGCCCTGGAGATCCGCGACTGGACCGTCCACCACCCGATCGACCGGCACCGCAAGGTCGTCGACGGGGTGTCGCTGCGGGCCGGCCGGGGCGAGATCGTCGGCATCGCCGGACTGATGGGCGCCGGACGCACCGAACTCGCCATGAGCGTCTTCGGCCGCAGCTACGGCACGGACATCAGCGGAACGGTCCTCAAGGACGGCCGCGAGATCCGCACCCGCACCGTGGCCGAGGCCGTCCGCCACAAGATCGCGTACGTCACCGAGGACCGCAAGCACTACGGCCTGAACCTCATCGACACCATCAGCCGCAACATCAGCCTCGGCGCCCTCGGCAAGGTCGCCCGCCGCGGAATCGTCGACGAGCACGAGGAGACCCGCGTCGCCGAGTCCTACCGGACCGCGATGAACATCAAGACGCCCAGTGTCTTCGAACAGACCGGGCGCCTCTCCGGCGGGAACCAGCAGAAGGTCGTGCTCAGCCGGTGGATCTTCGCGGGCCCCGACGTCCTCCTGCTCGACGAACCCACCCGCGGCATCGACATCGGCGCCAAGTACGAGATCTACACCGTCATCGACCGGCTCGCCGCCGAGGGCCGGGCCGTCGTCCTCATCTCCTCCGAGCTGCCCGAACTCCTCGGCATGTGCGACCGGATCTACACCATGGCGGCCGGCCGGCTCACCGGCGAAGTCCCGCGCGCCCAGGCCACCCAGGAGGTCCTGATGCGCCATATGACCAGTGACAAGAGGTAGCAGGACATGGCCCAGGCCCCCACCGGCACCCGACGGCCCGCCCTCGGCAAGGACGCCCCCGCCGCGCTCACCACCGGCGCGATCCTGCGCGAGGCGGCCCGCCGCAACATCCGCCAGTACGGCATGCTCATCGCCCTCGGACTGATCGTGGTCCTCTTCGGCATATGGACCGACGGCGTCCTCCTCAAGCCGAACAACGTCACCAATCTCGTCCTGCAGAACAGCTACATCCTGGTTCTCGCCATCGGCATGATGATCGTCATCATCGCCGGGCACATCGACCTCTCCGTCGGCTCGCTCGCCGCCTTCGTCTCCGCCGCCTGCGCCGTCATGATGGTCGAACACGACGTCCCCTGGGTCCTCGCCCTCGTCCTCGCCCTCCTCCTCGGCGCGGTCGCGGGCGCCTGGCAGGGCTTCTGGATCGCGTACGTCGGCATCCCCTCGTTCATCGTCACCCTCGCCGGGATGCTGCTCTTCCGGGGCGGTACGCAGATCCTGCTCGGCAGCCGCTCACTGGGCCCCTTCCCCGAGGGATTCCAGAAGATCTCCACCGGCTATCTGCCCGAGGTCGGACCGGTCACCAACTACCACAACCTCACCCTGTTCCTCGGCGCGGCCCTGCTCGCCCTCGCCCTGCTCCAGGAGGCGCGCGACCGCCGCCGCCAGCGGCGCCACGGACTCGACGTCCTGCCCCGCAACCTCTTCCTGCTGAAGTGCGCGGCCCTGGCCGCCGCCGTCCTCGCCTTCACCCTGACCCTGGCCAGCTACCGGGGCGTCCCCGTCGTCCTGCTGCTGCTCGCCGCCCTCCTCATCGGCTTCGGCTACGTCATGCGCAACGCCGTGATCGGACGCCATGTGTACGCCCTCGGCGGCAACGCGGCCGCGGCCAAGCTCTCCGGCGTCAAGGACCGCCGCGTCACCTTCCTGGTCTTCGTCAACATGGGCGTCCTCGCGGCGCTCGCCGGCATCGTCTACGCCGCCCGCCTCAACGCCGGGGTTCCCCAGGCCGGCACCAACTTCGAACTGGAGGCCATCGCCGCCGCGTTCATCGGAGGCGCCTCGATGAGCGGGGGCGTCGGCACCGTCCTCGGCGCCCTCATCGGCGGACTGGTGCTCGGCGTCCTCAACAACGGGATGTCCCTCGTCGGCATCGGCACCGACTACCAGCAGGTCATCAAGGGCCTGGTCCTGCTCGCTGCGGTCGGCTTCGACGTCTACAACAAGCGCAGGGTCGGCTCCTGACACCCGCCCGCCCGGTCAATCCGCTCGCGTGCGCGTACGTCCTCCTGTCACTCTGATCATGGGGCCGCCCGGCCGGGCGGCCCCATGACGAGGGACGGTGGAGCGGCGTTGACCGAGGTGTTCGAGACGGTGGCGGGGCGGGTGCGCGGGCGGGCCCCGCACCGGGGAGCGGTCGCCGTGCTGGGGATCCCGTACGCGCAACCCCCGTTCGGCGACGACCGGTTCACGGCGCCGCGCGCCCGCCGCCCCTGGACGGGCGTGCGCGACTGCACGCGGTACGGCCCCGTGCCCCCGCAGTCGGCGGAGCTTCCGGGCGCACCCGTCTGGTCGCCCGGCGACGAGGACGTGCTCAGCCTCAACGTCTGGACGCCCGAGCCCGCCGGCCGGGCCGGGTCCGGGCCGCTGCCCGTGCTGGTGTGGATCCACGGCGGCGCCTACACCTTCGGATCGAGCGCCCAGCCCGACTTCGACGGCACGGCCCTGGCCCGCGCCGGAACCGTCGTCGTCACCCTCAACTACCGCCTCGGCTTCGAGGGGTTCGGCCATGTCCCCGACGACGGCGACGGCCTCCACCCGCCCAACCGGGGTCTGCTCGACCAGATCGCCGCACTGGAATGGGTCCGCGACAACATCGCCGCCTTCGGCGGGGCGCCGGACCGCGTCACCGTGGCCGGACAGTCCGCCGGGGCCACCTCGGTGGCCTGCCTGATGGTCATGGACGGCGCGCGCGGACTGTTCCGCCGCGCCGTCGCGCACAGTGCGGTGGGCCCCGTCTTCGCCCCCGGAACGGCCGAGGAGCTGACCCGGCGGATCGCCGGGGCGGCCGGTGTCCCCGCCACGGCGGCCGGACTCGTGGCCGCCTCCCCGCGGACGCTGGTCCGCGCGGCCGACGCCGTCGTGGACGGCTTCCGTGCCGCCCCGGGAACGGGACCGCTCTCCTGGGACCCGGTCGTCTTCGGCCCGGTCGCCGACGGCCGCGTCCTGCGCGCCGACCCGGTGGAGCTGATCGGCTCCGGCGCGGCCCCGGACATCGACCTCCTCGTCTGCCACACCACGCAGGAGTACTGGCTGTTCGACGCCGTGAACAGCCTCGCCCCCGTGGCCGACCACGGGGAACTGGCCGGCTTCGCCCAGGACCTCGGCCTCCCCGGCTCCCTGGTGGAGGGGTACCGCCGGCTGCTCCCCGCCGCATCGCCGCGCGAACTCCAGCTCGCCCTGTACGGGGACCTCTCCTTCGGCGAGTACGGCAACCGCCTCGCCGACGCGCACGCACGGGCCGGCGGGCGGACGTTCCTGTCCCGATTCGCCCGGCAGCGCGGGGGAGAGGCGCCGGTGTACGCCTGGCACTGTGCGGACGTGCCCTTCGTCTTCGGGACCCTGGACGAGGAGAGCGTCCACTTCCTGATCGGCGGCCCGCCCACGGAGGACGACCGCCGGCTGTCCGAGCGGATGCGCGCCGCCTGGGCCGCCTTCGCGACGGACGGCGACCCCGGCTGGCGTCCGAAGGGGGACCCGGAGGAGACGGTGAGGATCTGGGGGACGCCGGACCCGGCGGCCGGCCCCGATCCCTGGCGGGACGGCGACCGGGTGCGCGGCCTGTGGAGTTCCTACGCGTACGGCCCCGCCGCCCCCTGAGGGGAAGCCGTGCGACGGACCGTCACCGGGCGGGGAGCCGCAGCGGCCCCCGCCCCTCACGCACGGAGCCGACGGGGCGCAGGTCGCCCACCGGCGTCCCCCGCACATCGGTCGTGACCTCCACGGCCATGTCACCGAGGCAGGTCAGGTCGCCGTCCGGCTCCTCGCAGTACAGCACGTATCCGGTGAGCCGGTCGACGGTCCCCGGCTCCAGACGCCACACCCCCTGGTACGTGCTCATCTGCACCCGGGGGTGGTCGGCGCGGAGGCGTTCGCGCACGGACGTCCGGACGTTCGCGCCGAACTTCTCCTGGACCTCGAAGGGGCGGACGATCCGGGCCTGTCCCGTCGTGTCGAGCCTGCCCTCCGGGGCGGCGTAGCCCAGCGCGTAGTAGGGGTGCGACTGGAGGGAGGCGCGCAGCCGGGTGTCGGTGAGCCGTACGGCGGTCGGATCGGACGCCTTGCCGGCCGGGCGCTTCGCGGCGACGGAGGGCGACGCCAGATTGACGGCGGCCCCGCGGGCGCCCGCGGCCGCGTCGGTCCTCGCCTCGGCCTGCCGCCAGGTGCGGACGCAGGAGCCGATGTCCGCGAGGGTGGCCCGCACGGTGGCGTTGGTGAGCGATCCCACGATCCAGGGCGCCCCGGAGGCGGGTTCGTAGGCGATCACCTCGTACCCGCACGTCTTGAACGTACGGATCATCAGCCTCATGTCCTCCGCCTCGGCCCGGCCGCGCGTCACCGCTTCGTCGAGGACTCCCCGGCAGGGATGGGAGTTGCACGTGCCCTTGCCGGCGTCGACGCGGAGGCGGACGACCGCGTCGGGGTCGTCCTTCACGGCGAAGGAGATCTCGGAGCCCTCGGACTGCGGGAACAGCGTCCGCGCGCCGATCACCCGGAGCATGCCCGGGTAGTGCTCGTCGGCGAGCTTCTCGGCGTACCGCCGGTCGTCCTTCGTGCTGAGCACCCCGCATCCGGAGAGCAGCAGGGCGACGGAACACAACAGCGCGCCGGCCATTCCCGCCCTGATCCCGTGTCTGCCGCGCACCGCGCCCATGTCCGTTCCCCTCCCGCCCGTCGGGCCGCGCGCTCCTCGGCACGGCCCCGCTCCGGTCATCCGATGCGACAGTAGGACGAGTTCGGCCCCGCCGGATGAGTACATCTACTCAGCCGGGGGCGCCCGGTCACCCGGTCGTGGGGGAGTCCGGCGGCGGGGTCCACGTTCGGCATTGGCATGGACCTGCCTACAACTCTCCGCTACAGTCCGGAACGGCACACTCTGAGAGCGCTCTCAAAAGGAGGAGCCTCCCGGACGCCTGCTGTTCCTCCCCCACATCAGCGGAACAACAGAAGGGCCACTGCCTTGAGACGCACCACGGCATTACGCACCGCACTGTCCGCCGTGCTCCTCGTCGGAGCCTGGGCGGGCGCCGGATTCCCGTCCGCCACGGCCGCCGACACCCCCGCCGCAGCACCCCGGTCCACCGCCGCGGAACCGGCCTCCTCCGGTCTGCTGGCCGCCATGCAGCGGGACTTCGGCCTCACCGAGACCCAGGCGCGGACCCGGCTCGCCGCCGAGAAGTCCGCCACCGCACTCGAACCCCGGGCCCGGCACGCCGCCGGAAACTCGTACGGCGGTTCGTGGTTCGACCCGTCGACGGGCTCGCTCACCGTCGCCGTCACCGGCACGGAGCAGGCCGCCGCCGTCCGGGCGACGGGCGCCACCGTCCGCCTCGTCACGCACAGCGCGCGCACCCTCGACGCGGTCAAGGCGAAGCTCGACCGCCTCGACGCGCCCGCGGGCGTGAGCAGTTGGCACGTCGACCCCAAGGCCAACACGGTCGTCGTGAACGTCGTCCCGTCCGCGCGTGCTGACAACGATGTCCGGGCGTTCGTGGCCCGCGCCCGCGCGGCCGGGCCCGTGACCGTCGAGCAGACGGCCGGGACCCCGCAGACCCTCGCCGCGGGAACCGTGGGAGGCGACCCCTACTACACCGGCAACGTCCGCTGCTCCATCGGCTTCTCCGTCTACGGAGGCTTCGTCACCGCGGGCCACTGCGGCCAGGCGGGCGCCTCGGTGCGCGGCTGGGACGGCTCGGGGATCGGCAACTTCCAGGGCTCGTCGTTCCCGGGGGACGACTACGCCTGGGTGAACGTCGGCAGCGGCTGGTGGACGGTCCCCGTGGTCCTGGGCTGGGGAACCGTCTCCGACCAGCTGGTCCGCGGTTCGGCCGTGGCACCGGTCGGCTCCTCGGTCTGCCGTTCCGGCTCCACCACGCACTGGCACTGCGGCACCGTCCTCGCCACCAACGAGACGGTCAACTACAGCCAGGGCGCGGTCTACCAGATGACCAAGACGAACGTGTGCGCGGAGGGCGGCGACTCGGGCGGCTCCTTCATCAGCGGCGACCAGGCCCAGGGTGTCACCTCGGGCGGCTGGGGCAACTGCTCCTCGGGCGGTGAGACCTGGTTCCAGCCGATCAACGAGATCCTCAACCGGTACGGGCTGACCCTGCACACGGCCTGACGGCCTGACGGCCTGACGGCCTGACGGCCGGACCACGCGCGGGACGGGCTGCCACCGTGAGGGGTGGCAGCCCTGTCGCGGCCTCACACGCGGGGCTCCAGCCGCAGATCGATGAACGGAACGGTGTCGCCGGGCAGGACGTAGCGCTCGATCTCGACGAACCCGCGGTCCAGCGCGAAGCGCAGCCCCTCCGGATTGGACTCCAGGACACAGGTCTCGATGACCTCGGCCCCGAGCCCGCGCGCCTGGGCCAGACCGTGCCCGTACAACTCCTTGCCGTACCCCCGGCCCCGGTGATCCGGCAGCACCCGGGCGATGACCGTGGCCGTCGCGGTGTCCCCGGCCGGGGGGCGTACGGTCGTGCAGCCCACGGTGGTATTGCCGAGGTACGCGACGGAGAGCCGGTTGCGCCCGGCGCGCTCACGGACCTCGTCGAGCGAGAGCACGGCGGTCGGGATGATCGTGTTGTGAACCCGCTGCCAGTCCAGCAGGGCGGCGTCGTCGGCCACCGGTTCGATACGAAGTGCGGTCATCGCAGTAGGCAACCGTGGGCGCGGACGCACGTCAACCCGGATCCGCGGCGACGCGCCGTCCGGGCACCGGGGCGCCCCGGAATTGTGTTGCCGCCCCGGCGCGGGCTTGAGAGGCTGCGCCCCATGTCCGACTCACTCGCAACGGCAGCCCCCACCCGCGGGGTCGCCGACCTCTTCTCCCACGGCCGGCTCACGGCGATCCCGCGCAAGGCCGCCCGCCGTCAGCAGCTCCTCGACCACCTCGCGGAGACCCTGTTCGCCTCCGGGCGCACCTATTCCGAGCGCGAGGTCAACGACGCGCTGCTCACCGTGCACGAGGACTGTGCCGCGCTCCGCCGCTATCTGATCATCGGCGGACAGCTCAACCGCACCAAGGACGGCGTCAGCTACCGGCGGGCGGAGCCCCGCCCCGAGTGAGCGCGTGCCCGGCCGCCGGTCCGGCGGATCACGCCCCGACGAAGCTGACGGTCTCCGCCAGATCCGCCCGCCCGGTGCGCAGCCTCGGCACACCCTCCTTCTCGAAGCCGACCGCGACCCCGCAGAGCAGCACGAGCCCGTCGTCGGCACCCACCGCCCGGCCGACGGTCTCGTGGAACATCGTCCACATCACCTGCGGGCAGCTGTGCAGTCCCTCGGCCCTCAGCAGCAGCATGACCGTCTGCAGGTACATGCCCGCGTCCGCCCACTGTCCCGGCCCCATCGTCCGGTCGAGGTAGCAGAACAGCACGACCGGCGCACCGAACGCGTCCGAGTTCAACGCGGCGATCCTCACGGGCCGTTCGGGGTCGGCCCGTTCGATCCCCAGGGCCCCGTACCGCTGGGCGGCCGCCGCGGCGAAGCGGTCGGTGTACGGCGAGGCCAGCCCGTCCGGGTACATCGGGTACTGCCGTGCGTCCCCCGGGTCCCCGGCCAGCGCCCTCGCCGTCGCCCGCCTCTTCAGCTCGGCCAGCGGCTCGCCCGTCACGACGTACACCTGCCACGGCTGGAGGTTCCCGCTCGACGGCGCCCGGGTCGCCGCGCCCAGCACCCGTTCGAGCAGGGCACGGGGCACCGGCGCGTCACTGAACGACCGCACGGCCCGGCGGCTGTCCACCGCCTCGTACACATCCATGACGTGGATCCCTTCGTTCACGGCGGACGGTCCGACACGAGGATGCCAGGCGTCGTTCCCCGGGCTCGCGCCGGTCACCCACCGAGCGGCAGGCCGGGTCGGGCCTGCGTGCCCGTCAGCCGGTTCCGGGCGGAACGGCCCCGTCGAGCGAGTCCGGTGATGCGGGCGCGTCGCTGTCGTGGATCGTCAGGGCCCCCGCGAGGTCCAGGTCGGAGACCGTGCCGTGGGCGCCGGCGCGCACGAGGAGCACTGCTCCCAGGGCGGTGCTCCAGAACGTTCGGGCCTCCACGTCGAGCGGGCGCCGGGCCGCCCAGCCGCGGCGGTCGATGAGCTGGCCCACGAAGCGCTCGGACTGGTGGAAGAGCAGCTGGAGGTGCTGGTCGACGACGGGGGCGAGCTCGGGGCGGGAGATTCCGGCGGCGAGGGCGCGTGTGACCGACGGGAGCGAGGGCATGGCGAGGACGGCGCGGGCGATGTTGCGCCGGAAGGCCGCCGCGTCGGGGGCCTGGCGGCCGATGCGTTCGATGCGGCGGGCGTCGTGCAGCAGGCGGAGGAAGGCGGCGTGCACGAGGAGCGCGTCCTTGGAACCGAAGTAGTAGGTCACCTGGTTGGGGAAGGCGTCCGCCGCGTGCGCGATGTCCGCGACGCTCGGATCGGCGCCCGGCCGTTCCTCGCAGAGCCGCGCGGTCGCCTCGATCAGCCGGCGCCGCGTCGCCCGACCGCGGTCGCGCGACCGGGCCGGGGCGGGACGGGTCTGGGTTCGCTTCTTCTCCACCTCGGAATTGTATGTGATACAACAAAGGCGTTCACTTGTATGGCATACAAGAAAGGCTGAAGGGCATGGACGGGACTGAAGTCGTGGTGACCGGACTGGGCGCGATCACCCCGCTCGGGGCGGACGCGGCGTCCACCTGGGACGCACTGCTGGCGGGCGAGTCCGGCCTCCGCGACGGGGCCCTGCCCGGGGTCGTCGCGGGCACGATGGCCGTCGACCCCGCGACCCTGATGCCGCGGGTGACGGCCAGACGGCTCGACCGCTCGCAGCAGGCGGCCCTGGTCGCGGCGGCCGAGGCCTGGAGCGACGCGGGCGGCCCGGAGGTGGACCCGTACCGGCTCGCCTCGGCCGTCGGCACCGGCATCGGCGGCGTACGGACCCTGCTGAACGAGGACGACGTCCTGGAGGCGTCGGGGACGCGGCGCGTCTCGCCCCGTACGGTCCCGATGCTCATGCCCAACGCGGCGGCGGCGCTGATCAGCATCGAGTACGGGGCCCGCGCCGGGGCCTACACGCCCGTCTCGGCCTGCTCCTCCGGCGCGGAGGCCATCGCCCTGGGAGCGAGGCTCATCCGCGCGGGCGAGGCGGACGTGGTGATCGCGGGCGGCACGGAGGCGGCCGTCACCCCGATCACCGTGGCCGGATTCGTCCAGGCGAAGGCCCTGTCCCGGCACACCGCCGAACCCGCCTCGGCCTCCCGGCCGTTCGCCGCCGACCGCAGCGGATTCGTCCTGAGCGAGGGTGCCGCGGTCATGGTGCTGGAGCGCGCGGAACACGCCGCCGCACGCGGCGCACGCGTCCACGCGGTGCTCGCCGGCGCGGGCATCGCCGCCGACGCCCACCACATCACGGCGCCCGCCGCCGACGGCTCCGGTCAGATCGCCGCCATGCGCAAGGCCCTCGCCCAGGCCGGTCTTGCGCCCGACCGCATCAGCCACATCAACGCCCACGCCACCGGCACCCCGGTCGGCGACGCGGCCGAGGCGCGCGCGATCGGCGAGGTCTTCGGCCGCGCCACCGTCACGGCCCCCAAGGCCTCGCTCGGTCATCTCTTCGGCGCGGCCGGTGCGATCGAGGCACTTCTCGCGGTCCTGAGCGTGGAGCACGGCGTCGTCCCGCCGACCCGGAACCTCGCCGCCGGGGTCGGCCCCGACATCGACCACGATGTCGTTGCGGAGCGACGCGACGCCCCTCAGGAGGCGGTCCTCACCAACTCCTTCGGGTTCGGCGGACAGAACGTGTCACTGGTCTTCACCAGCATGGCACCGCAGGTCTAGGCCCTGTCGTCACACTGCCGCCTGCCCCGCGGGCCCTCCCACCGGACGGCGACGGCCCGTCCGTCGTCCTCCGGTGCCGGCGGCAGGTCAGATCCCGGCGGCGCGGGCCGTCTCGTACACCTCGGTCGCCACGTCGACGAGTTCCGACGCGTCGCGCAACGGGCCCTGGAGATCCAGCAGGATCCGGGGCACGCCCGTGGCGGCGTGTGCGGCCAGGTCCTCGACGATCTGGTCGGTACTGCCGTGGAACAACGCCCGGTCGCCGCCCGCCACGGGCTGTGCGCTGTAGCGCGCGTTGGCGCGGAGGCAGACGTCGAGCGGACGCTCGCGCCCGCGCTCCGCGGCGGTGTCACGGACGTGCCGCCACTGCTCGGCCAGCGCGTCGGCACCCCGCGCCACGGGCATCCACCCGTCGGCCCGGTCGACGAGCCGGCGCGTGGCGCGCGGGCCGTTCGCGGGAAGGAAGACCGGGATGGGGCGGACCGGTTTGGGCCCCACGACGGACGGCCGGATCGTCGTCAGCTCACCCTTGTACGACACCGGGTCGGGGCCCCACACCGCCGCGCACACATCGAGCAGTTCGTCCAGCACCGCGCCGCGCCGCTCGAACGGGGCGACGGACGCCGCCGCGTACTCGTCGTGCGACCAGCCCGTCCCCAGCCCGGCGAGGACCCGGCCCCCGCTGGCCACGTCGAGCGAGGCCAGGGACCGCGCCAGTTGGAAGGGAACGTGCAGCGGGGCGACCAGCACGCTGGTCCCGAGGCCGATCCGCTCGGTCGCGCCCGCGGCCAGGGCCAGGGTGACCAGGGGGTCCGCGACGCCCCGGTAGTGCTCGGGCCAGGGCATCCCCGGTATCCCGTACAGGCCCTGCGCGGCCGGTTCCGGGACGAGAATCCGCTCGAACACCCACAGGCTCTCGTAGCCCACCGCCTCGGCGGCGCGTGCCACCGCGGCGACGTCCCTCCCGAGGGTGTACTGCTTCGTCTGCGGCAGACCGAGACCGAGCGCGACTGGCATACGTGTACTCCTCACATGGTTGAACGAGGCAACCAGCCTAGGCCAGAGCGTTTCTGACGCAACGCCTGTTCACGGACGCACCATCCGTCACCGAACAGAACAGGCCACCTCGCGGCGCGGGGTAATTCGGTGGCGCCGGGAGGAGACCGGCCGGAGACTGACCGGTCATGACCATCGCGCCCCAGACCGGCCCTCTGTGCACCCGTGAATCCCTCGCGTCCGAACTGCGCGCCCTGGGGGTGCGCCCCGCCGAGACCCTTCTCGTGCACTCCTCCCTGAGCGCGCTCGGCTGGGTCTGCGGGGGACCGGTCGCCGTGATCGAGGCACTGCTCGACGTCCTCGGGCCCCGGGGGACCCTGGTCGTCCCGACGCACTCCGCCGACAACTCGGACCCGGCCGCCTGGAGGAACCCGCCCGTGCCCGCGTCCTGGTGGGACGGCATCCGCGCGTCCACCCCCGCCTTCGACACCCGCACCACGCGGAGTCTGGGCGTCGGCGTCATCCCCGAGACGCTCCGCACCTGGCCGGGCGCCCTGCGCAGCGTGCACCCGCAGACGTCCTTCGCCGCCCTCGGCCCCCGAGCGGCCGGGATCGTGGACGGACACGCCCTCGACTGCCGCTTCGGCGAGCACAGCCCCCTGACGCGGCTGGAGGAGGCCGGAGCAGGAGTTCTGCTGCTCGGCGCCGGATTCGACTCCTGCTCCGCCTTCCACCTCGCCGAATACCGCGTCCCGGCGGCCCGGGTGACCAACTCCTTCGCGGTCACCACCCCGCAGGGGCGCCGCTGGACCACCGTGGAGGACACCGCGATCTCCTCCGACCGCTTCGAGGAACTCGGCGCGGACTTCGAGAAGACCCACCCGGTCCTGCGCGGCAGGGTGGGCGGCGCGGACTCCCGGCTCTTCGGCCTGCCGGACGCGGTGACCCACGCGGTGGAGTGGATCCGGGAGAACCGGCGCGCGACCGAAGGGTTCTGACACCGAGAGCGGCCCGACGGCCCGGGGTGCGGCCCCGGAGGGTCAGCGGGCCGTCGGGCCGCCCCCGGACGTCTTGCCGGCGGCACCCGACCGCGTGACGCCGTCGACCTCCACACAGATACCGAAGACACGGTCGTGGCCCGTCCAGCCGTTCACACGGCCGCGGTTGTTGCTGATCTGCACCCGCTTCCGCGCGCGGTCCACCGCCGACACCAGATGCAGGTACACCGCCCCGGCGACACGGGCGAGAACGATGTCTCCCACCTCCACCGCCGAGGGATCGACCGGCACGACCACCACCTGCTGCCGACTGCGGATCAGCGGAACCATCGACGAACCGCTGGGGCGGAACGTCACCGTGCTGCCGCCGGCGACCCTGGCGGCCACCGAGTCAAGTGCACCCATACGGGGATCGTGGCAGACCACCCCGCACATCCCCACCGGTTTTCGTGGTGACCGGTCAGCCCTCGCCCCGCAGATACGCCAGATCCTCCGCGTCCAGCACGAGCGCGTCCGCCGCGAGGTTCTCCTCCAGGTGGGAGAGCGTCCCGGTGCCCGGGATGGACAGCACGACGGGGGACTGGGCCAGGGAGAAGGCCAGTTGCACCTGGGGGACGGTCGCTCCGTGGCGGGCCGCGATCTTGCCCAGGCGCGCCTCGTCGAGGGGGTTGCCGCCACCGCCGAGCGGAAAGAACGGGACGTACGCGATGCCCGCCTCCTCGCACCGCGCCAGCAGGCCGTCGTCGTCCTGGTGGTTCTGCACGGCGGCCACGGGAGCGATGGCGCGTGCCTCCGCGAACTGGGCGGCGTCGACGTTGCTGACGCCCAGGTGGCGGATCAGCCCCTCCTCGCGGAGACCGGCCAGGACCTCGAAGCGTGCGGCGAGGGACTCGCCACCGGGGCCGGTCGTCCCGCCCACCCGGAGGTAGACGAGATCGAGCCGGTCCAGGCCCAAGTCACGCAGATCCCTCTCCACCAGGGCGCGCAGCCGGTCAGGGGTGGCCTGGCCGCTCGGCACACCGCCGGGGCCGGGCAGCGGACCGACCTTCGTCGCGATCACCAGATCGTCGGGATAGGGGAACAGGGCCGTGCGGATCATCTCGTTGGCCCGGACCGTGCCGCGGTCGTAGAAGCCCGCCGTGTCGATGTGGTCCACACCCAGCTCGCGTGCCCGCCGCAGCACCGCGACGGCGTTCTCGGGACTGCGTGCCGGACCGTGGAGCGTGCCCGTCGCCAGGCGCATCGCGCCGAAGCCGAGCCTGCGGACGGTGAGGTCCCCGCCGAGGGGGAATGTCTTGATCGTCATGCCGTCCATGGTCCGCGCGGCAGTCCGCGCGGGACAGCACGTGGCAGTTTGCTGCCACACTGGACGGATGCGGAACGAACAGATCTTCACCGTGCACGGGGACGGGGAGCTGGTCGCGCGCGCCGGTCACCTCTTCGCCTCCGCCCGCACCGAATTCCTCTGCGCCGCCCGCGACCTCGACACCTGGGCCCAGCCGTCCGCCCGCGCCGCCGTCCGCGACCGGCTCCGCACCGGCAGCGGACCGGGGCTCTCCACGCGCAAACTCCTCAGCCCGCTCGCCCTCGCCGACGAGGCGGCCCGCGCGCATCTGACGCTCGTACGCAGCCGGGGTGCCGAGGTCCGCATCAGCGCGTCCCCCCTGCCGCACGAGACGATCCTCATCGACCGGCGCGTGATGATCCTGGCCGGCCGGGAGTCGCCCACCGGGCGCGCGTACACCGTGACGACCTCACCGACCATGATCGACGGCGTCCACACGCTCTACTCGGCGCTCTGGGACACCTCCACCGACCTCGACGCCTATCTGCGGCAGGACGTCCCCCGTCTCGACGCCGACGACCGCACGATCCTGAACGCCCTCGGCTCGGGGCTCACCGACGAGTCCGCCGCCCGGCGCCTGGGTCTCTCGCTGCGCACCTACCGACGCCGCGTCGCCGACCTCATGGTCACTCTGGAAGCCGGTTCACGGTTCCAGGCGGGCCTGCGGGCGGGCGAACTGGGGCTGCCCGGAAAACCCTGAGGGCCGTCCCGGCAGCCCGCCCGCGGACCTCCGCCTACCGGGCCGCCGCCAGTACGGCAGGCCGCCCGCCGAGCGCCGCCGAGAACGCGTCCGTCACCTGCCCCAGCGCCTCGGCGGAGTCCGGAGCCACCGTCAGCGAGCCGTCACGGCCGACGGTGATGTCCTTGTCGAGCGTGAACCAGCCCGGCACGATGTGCGCGGCACCCATGGAGCTGAGCACCGGGCGCAGCGCGTAGTCGATGGCCAGCACATGGGCGACGCTGCCGCCCGTGGCGAGCGGAAGCACGGTCTTGCCGGCCAGCGCGTACTGCGGCAGCACGTCGAGCAGCGACTTCAGCAGACCGGAGTACGCGGCCTTGTACACGGGCGTGCCGATCACCACCCCGTCCGCCCGCGCGAACAGCTCGGCCGCGCCGACGACCGCCGGATGGCCGAAGTCGCCGCCGAGCAGCGCGTCGGGCGGCAGCGAGCGGGCCTCCAGCGCTATCACCTCATGGCCCTGGTCCCGGAGCCGGTCGTCCAGGTGGCGCAGCAGACGGGACGTACGGGAGGTCGCGGAGGGGCTGCCGGAGACGGAGAGGACAGTGGACACGGGAACACCTTTCGGTCGAGGAGGAAGAACGGAGGGTCGAGGGGCGCCTCACCAGGCGCTGGACTCCACCGCGATCACCGGGGTCAGGTCGTTGCGCAGGGTCTCCAGGAAGGTGACGACCTCGGCCGCCACCGCCCGGTGCTGGAGGTCGTTGAGGACGTCGTGGCGGCCGCCCCGGACCACCGAAAGACGCGTCCTGGAGCGTGACTTGGCCATCCGTGCCAGCGCGGCGCGGTCGGCGAGCGGGTCCTCGTCGCCGACGAGGAGCAGGGCCGGGACCGCCGGCCCGGACGCTCCCGGATCGGTCTCCTCCGCGTACGCCGCGTCGAGCAGGGCCGCCGGAACGGGCTCCGCGAGCGAACCCCGCCGCACCGTCGCGTCCTCGCCGAGCACCCGGCGGTGGGCCGGGCAGAAGGTGCGCACGTCCAGCTCCTCCTCCCACGTCCCCGTGGCCGCCGAGCCCCGCCCGGGGAGTCCGGCGAGGACGACGCCCGCCGGCCGCCGGGTTCCGGCCCGACCGAGCAGGGCGGCCACGGCGGCGGCCCCGGAATCCGAGCCGGCGACCACGACCGGCTGCGCGACGCCCTCGTCACCGGCCGTTCCTTCGAGCGCGTCGGCCAGCCGGGCGGCGAGGGCGGACAGCGCGGCGGGCAGGTCCGTGCCGTCGAGCGCCGGGGCGTCGAGGACGCGCACCCGGTAGGCGTCGGCGGCGAGGCGACGGCCGAAGCGCGCGTAGGACGCCCTGGTCTCGCCCCGGCCGGGCACCACCAGGACGGTGCCGCGCACGCGCAGGCCCTCGGGGCCGAAGTGGTCGGTGTACTCGCTGGACTCGGACATGCGGGCTCCTGGTGGCGGGACGGGACGGGACGGGACGGAAGGGGGAAGGGGGCTCAGCCGCGCGCGCCCGCGCGCGCCAGCGTGTGGCGGTTGCCGGGGACCGGGAGGCCCAGGTTGCCGCGCAGCGTGTCGGCCTCGTACTCCGTACGGAACAGGCCCCGCTTCTGGAGCAGCGGCACCACGCCCTCGACGAAACGGCCGAGGTCGTCGTTGGTGCGGAACGCGAGATTGATGCCGTCGAAGGTGCCGGCCTCGAACCAGCGCTCGATGGTCTCGGCCACGGTGTCCGGCGATCCGACGAACGGGGAGCGGCGGAACGCGTTGACCGAGTCGGCCACCTGGCGCAGCGTCAGGTTCTCCGTGCGCGCCCGCTCGATGATCTGCGCGGCGCCGGTGCGGCCGCCCTTCTCGGCCAGGTGGGCGACATCGGGGAACGGCGCGTCCAGATCGTGCGCGCTGAAGTCGTACGCGCCGAACGACCGCCCCAGCAGCGCCAGATTGCTCGCGAAGTCGTTGTCCTCCTCGAAGATCTCCCGCTCCCGGCGCCGGGCCTCCTCGTCCGTCGCGCCGACGACCGGACCGCCGTGGATGAAGATCTTGATGTGGTCGGGGTCGCGGCCGTACGCCGCCGTGCGGGCCTTGATGTCCGCGTAGTAGTCCCGGGCCTGTTCCAGGGAACCGCCCGGCGCGTAGATGCCCTCGGCCACCCGGGCCGCGAGGTCCCGGCCCTCGGGCGAGACCCCGGCCTGGAAGATCACCGGCTGGCCCTGCGCGGAGCGCGAGAGGTTGAGGGGGCCCGCGACCTTGAAGTGCTCCCCCTCGTGGTCGAGGGTGTGCAGTCGCGACGGGTCCAGGAAGACACCGCGCTCCGGGTCGGCCGGGAACGCGTCGTCCTCGTAGGAGTCCCACAGCCCCCGGGCCACCTGCACGAACTCCAGCGCCCGCCCGTACCGGGTGGCGTAGTCCAGGTGCTCGTCCAGACCGAAGTTGCGGGAGGTGCCGGTGTCGAAGCTGGTCACCACGTTCCAGCCGGCGCGCCCGCCGCTGATGTGGTCGAGGGAGGCGAAGCGGCGGGCCAGGTTGAACGGCGAGTTGTACGTCGAGCTGGCCGTGCCCACCAGGCCGAGGTGCCGGGTGTGCGTGGCGACGGCGGAGAGCAGGGTGAGGGGCTCCAGCCGGTTCAGGTAGTGCGAGGGGTAGGTGGCGTTGATGAACTGGCTGTCCACGATGAACAGGGCGTCGAACAGGGCGTGTTCGGCGGCCTGGGCCTGCTCGATGTAGTAGTTGATGTCGATACTCGCGTTCTTGGCGACGCGCGGGTCCTTCCAGAGCCCGTGCTGGCCGGGGCCGCCGACACCGTACGGGTGCAGGGCGAGGTGGATCGTGCGGGACATGACGGGTCCTTCCGGGAGGGGTCGGTTCTTCGGGTCAGGCGTGGAGGAGCGCGCGCAGGGCCTCGCGCGCGGTGCGGTCGGCGGGGCCGGCGTCGAGCGTGGGGGCCGAGCCGACGAGCAGCCGGGTGTACGGATGGCGGGGCTCGTCGATGACGTCCCGGGCGGCGCCGGTCTCGACCAGTTCGCCCCGGTAGAGCACGGCGATCCGGTCGGCGGTCCCGGCCACGGACCCCAGATCGTGCGAGATCAGCACGAGGGCGGTGCCGGTGTCGCGGAGGTCCTTGAGGATCTCCAGGACCTGGACGCGGTTCGCGGAGTCCAGCGCGCTGACCGGCTCGTCGAGGACGACCAGCCGGGGTGCGGTGATCAGGGCGCGCGCCACCGCGACGCGCTGCCGCTGGCCGCCGGACAGTTCGCCCGGAAGCCGTTCCAGCAGCCGCGCGTCGAGCCGCACCCGGTCCAGGAGCGCACGGGCCCGAGCGACCGCCTCCGCGCGCGCCGTTCCCCGGACGAGCAGCGGTTCGACGAGGGAGTCCTCGACGGTGGCGTCGGGGTCCAGGCTGCGCAGCGGGTCCTGGAAGACGTACTGGATCACCCCGCGCCGTCGCAGCGCGCGCCACTGCCGGGGACCGTACGCGCCCACCTCCTCGCCCGCGACTCGCACCGATCCGGCCGCGACGGGCACGAGCCCGAGGGCCGCGCGGGCGAGCGTGGACTTGCCGGAGCCGGTCTCGCCGATGAGCCCGACGGTCTCCCCGGGGACGACGCTCAGCGAGACCCCGCGCAGGGCGGGACGGCGGCGCCGGCCGCGGCCGTAGCGGACCTCCAGGTCCGTGATCTCCAGGACGGGGGCCTGCGGGCTCGCGCCCGCGGGGCCGGGCGCGACGGGGGCGCCGGGCGCCCGCGGTGCGGTGGGTCCGGTGGGTCCGGTGGTCATGACGCCCCCTTCGGCGTGCGGAACTTCTCCAGTCCGTACTGGCGGTGCTCGTCGATGAGGAGCCGGGTGTACGCGTGGCGCGGTGTCCGCAGGACGGCCCGGGTGGGGCCCTGTTCGACCACCTCGCCCTGCCGCATCACCAGGACCTCGTCGCACAGCTGGGCCACGACGGCCAGATCGTGCGAGACGACCACCAGGGCCAGTCCGGTGCGTTCGCGCAGATCCGCGAGGAGGTCGAGGATCTCCGCCTGGACCGTGACGTCGAGCGCGGTGGTGGCCTCGTCGGCGATGAGGGCGCGGGGTTCGAGGGCGATGGCCGCCGCGATCAGGACGCGCTGGAGCATGCCCCCGGACAGCTCGTACGTGTACTGCCCGTAGACGAGTTCCGGATCGCGCAGCCGGACCGCGTGCAGGAGTCCGACGGCGCGGCGCCGCGCCTCGCGCCGCCCCAGGCCCTGTTTGGCCCGCAGCACCTCCGCGATCTGGGCGCCGACGCGGATCGACGGGTTGAGATAGGACGCGGGGTCCTGGAAGACGGCACCGATCGTGGAGCCGCGCAGTCCGGTCCACTGGCGGGGCGTCAGCGTCGCGATGTCCGTTCCGGCGATCTCGACGGTGCCGCCGCTGACCTCGAAGTGCCGGGGCAGGATGCCGAGCGCGGCCCGGCAGGTGAGAGTCTTGCCGCTGCCGGACTCGCCGACGATGCCGACCGCCTTGCCGGGGGTGAGCGCGAAGCCGACGCCGTGGACCGCCTCCCGGCCGGTGGCGCGGTCGGTGATGCGGACGTCGCGCAGTTCGAGTACGGGCGCGGCGGCCGGGACGCCACCGGTCGCGGCGGGGGCGGGGGCGGGAGCGGTGTGCGGGGACAGGGTCGTCACAGCGAACCTCCGGCGGGGACGGAACCGGTCGTGCGGGGGTGGTCGTGCCGGGCCCCGCGCCGGGCGGCGGCCCGCGCCCGGCCGGCCTCGCCGGACACGTCGCGGATGGCGTCGGCGAGCAGATTGCAGGCCCAGACGGTGATCATGATCAGCAGGGCGGGGACGACGGGCGCCCACGGGCGGTGGCTGAGATAGCCGAGGTCCGAGGCGAGCAGCCCGCCCCAGGTCGGGGCCGGCGGCTGGACGCCGATGCCCAGGAACGTCAGGCTCGACACGATGACGAAGCCGACGCCGACCGTCTGGGCGAGCGCCACCGCGAGCGGCGGCAGCACCTTCAGCCACACGTGCCGCCGCACGATCCACAGGAGCGAGGCGCCCGAGACGATCGCGGCCTCCACGTACGGGGAGCGGGCCACGGCCAGGGTCGCCGCGCGCGACACCCGGTAGAACAGCGGGGACACCAGCACGCCCGTGACCAGCATGGCCTGGGTGATCCCGTTGCCGAGCAGGGCGATCACGGCGATGGCGAAGAGCATGAAGGGGAGCGCCACCAGCGTGTCCGCCAGCCGCAGCGTCAGCCATTCGAAGGCCCGGCCCAGGTACACCGACAGGATGCCGGGCACCGCCCCCACGGCCAGGGCGGTCAGCGCGACCTCCAGCGAGCCGAGGACGCTGACGCGTGATCCGTCCAGCAGCCGGCTGAACACGTCGCGGCCCAGGTAGTCGGTGCCCAGCCAGTGGGCCCCGGAGGCCTCCGCGAGCGGCGGGCTCCCCGCGGCGAGCGGATCCTGCGGGGCGAGCCACGGCCCGAGCAGGGCCAGCAGCGCGACGGCCAGCAGGATTCCGACGGCGATCCGTCCGGAGGTGAGCGAGAGAACGCGGCGCACCATGGGTCAGACCCCCCGCTGCGATGCCGGCATCACACGCGCCAGCACCAGATTGATGATCAGGTTGAACGAGACGACGAGCACGATCGAGACCACCAGGACGCCCTGGACGGCGGGCACGTCGCCGGCCTGGGCCGAATCGTTGGCGAACCGTCCGAATCCCTGGAGACCGAAGATCCACTCCGTCACCACGGAGGCGCCGACGAGCGCGGGGAACTTCTGCCCGAGCGTGGCGAGCGCGGGCCCGACGCCGTTGCGCAGCACATGGGAGAAGAAGATCCGCCGCGGACTCAGCCCCCGGACCACGGCGCCCGTCACATAGTTCTCGTCGTACGCCGCGACGAGACCGGCGCGCAGCTGACGCGCCACGTCCGCGACGACGTCGAAGCTCAGGGCGAGCGCGGGCAGGGTGATGTGGGCGAGCCAGGGGCCGATGCCCTGCTCGGCCGGGACGTATCCGGCCGAGGGGAACAGCGGGACGCCGACCGAGAACAGCGCGACCAGCACGATCCCCACGACGAACGCCGGCATCACCGAGATCACGGTGACGAAGCCGGTGATCGCCCGGTCGACGACGGTGGTGCGCCTCAGCGCGGCCAGGGTGCCGAGACCGAAACCGACGACCACCCCGATGAGCAGGGCGAACGTCGCGACCGACAGACTCACGCCGAGGCCGAGCCCGATCAGGGTCGAGATGTCGGCACCGTTGACCCAGCTGGTGCCCAGCTGTCCGTGCAGGACGCCGGTGAACCAGTCGCCGTACTGGGCGAGGAAGGGCCGGTCGAGCCCCCACTGCGCCTCGACGCGCCCGATCGCCTCGGGCGTCGCGTTCTCACCGAGCTGGATCCGGGCCGGACTGAGCCCGCTCATCGACCGCAGGGCGAACGTCACGAAGGTCGCGACCAGGAACACCGGGACGAAGATCGCCACGGACCGGCCGAGGGCCGCCAGGACCCGGCCCGCCGTGTGACGGGCCCGCGCCGCGGCCAGGCCCTCCCGGAGTGCGG
This sequence comes from Streptomyces sp. NPDC024555, assembly GCF_055559335.1. Taxonomy (NCBI): domain Bacteria; kingdom Bacillati; phylum Actinomycetota; class Actinomycetes; order Kitasatosporales; family Streptomycetaceae; genus Streptomyces; species Streptomyces sp. NPDC024555. Next base: position 410,709 of record NZ_JBVHKV010000005.1, read on the forward strand.
GACCGTCCGGATACGCATAGGTGTGCGCCGACATGGGGCTTCCTCCTCTCCTTGCTTGCGTGTACGAGGGGCCGTCAGCGGGAGCCGTCGACGGTCACACCGGTCCAGTCGATGTGCGCGGGGTTCTTCGGCAGACCGGAGATCCGCTTGCTCTTCGCGAAGAGGTTGGGCGAGGAGTACGTGAACACCAGGGCCTTGCTCCGCAGCCCGGTCCGGGTCGCCTCGCGGAGGGTCCTCGTGTACGCGGGGTCGTCCAGCGGGGTCCGCCGCACCTTGCCGACGGCTTCGGCGAAGCCCTTCGGCTCGTACGGGCTGCTGAGGTTGAGCGGGCCGTGCGGGCCGAAGTGCGCGGTGAGGGTCTGCACGGCGGAGTCGCGCCCCGTCGTCGAGTACAGGGAGAACGCCAGGTCCTTCGCGAAGAAGGGGGTGGCCCAGTTCTTGTCGATCCTGATCGTGACGTCGATGCCCACCGCGGCCAATTGGGACTGGACGATCTCCGCCTGCGGGTCCTCCGACGGAATGACGAGGTCGAGCTTGAGCTCACCGGGCCGGTGGCCGGCCTCGGACAGCAGACGCTTCGCCTTCGCCGGGTCGTACGGGTAGGCGTTCTCCGACGCGGGGTCGTAGGCCACGTACCCCTTCGGGAACGGCTGGTCGGTCACCTCCCCGTAGCCGAAGGTCAGTTTGTCGACGAATTCCTGACGGTTCACCGCGTGGCGGACCGCGTCGACCACCCGGTCGTCGTCGAAGGGCGCCTTGTTGATGTTCAGGCTCAGGTTGGCCGCGTTGAATCCGGGCTGGGAGAAGACGTCGAGACCGGCCTTCTTCGCGGCGTCGGCCTGACTCGGGTCGAGATCGGCGAAGTTGTACACGCCGGTGCGCAGGCCGGAGACGACCGTGGAGGCGTCGGGCGCGGAGTCCAGCTCGACATCGTCGATATGGATGTTCTCCGCGTCCCAGTAGTCGGGGTTCTTCTTCAGGACGGCCTTGGTGCCCGGGATCAGCTGCTCCACGACGAAGGGGCCGGCCCCCACCGGATTGCGGTCCAGCTCGGCGGGGTCCTTCGCCGCCTCGGGACTGGCGATCTGCAGCACGCGCTCACCGAGCAACTGCGGGATCTGGTAGTCGACCTGGGAGAGGTGGAGCACCGCGTCCAGCCCCTTGGCCTCCACCGACACGATCGACGTCAGATCACCGAACAGGGCGGAGTTCTTCTGCTTCTGCGCGCGTTCGACGGCGGCCTTGACCGCGAGCGCGTCGACCGGTTCCCCGTCGCTGAACTTCAGCCCCGGCCGCAGATGAAAGGTGATCAGATCGCCGCGCTCGTTGTACTCCCAGCTCTCGGCGAGATCCGGCACGGCCTTGCCGCTCTCGTCGGTCCGCGTCAACGAGGCGTAGACCAGGGCGAGTTCACGGAACTGCGCACCGCTGCCCGACACCACCGGATCCCAGTGGGCCGGGAAGTACGAGGAGGCCCACTTCAGGGTCGCTCCGCCGGACGAGGCGGAGACGTCCCCGCCGCACGCGGCCAGGGCGGGGGTGAGCAGGGCGGCGAGTGCGGCGCCGAGGGCGGTGGCCCGTGTGGTGCGTCGTGGGGACATCTCGTTCTCTCTGTGACGGGGCCCGGCCCGGATCAGGGCAGGCCGGACCGCGGGCGGAGGTGCCGGGAGGAAGACATGGCGGAGCGGCCGTGCGGCGGAAGGGACGTCCGCCGGGACGGGTCGGGGGAAGGAAGGCGTTCCGGGCGTACGGAACCGGCGCGGCACCCCCCTCGGACGGGAGGCGTCAGCGGTACGAGTCCTGGAACGAAACGCTCCGACGGATGGCCGGGACACCCGGACCCCGGACGTGACGACGCCCTCGGACAGCGGGGCGCGTCACGGTGAGACGCGAGGGGTACGGTGACGCGGCCGGAGCGCGGCGGGTTCCGTGCGGCGGGCGGCCGGGGGCCGCGGCCGGCGACGGGACGCCTGCGGATCGGAGCGGGTGGGCGGTCAGCGACAGAGTGCGCTGGAGGTGCGCCGAAGATCCACGTATCGGCACTCCACACCGGGGTGCGTCGTGAGCATGGGCACATCCTGGGGGCCGTCGCGGGCATCTGTCAATGGACACCTTTTGGTGTCTCATTCGGTGGGACGGGGACTGACCGCAGGTCAGAGCCCTGACACCGCGCGGCGGATGGCGTCGGGGCGCGCCGCGGCCTCCTCGGGATGCAGCCACAGCGGTCCGTTCCCCGTGTCGACGCGGACCGCGTGCGAAGGGGGCCGGCCACCCTCCACCAGAAGCTCGGCCTCCGGCCCGGTCAGGCTGCGCAGGCGCTCCAACGCCTCGCCCGGCGGCAGCCGAGGGCCGTCCGCGAGCACCCCCGGACACAGCGCGTCGAGCGCCCGCGCACCGGCCGCGAACGGCCGCCAGCCGGGCACCGCCCGATGCCCGGCCGGGGAGCGGACGAGCAGCGTCGGCAGCGCGTAGCGCACCGCACCCCCGGCGGTCTCCTTGGCCCGGCCCGGATGCGGGGAGTCCTCCGGGACGGACAGCACCTCCCGCACCGGCCGGCGGGCCTCAACCCGGTCGGCGCGCACCCCGTCGAGCACGGCGTCCGACGCGGCGTCGGACCGCAGCCGCTCCGCGTCCAGCCCCGGCACACCCCGTACGGCGGCCAGCGCGCCCTCCTCGGTGTCGGCGGGCTCACCGACCACGAACACGCTCTCGCGCAGTCTTCGCAGCACCCGGTCGGCGACCTCGGCGCCCTGCCGTTCCGCCGCCTTCGCGACCAGCGACGACGGCCAGGAACTCACCGCCACCCGGCTCAGCCGGACCGCGTACGGAGCCCGGGTGTGGACACCGATCTCCGCCACGTGCCGTGCGTACCAGGCGGTTTCGGCGGTCGGGTCGGGCGGCGGATCGTCGTCGTGGTCGAAGAGGATCGCGTAGACGCGCCGCCACCGCACCCGGCCGCCCAGCGCCGCGCGCAGCGCGCGGAACACCGGCTCGGAGCCCCAGGCCCACGGGCACATCGGATCCGTGTACTCCACCACCTCCACCCCGGGCGCCGGGATCGCGCCCCTCATGCGGCGCCGACCCCGGACGGCTCGGTGAGCGCCTCGCCGGGCAGCAGCTCCGCCAGGGTGAGACCGCCGAGGACCGCGACGGCCTCCGCCTCGACGCGACGCCACACCCCGGGCAGCGCCGTCGCCGGACCGGGGTAGACCAGACCGGCCAGCGACGCGCCGCGCAAGGTGATCACCTCGCCGTCCACGGCGCGCACCACGTCCAGCAGGGCGATCTCGCCCGCCGGTCTGCCCAGCCAGTACCCCCCTTCGCACCCACGTTGGCTGCGCACCAGACCCGCTCTGCGCAACTCGCCCACCACGGACTTCAGGAACCGGAACGGAATCTCCTGCGAGGACGCGATGGCCTCACAGGTCAGAGGACGGCCGGGCTCACGCGCGAGCTCCAGGAGGGCTCGCGTGGCGTAGTCCGCCTTCGCGGAGATATGCATGGCCGCCATCATGCCCCCGAAGACCCGCCTCCGAGAGGCGATGGACGCAGTTGCTCCCCGGCCGGACGCGCCGGGCCACTCGTCCTGTTGCGGGAACATTGCCGCAGGTGAACGCCAATGGACACCTCTTGACATCCTTTTTCGGGCCGACCTAGCGTCCCTGCCATGAGCGAGCCGCTGACGACCCCCGGTGAGGGCTTCCACCCGCACCTCCACGAGACCCCGGGCCGCCCGGACGCCCCGCTGCGCACCCGCGTGCACCACATCCGGGCGGACGCCCTGGACGGTGACACCGCCCAGACCGGGGGCATGCGGCGGTTCGCCGCGGTGAGCGGCCGGACCGTCGGCTCCGAGAAGCTGTGGATGGGCCAGACCCATGTCGCCCCCGCCACCTCCTCGTCCGACCACCACCACGGCGAGTCGGAGACCGCCATCCATGTGGTCAGCGGGCACCCGGAGTTCGTCTTCCTGGACGGTTCGGGCGACGAACCCGAGGAGGTACGGCTGCGCACCTCGCCCGGCGACTACATCTTCGTCCCGCCCTTCGTCCCGCACCGCGAGGAGAACCCCGACCCCACCGAGGAGGCCGTGGTCGTCATCGCGCGCAGCACCCAGGAGGCGATCGTCGTCAACCTGCCCCGGCTGTACGCCCTTCCGGCCGACGACGCCTGAACGCGCCCGGTCGGCCGAGGACCCGCGCCGTCATCACCGGACGCGGCAGCGACGGGTTGGCGGCCGCCTCCTCGGCCACCGTCCCGTCCGGATCGTCCAGCAGCCCTGCGACGACGGACGGCGGCAGGCCCGGGTGCCCGGCGGCGTCCTGCCGTGCCCGCGCGTCACGGAGGCAGACGAGGAGCGCCGGGCCCGGGGCGTGCGGATGCCGGGCCGTCGCCCGCAGCGCCTTGCGCACCGGGGGGTCACGCAGGGCGAGTTCCTCCAGCAGCTCCGCCGGGACGTCCGGATTGGCCGCCACGGCGGCGGCCACCCGGTCGCCGTGACGCCGCGTCAGCATCCGCAGCAGCGACTCCGGGAGACCCGGGTGCCCGGCGACGGCCCCGGCCACCTTCGCGTCCGCGTCACCGGCCAGCGCGTCCCGGACCGGGGCGGGCAGATCGCGCCGCCGGGCGACGAGCACCCGCAGCTCGGGTCGCGCCGAAGCCGCCAGATCACGCACCTCGGCGGTCGAGGCGGCGGCGACACGCGGCAGCAGCACCGCGCCGATGCGCGTGGAGGCGGCCAGCCGGGCCAGCACGTCCCACGGCACACGCGGATGATGCGCCAGCGCGCGCCGCACCTCGTCGTAGCGGTCCCCGGCGAGCGTACGGACGAGACCCACGCCGATCGCGGGATTGCCGGCCAGGCTCTCGCGCACGCCCGGCACCGGATCCTCCGCCAGGCGCGCGTACACCTCCGGCGGCAGACCGGGCCGGGCGGCCACGGCCGCGCGCACCAGCGACGACGGATCGGCGGCGAGGCCTGACACGCCGTCGGCCGGTGTGGCCGGGTTGAGCAGGGCCGCCAGGACCACATCGTGCAGCGCGGAGGCGTGGGTGCCGTCGCACGACGCCCCGGCCGGCAGATCGCAGTCCGTCCGGGGACACGACGGATCGTGGGTGAACGGGATCTCCTCCTGGTCGCAGACCCGGCACCACCGCACCGGAGGCAGCCCCTTCCCGGTGACCAGCGCCGAGAGCACGTCCGGCGGGGCCGCCTCGTTGCACGCCACCGCGCGCCGCACCTCCGCGAACGGATGCGCCGCGAGCCGGGCCGCCACCCCGGGCGCACCCCACAGCGCGAGCTCCGCGACGACCCACACGTCCCGGTCCCCCGCCAGCACGTCCACCACGTCCGGCGGCAGCCCCGGACAGGCGGCCAGGGCCTCCCGGTGCGCGCGGTCGGGGTCGGCCGCGAACCTCCGCGCCCACGCCGGGGTGCCGCGCCCCTCGTCGAGCAGCGCCAGCGCGGCGTCCGGGCGGGCCGCCGGGTCGACGTCGGCAGCGGTCAGCCGGCCCGCGCGAACGAGCGGGACGAGGCTCGCGGGGACCTGCGCGGCGAGCGCGGCCACCTGGCCGCCGTCGAGATCCGGGCGGCCGGCCAGCCGCGCGGCGAGTGCGTCGTCGGGGTCCGCCGCCGCGAGCGCGGTCAACGGGGCGACGAGCGCCCGGGGCAGAGCGGGGTTGCGGGCCAGGCCCATCAGAACGGGATCCACGGGAGCATCCTGCCGCCGACCCGTACGGAGGGCCTGCGAATTTCCGGTGCGGGACCGCTCGCGTACGACTCCTTCCGGCCCCCGCACCTGCCGGTCGACGGAGCGCGTACCGGAGGCAGCCACCGTACGGCGCCGGGGGGTGACGTCAGCGCAACACGGGGGTCCGCACCAGTGCGAGGCGATCTTCGACGCGTGAAGGTGAACGGACCGACGTCACCACGTACTTGGGGGAGCACCATGACCAGCGCGACCGCCCACCGCACCCGTTCGCGGCGCCTTCTGCCCGTCGCCGCCGTCTGCTGCGGGCTCCTGCTGACCGGGCCGGCCGCCGTCGCCGCCACCGCGCCCGCCGCCACCGGCCGCGGCGCGCAGGCTGCCGAGGCGAACCCGGAGGCCGGACGGGGAACGCTCGTCCACGCCGAACGGCTCTACACGCTCCCGGACCGCGGGGCGGTCGCCGCCGAACTGCGGGCCTCGGGGTTCCCGGTGGACACGGTCCGCCACGGGGTCGTCGCGTACCGGCTGATCTACCGGACCGTCGACGCGCACGGGCGGCCCACCACGGCGAGCGGGCTGTTCATGGTGCCGCGCGGCGCCGGAGGCGCCCTGCCCACGGTCTCGTTCGCCCACGGCACCGGTGTGCACAAGGACGACGCGCCCTCCATGAAGCGCCGCTCGTTCGTCTCCGCGTCCGTGCTCGCGCACGCGGCGTCCGGCGCGGCGGCGGTCGGGCCCGACTACCTGGGCATGGGCAAGGGGCCCGGCCCGCACCCCTGGATGGACGTCCCCTCCGAGACCACGGCCTCGCTGGACATGCTGCGGGCGGCCCGCGCCTTCGCGCCGCGCACCGGCCACCGGCTGGAGCGCGAGGTCCAGGTCACCGGCTTCTCGCAGGGCGCGTCCGCGGCGCTCGGACTCGGACGCGCCCTGGAGGCGGGGGAGGACCCGTGGTTCCGGCTGGGAGCGCTCGCCCCCGTCAGCGGGGCGTACGACTTCGGCGGCGCCGAACTGCCCGCGCTCGTCGAGGGACGTCTCGAACCCAAGTCGAGCGTGGTGTACGCGGCGTACACCCTGGTCGCCTTCAACCGGCTGCACCACCTCTACGACCGGCCCGGCGAGGTCTTCCGGGCGCCCTACGCCGATACGGTCGAGGCCCTGTTCGACGGTACGCACACCGGCCCCGACGTGATGGCGGGTACCCCCGCTACCCTCGGCGAGCTGCTGACGGAGAACGGCCGCGCCCTGCTCACCCACCCGTCGGGTTCCTTCGCCGACGCGCTCCGCACCACCGACGCGGTGTGCGACTGGGCGCCCGAGGCCCCGGTCCGGCTCTACATGGCGACCGGTGACGAGCAGGCGACCACCGTCAACACCGAGCACTGCCGGTCCGCCCTCGCGAGGAACGGGGTCGACGCGCCGGTCCTCGACATGGGCCCGGTCGACTACCAGGGCTCCCGCCATGTGGGGTCGAACGTCGCCGCCACCTCCTCGCTCGTGCGCTGGTTCGAGGACCTGCGGAGCAAGTGCGGTAACTGAGGTTGTCGACAGGGGTCGCGTGAACTATGGTTGTCGCGTGACGATGCCTGAGATTGCCCCGGACGAACAGACCGCACTCACCAAGGCCCTGGGCGAGGCGCTCCACCCGCTCGCCGTCTCGATGCGCTCCCGCGCCACCGGACTGCCCGAGGAACGCATGTGGGACGCGGACCCGGTGGAGGTGGCCCTCTCCGTGCTGACCGCCTGGAAGGCGGTGGACCTGGAGGTGAAGCGGCTGACCGCGATCGCCGCGGGCACCGCCGGGGCCTACGGCGCGAACTACGAACAACTGGGCGCCGCCTGGGGCATCACGCGTCAGGGCGCCCGCAAGAAGTGGCCCGGGGCGGTCACCCGGCCCGCCCAGGACCCCGGCCGGGAGAACGTCGCCCTCGACCTGTTCGGAGGCACCGCCGGACTGGCCCGCGTCCCGTCCACCGGCCGCTGGTCCTGGACGGGCGAGGGCGCCGACGGGGTGCGCGGCGCGAGCGCCCCGGACGCCGCGTTCGCGACGAAGGAGGAGGCGGCGGCCCACGCCGGGGCGTTCCTGAAGGAACACGCCGCGGACCCGGCGGGCGCCTGACACCTGCCGGGCCCGCGGCGTGGATCCGGTGGACCTCGCCCCCTTTTGGCGCGCCCCGTCCCGCAGTCCGTACGCGACACGCGGGAACGCCCGCCGCGCGTCCGCCCGCGCTGGAACGATGGGCGCATGGACAAGGTCAGCAACACCGCGGTCCTCGCCGCCATCGACGCCGGACTCCCCGACTGGCGCAGACTCGCCCAGCCCCTCGCCGCGTGCTTCCGGGGCCCGGACGCCGTGGCCGCCGCCGCGTTCGTCGCCGAGGCCGCACGGGCGGCCGCGGACGCCGGGCACCCGGTGCACGAGATCAGACTGGGGGGTGACGGGCGGGTCGACGTGACCCTCTGCAGCGTCGACGAGGAGGGCGGGCGGTGGATCACCGCCCGCGACCTCGAACTAGCGGCCGCACTCAGCGCACTCGCCCACCGCCTCGAACTGACCGCGGCCCCCGGCGAGGTGGCCCAGCTGGAGTTGGCCCTCGACACGGTGGACCACGCGGCGGCCGGACCGTTCTGGGCGGCGCTCCTCGGCGGCGCGGACGGCCGGCCCGTCCGGGACTCCGTCTTCGACACCCACGACCGCGTCCCCGCCGTGTGGTTCCAGCAGACCGACGCCCACCCCCTGCCGCGCCAGCGCTGGCACATGGACCTGTGGCTGGCGCCCGAGGTGGCGCGGGAGCGGATCGCGGCGGCCCTCGCCGCGGGCGGCACGCTCGTCGACGACTCCGAGGCACCGTCGTTCGTCGTGCTCGCCGACCCCGAGGGCAACAAGGCGTGCGTCTGCACGGCCCTGGGACGCGACCGGCCCTGACACCCGGTCATGACACCCGCCGCCCGCCCGGCTCTCCGGACGGGCGGCGGGGTGGCTTCGCTCAGGCGATCTCGATCAGGAGATCCCCGGCCTCGACCTGCTGGACCCTGCCGATCGCCAGCCGGCGGACCACGCCGGCGGACTGGGCGGTGATCGACGCCTCCATCTTCATGGCCTCGATCGTGGCGACCGTCTGACCGGCCGACACGGACGCCCCCTCCTCGACCTGGAGGGTCACCACCCCGGCGAACGGCGCCGCCACATGGCCCGGGTTCGCGCGGTCGGCCTTCTCGGCCGCCTTCACCTCGGTGGCCACGGACCTGTCCCGGACCGAGACCGGGCGCATCTGGCCGTTGAGGGTGGCGAGCACGCTGCGGAAACCGCGTTCGTCCGCCTCGGAGACGGCCTCCAGCTCGATGAGCAGGGTGACACCCGGTTCCAGCGTCACGGTGTGCTCGGTCTCCGCCTCGAGCCCGTAGAGGAAGTCCTGCGTGGGCAGCACGGAGGTGTCGCCGTAGGCCTCGCGGTGCGCGGTGAACTCCTTCGTGGGGCCCGGGAAGAGGAGCCGGTTCAGCGTGGCGCGCGGGGTGTTCCGCAGACCCCGGAGGTCCTCGTCCGACAGTTCGGGCGTCGCGGCCTTCTCCGGGCGGCCCTGGAGGGCGCGCGTCCGGAAGGGCTCCGGCCAGCCGCCGGGCGGGTCGCCCAGCTCGCCCCGGAGGAAGCCGATCACCGAGTCCGGGACGTCGAACTTGCCGGGATCGGACTCGAAGTCGGACGCCTCCACGCCCGCGCCCACGAGATGCAGCGCCAGATCACCGACGACCTTGGACGACGGGGTCACCTTCACCAGCCGGCCGAGCATGCGGTCGGCCGCCGCATAGCAGTCCTCGATCAGCTCGAAGCGGTCGCCCAGACCGAGGGCGATGGCCTGCTGGCGGAGGTTGGACAACTGCCCGCCGGGGATCTCGTGGTGGTAGATGCGGCCCGTCGGCGAGGCCAGCCCCGACTCGAAGGGGGCGTACACCTTGCGGGTCGCCTCCCAGTAGGGCTCCAGGTCGCCGACGGCCTGGAGGGAGAGACCGGTCGCCCGTTCGGTGTGGTCGGTCGCCGCCACCAGCGCCGACAGCGGCGGCTGGCTGGTCGTGCCCGCCATCGAGGCGACGGCCGCGTCCACCGCGTCCACCCCCGCGTCCACGGCCGCCATCAGCGTGGCCAGCTGACCGCCGGCCGTGTCATGGGTGTGCAGATGCACCGGCAGGTCGAACCGCTCGCGCAACGCGGTGACCAGCGTGCGCGCGGCCGGCGGACGCAGCAGTCCGGCCATGTCCTTGATCGCCAGGACATGGGCGCCCGCGTCCACGATCTGCTCGGCGAGCCGCAGGTAGTAGTCCAGCGTGTACAGGGACTCGGACGGGTCCGACAGATCGGCGGTGTAGCACAGCGCCACCTCGGCCAGGGCCGTCCCGGTGGCGCGGACCGCGTCGATGGCCGGACGCATCTGCGTGACGTCGTTGAGCGCGTCGAAGATCCGGAAGATGTCCATGCCCGTGGCCGCCGCCTCGGCGACGAACGCCTCGGTGACCTCGGTCGGGTACGGCGTGTAGCCCACCGTGTTCCGGCCGCGCAGCAGCATCTGCGTACAGATGTTGGGCACCGCCTCGCGGAGCTTCGCCAGCCGCTCCCACGGGTCCTCCGCGAGGAAGCGCAGCGCCACGTCGTAGGTGGCACCGCCCCAGCACTCGATGCTCAGCAGCTCCGGGACGGTCCGCGCCACGTGCGGGGCGACGGCCAGCAGATCACGGGTGCGCACCCGGGTGGCGAGCAGCGACTGATGGGCGTCGCGGAACGTGGTGTCGGTGACGGCCACCGCCGACTGCGCCCGCAGTTCGGCCGCGAAGGCCTCCGGGCCCAGGGCCGCCAGCCGCTGCCGAGAGCCGGCCGGCGGGGTCCCCTGCGGCAGCGGGGGCAGCTTGTCCGCCGGGTCGATCACCGAGGGGCGGGGCCCGTAGGGCCGGTTCACGGTCGTCTCGGCGAGATAGCTGAGCATCCGGCTGCCCCGGTCGGCCGACGGGCGGGCGTGGATCAGCTCCGGGTGCTCGTCGATGAAACTCGTCGTGATGTGCCCGGCCTTGAAGTCCGGCTGCTCCAGCACCGCACCCAGGAACGGCAGATTGGTGGCCACACCCCGGATGCGGAACTCGGCGATCGCCCGCCGCGCCCGGCGGGCCGCGTTGGCGAAGTCGTGCCCGTGGCACGTCAGCTTCACCAGCATCGAGTCGAAGTGGGCCGACACCTCGGCTCCCGTGTGCACCGTGCCGCCGTCCAGCCGGACACCGGGCCCGCCCGGCGAACGGTAGGCGGAGATGGTGCCGGTGTCCGGGCGGAAGCCGTTCGCCGGGTCCTCCGTCGTGATGCGGCACTGGAGCGCGGCCCCGTTGAGGGTGATCACGTCCTGGGTGAGCCGCAGGTCCGGGAGGGTCATCCCGGCGGCGATGCGCAACTGGGCGATCACCAGGTCGCGGCCGGTGACCTGCTCGGTCACCGTGTGCTCGACCTGGATCCGGGGGTTCATCTCGATGAAGACGTGATGGCCGCGCTCGTCGACCAGGAACTCGACGGTGCCCGCGTTCACGTATCCGATGTGGCGCGCGAACGCGACCGCGTCGGCACAGATCCGCTCCCGCAGCGCCGGGTCCAGATTGGGCGCGGGCGCGATCTCGACGACCTTCTGGTGGCGGCGCTGCACCGAGCAGTCGCGCTCGTAGAGGTGGACGACGTTGCCCTCGGCGTCGGCGAGGATCTGCACCTCGATGTGGCGGGGGTTGATCACCGCCTGCTCCAGGAAGACCGTCGCGTCACCGAACGCGGACCGGGCCTCCCGCATCGCCGCGTCGATGGACTCGCGCAGCTCGCCCGGCTCCGCGACCCGGCGCATGCCCCGGCCGCCGCCCCCGGCCACGGCCTTGACGAAGACCGGGAAGCCGATGTCCGCCGACGCGGCGACCAGCGCGTCCACGTCCTCCGACGGCTCCGACGACCTCAGCACCGGCACCCCGGCCTCCCGCGCGGCGGCCACCGCACGGGACTTGTTCCCCGTCAGATTCAGCACCGAGGCGGGCGGACCCACGAACGTGATGCCCTCCGCGGCGCAGGCCGCCGCCAGGTCCGGGTTCTCGGAGAGGAAGCCGTAGCCCGGGTAGATCGCGTCGGCGCCCGCCTTCCGGGCCGCCTTGATCACCTCGTCGACCGAGAGGTACGCCCGTACCGGATGTCCGGGCTCCCCGATCCGGTAGGCCTCGTCCGCCTTGGCCCGGTGCAGGGAGTTGCGGTCCTCGTGGGGATAGACGGCCACCGTGGAGATGCCGAGCTCGAACGCCGCGCGGAACGCGCGGATCGCGATCTCCCCGCGGTTGGCGACCAGTACCTTGTCGAACATCCAACTCCCCAGACGTGTCACGGGCGGGTGGCCCCGGAACGGACGGTGTCGCACGGGATGCACGGGCCGGCATCCGGTGGTCGGGTGGCGGTGCTGAAGACGGAGCGCCCCGGGCCTGCTCGGGCCGGAGCGTTCGACACCGTACCGGAGACCTTCCCCGAGATCGCGGGCGCAAAGGATGGCGTGCGTCACGTGCCGCGATCGGCCCACCGGACCGGTGGGCCTACGGCCGCGCCCCGTCCTCCTCGCCGGCGGACGCCTCCGGCCCGGGGGCGTCGAGCATCGCCAGGAACGCGGCGGCGGCGGGGGAGGGGCGGGCGCCGCTCCACACCAGGTGCTCCACCCGGGTCGGTGCGTCGCACACCTCGACGAAGGGCAGATCGGGGTACTCCGTCACGAAACCGGTCGGCAGCATCCCGATCCCCAGCCCCAGCCGGATCAGCTGCACCATGGAGCCGGGCGAGGTGATCTCGAAGGCGACCTCGCGGCGCACTCCGGCCCCGGCGAAGGCGTTGTCCGACTGGATGCGCCCGGCCGTGCCGGAGGGGAAGTCGACGAAGGTCTCGTCCGCGAGCCGTTCCAGCTCCACCTTCTCCCGGCCCGCCAGGGGGTGGTCCGGCGGCAGCACCGCGACCAGCCGGCCGCGCCCCAGCTCCCTGCCGTGCACCCCACGGGGCCGGGGTCCCGGCGGCAGTCCCAGGACGGCGACGTCGAGACCGCCCTGGCGCACGCCCTCGACCAGCTCCTCGCTCGCCCCCGAGCGCAGGGTGATCCCCACCTCGCGGTGGCGGACGTGGAAGCGCTTGAGCGCCCCGGGCAGATCGACGGCCGTCACCGTGGGGATGGTCCCGACGGCCAGCCGGCCCCGGATCACCCCGGCGGCCGCCGCCACTTCCGCGCGGGCGCGGTCGGCCGCCTCCAGGGACTGCCGGGCGGCGGGCAGGAACGCCTCACCGGCGGCGGTCAGCCGGACCCGCCGGCTGGTCCGCTCGAACAGCCGGGCCCCCAGCTCGCGTTCCAGCCGGGCGATCTGATGGCTCAGCGCCGACTGCACGACCAGGCACTGCTCGGCGGCGCGCGTGAAGTTCCTCGTCTCCGCCACGGCCACCACGTACCGCATCTGCTGAAGGTCCATCGATCCATCGTGAACCACGATCGTTCTGATGACAAACATGTGTTGGACTCATCGATGAGGCTCCCGCGAAGCTGAATCCATGACCACGACACCCACCGCCTCCGAAGGCGGCCTCTCCCGCGGGCTGCTCCTCCTCATGTCCGCCGCGACCGGCCTCGCCGTCGCGGGCAACTACTTCGCCCAGCCGCTGCTCGACCTGATCGGCCGTGAACTGGGCCTCGGGGCCACCGCCGCGGCCTTACTGGTGACAGTGGCGCAGATCGGCTACGCGCTGGGCCTGATCCTGCTGGTGCCCCTCGGCGACCTCGTCGAGCGCCGGCGGCTCGCGGTCGCCCTGTACGGGGCCACCGCGCTCTTCCTGCTGGTCTCGGCCACCGCCGCCAACGGCACCGTGCTCCTGATCGGCACCGCGCTGACCGCGCTCACCTCCGTGGGGGCGCAGGTGATCGTCCCCTTCGCCGTCTCCCTGGCGGCCCCGGCGGAACGCGGCCGGGTCGTCGGCACCGTCATGACCGGGCTGCTCCTCGGCCTCCTGCTGGCCCGGACCGCCTCCGGCGCGCTCTCGGAACTGGGCGGCTGGCGCACGGTCTACTGGGCCGGCGCCGGGCTGATGGCGCTGACCGCCGTCCTGCTGCGGACACGGCTGCCCCGGCTGGGCGGCACGGGTGACGGACTGTCGTACCCGGCGCTGCTGCGCTCGACGCTCGCGATGTTCCGGTACGAGCCGCTGCTGCGGTGGCGCGCCGGGATCGGTGCCCTCAGCCTCGCGTCGTTCAGCGTGCTGTGGACGGCCCTGACCTTCCTCCTCGTACGGCCCCCGTACGGCTGGTCGGAATCGGGCATCGGCCTGTTCGGGCTGGTCGGCGCGGCGGGTGCGGTGACCGCGACGGCCGCCGGACGGCTCGCCGACCGCGGACACGTCCAGAAGGTGACGGGCGCCGGCACGGTCCTGCTGGTGCTGTCCTGGGCGGCCGTCGCCGCCGGATCGCACTCCCTGGTCTGGCTGCTCATCGGCGTCGTCGTCCTGGACCTGGCCCATCAGGCGGTGCTCAACAGCACCCAGAACGTGATCTACGCGCTGCGCCCGGAGGCCCGCAACCGCATCAACTCCGCCTTCATGACCTCGTTCTTCGTGGGCGGGGCGGTCGGCTCCGCGCTGACCTCGGTCGTCTGGGCGGGCGCCGGATGGGCCGGGGTCTCCGTCCTGGGAGCCTCCCTCGCCGCCGGCACGGTGGTGCTCTGGGTCCTGGAACGCGTCGCGGTCGCCCGAGCCGCCCGCAGGACGTCCCCGGGGAGCGCCGAACCGGCCGCGGCGGTCCGGCCGACCGTAATCCACAGGTGAAACTGTACAACTCAAACTGTGGGTTCTAGCCTGGAGACGTGAACGACAAGAACCCCCGCCCCTCGCCCTCGGCGGTCCAGGCGTCCCAGCAGGTCCGCGCGGTCATCAGCCGCCTGCGCCGCCGCATCCTGAACGCGGCGGAACCGGAGGACATGACCCTCGGACAGGCCTCCGTACTGGCCCGGCTGACCGGACCGGAGGGCGGCGTCACCGCCAGCGACCTCGCCGCCGCCGAAGGGGTGCGCCACCAGTCCATGACGTCCACCGTCGCGGCCCTGGAGCGGCTCGGCCTCGTGGAACGGCACCGCGACCCGGACGACGGGCGGCGGATGCTCGTCTCCCTCACTCCGGAGGGGCGCCGACGTGTGGCGGAAGGGCGCCAGGCCCGGCAGGAATGGCTGGCCGGCGAACTGCAGAGCCGCTGCACGGAGGAGGAACGGCGCGCGGTCATCACCGCCATGACCGTTCTGGAACGACTGACCCATGACTGAACGGACGACCACCGCACGGACCGGCGCCACGGCCACCGGATTCGACCGCCGGCTGCTGCCGCCGATGATCCTCGGTTCGGTCCTCAACCCGGTCAACTCGACGATCATCGCCGTCACCCTCATACCCATCGGCAACGCGCTGGGCGCCCCGCCCTCGCAGACCGCCTGGCTCGTCTCCGCCCTCTACCTCGCCACCGCGCTCGGACAGCCCGTCGTCGGCCGCCTCATCGACCTCTTCGGACCGCGCCGGCTCTTCCTGATCAGCACCTCGCTCGTCGGCGTCGCGGGCGTCGTCGGCACCCTCGCCCCGAACCTCGGCGTCCTGATCGGCTCCCGGGTCCTCCTCGGGTTCGGCACCTGCGCCGGCTACCCCGCCGCCATGGCCCTGCTGCGCAGCGAGGAGCGCCGCACCGGAATCCGCAGCCCCGCCGGGGTCCTCACCGCCCTCGCCGTCGCCAACCAGACCATCGCCGTCATCGGCCCGCTGCTCGGCGGGCTCCTCATCTCCGTCGGCGGCTGGCGCGCCACCTTCGCGCTGAACGTCCCCCTCGCCGCCCTCGCCGTGGCGCTCGGACTGCTCCGGCTGCCCCGGCACACCGGGCACACCCCGCCCGCAGGGAGCGACGCCCCGGCGGCCGGCCCCGCGCCCCGGACGGGCCTCGCCACCCGGCTCGACCTGCCCGGCATGGCCCTGTTCGCGGGAATGCTCGTCGCGCTGCTGCTCTTCCTGATGAACCTGCGCCCGGAGGACTGGTACCTCCCGGTGATCGCGGCGGCGGCCGGTGCCGGATTCGTCCTGCGCGAACTGCGGGCCCCCGCACCCTTCATCGACCTGCGCGTCCTGGGCGGCAACACACCCCTGCTCGTCACCTACGGACGCGCCCTGGTCACCTACACCGTCTCCTACGCCTTCCTCTACGGCTTCACCCAGTGGACCGAGGAGGGCTACGGGCTCTCCCCGTTCCACGCCGGACTCGTCCAGATCCCGATGTTCCTCGTGGCCATCGGCGTCTCCCTGCTCTCCGGCCGCAGCACCGCCGTCCGCGGCAAACTGCTCGTCGGCGCGCTGGGACAGGTCGCCGCCTGTGTCGTCATGCTGACGCTCGCCGGTGACAGCCCCGTCTGGGCGCTGGTCCTCGTCGCCCTCGTCTTCGGCGTCCCGCAGGGGCTCAACAGCCTCGCCCTGCAGAACTGCGTCTACGCCCAGGCGGACGCCGAGCGCATCGCCTCCTCGGCGGGACTGCTCCGCACCTTCGCCTACATCGGCTCGATGGTGGCCTCCGCGACCGCCGCGCTCTCCTTCGGACCGCACGTCACCACCGGCGGCATGCACCACCTGGCCTGGTTCATGCTCGGCGCGGGCGTCGTCTACCTGCTGCTGACCGTCCTGGACCGCACACTCGGCCGGAATTCGGATGCGAAGGGCGCGGCGGGTGGTGTCTGATCGGTTCATGTCGATCGAGCTGAGCGAGCCGGACGCGAACGGACTGGGCGAGGCCGTCGCCGCACTGCGCGGCTGGCAGTCCGACGCGTCACCGCTGCAACTGCACCCCGGGGACCTCGGCTGGTTCTGGAGAGCGGGGCCGGAGGCGACCGCCACCGCCGTCCGGACCTGGAGCCGCGAGGGCCGGATCCTCGCCGTCGGACTCCTGGACGGACCCGGACTCCTGCGCCTGACGATCGCCCGCGACGCCCAGCAGGACGAGGCACTGGCACGGAGCATGCTGGCCGACGTGACCGACCCGGACCGCGGACTGCTGCCCGCCGGGAGGGCGAGCATCGAGGCCCCGATGACCGCCCGCCTCCAGGACCTGCTGGCCGGGGCGGGGTGGCACGCCGACGAGCCCTGGACCCCGCTCCATCGCGACCTGGCGCAGCCGGTGCCCCATCCCGGTGTGCGCGTCGAGCGCGTCGGCCCCGGACTCGCCGCCGAGAGCACCGCCGTCCACCGGTCCGCGTTCGACGGCTCGACGTTCACCGAGGAGCGCTGGCACACCATGGCCGCCGGACGGCCCTTCGCGGACGCCCGGACGCTCCTCGCGTACGACGACGAGGGCGCGGCCGTCGCCTGTGTGACGGTGTGGTCGGCGGGCCCCGGCCGCCCCGGACTGCTGGAGCCGATGGGCGTCCACCGCGACCACCGGGGACGCGGCCACGGCCGGGCGATCAGCGTCGCTGCCGCCGCCGCGCTGCGCGACATGGGCGCGTCGAGCGCGATGGTCTGCACCCCCGCGTCGAACGCCGCAGCCGTCGCCACGTACCGGGCGGCCGGGTACGAACCGCGCGCCCTGGTCCGCGACATGACCCGGGACGCGTAGACGCACCGCCGCCCCGGACCCGGCCGCCCTGCGCGCCGGACCCGGTCCGGCGCGGTGAAAATCCGTGTCGTCCGAGCCGGTTCCGGCGCAGACTCGTCCCATGTCGGACATGAATCTCTTCCGGAACGCGGTCATCGCCCGGGCGGCCGGGGGCCCGCCGGGCCCCGCCCGCGACCTGGCGGCACGGCTGCCCGTCCGCGCCGTCGTCCTGCTGGAGGGGCCGAGCGACGCGGCGGCGGTCGACGCCCTCGCCGCGCGCCGGGGCCGCGATCTGGAGGCCGAGGGGGTCTGTGTCCTGCCGATGGGCGGCGCGATGAGCGTGGGACGCTTCACCGCCGTCCTCGGACCCCCGGGCCTGGACCTCCGCCTCACCGGCCTCTGCGACGAGGCCGAACTGCCCTACTACACACGGGGGCTGGAGCGGTCCGGAGCCGGACAGGGGGAGTTCTTCGTCTGCTCCGCCGACCTGGAGGACGAACTGATCCGGGCGCTCGGCGTGCCCCGGACCGAGGAGGCCGTACGGGCCGAGGGCGATCTGCGCGCCTTCCGGACGTTCCAGCGCCAGCCCGCCCAGCTGGGCCGCCCGCCGGAGCGCCAGCTGCGCCGCTTCCTCGGCACGAAGAAGGGCCGGAAGATCCAGTACGGCAGGGTCCTCGTCGAAGCGCTGGACGCCGATCGCGTGCCCGCCCCGCTCGACGCGCTGCTCACCGCGCTCTGAGTGGCGGGGGGCGGGCCCGTGCGTCAGCCGTGGTGGGGGAGCGGTCCGGCGGGGCGGAACGGGCCGTCCAGCGCGGCCCACTGGAGCAGCATGATCGTCTTGGCGTCCGCGATCCTGCCGTCCCGGACCATGGCCAGGGCCTCGGCGAACGGAAGCTCGACCGTGGCGATGTCCTCGCCTTCCACAGCGACCCCCGTCGCCCCCTCCGGCGTGTCCGCCGGATCGTAGGGGGCGGCGTAGAAGTGCAGGCGCTCCGTGACGGAGCCGGGGCTCATGTACACATCGAAGACATGCTCGGGCGCGCCGATGACGTGCCCGGTCTCCTCGGCCGCCTCGCGGCGGATCGCCTCCTCGGGACCGTCCCCGTCGAGCAGCCCGGCCGCGGTCTCCAGAAGCATGCCGTCGGGGTGGCCGTTGACGTACGCGGGCAGCCGGAACTGCCGGGTCAGCAGCACCGTTCCGTGCGCCGTGTCGTACAGCAGGATCGTCGCGCCGTCGCCCCGGTCGTAGGTCTCGCGCCGCTCCCGGCTGGTGTGCCCGTCGCTGTGCTCGTAGTCGAACGTGGTCCGGCGCAGGACGTACCAGTCGCAGGACAGCACCTCGACCTGCCGGATCCGTACGCGCGGGTTGCCGGTCAGTCCGAGGCCCTGCCGGTCCAGTCCGGTGCGGCCGCGGCGGTCGGGGGTGTCGATCCCGGCCGTCATCGGGCGTCCGGGACGTCGGCGAGAGCGGTGTGGACGGCCTTGCCGCCGGCGCGGGCCAGGGCCACCATCCGGTCCGCGCCCTCGGAGGGGCCGCCGATGCGCAGCACGGCGTCGCAGCGGGCGAGGAGGCGTTCGGCGACGGGGTGGAAGATCTCGTCGAAGAGCGGATCGCCGGGCCGGGCGCCCCCGGCGCTCTCCAGCAGCGGGAGGGCGAGCGCCTCGCCGGTGACGGGCAGGTGCCCGGCCCGGAACAGCGCGAGGGCCGTGCGGTTCATCGCCCGGACGTTCGCTTCGAGCTTCTCGGGGTCGTCCCCGGTGCCCGACCGGTACGGACCGGCGACCAGGATCATCAGGGGACGGGGTGCGGTGGCCACGGCGGCACACTCCTCGGAACGGGGGGACGGAGAGACAGAGGGAGAAAAGGACGGGGAAGCGGCCGGGAGGGATCGGCTCAGGCGAGGACGGTGTCGACGCCCGCCTCGCGCAGGGCGTCCAGGGTCTGCGGCCCGCCGGGATGGGTGTCGGAGTCGGCCGCCGCCCTGTCGGTGACGAACTGCTCCACGGAGTCGAGCGGGGCGACGCGGCTGAAGGCCCGGACCCCGAGCTTGGTCGCGTCGGCCACGACGACCGTGCGCGCGGACCGGGCGATGCCGGCCCGTTTCACGGCGGCGTCCTCCAGCGAGAACTCCGACCAGCCGTGCTCGGCGTGCACCCCGCCGATCGACATCACGAAGCAGTCGAAGGCCAGTTCCTCCAGCGTGCCGAGCGCGAGCGGGCCGACGAAGGACCGTTCGCCCGGACGGGAGCGCCCGCCCACGACCAGGAGGTCGATGCCCGGCCGGTCGGCGAGGCGCACGGCCGCCTGAAGGCTCAGCACGGCCACGGTCAACGGCCCCCGGGACGCGAGCTGTTCGGCCACATGGACCGTGGTGGTCCCCGCGTCCAGCAGGACCCGCGACCCC
Organism: Streptomyces sp. NPDC024555; assembly: GCF_055559335.1. NCBI lineage: Bacteria > Bacillati > Actinomycetota > Actinomycetes > Kitasatosporales > Streptomycetaceae > Streptomyces > Streptomyces sp. NPDC024555. The sequence continues at coordinate 430,449 of NZ_JBVHKV010000005.1, forward strand.
GGCTCGACGAGCGAGGCGACGGCTTCCCCCAGGCGGTCCTTCGTGGCCGCCTGCCAGGAGGCGCGCGCGTCGAACCCGGCGTCCTCGGCGCGCGACCGCGTGGCCACCGCCCCGCCGTGCACGCGGCGCACGAGCCCCCGTCCCTCCAGCGCGTCGAGATCGCGGCGCACGGTCATCTCCGACACCCCGAGACGCTGGGCGAGTTCGGCGACGGAGACGCGGGTCGATCCCTGCACCAGGCGCAGGGTCAGGTCAAGGCGGTGGGCGACACTCATGGCCATTTTCTATCACCTGAATGGGAGAACAAACAAGTTCATGTGCGTTCCCGGATGCGGCGAATGATTCGCGGGTCATATGCGTAAACGGAATTCATGTACATGTTCATTGACGTGAACATGGTGCACGCCTAGGGTCCATAGAAAGCGCTTGTGCGGATCCGGGGCAACCCCCACACCCGGGTCCGTTCATGGAGTCGAACAGACACGTGTGCGCACTCGTCGAAACCACACCCCCACCTGGAGTCGAACGATGCAGATCAAACCCGTCCTCGTCGGTCTCGGCCTGCTGGCCGGCTCGCTCGCCGCCGTGCCGGCCGCCACCGCCCAGGCCGCGCCCCCCACCGCCGCCCGCGCCTCGGCCGTCCCCGCCGCGCTCGCGGCCGGTGCCCTGTACGTGGCGCCCGACGGCACCGACTCCGCGGCCGGCACCGAATCGGATCCGACGACGCTGTCCTCGGCGATCGCCCGCGTCTCCTCCGGCGGCACGATCTACCTGCGCGGCGGCACGTACCACTACGCGACGACGGTCACCATTCCGCCGGGCAACGACGGCACCTCGGCGGCCCGCACCACCATGGCCGCCTACCCGGGCGAGAAGCCCGTGCTGAACTTCTCGGCCATGAGCGAGGACCCGGCCAACCGCGGGCTCGCCGTGAACGGCGACTACTGGCACCTCAACGGCATCACCGTCGAACACGCGGGAGACAACGGGATCTTCGTCGGCGGCAGCGACAACGTCATCGAACGCGTCGTGACCCGCTTCAACCACGACTCCGGGCTGCAGATCTCACGGATCGCCTCCACGACGCCCGAGGCCGACTGGCCGTCGGACAACCTCGTCCTCAGCTCGGAATCGCACGACAACGCCGACTCCGACGGCGAGGACGCCGACGGCTTCGCCTCCAAGCTCACCTCCGGCCCCGGGAACGTCTTCCGGTACACCGTGTCGCACAACAACATCGACGACGGCTGGGACCTCTACACCAAGAACGAGACCGGACCCATCGGCCCGGTGACCATCGAGGACTCCCTCTCCTACCACAACGGCACACTCTCGGACGGGACGGTGAACGAGGACGGCGACCGCAACGGCTACAAGCTCGGCGGGGACGGCATCAAGGTCGACCACGTCGTGCGCCGCAGCATCGCCTACGCCAACGGGCACCACGGATTCACGTACAACAGCAACCCCGGCTCGATGACGATCTCGGACAACGTCGGCATCGACAACGAGGAACGCAACTTCTCCTTCGACAAGGGCACCTCCGTGTTCCGCGACAACACCTCCTGCCGCGACGGCAGCGGCTCCAACGACAAGACGGTCGGCGACGCCGACGGCTCCAACCAGTTCTGGACGGGGTCCAACGGCTCGCGCTGCGCCTCGTACGACGGCGCCCTCGGCTGGTCGTTCGCCTCGGACGGCCGGCTCGTCGTCACCTTCGGGGGCAGCGTCGTGACGCCGTAACCCTCCGGAAGGGAGCGGCGGCGCCCCGCGGGGCCGGGCGCCGCCCCCGGGGTGCCCCCCCCACAAACCCGGGGGGCGCCGCCACACTTCCAGAGATCGGAAGAGCACACCACAGAACTCCACACACCAGCACGTAT
>NZ_JBVHKV010000006.1:0-431819 GCF_055559335.1 Streptomyces sp. NPDC024555
CTCTCGCCGCACCGGGCACAGGCCCGAGTACGTCCAGTACGAGGACCCGCACCCGGCACACCGAGAGCACGCACCTGACCCCGCAGGGCCGCCCTTCGGGCGACGACGGCAGTGTGACGACAGGCCCTAGTCGTTGCTGTGCAGGACGTCGTTGAGCCCGTCCCAGACCGCGTTGTTCGGGCGGGCCTCGACGGCGCCGGTCACCGAGTTGCGGCGGAAGAGGATGTGCGAGGCGCCGGAGAGCTCGCGCGCCTTGACGACCTGGCCGTCCGGCAGGGTGACCCGGGTGCCCGCGGTGACGTACAGCCCGGCCTCGACGACGCATTCGTCGCCGAGCGCGATGCCGACGCCGGCCTCGGCGCCGACCAGGCAGCGCTCGCCGATCACGATGCGCTCCTTGCCGCCGCCGGAGAGCGTGCCCATGGTGGAGGCGCCGCCGCCGATGTCCGAGCCGTCCCCGACGACGACGCCCGCGGAGATCCGGCCCTCGACCATGGAGGTGCCGAGCGTCCCGGCGTTGAAGTTGACGAAGCCCTCGTGCATCACGGTGGTGCCGGAGGCCAGGTGGGCGCCGAGGCGGACCCGGTCGGCGTCGGCGATCCGGACGCCCTTCGGCGCGACGTAGTCCGTCATGCGCGGGAACTTGTCGACCGAGGTGACCTGGAGGTGCAGGCCCTCGGCGCGGGCGTTGAGCCGCACCTTCTCCAGATCGTCCACGGCCACCGGGCCGAGCGAGGTCCAGGCGACGTTGGCCAGGTGGCCGAAGATGCCGTCCAGGTTCTGTCCGTGCGGCCGCACCAGGCGGTGCGAGAGCAGGTGCAGACGCAGGTAGACGTCGTGGGCGTCGAGCGGCTTGTCGTCGAGCGAGCCGATGACCGTGCGGACGGCGACGACCTCGACCCCGCGGCGGGCGTCGACGCCGATGGCCTTCGCGGCGCCCTCGCCCAGCAGGTTGACGGCCTGCTCGGGGTCGAGCCGCTCGGTTCCGGCGGGGCCGGGCTCGGCGGTGAGCTCGGGGGCGGGGAACCAGGTGTCGAGGACGGAGCCGTCGCCGGCGACGGTGGCGAGGCCGGCGGCGACGGCGCCGGTGGTGCGGGTGGAAGTCGTGTCGGTCATGCCCGAAACCTAACCGGCCGGGGCCCGCTCGGGCCAACCGGTCTCAGCGTCCGGGCGTCGCGCCCGGCGCCGTACGGGAACACCCCCGTGTCCCCCGTACGGCTGCCGGGCGCCGGCCCGCGGCCCCGCCGGTCAGGGGCGTTCCCCGTCGGCGTCGACCAGCGCGGTCCTGACCACCGTGCGGACGCCGTCGGCGGTCGGCGAGTCCAGCGAGCCCCAGCCGGCGTACCGCAGGGTGTCCGCGTCCAGGAGCAGCAGTTCGCGGTCCCCGGCGAAGCCGATCCCGATCACCGGCCGGTGGAGCGCGTCCTCGGTCCGCACCGCCTCCAGGCCGGGCACGGTGGCCATCGCCCGGTAGACGGCGGCGAGCCCCTCCGGGTCGGCGGGCGAGGACGCGGCCAGCAGCGACAGCGCCCGGAAGTCGTGCCGGGCGACCGGCTCCCCGTCGCCGGGGTAGAAGGCGCGGGCCCGTTTCCTCACCTCGGCCGGGGCGGAGGGCAGCCCGGCCAGGAACCGGAAGCGCTCGCGCGGGGAGTGGTCATCGCCCGACCTGCCGTTCTCGAAGGCCGGGTCCGCGTAGCGGTGCCAGCTCTCGCTCCTGCGCGGCCCGCCCGCCTCCTCCCCCGGCCCGTCCTCCCCGGCCCGGACCTCCAGGACCTCGGTGTAGACCCACTGACCGTCCCGGGGCGTGGGGACGGGGTCGTCGGCGACCCGGGCGGCCGCGTCGCGGAGCGCCCCGCCGGCGTCGATCCGTTCGGTGACGACGGGCGCCGCGGCGGGATCCGCGCCCCGGCCGCCGCCGGCGATACCGGCGGTGACGGCCCCGCCCAGGGCGACGGCGGCGACCGTGGCGACGACGGCGAGCCGCCAGTCGGCGCGCACCCGGCGGCGTCCGGCGGCCTCGGTGAGGCGCTGCCGTCCGGCGGCCAGTGCGGCCCGGTCCGGTACGGGCGCGTCGGCGCGCAGTTCGCGCACCAGTGTCATCTCATCCCTGTCCATGAGCCACCTCCAGGCTCTCGGTGACGACCGTGGGATCGCCGCCCATGGCCCGGCGCACCGTGCGGCGGGCCCGGTTGAGGCGCGAGCGGACCGTGCCGATGGGCAGCGAGAGCGCGTCGGCCACCTCCTGGTAGCTGAGGTCCGCCCACGCGATCAGCAGCAGGACGTGCCGGTCGCCCGCGGAGAGCGTGGCGAGCGCGCCCGCGAGCCGGCCGTGGGCGGCCTGCGCGGTGACCCGGTGGTCGGCGCCGTCGGTCCAGGATTCGGCGACCGGGTCGATGCCGGTGCGGGCCAGGGCCCGCAGTGCCCGGATCTCGGTGCGGCGGTGCCGGCCGATCAGATGGGCCGCGATCCCGTAGAGCCAGGGCCGGGCGCTCTCCCGGCCGGTGTCGAAGCGGGCCCGGGAGCGGAAGGCGGTGAGGAAGGTGTCGGCGGTGAGGTCGTCGGCCGCCCCCTCCCCGAGGCGCCGGGCGGCGTAGCGGTGGATGTCGGCGGCATAGCGGTCGTAGAGGAGGGCGAAGGCTTCGGGCTGCTCCAGGGACTGGACGATCACGGCCGCGTCGTCGTCTCTCGGTGGTCCGGTCAACGGTGTCTCCGCTCTTCTTCGGCGTGTGGGCGCGAGGACTGTCGACTGCTGTTGCCCGCAACGGCGTTCCGGGTTCACGCGGGCCGCCGGGGCGGTCCGGCGGGCGGCTCTCCCCAGGGTCTCGCGGCCGGGGGGCGGAGGCCCGGGGCGGGACGGGAACGGGGGGCGCTACCGTGGTCCGTCCAGTACAGGCCAGTTCATGATCGACGGACCGACGGAGCAGCAGTGGCGCAGGACGCGGGGTGGGGCGGTGGCGCGTACGGGGGTTCGCCGTACGGAGGGCCGGGAGGGCCGCCCGGACGGGGTGGCTGGGGCGGCGGCTGGGCGGTGCCGAAACCAGGGGTGATACCCCTGGGGCCGCTGCGGATCGGTGATGTGCTCGGTGGCGCGTTCGCGACCCTGGGCCGGTACGGCAAGCAGCTGTTCGGTGTCGGGGCGGCCGCGTTCGGCGGGGCGCTGGCCGTGATGACGGCCGCCGCGCTGATCGCGTACTCGGCGGTCGCGGACCATGTGGACCGGCTGCTGGCGCTGGACGAGGGGGACCCGGCCGACCGGGCGGACTGGGTGCCGGTCGTCGTCGCGTTCGGCGCGGTCGCGCTGGTGGCGCTCATCACCGGCGTGCTCGCCACGGCGCTGACCTACACGGCGGTGCCGGCGGTCCTCCAGGAGGCGGTCCTGGGCCGTACGACGACGTTCTCGGCGATATGGCGGCGGGCCTGGTCGCGGATGGCCTCCGTGATCGGCACGGTCGTGCTGACCGGGCTGATCGCCATGGTCCCGATGCTGCTCGGCTGGATGGCGTTCGTGGCCCTGATCGTCGGCGCGTTCAGCATGGACGGGGGCGGCGGGGCGGTCGCCCTGGTCGTGGTCGGCTTCCTGGGCTTCGTGGCGACGGCGCCGCTGGCGCTCTGGCTCTGGGTCAAGTTCAGTCTGGCGCCGTCGGTCGCCGTGTTCGAGACCCAGGGGCCGGTGGCGGCGATGCGCCGGTCGTTCCAACTGGTGCGCGGCGACTGGTGGCGGATCCTCGGCATCACGCTGCTGGCCGGGGTGATGGCCATGGTGGCGAGCTATGTGATCCAGATGCCGTTCACGTTCATCGGGATGTTCTCCGGGATGCTCGGCTCGATGAGCCTGGGCGACGACCCGAACACGGCGTCCGTGCTGGTCGCGCTGAGCGGCTACGCGGGCTCGCTGCTGCTCGGCCAGATGGTCAGCCAGCTGGTCGTGTCCACGTTCCCGCCGCTGGTGACGGGGCTGCTGTACGTGGACCGCCGCATCCGTACGGAGAACCTCGGCCCGGTCCTGGCCGAGGCCGCTGCGGAGCCCCGGCAGTACGAGGAGGAGTGACCGTGAGCGCGGAACGGCCCCCGGCGGATGCCGGGGGCCGTTCTCGACGCGTACGGGAGGGCTCAGACGTTGAAGCCCAGCGCGCGCAGCTGCTCGCGGCCGTCGTCCGTGATCTTGTCCGGGCCCCACGGCGGCATCCAGACCCAGTTGATCCGGAGTTCGCTGACGATGCCGTCGGTGGCGGACCGGGCCTGGTCCTCGATGACGTCGGTCAGCGGACAGGCCGCGGACGTCAGGGTCATGTCGAGGGTGGCGATGTTGGCGTCGTCGATGTGGATGCCGTAGATCAGCCCCAGATTGACGACGTCGATGCCCAGCTCGGGGTCGACGACGTCGTACAACGCCTCGCGGACCTCCTCCTCGGAGGCCGGCTTGGTGGTAAGAGTCTCGTTCTCGCTCATGCCGTCTTCCCTTCGGACAGCGCCTTGGCCGTCGCGTCCTTCCACGCCATCCAGCTCAGCAGCGCGCACTTCACCCGGGCCGGGTACTTGGAGACGCCGGCGAACGCGACCGCGTCCTCCAGCACCTCCTCCATCGCGTCGTCCGGCTCCAGCTGGCCCTTGGACTGCATCAGCTCCAGGAACACCTCCTGGATCTTCTGCGCCTCGGCCAGCTCCTTGCCGACCAGCAGCTCGTTCAGCACGGAGGCGCTGGCCTGGCTGATGGAGCAGCCCTGCCCCTCGTAGCTGACGTCCGCGAGGGTGTCGCCGTCGTAGCGCACCCGCAGCGTGATCTCGTCGCCGCACGTCGGATTGACGTGGTGCACCTCGGCGTCGCCGTCCCGCAGGCCGCGCCCGTGGGGGTGCTTGTAGTGGTCCAGGATCACGTCCTGGTACATCGAGTCAAGCTTCACCAGTCAACCCTCAGCCGCTGTCTAACCGAAAAAGTTCCGGACGTGTTCCAGACCGTCCACCAGGGCGTCGACCTCGGCGGGCGTGGAGTACAGATAGAACGACGCTCGCGTCGTCGCAGGAATTCCGTACCTCAGGCAGACGGGCCGTGCGCAGTGGTGTCCGACCCGGACCGCGATGCCCTGCTCGTCGAGGACCTGGCCCACGTCGTGCGGGTGGATGTCACCGAGCGTGAAGGAGATCGTGGCGCCGCGGTCCTCCGCGGTGGCCGGACCGATGATCCGGAGGTCCGGGACCTCCAGCAGGCGCTTCACCGCGTATCCGGCGATGGCCTGCTCATGGCGGTGGATGTTCTCCATGCCGACGGCCGTGAGGTAGTCCACCGCCGCGCCGAGGCCGACGGCCTGGGCGATCGGGGGCGTACCGGCCTCGAACTTGTGCGGCGCCGGGGCGTACGTCGACGAGTGCATCGACACGGTCTCGATCATCTCGCCGCCGCCGAGGAACGGGGGCAGGTCCTCCAGGAGCTCCTGCCGTCCCCAGAGGACGCCGATGCCGGTCGGGCCGACCATCTTGTGGCCGGTGAAGGCCACGAAGTCGGCCTGCAGCGCCTGCACGTCCAGCACCATGTGCGGGGCGGCCTGCGAGGCGTCGACGCAGACGAGGGCACCGACCTCCTGGGCGCGCCGGACGATCTTCTCGACCGGGTTGATCGTGCCCATGATGTTCGAGACCAGCGTGAAGGAGACGATCTTCGTCTTCTCGGTGATGATCTCGTCGATGTTCGACAGGTCGAGCCGGCCGTCGTCCGTGATGCCGAACCACTTCAGCTTGGCGCCGGTGCGCTGCGAGAGCAGCTGCCACGGCACGATGTTGGAGTGGTGCTCCATCTCGGTGGTGACGATCTCGGTCTCGTGGTCGACCCGGTAGGGCTCGTCGGCCCAGCCGAGCATGTTGGCCACGAGGTTGAGCGACTCGGAGGCGTTCTTGGTGAAGATCACCTCGTTGCGGCTGGGCGCGTTGATGAACGCGGCGACCTTGTCACGGGCGCCCTCGTAGAGCGCCGTGGCCTCCTCCGCGATCGTGTACACGCCGCGGTGCACATTGGCGTTGTGCCGCTCGTAGTACTCGTTGAGGGCGTCGAGCACCTGGCGCGGCTTCTGCGAGGTCGCCGCGCTGTCCAGATAAACGATCTTCTTCCCGTCGTGGACCGTGCGGTCCAGCAGGGGGAAGTCCTTGCGGATCGCCTCGGTGTCGAGGAGGCCGGTGAGCCCCTGGCGGGCGTCAGTCACGCGGAAGCGCCACCCTTCACATATGCCTCGTAGCCCTCGTTCTCCAGCTTGTCGGCCAGCTCGGCGCCGCCGGACTCGGCGATGCGGCCGTTGGCGAAGACGTGCACGAAGTCGGGCTTGATGTACCGGAGGATCCGGGTGTAGTGCGTGATCAGCAGGGTGCCGACCTCGCCGGTCGAGCGGACCCGGTTGACGCCCTCGGAGACGATGCGCAGGGCGTCGACGTCGAGGCCGGAGTCGGTCTCGTCGAGGATCGCGACCTTCGGCTTGAGGAGCTCCAGCTGAAGGATCTCGTGGCGCTTCTTCTCACCGCCGGAGAAGCCCTCGTTGACGTTGCGCTCGGCGAAGGACGGGTCCATCTGGAGGCCGGACATGGTCTCCTTGACCTCCTTCACCCAGGTGCGCAGCTTGGGGGCCTCGCCGCGGACGGCGGTGGCGGAGGTGCGCAGGAAGTTGGAGACCGAGACGCCGGGGATCTCGACCGGGTACTGCATGGCGAGGAACAGGCCGGCGCGGGCGCGCTCGTCGACGGACATCGCGAGGACGTCCTCGCCGTCCAGCGTGACGGTGCCGCTGGTGACGGTGTACTTGGGGTGTCCCGCCAGCGAGTACGCGAGGGTGGACTTGCCGGACCCGTTGGGGCCCATGATGGCGTGGGTCTCGCCCTGCTTCACGGTCAGGTCGACGCCCTTGAGGATCTCCTTCGTGGCGTTGTCGGCCTCGACGGTGACATGCAGGTCGCGGATTTCAAGCGTTGCCATGGGTGACTCAGGACTCCTGGGTGACGGAGACGAGCACATCGTCCCCTTCGATCTTGACGGGGTATACGGGGACGGGGCGCGTCGCGGGAAGGCCGGACGGCTTGCCGGTGCGCAGGTCGAAGCTCGATCCGTGCAGCCAGCACTCGATCATGCAGTCCTCGACCTCGCCCTCGGAGAGCGAGACGTTCGCGTGCGAGCAGATGTCGTTGATCGCGAACACCTCGCCCTCGGTGCGGACGACGGAGACCGGCGTGCCGTCGAGTTCCACCCGCTTGGGGGTGTCCTCCTCCAGCTCGCTCAGCGTGCACGCCTTGACGAAGGCCATCAGACGGACGCCTTCAGCTCGGCCTCGATCTTGTCGAGGAGACGGGCCTCGACGTCGGGCAGTCCGATCTGCTGGACCAGTTCCGCGAAGAATCCGCGCACGACGAGGCGGCGGGCCTCCTCGGCGGGGATACCGCGGGACTGGAGGTAGAACAGCTGCTCGTCGTCGAAGCGGCCGGTCGCGGAGGCGTGGCCGGCGCCGACGATCTCGCCGGTCTCGATCTCCAGGTTGGGCACGGAGTCGACCCGGGCACCGTCGGTGAGGACCAGGTTGCGGTTCATCTCGTAGGTGTCGGTGCCCTCGGCGGCGGCCTGGATGAGGACGTCGCCGATCCATACGGCGTGGGCGCCGTCGCCCTGCAGCGCGCCCTTGTAGGCCACGTTGGAGGTGCAGTGCGGGGTGTTGTGGTCGACCAGGAGGCGGTGCTCCTGGTGCTGGCCCCGGTCGGTGAAGTAGAGGCCGAACAGCTCGGCCGAGCCGCCGGTGCCCGCGTAGGCGATCCGCGGGTGGAGCCGGACGACGTCCCCGCCGAAGGTGACGACGACGGACTTGAAGGTGGCGTCGCGGCCGACCAGCGCGTTGTGCTGGCCGACGTGGACCGCCTGCTCGTCCCAGTCCTGGACGGAGACGACGGTGAGCTTGGCCCCGTCGCCCAGGACGTAGTCGACGTTGGCGGCGAGCACGGCGTCACCGGTGTGGTCGATGACGACGAGGGCCTCGGCGAAGGCGCCCAGCTCGATGACCTGGTGGCCGAAGGCGACGCCGCCCTCGCCGTGCACCGCGATGCGGATCGGCTCGGTGAGCACGGCCTCCTTGGGGACCGTGACGACGGTGGCCTGCTCGAAGGACGAGTACGCCTGGGCGGCGACCCGGTCCACCGGCGTGCCGGCCCTGCCGAGGCGGGCGTCGTCGCGGCCGACGGTCTCGACCGTGACACCGGCGGGGGCCTCGACGGCGACCTTCACCCCGCCGCCGTTGGCGACGGCCGTGCCGTCGTGCAGTCCGCGCAGCCGCTCCAGCGGGGTGAACCGCCACTCCTCCTCGCGGCCGTGCGGGACCGGGAAGTCCGCGACGTCGAAGGACGGCGGCGCGCTCATGCGCGTGGCGACGGTCGACTCGGCGGCCACCGCGATGGAACCGGCGGTCGTGGACCCCGCAGGAATGTTCTGAGCCTCAGCCATGGCTGTCGTAGTGCTCGCTTTCTCGGTCGGACAGGTGTCGGGGGATGCGGTCGGGCTGCGTACGGGAGACGCCTCCTAGCCGACCGAACCCTCCATCTGCAGCTCGATCAGCCGGTTCAGCTCCAGGGCGTACTCCATCGGCAGCTCCTTGGCGATCGGCTCGACGAAGCCGCGCACGATCATCGCCATGGCCTCGAACTCGGTCATGCCGCGGCTCATCAGGTAGAAGAGCTGGTCCTCGGAGACCTTGGAGACGGTCGCCTCGTGGCCCATCGACACGTCGTCCTCGCGGACGTCGACGTACGGGTAGGTGTCGGAGCGCGAGACGGTGTCGACGAGCAGCGCGTCGCAGAGCACGTTGGACTTCGCGCCCGGCGCGCCCTCGCCGATCTCGATCAGACCGCGGTAGGAGGTGCGGCCGCCGCCCCGGGCCACCGACTTGGAGACGATGTTGGAGGAGGTGTTGGGCGCCATGTGGACCATCTTGGCTCCGGCGTCCTGGTGCTGGCCCTCGCCCGCGAAGGCGATGGACAGGGTCTCGCCCTTGGCGTGCTCGCCCATCAGGTAGACGGCCGGGTACTTCATGGTGACCTTGGAGCCGATGTTGCCGTCGACCCACTCCATGGTCGCGCCCTCGTAGGCCACGGCGCGCTTGGTGACCAGGTTGTAGACGTTGTTCGACCAGTTCTGGATCGTCGTGTAGCGGCAGCGGCCGCCCTTCTTCACGATGATCTCGACGACCGCGGAGTGCAGCGAGTCCGAGGAGTAGATCGGCGCGGTGCAGCCCTCGACGTAGTGGACGTAGGCGTCCTCGTCGACGATGATCAGCGTCCGCTCGAACTGGCCCATGTTCTCCGTGTTGATACGGAAGTAGGCCTGGAGCGGGATGTCGACGTGGACGCCCTTGGGCACGTAGATGAACGAGCCGCCGGACCACACGGCCGAGTTCAGCGAGGCGAACTTGTTGTCACCGACGGGGATGACGGTGCCGAAGTACTCCTTGAAGAGCTCGGGGTGCTCCTTCAGCGCGGTGTCGGTGTCGAGGAAGATGACGCCCTGCTCCTCCAGGTCCTCGCGGATCTGGTGGTAGACGACCTCGGACTCGTACTGCGCGGCGACGCCGGCGACCAGGCGCTGCTTCTCCGCCTCGGGGATGCCGAGCTTGTCGTACGTGTTCTTGATGTCCTCGGGCAGGTCCTCCCAGGACTCCGCCTGCTTCTCCGTCGAACGGACGAAGTACTTGATGTTGTCGAAGTCGATGCCGGTGAGGTCGGAGCCCCAGCTGGGCATGGGCTTCTTGTCGAAGAGCTTGAGGCCCTTGAGACGCAGCTTCAGCATCCAGTCGGGCTCGTTCTTCTTCTCCGAGATGTCGCGGACGACGGCCTCGGAGAGACCGCGCTTGGCCGCCGCGCCTGCCTCGTCGGAGTCGGCCCAGCCGAATTCGTACGTGCCCAGGCCTTCGAGCTCAGGGTGGGCAGTCTCCGTGGGGAGCGTCATGCGGGGTTCCTCCCGGCTGTGCTTGCAGATGCTGAATCGGTGGTCTGTGGGGTGGGGTGTCCGCTGCGCGGAATGTACGTCGTACACACCCCGTCGCCATGGGCGATGGTGGCAAGACGCTGCACATGGGTCCCCAGGAGGCTGGAGAAGATCTCCGTCTCCGCCTCGCACAGCTGCGGGTACTGCTCGGCGACATGTGCGACCGGGCAGTGGTGCTGGCACAGCTGCTCGCCCTGCTGCGGGGCCGGCGCGCTGCGCGCCGTAGCAGCGTACCCGTCGGCGGACAAGGCCTTGGCCAACGCCTCCGTGCGCGCCTCGGGGTCGGCGGCCTCGATCGCCGCCCGGTAGGCGGCCGACTGGTCGGCGACCCGGGCACGGGCGAACGCCATGACCGCCGCGTCGCCCGCCGTCTCGGCGATCCAGCGCAGGGCGTCCGCGGCGAGGGCGTCGTACGACTGGTCGAAGGCGTCCCGGCCGCAGTCGGTCAGGGCGAACACCTTGGCCGGGCGGCCGCGGGTCCGCGCCCCGTAGATCCGCTGCTCGCGCGGTTCGACGACATCGTCGGAGACGAGGGCGTCGAGATGGCGGCGGACGGCCGCCTGGGTCAGCCCCAGGCGCATCGCCAGCTCGGCGACGGTCGACGGGCCGTGGTCCAGGATGGACCGCGCGACCCGGTTGCGCGTCGAGCGCTCACCGGTCGCGAGTTCCTCCTGCGGAGCCTCGCCCGTGTATTTCACAACGCCATTGTTGCGTAATTCATCCGGCCCTGACAACCACGGTCCGGAACGATCAAAGGTGGAATCCATCACTTAGGGTTACCTAATCAGGCCCCCGGGCAGGGCCTCCTCCGGCCGCTGCCTAGAATTGCGGCCCATGAGGAGCGAGCCCGTTTCACCCCCGTCCGGCCCGGTCGTCCAGATCCGCGGCCTGGTGAAGCGGTACGGCACCAGGACCGCCGTGGCCGGCCTGGACCTGGACGTCGCGGCCGGCGCGGTCACCGCGGTCCTCGGCCCCAACGGCGCCGGGAAGACCACCACCGTCGAGACCTGCGAGGGCTACCGCCGCCCCGACGCCGGCACGGTCCGGGTCCTCGGCCTCGACCCGGTCGCCGACGCCGCCCGGCTGCGCCCCCGGATCGGCGTGATGCTCCAGTCCGGCGGCGTCTACTCCGGCGCCCGCGCCGACGAGATGCTCCGCCACATGGCGAGACTGCACGCCCACCCGCTCGACGTGGACACCCTGATCGAACGGCTCGGCCTCGGCGGCTGCGGCCGCACCACCTACCGCCGGCTCTCCGGCGGCCAGCAGCAGCGGCTCGCCCTGGCCATGGCGGTCGTCGGCCGCCCCGAACTGGTCTTCCTCGACGAGCCGACCGCCGGTCTCGACCCGCAGGCCCGCCGCTCCACCTGGGAGCTGGTCCGGGAGCTGCGCGCCGACGGGGTCTCCGTGATCCTCACCACGCACTTCATGGACGAGGCCGAGGAGCTGGCCGACGACGTCGCCATCATCGACGCCGGGCGGATCGTCGCCCAGGGCAGCCCCGAGGCCCTGTGCCGCGGCGGCGCCGAGAACACCCTCCGCTTCACCGGGCGCCCCGGGCTCGACCTCGGCTCCCTGCTCAAGGCGCTGCCCGACGGCACGGAGGCCGCGGAGCTCGCCACCGGCGCGTACCGCATCACCGGCGACGTCGACCCCCAGCTGCTGGCCACCGTCACCTCCTGGTGCGCCCAGCACGGTGTGATGCCCTCCGGCATCTCCGTGGAGCGCCACACCCTGGAGGACGTCTTCCTCGAACTGACCGGCAAGGAGCTGCGCGCATGAGCGCCGGTACGTACGCCCCCCGGCCGGGCGCCGCCCCGCTGACCCGCATGATCGCCGCGCAGACCGCGCTGGAGACCCGGATGCTGCTGCGCAACGGCGAGCAGCTGCTGCTGACGGTGATCATCCCGACGCTGCTGCTGGTGCTGTTCAGCGCCGTCGACGTGGTGGACACCGGGGCGGGCGATCCGGTGGACTTCCTGGCCCCCGGCATCCTCGCGCTCGCGGTGATGTCCACCGCGTTCACCGGCCAGGCCATCGCCACCGGCTTCGAGCGGCGGTACGGGGTGCTCAAGCGGCTCGCGGCCTCGCCGCTCCCCCGCTGGGCGCTGATGACCTCGAAGACCCTCGCGGTGCTGGTGACCGAGGTCCTCCAGGTGGTGCTGCTCACCGCGGTCGCCCTGGCGCTCGGCTGGTCGCCGCACGGCAACCCGTTCGCCGTGCTGCTGCTCCTGGTGCTGGGGACGGCCGCGTTCTCCGGTCTGGGGCTGCTGATGGCCGGCACACTGAAGGCGGAGGCGACGCTGGCCGCCGCCAATCTGGTCTTCCTGCTGCTGCTGGTCGGCGGGGGCGTCGTCGTGCCGCTGGACAAGTTCCCCGGGCCGGTGCGTTCGGTGCTGGAGCTGCTGCCGATCTCGGCGCTGTCCGACGGTCTGCGGGACGTACTCCAGCACGGGGCGGCGCTGCCCTGGGGCGAGGCCGGGATCCTGGCCGTGTGGGCCGTGCTGGGGCTCGGCGCGGCGGCCCGGTTCTTCCGCTGGGAGTGAGCCCGCGGCAGCGCTCCGTAGGCGATTGGGGTAACTCGTCCCCCTCGTGAAAGCTTGCACAAGCCGCCGCCTACGATGGTGCGCGTGCCCAAGCTGACCCGAGCCGAAGTCGCTCAAGCCGCGCGGAATCCGCTGCTCTTCATCGCCGAACGCTGGACGCCGACGCCGCGTACGGTCCGTCGCGCCGCGATGACGGCCGTCGTCATGGCGGTCGTCATCGTCGTCACGGGCGGGGCCGTCCGGCTCACGGGCTCCGGCCTCGGCTGCCCGACCTGGCCCAAGTGCACCGACGAGAGCCTGACGGCGACCAGCGCGATGGGCTTCCACGGGGCGATCGAGTTCGGCAACCGGATGCTGACCTACGTGCTGTGCGCGGCGGTGGGCTGGGCGATCATCGCCGCCCGCGCCGCGAAGCCGTGGCGGCGGAGCGTGACCCGGCTGGGCTGGGCGCAGTTCTGGGTGGTCATGGGCAATGCCGTGCTCGGCGGCATCGTGGTCCTGGTCGGCCTGAACCCGTACACCGTCGCGGCCCACTTCCTGCTCTCCACGGCGCTGCTGACCCTCGCTGTGGTGATGTGGCAGCGCATCCGGGAGGGCGACGAGGCACCGCGTCCGCTGGTCGGCAAGGCGGTCGCGCAGCTCACCTGGCTGCTGACGGTCGCCGCCGGTCTGCTGGTGGCGGTCGGCACGGTGGTCACGGGCGCCGGGCGGCACGCGGGCGACTCCAGCGATGTGCACCGCATCCCGATCGACTGGAAGATGATCGCCCAGCTGCACGCCGACCTGGCCTGGGTCGTGGTGGCGCTGACCGTCGCGCTCTGGTTCGTCCTGAAGGCCGTGGACGCGCCGGTGGGCCCGCTGCACCGCACCCGGGACCTGTTCCTCGTGCTGCTGTCGCAGGGCGTCATCGGGTATGTCCAGTACTTCACCGACACGCCCGAGATCCTGGTCGGTCTGCACATGCTCGGCTCGTGCCTGGTGTGGATCGGGGTCGTGCGGGTCGTGCTGTCGCTGCGCGAGCGTCCGGTGGCCGGGGCGCCGCTGCCCGGCCCGGCGGCCGAGCGGCCCGAGCCCGCGACGACGGGCTGACCGAAACGCCTGCATACGCGTGCGGGGCTTCGGTACGGCGGCTGAGCCGCCCGTACCGGAGCCCCGCACGCGTATGGGGGTGTCTCAGGCCTCGTTGGAGGGGCCGCCGACCTGGATGCCGGCCATCCGGCTCCACTCGTACGGGCCCGTGCGGACCTTCGCGGCGAACTCGCCGTCGAAGGACTCGTGCATCGTGATCCCGGACTTCTGCGCGGCGCTCTCGGCGACGGCGTACGAGGGGGCCACCAGGTCGCCCCAGCCGCCGTCCTCGCCCACCAGGACGATGCGGGTGCCCATCTCGCCGATGTAGGCGAGCTGCCCCTCGGCGCCGCCGTGCGCCTTCGCGAAGGCGCCGATCTGCTTGGCCAGCCGGGCCGCCCTGCGCTCCGCGCGCGCCGCCTGCCTGCCGTCCACCTGCTGGGTCTCAGCCGTCTCTGCCATGCACAGGATGCTACCGACCGGTAGATCAACGTGCGACGGGCGGGGAGCGTGGCGTGGGCCACGCTCCCCGCCCGTCGGCGGGGTCGAGCGCTGCGGCTACCGCAGGAAGGGGTCCACCGCCACGGCGACGAACAGCAGCGAGACATAGGTGATCGACCAGTGGAACAGCCGCATCTCCTTGAGCTTCGCACCCGTCACCCCGGCCTTGGCCCGGCTGAGCAGGGCGTGTGCCTCCCAGAGCCAGAAGCCGCCGGTCAGCAGGGCCACCGCGGTGTAGAACCAGCCGGTGTAGCCCAGCGGGGTCAGCAGCAGCGAGACGGCGACCATCACCCAGCTGTAGACGACGATCTGGCGGGCCACCACCCGGTTGGAGGCGAGGACCGGGAGCATCGGGACGCCGACGCGGGCGTAGTCGTCCTTGACCTTCATGGAGAGCGGCCAGTAGTGCGGCGGCGTCCAGAAGAAGATGACGGCGAAGAGGATCACCGCGGCCCAGGACATCGAGTTCGTCACGGCCGACCAGCCGATGAGGACGGGCATGCAGCCGGCGATGCCGCCCCAGACGATGTTCTGCGCGGTGCGGCGCTTCAGCAGCATCGTGTAGACGACGACGTAGAAGAGCAGGGCGCCGAGCGACAGTGCCGCCGACAGCCAGTTGACCAGCAGGCCGAACCAGACCGTCGAGACCACCGCGAGGGTGATGCCGAAGGCCAGGCACTCGCGCGGCGACACCATGCCGGTGACCAGCGGGCGCTGGGACGTACGGTCCATCAGCGCGTCGATGTCGCGGTCGATGTACATGTTCAGCGCATTGGCACCACCGGCGGACAGATAGCCGCCGATCGTGGTTGTGAGCACGAGCCACAGGTCGGGTACACCCTGAGCGGCCAGGAACATCACCGGAACAGTGGTGATCAGCAACAGCTCGATGATCCGAGGCTTGGTCAGTGCCACGAAGGCCTTGACACGGGCCCCGAACGGGCGATGGCCCCCTGGGCTCGGAGTCAAGGCGACCCCTGCGGGTCGGGACTCGACGGCCGTCACGCACACCCCTGACAGAGAAATCCCAGCAAGCTCCGGGTGTGAGGGCCCGGTAAAGACTTGCGCGAACCCGACCACTGTAGACGTTGGGGACACGCCGTCCTTCGCGGGGGTGGGGTCGTGTTGATGTGGCGCGCGGTACCGCGTCGCGGCGGGTGCGCGCGCGTTCGCACACCCCTGCGGAAGGGGCGCCCGCACACCCGTGCGGAGCGGCCCGCGCGGACCGCCCGCGACGCGCCCGCCACCGGGGCGCAGGTGTGCGCGGGAACGCTCGTCGGAGGCCTCAGGAGTGGGCTTCCGCGCTCATCGGAGAGGGCCCATCGGTGAGCCTCTCCGCTCATACGGGAGGCGGATCCGGCGGGCCGCCCGCACCCTGGAAGTACCCGGAAATCGCGGGTCCCGACGGGGGTAGGCTCGACTACGCCCGGTGCGGTCACAGCCACCGGTTTACAACAGTGGAGAGGAGCCCTGACTCAGGGTGAGCACCAAGCCGACCACCACAGACCTCCAGTGGACCGAATTGGACCAGCGGGCCGTGGACACCGTCCGCGTACTCGCCGCGGACGCCGTACAGAAGGTCGGAAACGGCCACCCGGGTACGGCGATGAGCCTGGCTCCCGCCGCGTACACCATCTTCCAGAAGGTGATGCGGCACGACCCCGCCGACGCGGAGTGGACCGGCCGCGACCGGTTCGTGCTCTCGGCGGGCCACAGCAGCCTGACCCTCTACATCCAGCTCTACCTGGCCGGCTACGGCCTGGAGCTCGACGACCTCAAGGCGTTCCGCACCTGGGGCTCGAAGACCCCGGGGCACCCGGAGTACGGCCACACCACCGGCGTGGAGACGACGACCGGCCCGCTGGGCCAGGGTGTCGCCAACGCCGTGGGCATGGCCATGGCCTCCCGCTACGAGCGCGGCCTGTTCGACCCCGACGCGGCCCCCGGCACCTCGCCGTTCGACCACATGGTGTGGGCCGTCGCGGGTGACGGCTGCCTCCAGGAGGGCATCTCCGCGGAGGCGTCCTCGCTGGCCGGGCACCAGAAGCTGGGCAACCTGGTCCTGCTCTGGGACGACAACCACATCTCGATCGAGGGCGACACGGAGACCGCGGTCTCCGAGGACACCCTGAAGCGCTACGAGGCGTACGGCTGGCACGTCCAGCGCGTCGACCAGCTGCCCAGCGGCGACCTGGACCCCGCGGGTCTGTACCGGGCGCTGCTGGCCGCCAAGGCCGAGACGGAGCGCCCGTCGTTCATCGCGGCCCGCTCGATCATCGCCTGGCCCGCGCCGAACGCCCAGAACACCGAGGCCGCCCACGGCTCCGCGCTCGGCGCCGACGAGGTCGCCGCGACCAAGCGGGTGCTGGGCTTCGACCCGGAGAAGAGCTTCGAGGTGGCCGACGAGGTCATCGCGCACACCCGTGAGGCGCTGGACCGGGGCCGCGAGGCCAGGGCCGAGTGGGAGAAGACCTTCGCCGCGTGGCGCACCGCCCAGCCGGAGCGCGCCGCCGAGTTCGACCGGATCTCCGCGGGCGAGCTGCCCGAGGGCTGGGAGGACAGGCTCCCCGTCTTCGAGCCGGGCAAGGGCGTCGCCACCCGCGCCGCCTCCGGCAAGGTCCTCCAGGCCCTCGGCGAGATCGTGCCCGAGCTGTGGGGCGGCTCCGCCGACCTGGCCGGCTCGAACAACACCACGATCGACAAGACCTCGTCGTTCCTCCCGGCGGGCAACCCGCTGCCGGAGGCCGACCCGTACGGCCGCACGATCCACTTCGGCATCCGCGAGCACGCCATGGCCGCGGCCATGAACGGCATCGCGCTGCACGGCAACACCCGCATCTACGGCGGCACCTTCCTGGTGTTCTCCGACTACATGCGCAACGCGGTGCGGCTCTCCGCGCTGATGCACCTGCCGGTGACGTACGTGTGGACGCACGACTCGATCGGTCTGGGCGAGGACGGCCCGACCCACCAGCCGGTGGAGCACCTGGCCTCGCTGCGTGCCATCCCGGGTCTGAACGTGGTCCGTCCGGCCGACGCCAACGAGACCTCCGTCGCCTGGCGCGAGATCCTGCGCCGCTACACCAAGGTGTTCGGCAAGGGCGCCCCGCACGGTCTGGCGCTGACCCGCCAGGGCGTGCCGACCTACCCGCTGAACGAGGACGCGGCCAAGGGCGGCTACGTGCTCCTCGACGCCGAGGGGCCCGACGGGCGGAGCACGGCTCCCCAGGTCCTGCTGATCGGTACGGGCTCCGAGGTGCACCTCGCCGTCGAGGCGCGCGAGGAGCTGCAGGCCGCGGGCGTGCCGACCCGGGTGGTGTCGATGCCGTCGGTCGAGTGGTTCGAGGAGCAGGACCAGGCGTACAAGGACAGCGTGCTTCCGCCGTCCGTGAAGGCCCGGGTCGCCGTCGAGGCGGGCATCGGCCTGACCTGGTACCGGTACGTCGGGGACGCCGGCCGGATCGTCTCGCTGGAGCACTTCGGTGCCTCGGCGGACGCGGGCGTGCTGTTCCGCGAGTTCGGTTTCACCGGCGAGGCCGTCGCGGCCGCCGCCCGGGAATCCCTCGCCGCCGCCACGCGCTGACGCGTACATACGACTAGTAGGAGATGCAATTCTCATGACAGACGCACTCAAGCGCCTCTCCGACGAGGGCGTGGCGATCTGGCTCGACGACCTCTCGCGCAAGCGGATCACCTCGGGCAACCTGGCCGAGCTGATCGACCAGAGCCACGTCGTGGGTGTCACGACCAACCCGTCGATCTTCCAGAAGGCGATCTCGCACGGCGACGGTTACGAGCAGCAGCTCACCGACCTCGCGACCCGCAAGGTCACCGTGGACGAGGCCATCCGGATGATCACGACGGCGGACGTCCGGGACGCCGCCGACATCCTGCGCCCGGTCTTCGACTCCACGGACGGCCAGGACGGCCGGGTCTCCATCGAGGTCGACCCGCGTCTGGCGCACCGCACGGAGGCCACGGTGGCCGAGGCCAAGCAGCTGGCCTGGCTGGTGGACCGGCCGAACACGCTCATCAAGATCCCGGCGACGAAGGCCGGTCTGCCGGCGATCACCGAGGTCATCGGCAAGGGCATCAGCGTCAACGTCACGCTGATCTTCTCGCTGGAGCGCTACCGCGCGGTCATGGACGCCTACCTGGCGGGCCTGGAGAAGGCGAAGGCCGCGGGCCTGGACCTCTCCAAGATCCACTCGGTGGCCTCGTTCTTCGTGTCCCGGGTGGACACCGAGATCGACAAGCGGCTGGACGGCATCGGCACCGACGAGGCCAAGGCGCTCAAGGGCAAGGCGGCGCTCGCCAACGCCCGGCTGGCGTACCAGGCGTACGAGGAGGTCTTCGCCTCGGACCGCTGGGCCGCACTGGACAAGGCGCACGCCAACAAGCAGCGTCCGCTCTGGGCCTCCACGGGCGTGAAGGACCCGGCCTACAAGGACACCCTGTACGTGGACGACCTGGTCGCCCCGGGCACGGTGAACACGATGCCCGAGGCCACCCTGGACGCCACCGCGGACCACGGGCAGATCACGGGCAACACGATCGCCGGCACCTACGAGCAGGCCCGTGCCGAGCTCGACGCCGTCGGCAAGCTGGGCATCTCGTACGACGACGTCGTCCAGCTGCTGGAGGACGAGGGCGTCGAGAAGTTCGAGGCGGCCTGGATCGACCTGCTCAACTCGACCGAGGCGGAGCTCAAGCGCCTCGCCCCTTCGGAGGGCTGACCACTTTGTCTGGTGTTCCCGGAGCCAACCCGCTCCGTGACGCCCAGGACCGACGGCTCCCGCGCATCGCGGGGCCGTCGGGCCTGGTCATCTTTGGCGTCACGGGCGATTTGTCCCGTAAAAAGCTGATGCCCGCCGTCTATGACCTGGCCAACCGCGGTCTGCTGCCGCCGGGCTTCTCGCTCATCGGTTTCGCGCGCCGCGAGTGGCAGGACGAGGACTTCGCCCAGGAGGTCCACGACGCCGTCAAGCAGCACGCCCGTACGGAGTTCCGCGAGGAGGTCTGGCAGCAGCTCATCCAGGGGATGCGCTTCGTCCAGGGCAACTTCGACGACGACGCGGCGTTCGAGACCCTGAAGGCGACCATCCAGGAGCTGGACCAGGCGCAGGGGACGGGCGGCAACTTCGCCTTCTACCTCTCCGTGCCGCCGAAGTTCTTCCCCAAGGTCGTCCAGCAGCTCAAGAAGCACGGGCTGGCGGACCAGAAGGAGGGCTCCTGGCGGCGCGCCGTCATCGAGAAGCCCTTCGGCCACGACCTGAAGAGCGCGCAGGAGCTGAACCAGCTCGTTCACGACGTCTTCCCGCCCAACGAGGTCTTCCGGATCGACCACTACCTCGGCAAGGAGACGGTCCAGAACATCCTGGCGCTGCGGTTCGCCAACACGATGTTCGAGCCGATCTGGAACCGGAGCTACGTCGACCACGTGCAGATCACGATGGCCGAGGACATCGGCATCGGCGGCCGGGCCGGCTACTACGACGGCATCGGCGCCGCGCGCGACGTCATCCAGAACCACCTGCTCCAGCTGCTGGCGCTGACCGCGATGGAGGAGCCGGGCTCCTTCCACCCGAAGGCGCTGGTCGCCGAGAAGCTCAAGGTCCTCACGGCCGTGGAGCTGCCGGAGGATCTGGGCAAGCACACCGTGCGCGGCCAGTACGCGCACGCGTGGCAGGGCGGCGAGGAGGTCCTCGGCTATCTGGAGGAGGACGGGATCGACCCCAAGTCGAAGACCGACACCTTCGCCGCGATCAAGCTGACGGTCAACAACCGCCGCTGGGCGGGTGTGCCGTTCTATCTGCGCACCGGGAAGCGGCTCGGCCGCCGGGTCACGGAGATCGCGGTCGTCTTCAAGCGCGCCCCGTACCTCCCGTTCGAGTCCGGGGCCACGGAGGAGCTGGGCGGCAACGCGCTGGTCATCCGGGTCCAGCCGGACGAGGGCGTGACCGTGCGCTTCGGCTCCAAGGTGCCGGGCACCTCGATGGAGGTCCGGGACGTGACGATGGACTTCGCCTACGGCGAGTCCTTCACCGAGTCCAGCCCGGAGGCCTACGAGCGGCTCATCCTCGATGTGCTGCTCGGCGACGCCAACCTCTTCCCCCGCCACCAGGAGGTCGAACTCTCCTGGAACATCCTCGACCCGATCGAGCAGTACTGGGACAAGCACGGCAGGCCCGCGCAGTACCCGGCGGGCACCTGGGGCCCGGCCGAGGCGGACGAGATGCTCGCACGAGACGGACGGAGCTGGCGCCGGCCATGAAGATCGACCTCACGGAAACCACGTCCAGCAAGATCAACCAGGCGCTGGTCTCGGCCCGCCGGGCGATCGGCACCCCGGCGATCGGCATGGTCCTCACGCTGGTCATCGTCACCGACGAGGAGAACGCCTACGACGCGCTCAAGTCGGCCGGCGACGCCTCGCGCGAGCACCCCTCGCGGATCATCGCGGTGATCAAGCGGCTCAGCCGTTCGCCGCGCAACCGGCGCGACGCCCGGCTGGACGCCGAGGTCCGGGTCGGCTCGGACGCGGGCACCGGCGAGACCGTGGTGCTCCGCCTCCACGGCGAACTGGCGAACCACGCCCAGTCGGTGGTCCTCCCGCTGCTGCTGCCGGACGCCCCGGTCGTCGTCTGGTGGCCCGAGGGCGCCCCGGCCGATCCGGCGAAGGACCCGCTGGGCGCGCTGGCCCAGCGCCGGATCACCGACGCCTACTCGGCCGAGCACCCGGGCGACGAACTGGCGGTGCGCGCGCAGTCGTACACCCCCGGCGACACCGATCTCGCCTGGACCCGGATCACCCCCTGGCGCTCCATGCTGGCGGCCGCCCTGGACCAGCAGTCGGTCCGGGTCGTCTCGGCGACGGTCGAGGGCGAGTCGGAGAACCCGAGCTGCGAGCTGCTGGCCATGTGGCTGGCCGACCGGCTCCAGGTCCCGGTGGAGCGGACGATGTCCGGCGGCCCGGGGCTGACGGCCGTGAAGATGGAGACCGAGTCGGGCACGATCGTGCTCGACCGGGCCGACGGTTCGCTGGCCACGCTCTCCATGGTGGGGCAGCCGGACCGCGCGGTGGCGCTCAAGCGCCGGGAGACGGCGGAGCTGCTGGCCGAGGAGCTGCGTCGGCTCGACCCGGACAACACCTACGAGTCCACGGTGAAGTTCGGCGTGGAGCGGCTCGGCGAGACGGCGAAGCCGAAGCCGGCGGCGGCACCGGCCGCCAAGAAGGCCGCGCCCGCGAAGAAGGCGGCAGCGAAGTGACCGTCGTCCCGCAGCTCGTCGTGCACCGCGACAAGGAGCTGATGGCCCAGGCCGCCGCGGCCCGGCTGATCACGAAGATCGTGGACGCCCAGTCCGCGCGCGGCGAGGCCTCGGTGGTGCTCACCGGCGGGCGCAACGGCAACGGCCTGCTGGCCGCCCTCGCCGCCGCGCCGGCCCGGGACGCGATCGACTGGTCGCGGCTCGACCTGTGGTGGGGCGACGAGCGGTTCCTGCCGGAGGGCGATCCGGAGCGCAATGTCACGCAGGCCCGCGCGGCCCTGCTGGACTCGGTGCCGCTGGATCCGGCGCGGGTGCACGCGATGCCCGCCTCGGACGGTCCGCACGGCCCGGACGTCGACGCGGCCGCGGCCGCGTACGCCGCCGAACTGGCCGCCGCGGCCGGTCCGGTGGACCACGGCCCGGTGCCGGTCTTCGACGTGCTGATGCTGGGCGTCGGCCCCGATACGCACGTCGCCTCGCTCTTCCCCGAGCTGCCCGCGGTACGGGAGACCGAGCGCACCGTCGTCGGGGTGCACGGCGCGCCCAAGCCCCCGCCGGTCCGGGTCTCGATGACGCTGCCCGCCATCCGGGCGGCGCGCGAGGTGTGGCTGCTGGCGGCGGGCGAGGACAAGGCGGAGGCGGCGGAGATCGCGCTGTCGGGGGCCGGGGAGATCCAGGCCCCGGCGGCCGGCGCGTACGGCCGCGGCCGTACCCTGTGGCTGCTGGACGCGGCGGCGGCCTCCCGGCTGCCGCGCGCCCTGTACCCGCCGGCGTCCGCCTGACCGCACGTCAGCACCGAGGCTCCCGGGCCCGGTCCGCCCCCGTGACGGGGCGGGCCGGGCCCGTCCGCGTGAGAGGGTCGGGCCATGACGCACATCGGATCGGTGGTGATGGGCGCGTCGGACGTACGCCGTGCGGCGGCCTTCTGGAAGGCGGCGCTCGGCTATGTCGAGCGCGAGCCGGCGACGGAGGACTGGGTGGTACTGGTGCCCGCCGACGGGAGGCCGGGTCCGGGGCTCTCGCTGGGGCTGAGCGGCTCCCCGGTCCAGGAGGTCCCCCGGGTCCATCTGGATCTGTACACCGAGGAGCAGGACGCCGAGGTGGCGCGGCTGCTCGCGCTCGGGGCGGCGGAGACGGACTGGCGGCTCTATCCGGAGGACCCGGACTTCGTGGTCCTGGCGGACACCGAGGGCAACAGGTTCTGCGTCATCGACACGACGCACGGCCGCTGACCGGCCTCACTCCCCCGCCGGAACGGTCTCCAGGAAGGGCTCCAGCAGCCCCGGCACGGCCTCGGAGGCGAAGACGAGCCCTTCGGACGCCTCGGCGTCGTACACGGTGTAGGAGCCCGCTCCGGCGGCCGTCGTCGCGGTGACGTGCAGCACCCCGGCGCGCCGCTGGAACCAGCTCTGGCCGACCGTCCAGCCGATCACCCCGGCGCGTTCCAGCGCGGCGGTGGAGCGGCGCAGCGCGCCGGAGCGGGTGATCAGGTAGCGGCCGCCGATTCCGTGACCGAGGCCGCGGTAGGCCTCGCGCGCCAGCAGCCAGGCCGCGGGCAGCCCGGCGACGGCGCAGCCGAGCGCGGTCCAGAGCAGGACGGGGGTCAGCAGGGCGCCGAGGACCGCGAGGACGAGCACGGGCAGCAGGACGGCCGCCAGGGCCCGGCGCAGCCGGCGTCCGCGCGCGGCGGGCGGGTGCGCGGTGAGCGGGGTCGTGGTCGGGGAGGTGTCCTCGCGCAGGACGGCCGCGGCGACCTCGTCGGCGAGCGGCCGGGGCGCCGGGGGCAGCAGGGTGTTGCGGTCGCCGCCGCGCTGGTCCTCGTCGTCCTTGGCCAGGCCGGTGGTGATGGCGTCGAGGCGGGCGGCGCCCAGCAGCCGTACGCCGAGCGGTTCGACGAGGTCGATGCCGCGCAGTCGGCGCTCCTCGACGGAGACGGACCGGGAGGTGAACAGTCCGCGGCGCAGGTGCAGGGTGCCGCCCGGTTCGCGCTCCAGCCGGTAGTTCCACCACATCTCGACCCAGAGGCCCAGCGCACCGACGATTCCGGCGACCAGGGCGGCCGACGCGACGATCACGACGACGGTGACCGGTGAGAACTCCCGGAACCGCTCCCCCGCCCAGGCGATGACCCGGCCCTGGGCGCCGAACCAGTCGCTGACCTGGAGCACCGCGCCGAGGGCGGCGCCGCCGAGCGCGGGGGCGACGAAGGAGACCGGCGCATAGCGGATCCAGCGCGGGTCGAGCGTGACGAGTTCGCCCTCGCGGTGGTGGCCGGCGGTGCGGCCGACGGCGCGTTCCAGGAGGGTCCGGCGCAGCCGTTCGCCCTCGGACCGGGCGACCGGGTCGAGTTCGAGGGTGGAGTCGCCGCCGCTCTGCTCGCCGGTGCCGATACGGACGGTGACCAGGCCGAGGACGCGCTGGACGGGGTGG
Organism: Streptomyces sp. NPDC024555; assembly: GCF_055559335.1. NCBI lineage: Bacteria > Bacillati > Actinomycetota > Actinomycetes > Kitasatosporales > Streptomycetaceae > Streptomyces > Streptomyces sp. NPDC024555. Next base: position 23,809 of record NZ_JBVHKV010000006.1, read on the forward strand.
GCGGTGAGGTCGACGCTGCGGATGCGGTCCCGGGCCAGGGAGCGCTTCTTGACGAGCAGGAGGCCGGTGTGGAGGTCGACCCGGTCGGTGGTGACGCGGTAGCGGGTGCGGCGCCAGCGCACCAGGTCGGCGCCCGCGCTGACGGTGATCAGGACCGCCGCACCGGCCAGCACCCAGGCGATCGCGGGGCCGAGGCCGAGGCGGCCGGCGAGGCCGAGCGTGGTCGGTACGGCGGCGCCGGCCGCCACCCCGGCGGTGACCAGGGCGGTGAGCCAGACGGTGCGGCGGTCGAGCGGGCGCCAGTCGCCGGGCGGCGCGGGGGTGCTCATGTGGCGTCGCCGGGGGTGTCCTGGGTGATCCTGGTCAGCCGGTCGGCCAGGTCCGCCGCGCGTTCGTGGTCGAGGCCCGCGATGCGCAGCTCGCCGTGGGCGGAGGCGGTGGTGACCGTGACGGTGGAGAGACGGTGGAGCTGTTCGAGGGGGCCGCGCACGGTGTCCACGGTCTGGATCCGGGACATCGGCGCGATCCGCCACTCCTGCCGCAGCACCCCCGTGCGCACGTACACGGCCTCCCCGGTGACCTCCCAGCGGTGGGTGCGGAACCGCCAGAGGGGGACGAGGAGGGCGCAGCCGGTGCCGAGGACCGCGAGCACCCCGGCGGCGAGCAGCAGCCAGAACCGGGCGGGGGTCACCAGGGCCCCCAGCACGGCCAGGACGGCCACCGGCGCGGCCGTGCCCAGCAGCCAGCGGGTCCGCCACCAGCGGACGGCCCGCGGGTCCGGTGTGTGGGCCGGGGCCCGCAGCCGTACCCTCCCCTCCCCCTCCGTCATGGACTCAGCGCCCCCGGCGTGCGCGGTAGGCGGAGACCAGCGCGGCCGTCGAGCTGTCGAGCCCGCCGGTGCCCTCGCCCCCGGTCAGGACCGGTTCGATCTTCTTGGCGAGGACCTTGCCGAGTTCGACGCCCCACTGGTCGAAGGAGTCGATGTTCCAGACGGCGCCCTGGACGAAGACCTTGTGCTCGTAGAGCGCGATGAGCTGGCCGAGCACCGAGGGGGTGAGCCGGTCGGCGAGGATCGTCGTCGTCGGGTGGTTGCCGCGGAAGGTCTTGTGCGGCACCAGCTCCTCGGGGACGCCCTCGGCGCGGACCTCGTCGGGGGTCTTGCCGAAGGCGAGCGCCTGCGTCTGGGCGAAGAAGTTGGCCATCAGCAGGTCGTGCTGGGCGACCAGTCCGGGCAGCAGGGCCTCGACGGGCTCGGCGAAGCCGATGAAGTCGGCCGGGATGACCTTGGTGCCCTGGTGGATCAGCTGGTAGTAGGCGTGCTGGCCGTTGGTGCCGGGGGTGCCCCAGACCACCGGTCCGGTCTGCCAGTCGACGGGGTTGCCGTCGCGGTCCACGGACTTGCCGTTGGACTCCATGTCGAGCTGCTGGAGGTACGCGGTGAACTTGGACAGGTAGTGGCTGTAGGGCAGCACCGCGTGCGACTGGGCGTCGAAGAAGGCTCCGTACCAGACGCCGAGCAGGCCCAGCAGCAGCGGGGCGTTCTCCTCGGCGGGGGCGGTGCGGAAGTGCTCGTCGACGAGGTGGAAGCCGTCGAGCATCTCGCGGAACCGCTCGGGGCCGATGGCGATCATCAGCGAGAGGCCGATGGCGGAGTCGTACGAGTAGCGGCCGCCGACCCAGTCCCAGAACTCGAACATGTTGGCCGTGTCGATGCCGAAGTCCGCGACCTTCTCCGCGTTCGTGGAGAGCGCCACGAAGTGCTTGGCCACGGCTTCCTGACCGGCCCTCAGTCCGGTCAGCAGCCAGTTCCTGGCGGAGGTGGCGTTGGTGATGGTCTCGATCGTCGTGAAGGTCTTGGACGCGATGACGAACAGCGTCTCGGCCGGGTCGAGGTCGTGCACGGCCTCGTGGAGGTCGGCGCCGTCGACGTTGGAGACGAAGCGGACGGTGAGGGAGCGGTCCGTGAAGGAGCGCAGCACCTCGTAGGCCATGGCGGGGCCGAGGTCGGAGCCGCCGATGCCGACGTTGACGATGTTCTTGATCGGCTTGCCGGTGTGGCCGGTCCACTCCCCGGAGCGGACGCGCTCGGAGAACGCGGCCATCCTGTCGAGCACCGCGTGCACGGCGGGCACCACGTTCTCGCCGTCGACCTCGATCACGGCGCCGCGCGGGGCGCGCAGCGCGGTGTGCAGGACGGCGCGGTCCTCGGTGGTGTTGATCCTGTCGCCGCGGAACATCGCGTCCCGCAGTCCGGCGACGTCGGTGGCCTCGGCGAGGCGGCGCAGCAGCGTCAGCGTCTCGTCGGTCACCAGGTGCTTGGAGTAGTCGATGTAGAGGTCACCGACCCGCAGGGTGTATCCGGTGCCGCGTTCCGGATCGTCCGCGAACAGCCCGCGCAGATGCGTCGAGCCGAGCTGCTCGCGGTGCTTGCCCAGCGCCGCCCATTCCGGCGTCTGGTCGAGCCTGGTACGGCTTTGTGCGTTCATCCCGGACATCAGCCCACTTCTTCTCGTAACCGCAGTTTCCCCGCTGCCCCACCAACCTAATTGATCGTGGCGGCGGAGGGCGCAACGGCGGGCTGCGGCCCGTCGGAAGCGGGCCGGCCGGGCACCCTGGGGGTGTCCGGCCGGTGAACTTCTATGCGGGCATGTCTCAGATCTCGCCGCGGAGTTTGGCGAGCGCCTCGGCGAGGATCGCCTCGCCGTCCGCGTCGCTGCGCCGCTCGCGCACGTACGCGAGATGCGTCTTGTACGGCTCGGTGCGCGGCGGGTCCGGCGGGCTGTCCTGGTCCTGGCCGGCCGGGAAGCCGCAGCGCGGGCAGTCCCAGGTCTCCGGTACCTGCGCGTCATGGGCGAAGCTCGGCTGCGTCTCGTGCCCGTTCGAGCACCAGAAGGAGATGCGGAGACGTGGCGCGGACTCGCCGCGCTCGGCCTCCCCCATCGGCCCCGCTCCGACCCGGCTTCCCCGGATCGCGTTGCCACTTGCCACGGTCGTAACTCCCTGCGTGATGGTGCTCGAAGATGCCCCAGTCTACGTAAGGCCCAACGCGCGTCCAGTGAAAGGAGTTACACCTCCACCGGCGAATCGCACGCGCGGGGTCAGTTGTCCAGCTTGATGAGGAGACCAAGCACGACGATGCACGCGAACCAGGCCAGACCGACCACCACGGTGATCCGGTCGAGGTTCCGCTCGGCGACGGAGGAGCCGCCGACGGACGACTGCATGCCGCCACCGAACATGTCGGAGAGACCGCCGCCCTTTCCCTTGTGCATCAGCACCAGCAGCATCAGCAGCAGGCTGAAGACGATCAGGGCGATCTCGAACGCCAAAACCACGGCTGGTCCCTACTTTCCGGAAATCCTGGACTGCTTATGCGAACAACGGGGGCCGGGAGGTGGTGCCCTCCTGGCCCCCGCAAGGGTACGACGGATCCGCGCTACCGCATACTCACTGGTCGCGGAAGCGGACGATCTTGACGAACTCGTCGGCGTCCAGGGCGGCACCGCCGATCAGGGCGCCGTCCACATCGGGCTGCGCCATGATCGCGGCCACGTTGCCGGACTTCACCGAGCCGCCGTACTGGATGCGGACCGCGTCGGCCAGCTCCTGCGAGTACAGCTCGGCGAGGCGGACGCGGATCGCACCGCAGACCTCCTGCGCGTCCTCGGGGGTGGCGACCTCGCCGGTGCCGATGGCCCAGACCGGCTCGTAGGCGACCACGATGGACTCGGCCTGCTCGGCCGGGATGTCCTTCAGGGCGCCGTCGAGCTGCGCGAGGGTGTACGCGACCTGCTCGCCGGCCTTGCGGACGTCCAGGCCCTCGCCGACGCACAGGATCGGGGTCAGGCCGTGCTGGTACGCGGCCTTCACCTTGGCGTTGCAGACCTCGTCGGTCTCGCCGTGGTACTGGCGGCGCTCGCTGTGGCCGACGGCGACGAAGGTGCACTTCAGCTTGGCGAGCATGGCGCCGGAGATCTCACCGGTGTACGCGCCGGAGTCGTGCGCCGAGATGTCCTGGGCGCCGTACTTGATCTTCAGCTTGTCGCCGTCGACCAGCGTCTGCACGGAGCGCAGGTCGGTGAAGGGCGGCAGGACGGCGACCTCGACGGCGTCGTAGTCCTTGTCGGCCAGGGCGAAGGCGAGCTTCTGGACGTGGGCGATGGCCTCCAGGTGGTTGAGGTTCATCTTCCAGTTGCCCGCCATCAGCGGGGTCCGGCCGTGGGCAGTAGCAGTCATGAAAGGTCAGTCCTCCAGAGCGGCGAGGCCGGGAAGCGTCTTGCCCTCGAGGTATTCGAGGCTGGCACCGCCACCGGTCGAGATGTGTCCGAACGCGTTCTCGTCGAAGCCCAGGATGCGGACCGCGGCGGCCGAGTCGCCACCGCCGACCACGCTGAAGCCCGAGGAGTCGACGAGGGCCTGGGCGACGGCCCGGGTTCCCTCGGCGAAGTCGGGGTGCTCGAAGACGCCCATCGGGCCGTTCCAGAAGACGGTGGCCGCGTCGGCGAGCTTCGATGCGTAGAGCTTGTTGGTCTCCGGACCGTTGTCCAGACCCATCTGGCCGGCCGGCATGGCGTCGGCGGGGACGGTGTCGGGGTGGGCCGGGGCCTTGGCCTTGAGGTCGGGGAAGGCGGGCGCGACCACGACGTCGACGGGGAGCACGAACTCCACGCCCTTCTCCTCGGCGCGCCGCAGGTACTCCCGCACGGCCGGGATCTGGTCCTCCTGGAGCAGCGAGCTGCCGACCTCGTGGCCCTGGGCCTTGAGGAAGGTGTACGCCATGCCGCCGCCGATGAGGATGCGGTCGGCGCGCTCCAGCAGGTGGTCGATGACGCCGAGCTTGTCGGAGACCTTGGCGCCGCCGAGCACCACCGCGTACGGGCGCTGCACGTCCTCGGTGAGCTTCTTCAGTACGCCGACCTCGGTGGCGATCAGATCGCCGGCCGCGTGCGGGAGACGGGCCGGGAGGTCGAAGACGGAGGCGTGCTTGCGGTGCACGGCGCCGAAGCCGTCGCCCACGTACAGATCGGCCAGCTCGTCCAGCTGGTCGGCGAACGCGCCGCGCTCGGCGTCGTCCTTGGACGTCTCGCCGGGGTTGAAGCGCAGGTTCTCGATGACGGCGACCTCGCCGTCGGTGAGCGCGGCGACGGTGGCGCGGGCGGACTCGCCGACGGTGTCGGTCGCGAAGGCCACCTCGGTGCCCAGCAGCTCGCCGAGCCGGGTCGCGGCGGGGGCCAGCGAGAACGCCGGGTCCGGGGCGCCCTTGGGGCGGCCCAGGTGCGAGGCGACGACGACCCGGGCGCCGGCCGCGGCCAGCTTCCGCACGGTCGGCTCGACGGCGCGGATCCGGCCGTCGTCGGTGATGGTGGTGCCGCTGAGCGGCACATTGAGGTCGGCGCGGACGAATACCCGCTTGCCGGCGACCCCTTCGGCGAGAAGTTCGTCGATCGTCTTCATCTGTCTGGACTCCTTGGAGCGCGAGGGAGGCATGCGACGGGGCTCGAACGGCGCGCCGTTGCGCCGTTCGAGCCCCGTGCTCACATCGAGGTGCCTGCCGGACCGACGGTCAGAGCTGGCCGCCGACGAACACCGTCAGGTCGACGAGGCGGTTGGAGTAGCCCCACTCGTTGTCGTACCAGCCGAGGATCTTCACCGTGTTGCCCTCCTGGACCATGGTCAGGGAGGAGTCGAAGGTGCAGGACGCCGGGTCGCTGACGATGTCCGAGGACACGATCGGGTCCTCGGTGTAGTACAGGATGCCCTTCAGGTCGCCGTCGTCGGCGGCCTTCTTGAACGCGGCGTTGACCTCGTCCTTGGTGACCTCGCGCTGCAGGGTGACGACCAGGTCGGTGGCGGAACCGGTGGGGACCGGGACGCGCATCGCGATGCCGTCGAGCTTGCCCTTGAGCTGCGGGAGGACCAGGGCGGTGGCCTTGGCGGCACCCGTGGTGGTCGGGATGATGTTCTCGGCGGCGGCGCGGGCGCGGCGCAGGTCCGAGTGCGGGAAGTCCAGGATGCGCTGGTCGTTCGTGTACGCGTGGACCGTCGTCATCAGGCCCTTGACGATGCCGAAGTTCTCGTCGAGCACCTTGGCCATCGGCGCGACACAGTTGGTCGTGCAGGAGGCGTTGGAGATGACGTGGTGGTTGGCCGCGTCGTACTTGTCCTGGTTGACGCCCATCACGATGGTGATGTCCTCGTCCTTGGCCGGAGCCGAGATGAGGACCTTCTTGGCGCCGCCCGCGATGTGCTTCTCGGCGTCGGCCTTCTTGGTGAAGATGCCGGTCGACTCGATGACGATGTCGACACCCAGCTCACCCCAGGGGATGTCGGCCGGGTTGCGCTCGGAGAGCACCTTGATGGTGTGGCCGTCGACGGTGATGGTGTCGGCGGTGTGGCTGACCTCTGCCTTCAGACGACCCAGGATGGTGTCGTACTTCAGCAGGTGGGCCGTGGTCGCGGTGTCACCCAGGTCGTTGACAGCCACGATCTCGATGTCCGCACCCTGCTCCAGCAGCGCGCGGAAGTAGTTACGACCGATGCGGCCAAAGCCGTTGATGCCTACGCGGATCGTCACGAACCGATCTCCTCGTTAGGTACGCCGGTTTTCGACGCCGGCGAGTTGTATGGGATGTCCCCGACCGCCTACGACCCTACCCTTCCGAGGCCTCCGGGGTGACATCGAGCGGGGCCGTAAGAACACCGCGGGCCCGTACTCCCCAGTAGGGGTACGGGCCCGCGGCGTTCCGCTCCCGGCGGCCGGTGCGGTCACACAGCGTCAACGTCGGCCGGTGCGCGGCGCGTTCCCCTCCGGACCGGCCGGAGAGGGCCGCACTCAGCCGACCAGACCGTCGGCCATCTCTTCGCTGAGAGTGGATTCCGTTCCCGGGATGCCGAGGTCCTGGGCGCGCTTGTCGGCCATGGCGAGCAGCCGGCGGATGCGTCCGGCGACGGCGTCCTTGGTGAGCGGCGGGTCGGCCAGGGCGCCCAGCTCCTCCAGCGAGGCCTGCTTGTGCTCCATGCGCAGCCGGCCGGCCGCCGCGAGGTGCTCGGGGACCTCCTCGCCCAGGATCTCCAGGGCGCGTCCCACCCGGGCCCCGGCGGCGACGGCTGCGCGGGCGGACCGGCGCAGGTTCGCGTCGTCGAAGTTGGCGAGCCGGTTGGCGGTGGCGCGGACCTCGCGGCGCATCCGCCGCTCCTCCCAGGCCAGCACCGACTCATGGGCGCCGAGCCGGGTGAGCAGGGCGCCGATGGCGTCGCCGTCGCGGACGACGACCCGGTCCACCCCGCGCACCTCGCGGGCCTTCGCCGCGATGGAGAGCCGGCGGGCGGCTCCGACCAGGGCGAGCGCGGCCTCCGGACCGGGGCAGGTCACCTCCAGGGAGGAGGAGCGGCCCGGCTCGGTGAGCGAGCCGTGGGCCAGGAACGCGCCGCGCCAGGCGGCCTCCGCGTCGCAGGTGGCCCCCGAGACCACCTGCGGGGGAAGGCCGCGGATGGGGCGGCCGCGGCCGTCCACCAGGCCGGTCTGGCGGGCCAGCTGGTCGCCGCCCGCCACCACCCGTACGACATAGCGCGAGCCCCGGCGCAGCCCGCCGGGGGCCATCACGATCAGCTCCGAGCTGTGCCCGAAGATCTCCAGGATGTCCCGCTTGAGCCGGCGCGCCGCCATCGCGGTGTCCAGCTCCGCCTCGATCACGATCCGGCCGCTCACCAGGTGCAGCCCGCCCGCGAACCGGAGGATCGCCGAGACCTCCGCCTTGCGGCAGCAGGTACGGGTCACGGGAAGCCGGGAGATTTCGTCCTTCACCGCTGGCGTCATCGCCATGGGCCGATCCTTCCATGCATCCGAAAAATACGGTCGTACGCGGCGGCCAACAGCTCCGGATCATGAATCGGAACGCCGTCGGGTGAGGCCACGGGCGCCAGCTCGACCGCGGCGCCGAGCCGTTTGGCGGCATCGGCGAGGGACTCGCGGTCGGGCACGGCGGCCTCGTCGGCCAGCACCACGTCCAGGGCGAGTTTAGGGGCGTGTCGTCCCAAAACCTCCAAATGACGCTGCGGAGAGAAGCCATCTGTTTCACCGGGTTGCGGTGCGAGGTTCAGCGAGAGGACCTTGCGGGCCTTGGTCTCGACGAGCGCGTCCAGCAGTTCGGGGACGAGCAGATGCGGAATGACCGAGGAGAACCAGGAGCCGGGGCCGAGCACCACCCAGTCCGCGTCCAGCACCGCGGCGACCGCCTCGGGGACGGCCGGCGGGTCGGCGGGGACCACGTGCACCGACTGGACCTCGCCGGGGGTGAGCGCCACCGTGGCCTGGCCGCGCACCGTGTCCACGTCGTCCGGGCGCTCGGGGTCGTGCCCCTTCACGAGCGCCTGGAGCTCCAGCGGCACGGCGGACATCGGCAGCACCCGGCCGTGCGCGCCGAGCAGCTTGCCGACCAGGTCGAGGGCCTGGACGTGGTCGCCCAGCTGCTCCCAGAGGGCGACGATCAGCAGATTGCCGACCGCGTGCTCGTGGAGGTCGCCCTTGGACTGGAAGCGGTGCTGGATGACCTGGGCCCAGGTCTGGCCCCATTCGTCGTCCCCGCACAGGGCGGCGAGCGCCTTGCGCAGGTCGCCGGGCGGCAGGACGCCCAGCTCCTCGCGGAGCCGGCCGCTGGAGCCGCCGTCGTCGGCGACGGTGACCACGGCGGTCAGGTCCCCGGTGATCCGGCGCAGCGCGGTGAGGGAGGCGGACAGGCCCATGCCGCCGCCGAGGGCGACGACCTTGGGCTGTGCGCCGCGCTTGCGGCCCAGCGGCGAGGGGACTCCCCTGCGCAGCCGGCGCAGACGCATGTTGCGACTGGTCACTCGCGCCCCATGTCCCGGTGTACGAGCACGGTCTCGATCCCCTCCGTGGCGAGCCGGGCCGCCAGCTTCTCCGACATGGCCACGGACCGGTGCTTGCCCCCGGTGCAGCCGACCGCGATCGTCACATAGCGCTTGCCCTCGCGGCGATAGCCGGCGGCGACGAGCTGGAGCAGTTCCGTGTACTGGTTGAGGAATTCCTTGGCGCCCGGCTGGTCGAAGACGTACGAGGACACCTCCTCGTTGAGTCCGGTGAAGGGGCGCAGCTCCGGGACCCAGTGCGGGTTGGGCAGGAAGCGGCAGTCCACCACCAGGTCGGCGTCGACGGGCAGCCCGTACTTGAAGCCGAAGGACATCACCGTGGCGCGCAGCTCCGGCTCCTCGTCGCCGGCGAACTGGGCGTCCATCTTGGCGCGCAGCTCGTGGACGTTGAGGCCGGAGGTGTCGATCACCAGGTCGGCGTCGCCGCGCAGCTCGCGCAGCAGGTCGCGCTCGGCGGCGATGCCGTCGACGATGCGGCCGTCGCCCTGGAGGGGGTGCGGGCGGCGGACCGACTCGAAGCGGCGGACCAGGGCGTCGTCGGAGGACTCCAGGAAGACGATGCGCCGGGTGACGCCCTTGGACTCCAGGTCGGCCAGGGATTCCCGCAGGTTGTCGAAGAAGCGCCGGCCGCGGACGTCGACGACGACGGCGATCCGGGCCACATTGCCCTGCGAGCGGGCGCCGAGCTCCACCATGGTGGGGATCAGCGCGGGCGGCAGGTTGTCCACGACGAACCAGCCGAGGTCCTCCAGACACTTGGCGGCCGTGCTGCGTCCGGCGCCCGACATGCCGGAGATGATCACCAGCTCGGGGATGGCCACCGTGCTGTCGCCCGTCTCGGTCGGGGTGCCCGTACTCACGTGTGCTGCTCCGTCTGCTCGGTCTGTGCGGTCGTGCGCGTGTTCATGGTCGTGCTCGGTCATGTCGTGCTGCCCCCGTCGTCCTCTTCCATGATCTCTCCTGTCGCCGTGTTCACGGCGGGCGCGGCCGGGGCGGCCGAGGCGAGGGCGGCCGCCACGGACTCCGCCGTCCGGCGGCCTATCCCCGGAACCTGGCAGATCTCGTCGATTGTCGCCTGCCTCAGCTTCTTGACGGAGCCGAAATGCTTGATCAGAGCCTGTTTCCGGGTGTCGCCGAGACCGGCGACCGCGTCCAGGGGGCTGGACCGGATGCGCTTGGCCCGTTTGGCGCGCTGGTAGGTGATGGCGAAGCGGTGCGCCTCGTCGCGGACGCGCTGGAGGAGGTAGAGGCCCTCGCTGGAGCGGGGCAGGACGACCGGATCGTCGTCGTCGGGCAGCCAGACCTCCTCCAGGCGCTTGGCCAGGCCGCAGACGGCGATGTCGTCGATGCCCAGCTCGTCCAGGGCCCGCTTGGCCGCCGCGACCTGGGGCTGTCCGCCGTCGACCACCAGGAGCTGGGGCGGGTAGGCGAAGCGCTTGGGCCGGCCGTCGTCCTCGCGGGGCTCGCCGGAGCCGGTGTCCCCGTCGTCGGGCTCCCCGGCGGGCACGGGGCCGGTCGGGGCGGGGCCGGTGGCGGGCACCTCCGTGGTCTGCGGGTTCTCCTCCCACTCCCCCAGCCGCTCCTTCTCCTGGAGGTAGCGGCGGAAGCGGCGGCTGATCACCTCGTGCATCGAGCGGACGTCGTCCTGGCCCTCGAAGCCCTTGATCTGGAAGCGGCGGTACTCCCCCTTGCGGGCCAGACCGTCCTCGAAGACGACCATCGAGGCCACGACGTCGTCGCCCTGGAGGTGCGAGATGTCGAAGCACTCGATCCGCAGCGGGGCGGAGTCCAGGCCGAGCGCCTCGGCGATCTCCTCCAGGGCCCGGGAGCGGGTGGTCAGGTCGGAGGCGCGCTTGGTCTTGTGCAGGGCCAGGGCCTGCTGCGCGTTGCGCTGGACCGTGACCATCAGGTCCTTCTTGTCGCCGCGCTGCGGGACGCGCAGGCTGACCTGGGAGCCCCGGCGGCCGGCCAGCCACTGCGCGACCGCGTCCGGGTCCTCGGGCAGGGCCGGGACCAGGACCTCCTTGGGGACGGAGTCGCCGCTCTCCTCCCCGTACAGCTGCTGGAGCGCGTGCTCGACGAGGCCGGAGGTGTCGACGTTCTCCACCTTGTCCGTCACCCAGCCACGCTGGCCGCGCACCCGGCCGCCGCGCACGTGGAAGATCTGGACGGCGGCCTCCAGCTCGTCCTCCGCGACGGCGATCAGATCGGCGTCGGTGGCGTCGGCGAGGACGACGGCGCTCTTCTCCATGGCGCGCCGCAGCGCCTCGACGTCGTCGCGCAGCCGCGCCGCGCGCTCGTACTCCATCTCCTCGGCCGCCGCCATCATGTCCTTCTCCAGACGGCGGATGTAGGTGCCGGTGCGGCCGGCCATGAAGTCGCAGAAGTCGTCCGCCAGTTCGCGGTGCTCCTCGGGGGTGACGCGGCCGACGCAGGGGGCCGAGCACTTCCCGATGTAGCCGAGGAGGCAGGGGCGGCCGGTGCGCGCGGCGTTCTTGAACACACCGGCGGAGCAGGTGCGTACGGGGAAGACCCGGAGCATCAGGTCGACCGTCTCGCGGATCGCCCAGGCGTGCCCGTACGGACCGAAGTAGCGCACGCCCTTCTTCTTGGCGCCGCGCATGACCTGGACGCGCGGGAACTCCTCGTTGAGCGTGACCGCGAGGTAGGGATAGCTCTTGTCGTCCCGGTACTTGACGTTGAAACGGGGGTCGAACTCCTTGATCCAGGAATACTCCAGCTGGAGCGCCTCGACCTCGGTGGCGACGACGGTCCACTCCACGGACGCGGCCGTGGTCACCATCGTGCGGGTGCGCGGGTGGAGGCCGGAGAGGTCCTGGAAGTAGTTGGCCAGGCGCTGGCGCAGGCTCTTCGCCTTCCCGACGTAGATCACCCGGCGGTGCTCGTCGCGGAATTTGTAGACCCCCGGGGAGTCGGGGATCTGTCCCGGCTTGGGGCGGTAGCTGGAGGGGTCTGCCATGGTCCCCACCCTACTTGCGGGCAGTGACAGCGCGGGTGCCCCGGAAGGGAGCCGCGCCCGGGGCACGCGGTGGGGTCGCGTGCCCGGGGCGCGGTGCACCGGGGAGGCGCGGACCGCGCCGCCGTCGCGGGGACGGCGGTACGGTCCCGGGCGTCACGGACCGGCGGTTCACCGGCCGTGACGTCGTGGACCGGAGGTCATCCGGTGCGGCGCCGGCGGCTCAGGCGCAGGGCCGCCGCGCCGCCCAGGGCGAGCAGTCCGGCCGCTCCGGCGGCCGTCGCGGTGGCGGGGACACCGTCGTCCGGGGTGCCGGAGCCGGGCGCGGAGGCCGCGACGGCCGGGCCGGAACGGGCGCCCGGGGACGCGGCGGGCGGGCCGTAGCCGCCCGCCTTGCCGGAGCGGGCGTAGCGGGAGCCGGGGAGCTTGTCGGCGTAGGCGGCGCGGACCCGGGTGCGGTAGGCGGCGAGCGTGGTGCCGTGCGCGCCGACGGCCTTCACGGCGTCCTCGTCGAGCGGGAGCACCCGGCCGCCCTTCTGGACGTACCAGGCGTCGATCTGCGGTTCCCGGAAGACGGTGCCGCCGGGCAGGGCGCGGGCCCCGGCCGCCGCGTAGCGGGTCTCGTCGTCGCCCGAGGCGATGTTCACCACCTGCCAGTCCCCGTTCCCGTCGGGTGCGGGCAGCGTCCAGAGCGACGCCTTCTGCCCGTCCGAGGAGACGGCGGTGCTGGCCAGGTAGTCGAGGGCGGCGACGGGCGCCCCCGGCTCGCCCGCGACGAAGGCCGCGTTCAGGCTGCGCACGGGCACGGTCGCGCCCTCGACGCGGGGTGCGGCCGCCGCCCTGCTGACGGCGCCCTCCCGGGCGAAGAACCGGGACAGGGTGTCGAGGGTGGCGCTGTCGGTGGCGGCCTCGTGGGCGGCCGCCAGGGCCGCCGGGGTGGCCGAGGGGCCCCGGGACGAGGTGCCGTCGACGGCCGCCGCCTGCGGGGCGGCGGTGAGCAGGGCGGCCCCGGCCAGCAGGCCGCCCGCGAGGACGGCGGCGGCGACGGGGCGCGCACCGCGTGCGCTGCGGAGGGAGGTCATGCCGTCACGCCCCGATCCGGTAGAGGGAGTGGGTCCAGGAGAACTCGCTGTTGTTCACGTACCAGGCGTGTGAGGCCCAGTTGTAGCGGTTGCTGGAGGGCCAGGGATCCCCCCAGTAGACCCAGCTCCCGGAGTCGTCGTAGCCGTACAGGACGTGCATGTGGCCGCCGCCGGAGGACCACTGGATACGGGTCTCCACCGGGCGGCCCGCGGCGATCTCGGCCTGCACGGTCGGGTAGCGCAGCCAGCCGTTGACGTACGAGCCGGGGTTGATGCCGGCCCAGTACAGACCGTTCTGGACGTTGTCGAGGGCGGCCTGCGAGTTGGGGCACTCGTAGCCCTGGGCACGGCCGAAGGCGGCGTTGCAGAACTGGTTCTGCGAGTAGGAGCGGCCGAACCAGGTGGCGATGGTGTTGCCGGAGGCGGCCCAGCACCAGTTGCTCTTCTGCTGGGCCTGCATGGTGATGTTCAGGCGCTGGGCAGCGGCGAGGGCGGCCGGCGCGGCGGCCGTGGTGCGGTCGGCGGCGGTGCGGTCGGCGGCGGTGGCGGTCGCGGTGACCGCGGGGGCGGTGAGCAGCAGGGCGGCGAGTACGACGGTCACCGACCGCCGCGGTCCTCGTGCTCTTCGGTTGCGCATGGTGATCCTCCCGTGGTGGGACGGGGTGGGGGTTTCAGGAGCGCGTCCGGACGCTGTCGAGGAGCATCAACCGTTGTCGGGAACGGGTCAACGCGCTTCAATGCGGGGGAACACCGCGGTGTGAACGGCGGCGGCGGGTGCGTGAACGCCCTGCCCCGCCCACCTGCGGACCCGCAGTCCCACGGCGCGGCCGCTCGCCCGCCCGTCGTGAACGTTCACCTGGAGGACCCATGCAGCACACCGAGGCCGAACTGGCGCAGGTGCTGCACACCGGCCCGTTCCATCTGGCGCTGCGCACCGCGCTCTCGGTGCGCGGGCTGCCGCTCCAGCGGGTGCAGCACCATCTCGCGCACCGCGGGGTCAGGGTCGGGGTGACCAGTCTCAGCTACTGGCAGCAGGGCGCCCGTCGCCCGCAGCGTCCGGAGTCCCTGCGGGCCGTGAAAGCGCTGGAGGAGGTGTTGCGGCTGCCGGAGAACTCACTGCTCGGGCTGCTGGACACCGGGGAGTCCCGTGCCGAGTCCGAGCGCCCGCCGGCCCGCTCGTACCGCTCGCTGGTGGAGGGGTCCGGGGCGGTGGAGCGGCTGCTGGCCGCCATGGAGTCACCGGCGGACGGCGGGCTGCACACGGTCGGGCACCAGGAGCGGGTGCGGATCGGGCCCGGCCGCCGGATGCAGCGCCGGACCTCGCAGCACGTCGTACGCGCGCATCGCGACGGGGTCGACCGCTATCTCGCCGTCTACCGGGGCGATCCGGGCTGCGATCCCGCCCGGGTCGTGGTGACCGCCCGGGAGAACTGCCGGACCGGACGGGTGCGCTGGGACGCGGAGTGCGGGGTGCTGGTCGCCGAGTTGCTCTTCGACACCCGGCTGCGGGCCGGCGAGACGTATCTCTTCGGCTACGGCTTCGAGGACGGCACGGGCGGGCCGTGCGACGAGTACGTCCGCGGTTTCAGCTTCGGCGGCGGGCAGTACGTGCTCCAGGTCGGCTTCGACGAGGCGGCGCTACCGGTGCGGTGCCGGCGCTTCGCCCAGGTCTCGGCGGGGGCCCCGCGCGGTGCGCGCTCCGATCTCACGCTCACCGGCCGGCACCGGACGGTGCACCTGGTGGAGCAGGGGGTGCGTCCGGGGCTGGTCGGGATCGACTGGGACTGGGAGTGACCGGCGCGGAACCGCCGTGCGCGGGACGTCTCAGGCGTCGGGACCGGCGACCAGCCTGCCGCCCTCGACCCGGACCGGGACGGAGGGCAGCGGGACGGTCGCGGGGCCGTGCAGGGCCTTGCCGGTGGTGGTGTCGAAGAGGCTGCCGTGGCAGGGGCAGTGGCCCTCGTTCTTCTCGACCCGGTCCAGCAGGCAGCCCGCGTGGGTGCACTGGGCGCTGAAGGCCTTGAACTCGCCCTTGGCCGGGCAGCTGACGATGACGCGCTGCTCGCGGTAGAGCTTGGACTGGCCGACCGGGACCTCGTCCGGGGCGCCGAGCTCGACCGGTGCGGTGGGGGTCGGCGACTCGGCGTGGCCCAGCTTGGAGTCGGTCGAGCAGGCGGCCGCGCCGAGACCGGCGACGCCCGCGAGGGCGGCGCCCTTCAGCACGGTGCGGCGGGCGGCGGGCTGGCCGGACATGCGGTCTCCACGGGTCTCGGGGCTGCGGGTCAGGGGGTCGGCGATGTCCGGGCACCTCGGGCGAGGGCGGCATCGGTGACGCAACCGACGATACCGGCGGTGCCGGAGGCGTCCGCGCCGGGGTGGCGGACGCCGTCGGCGGCGGACGGCGCGGCGGCCCCCGGTCCGTGTACGTCCACGGGCCGGGGGCCGCCGTCCGCTGCCGGGTGCTCCCGGCGTCAGGCCTTGCGGGCCCGGGTCGCCTTCTTGGCCGCTGCCGTGCCGGTGGCGGTCTTCTTCGCCGCCGTCTTCTTCGCGGCGGCCGTCTTCGCGGCGGTCTTCCGCGCGGCCTTCCTCGGCGCCGGGAGCGCCGCCGCCTCGCTCACGCGGTCGGCGTCCAGGATGTCCTGGAGGAACTTCCCGGTGTGGCTGGCGGGGACGCCCGCCACATGCTCCGGGGTGCCCTCGGCGACGACCAGACCGCCGCCGTTGCCTCCCTCGGGTCCCATGTCGATGACCCAGTCCGCGGTCTTGATGACATCGAGGTTGTGCTCGATGACGATCACCGAGTTGCCCTTGTCGACCAGGCCGGAGAGCACCTGGATCAGCTTGGAGATGTCCTCGAAGTGCAGACCGGTGGTGGGCTCGTCCAGGACGTAGACCGTCCGGCCGGTGGAGCGCTTCTGCAGCTCGCTCGCCAGCTTCACGCGCTGGGCCTCGCCGCCGGAGAGCGTCGGCGCGGGCTGGCCGAGCCGCACGTACCCCAGGCCGACCTCGTTGAGCGTGCGCAGATGGCGGGCGATGGTCGGGACGGCCTCGAAGAACTCCAGGCCCTCCTCGATCGGCATGTCCAGCACCTCGGCGATGGACTTGCCCTTGTAGTGGACCTCCAGGGTCTCCCGGTTGTAGCGCGCCCCGTGGCAGACCTCGCACGGGACGTAGACGTCCGGCAGGAAGTTCATCTCGATCTTGATCGTGCCGTCGCCGGAGCAGTTCTCGCAGCGGCCGCCCTTGACGTTGAAGGAGAACCGGCCCGGCAGATAGCCGCGGACCTTGGCCTCCATCGTCTCCGCGAACAGCTTGCGGACGTGGTCGAAGACGCCGGTGTACGTCGCCGGGTTGGAGCGCGGCGTACGGCCGATGGGCGACTGGTCGACGTGCACCACCTTGTCGACCTGGTCGTCGCCGTCGACCCGGGTGTGCCGGCCGGGCACCGACTTGGCGCCGTTCAGCTCACGGGCCAGGTGGGTGTAGAGGATGTCGTTGACCAGCGTCGACTTACCGGATCCGGAGACGCCGGTGACGGCGGTGAGGACACCGAGCGGGAAGGAGACGTCGATGTCCCGGAGGTTGTTCTCCCGGGCGCCGTGCACCGTGAGCAGCCGCGAGGGGTCGACCGGACGCCGCACCTCGGGGGTGTCGATCGCCTTCCTGCCGCTCAGGTACTGACCGGTGATCGACTTGTCGTTGGCCAGCAGCTCCTTCAGCGATCCGGAGTGGACCACCTTGCCGCCGTGCTCGCCGGCGCCGGGGCCGATGTCGACGACCCAGTCGGCGATCTTGATGGTGTCCTCGTCGTGCTCGACGACGATGAGCGTGTTGCCCATGTCGCGGAGGCGGACCAGGGTCTCGATCAGCCGGTGGTTGTCCCGCTGGTGGAGTCCGATGGAGGGCTCGTCCAGCACATAGAGGACACCGACCAGGCCGGAGCCGATCTGGGTGGCGAGCCGGATGCGCTGGGCCTCGCCGCCGGACAGGGTGCCGGCCGCGCGGTTGAGCGAGAGATAGTCCAGGCCCACGTCGACCAGGAACCTCAGCCGCTCGTTGACCTCCTTGAGCACCCGCTCGGCGATCTTCTTGTCGCGGGCGTTCAGCTTCATCCGGCCCAGGAACTCGGCGCACTCGCTGATCGACATGGCGGAGACCTCGGCGATGGACTTCTCCATCACCGTGACCGCCAGGACGATCGGCTTGAGGCGAGTCCCCTCGCACGTGGGGCAGGGCACCTCGCGCATGTAGCCCTCGAAGCGCTCCCGGCTGGAGTCGCTCTCGGCGTCCGCGTGGCGCCGCTTGACGAACTGGACGGCGCCCTCGAAGGACGGCGTCGTATAGGCGCGCTCGCGTCCGTAGCGGTTGCGGTAGCGCACCTCGGTCTGGATCTTGTGGCCGAAGAGCAGCGCCTTCTTGGCGCGCTGGGGCAGCCCGGCCCAGGGGATGTCCGTACGGAAGCCGAGGGCGTCGGCCAGGGCCCTGATCTGGCGGCCGAAGTACTCCTTGGTGTGGCCGTGCGACCAGGGGTGGATGGCGCCCTCGTCGAGGGACTTCTCCTCGTCCGGGACGATCAGCTCGGGGTCGACCTCCATGCGGGTGCCGATGCCCGTGCAGTCGGGGCAGGCGCCGAACGGCGAGTTGAAGGAGAAGGAGCGCGGCTCCAGCTCCTCGAAGGAGAGGTCGTCGTACGGGCAGTAGAGGTGCTCCGAGTACATCCGCTCGCGCTCGGGGACGTCCTCGGGGAGGTCGACGAAGTCGAGCACGACCATGCCGCCGGAGAGGCCCAGCGCGGTCTCGACCGAGTCGGTCAGCCGGCGCTTGGCGCTGTCCTTGACGGTGAGGCGGTCGACGACCACCTCGATGGTGTGCTTCTCCTGCTTCTTGAGCGTGGGCGGCTCGGAGAGCTGGACGGTCGCGCCGTCGACCCTGGCCCGGCTGTAGCCCTTGGTCTGGAGATCGGAGAAGAGGTCGACGAACTCGCCCTTGCGCTCGCGCACCAGCGGCGAGAGCACCTGGAAGCGGCTGCCCTCGGGCAGGCCGAGGACCTTGTCGACGATCGCCTGCGGCGACTGCCGGGAGATCGGCCGGTGGCACTCGGGGCAGTGCGGCTTGCCGATCCGGGCGAAGAGCAGCCGGAGGTAGTCGTAGACCTCGGTGATCGTGCCGACCGTCGAGCGCGGGTTGCGCGAGGTCGACTTCTGGTCGATGGAGACGGCGGGCGAGAGGCCCTCGATGAAGTCGACGTCCGGCTTGTCCATCTGGCCGAGGAACTGGCGGGCGTACGAGGAGAGGGACTCCACGTAGCGCCGCTGGCCCTCGGCGAAGATCGTGTCGAACGCGAGCGACGACTTGCCCGACCCGGAGAGCCCGGTGAAGACGATCAGGGAGTCGCGGGGAAGGTCGAGCGAGACGTTCTTGAGGTTGTGCTCGCGAGCGCCACGGACGATGAGACGGTCGGCCACGCCGGTCCGCACCTTTCTAGAGGGAAGCGGGGGAACTGAGCCCCTGCCCAGGGTATGGGGGGCGCCACAGCGGTGTACGAAGCTTTCGACTCCGAGCGTATAGCACGCGCATTCGATTTACGGACGGCTGAAGACTCCTTCACCCGAATGAGTGGCGGCACTACGCTCGGGGCCATGAATGATCACGCGCACGACCTGGCCGCACTTCGGGAAGCGACCGATCGGCTGCTCAGCGCCACGGAGAAACTGGACGACGCGGCCCTCGCCGGCCCGTCACGTCTGCCGGGCTGGAGCAGGAACCATGTGGTCGCCCACCTCTCACGTAACGCCGACGCACTGGTAAATGTTCTCCGGGGCCGGCCCATGTACGCAGACAGCGAAACCCGCGACCGGGACATCGAGCGCGACGCCCTCCGCCCCCGCGCGGAGCAGCTGGCCGACCTGGCCGCGAGCGCGGAGCGCTTCATGGCGGCCGCGGCCGCGGCGGCGGACTGGTCGCGCACGGTGGAGCTGCGCAACGGCGTGACGGACTCCGCCTCCCGGATCCCGTTCCGCCGCTGGGGCGAGGTCGATCTGCACCACGTCGACCTGGGGATCGGCTACGAGCTGGAGGACCTGCCCGAGGAGTTCACCGCGCGGGAGATCGACTTCCTGGCCGAGCGGTTCGCGGGGCACCCGTCGGTTCCGTCGACCGGTCTGGTCGACGCGGCGGGCCGCACCTGGACGACCGGCGGCGGCGCGGAGGGCGGGCCCGTGGGCGTGCGCGGCACGGCGTCCGAGCTGCTGGGCTGGCTCAGCGGCCGGCGGGACGGCTCGGCCCTCACGGTCGACGGTGGATCGCTGCCCGCACTTCCTCCGCTATAGGGTGATATGCGTGACGTACAGCGGAGCGGTGAAGGTCGGCGGACGCGCGGATGTGCACGAGCTGACGGATCTGATGATTTCCAAGGTCGCGGTCGGCCCGATGAACAACAACGCCTATCTGCTGCGCTGCCGGGCCACCGGCGAGCAGCTGCTGATCGACGCGGCCGCCGAGGCCGGGACGCTGCTGCGGCTGATCGGTGACGACTCGATCGCCTCGGTCGTCACCACTCACCGGCACCGCGACCACTGGCAGGCGCTGGCCGAGGTGGTCGCGACGACGGGCGCGCGGACGTACGCCGGGCGGTTCGACGCCGAGGGGATCGAGGTCCCCACGGAGGTGCTGGTCGAGGACGGCGACACCGTGCTCGTGGGCGAGGTCGCGCTGACCGCCCGCCATCTGACCGGTCACACCCCCGGATCGATCGCGCTGGTCTACGACGACCCGCACGGCGCCCCGCACCTGTTCACCGGCGACTGCCTCTTCCCCGGCGGGGTCGGCAACACCCGCCGGGACCCCGAGGCCTTCGCGAGCCTGCTGCACGACGTGGAGACCAAGCTCTTCGACGCGCTGCCGGACGAGACCTGGGTCTACCCGGGACACGGCGACGACACCACGCTCGGCGCCGAGCGCCCGCATCTCCCGGAGTGGCGCGCCCGGGGCTGGTGACGGCGTACGCGAGAAGGGGTGCGGGCGCACATCGCGCCCGCACCCCTTCTTCACGCCGTTCAGGCGTCGATACCGGCGCCCCGGTCCGGGGAGTCCTCGGACTCGGCGGCCTTCGCGGCCTCCGCCGCCGTCTGCTTCCGCGTGGCCATCAGGCTGGTGATCGTGGTGATCACCAGGACGCCGCAGATGACGCCGAGCGAGACCGGGATCGAGATCTCGGGGACGTGCACCCCGGATTCGTGCAGTGCGTGCAGCACCAGCTTGACGCCGATGAAGCCGAGGATCACCGAGAGCCCGTAGCTGAGGTGGACCAGCTTCTTGAGCAGTCCGCCGATCAGGAAGTACAGCTGCCGCAGCCCCATGAGCGCGAAGGCGTTGGCGGTGAAGACGATGTACGGGTCCTGGGTCAGGCCGAAGATCGCGGGGATCGAGTCCAGCGCGAACAGCACGTCGGTGGTGCCGATGGCGAGCATGACGACCATGAGGGGCGTCAGGACGCGCTTGCCGTTGACCCGGATGAAGAGCTTCGTGCCGTGGTAGCGGTCGGCGACGCCGAAGCGGCGCTCGATGTTCTTGAGGAGCCGGTTCTCCTCGAACTCCTCGTCCTCCTCGTCGGCCCGCGCCTCCTGGATGAGCTTCCAGGCGGTGTAGATCAGGAACGCGCCGAAGATGTAGAAGACCCAGGAGAAGTTGGCGATGACCGCCGCGCCCGCGGCGATGAACACCGCTCTGAGCACCAGCGCGATGAGCACACCGATCAGGAGCACCCGCTGCTGGAGGTGGGAGGGCACCGAGAACTTCGCCATGATCAGCACGAAGACGAAGAGGTTGTCGACGCTGAGCGACTTCTCGGTGATGAAGCCGGCGAAGAACTCGCCCGAGGCCTGGCTCTCGCCGAAGACGAGCAGGCCGAGCCCGAAGAGAACGGCCAGGGCGATCCAGACGACGGTCCAGATTCCGGCTTCCTTGGTCGACACGTCATGGGGCTTGCGCCCGATGAAGAAGTCGACGGCGATCAGGGCACTCAGACCGAGAATGGTCAGCACCCAGAGGGTCCATGAAACGTCCACTGCGCCTCCGGCAGTTCGCTACGGCTACTGATCAGCGTCGTCGCTGCCGGAGGTCTCTTCCACCCGGGCGCACGGGCTGCGCGCCTGGGCCGGCGCCCCGGGACCGGTCACGGTCCGTACTGACGGGAACGCCGCGTACGGGAGTACTCCCCTCCGCACCATGAACAGTACAGGGATTCCCAAGGGAAGGTAAAGAGAAAGCTAAAAGATCTCCAAAATGCCTGGTGGGGACGGGTGCGTGGAAGGGACGGCTCAGCGGCCCCCGGTACGGCGCGCGGAGGCGACCTGGGCCAGCACCTGGTCCAGGACACGGCTGCCGGGCGGCGTCCTGGGCGGCTCGTACGTCCAGGCGTGACCGACCCAGGGGTCGGCCAGATGGTCGTCGGCGACCGGAGTGATGCGCAGCAGCGAGCGCCAGAGCGGATCGAGCACCGGGCCGAATCCGGCCGCGTCCTCCCGGTCGGCGACCATCAGCAGATGCACCCCGACGGACGGCCCCTCGTCGGCGAGGTAGCGCAACTGGGTGACGGCGCGGTCGTCGAAGCCGTGCGGGAAGTCGTTGACGATGAGCAGCTGCTCGGCCGGGTCCAGGTCCGGCGGCAGGGAGTCCGCTGCCCCGGCCCTGATCGCCATCTGGACCAGGTCGACGCGCCGGGTGAGCCGGGCGAGGACCTCCGACACCCCGCCGGGTCCGGAGCCGGGCGGGCTCGCCAGCACCCCGGAGCCGGTCAGCGGGGCGAGCGCCGCGGCGGCGGAGCCGGCCGCGTCGATGACATGGACCGAGAACTCGCCCGGCGGGTAGACGGCCAGCAGCCGCGCCGCGTGCAGGACGGCGGTCTCCACGGCGAGCCGGCGCAGCTGGTCGGAGTCGGTCAGCGCCGCGGCCTCGGAGGCGGTGCGTCCGCTGTCGATCCAGATGCCGCGCTCCAGCGGCAGCCGGACGAGCAGCGGAATGCGCAGGGCGGTGTCCTCCGGCAGATGGAGGTCACCGATCCGCAGCGCCATGGGGATCTCCATCGGGACGCGGTAGCCGTGCCAGACGGGGTTGTCCCAGCCCGCGTACGCGGCGGGCAGCGCGGGCTCCACGACGGCGGCCTCGGCGGCGAGCTGCGCGAGGTCGCGGTCCAGCGCCTCGCGGGCCCGGGAGGTCAGCTCGTCGCGCTTGGCACGGGCCGCCTCCCTGGCGCGGTCGCCCGCGCCGCCGATCCGGCTGCGCGGGTCGGACAGGGTCCGCTCCAGCTCCTGGTCCATCCGGGACTCGGCGAAGTCCACCGCGCTGCGGTAGGCGGCGGTGGCGCGGGCCAGGTCCTCGAACATGCCCCAGACCTGGTTGTAGAGCCGTTCGTCCATGGACCAGCCGGTCGCGTCGCCGGCGACCGGCGTCGCGGGCCTGCCGGGCTCGGCGGGCGGCGCTGCGGGCGGGGGCGGCGGGGGCGCCGTGGACTGGCGGCGCGGGTGGGCGTAGTCGATGGGGCCGCCGGCCGGCGCGGCCGGGCCGGGGGTGGGCGCCGGGGTCACCGGCGTACCGGCCGACGGGGCGGGCTCGTCCGGCCGGGCGGGCTCCGGCCGGGGCGGTTCGGGCGCGGTGCGGGGGCGGCCGGCACCCTGGGCCGCCGCGGCTCCGCCGGCCTGCCGGACCCGGTCGCCCTCCGGGGTGCGCGGCGGGGGCGGGGCCACCGAGCGGGCCAGTCCGGCGGCCACGGCCTCCTGGATGGAGCGGGCCAGCGCGTCGGCCTCGGCGCCCAGCCCCTGGTCGGCGAGCATCGCGGCGAGACCGCCCGCGTACCCCTGGCCGACCGCGCGGACCTTCCAGGCGCCCTGCCGGCGATAGAGCTCCAGGGCGGCGACCGCGGACTCGGTGTCCAGGCCGGTCAGGGTGAAGGTGGCGATCTCGGTGCCGTCGAGTCCGGTGACGGCGACGAAGGGCGAGGCGACGGTCCCGAAGCGGGCGGGCCCGCCCGACTGCGTCGGCAGGGCGAGCAGCACCGTCACGCGGTGGACCGTCCCGGGCAGGGCGTCGAGGTCCACGGCCAGCCGGTGTTCCGCGGCGGCCTGCCGGGACACCTCCAGGCCGGGCAGCTGGGGTGCCCCGGGATGGGCTATCCACTCCGCGCCGCGCACGGTGCCGTGCTCGTCCCCGAGCGTGGCGCCGGCCACGACGGGTGTGCCGGCCGAAATCCGGACTTCCAGATGGGTCTGGGGCAAGGTGTGGTTCTGCCCCCGGACCAGCTCGGCCGTCATGGCCCTGTCCCCTCGACGAGTTGCCGCCGCACGCTGCGGTGCCGTATGTGGTCGTGATGCGGTACAGCTCCCGGCGGCCGGTGCCGCCGGGAGCTGTGCCCACCGGTGTGGGACCCCTGGACGGGGTCGGCCGGCCCTACAGGTGCGGCAGGATCGCCGGCATGAGGTCCTGGAAGGTGCGGCCGTTGGCCGGGGTGCCGATGGCGGTCATCTGCCAGCCGTTGCCCGCGCGGTGGACCTTGGCCATGATCTGCGCGGTGTACTGCCCGCCGCCGTCCAGCGTGTAGCGGGCCAGCTCCTGGCCGTTGGTCTCGTCGACGATGCGGCAGAAGGCGTTCTGCACCTCCTGGAACGTCTGGCCGGTGAAGGAGTTCACCGTGAAGACGATCTGGTCGATGTGGACCGGCACCCGCTGGAGGTCGACCAGGATCGCCTCGTCGTCGCCGCCCGAACCGGCGCCGCCGACCAGGTTGTCCCCGGTGTGCTTGACCGAGCCGTCGTCACTGACCAGGTGCCGGAAGAACACGACGTCCACCGGCTGCTTGTCGGCGAACAGGACCGCCGAGGCGTCCAGGTCGATCTCCCGGGTGCGCGATCCGAACAGACCGCGGCGCGGGGCCGCCTGCCAGCCGAGCCCCATCCGTACCGCGGTCAGGGTTCCCCCGTCGCCCTTCTGCAGGCTGATGGCCTGGCCCTTGGTCATATTGACCGTCACGCGCTGTCCCCTCTCCGCTGTCCCCGCAACCATCCGTGCGCGGTTTCCCCGCACCCTACGCAGTCGCACGGCCCGTGCTGACGCCGCGGGCCGTTTTGTGTCGGTTCTGCAACACACCGGGCCCCGTGCGCTCAGGCCAGACCCGCCTCACGCATCTGGCGCAACTCCTTCTTCAACTCCCCCACCTCGTCGCGGAGTCGGGCGGCCACCTCGAACTGCAGATCCGCCGCCGCCGCGCGCATCCGGTCGGTCATCTCCTCGATGATCGCGGCCAGTTCGGTGGCCGGGCGGTCCGTGACGGCGGCCGCGTCCCCGGCGCCCTTCCGCTTGCCGGCCGTCGCTCCGGCCGCCTTGCCGCCCAGCGCGGGCACGGGGGCCTTGGCGCCCTTGGTCTGGCGGTAGCCGGTGCCGAGCAGCTGCTCGGTGTCGACCTCCTCGCGGGCGATCGTGGCGACGATGTCGTTGATCTTCTTGCGCAGCGGCTGCGGGTCGATCCCGCGCTCGGTGTTGTACGCGATCTGCTTCTCGCGGCGGCGGTTGGTCTCGTCGATGGCCTGGGCCATGGCCGGGGTGATCGTGTCCGCGTACATGTGGACCTGTCCGGAGACGTTGCGCGCCGCGCGCCCGATGGTCTGGATCAGCGAGGTGCCCGAACGCAGGAAACCCTGTTTGTCCGCGTCGAGGATGGCCACGAGCGAGACCTCGGGCAGGTCGAGTCCCTCGCGCAGGAGGTTGATGCCGACCAGGACGTCGTACTCGCCGCTGCGCAGCTCGCGCAGCAGCTCGATGCGGCGCAGGGTGTCGACGTCGCTGTGCAGATAGCGGACCTGGATCCCCAGCTCCAGGAGGTAGTCCGTGAGGTCCTCGGACATCTTCTTGGTGAGCGTGGTGACCAGGACGCGCTCGTCGCGTTCGGTGCGCTTGCGGATCTCGTGCACCAGGTCGTCGATCTGGCCCTCGGTGGGCTTCACGACGACCTCGGGGTCGACGAGGCCGGTGGGGCGGATGATCTGCTCCACGAAGCCGTCGCCCCGGGACAGCTCGTAGTTCCCCGGTGTCGCGGAGAGGTAGACCGTCTGGTCGATCCGCTGGAGGAACTCCTCCCACTTCAGCGGGCGGTTGTCCAGGGCGGAGGGCAGCCGGAAGCCGTGGTCGACGAGGGTCCGCTTGCGGGAGGCGTCGCCCTCGTACATCGCGCCGATCTGCGGGACCGTGACGTGCGATTCGTCGAGGACCAGGAGGAAGTCCTCGGGGAAGTAGTCGAGGAGGGTGTGCGGCGCGGTGCCGGGGGCGCGGTCGTCGAAGTGCATCGAGTAGTTCTCGACGCCGGAGCAGGTGCCGATCTGGCGGAGCATCTCGATGTCGTACGTGGTGCGCATGCGCAGCCGCTGGGCCTCCAGCATCTTGCCCTGCTTCTCCAGCTCGGCCAGGCGCTCCTCCAGCTCCCGCTCGATGCCGTTGACCGCCTTCTCCATGCGCTCGGGTCCCGCCACGTAGTGGCTGGCGGGGAAGACGTGCAGGGTGCGGTCCTCGCTGATGACCTCGCCGGTGAGCGGGTGGAGGGTGGAGAGCGCCTCGATCTCGTCGCCGAACATCTCGATGCGGACGGCGAGCTCCTCGTAGACCGGGAAGATCTCGATGGTGTCGCCGCGCACCCGGAAGGTGCCCCGGGCGAAGGCCAGGTCGTTGCGGGTGTACTGCATCTCGACGAAGCGGCGCAGCAGCTGGTCGCGGTCGATCTCGTCGCCCACGGTGAGCTGGACCATCCGGTCCACGTACTCCTGCGGGGTGCCGAGGCCGTAGATGCAGGAGACGGAGGCGACCACCACGACGTCACGCCGGGTGAGCAGGGAATTCGTCGCGGAGTGGCGCAGCCGCTCGACCTCCTCGTTGATGGAGGAGTCCTTCTCGATGTAGGTGTCCGACTGCGGGACGTACGCCTCGGGCTGGTAGTAGTCGTAGTACGAGACGAAGTACTCGACGGCGTTGTTGGGCAGGAGCTCGCGGAACTCGTTGGCCAGCTGGGCGGCGAGGGTCTTGTTCGGCGCCATCACCAGGGTGGGGCGCTGCAGCTTCTCGATCATCCAGGCGGTGGTCGCCGATTTTCCGGTGCCGGTCGCGCCGAGGAGGACGACGTCCTTCTCCCCCGCGCGGATACGCCGCTCCAGCTCGGCGATGGCCGCCGGCTGGTCGCCGCTGGGCTGGTAGGGACTGACGACCTCGAAAGGCGCCACCGTGCGTTCGATCTTCGAAACGGGCCGCATGGATCCACCGTACGACCCGCCACTGACAACGGGGGCGCGTCACCATTCCCGAGGGGGCGCGTAGTCCCGTCGCTGGGTGTGGAACGAGGCCGGATCGGCGTGGGTGCCGAACCGGGGCAGCTGGCTGCGGGCCGGTACGCCGGGGGCCCGCGCGGCCGCCGGGTCGTCCCAGTCGGGCGTGCCCATGACGACCAGCGGGTCGAACATCACGACGACCGCGGCGAGCAGCAGGAAGCAGACGGGTCCGATCATCAGGGGCACGAGGACCGAGGTGGCGCTGTCGCCGGTGACGGAGGCGGTGGGGGACGCGGCCGGGTGGAGGTGGACCCGGAGCGCCGCCATCCCGGTGTAGTGCATGCCGCTGACCGCGACGCCCATCACGACGCTGGCGCCGAGGCTGGGCAGGAAGCCGTGGATGGAGACGGCGGCCCAGAGGGCGGCGGTGGCGGCGACCACGGCGACGACCACGGAGAGCGACACGGTGAACGTGTCGTACTCGAACCGCCCATCAAGCCGCATGCCCGCCATGCCGAGGTAGTGCATGGAGGCCACACCGAGTCCGGTGATCGTGCCTCCCGTCACCAGGGCCATCGGGGTGGCGCCCCGGTAGCCGACCAGGAAGATCCCCACACCGACCATGACGATCGCGACGGCGAGGCTGGCGAAGGTGATCGGTTTGTCGTAGCCGATCGGCGTCTCCTCGACGGTGAACCCCACCATCGCGATGAAGTGCATCGTCCAGATGCCCGACCCTATGGAGGTCGCCCCGAGAGCGAGCCACCCCGCCTTGAAGGAGCGTTCGGTGCGCAGGGAGCGGGTGGTGCAGCGCAGGCCCAGGGCCGCACCGAGGCAGGCCATGAGAAAGGCGGCCACGGGGGTGACCACCCCGTAGCCGAAACCGTCGACAGTGCCCTGCATGTTCGTACGCCCTTCGCAGTAGCCCGGGTTCGGACGACCTTAAGGCGCAGGGCCCGGCAAACAAACAGAAGAGCTGCATTTTATCGGCCGGGGCGGTGGCCCGTGACCCGGTTCGCGTGCCCCGTTCATGTCGTGGCCACGCTTCTCCGGTCCCCCGTTCGGCGGCGGCTGGGACCCTCGGCCCGTCGTCGCTCCGACGGCCGTCCGACCCTCTGACGCAAGGAGTCCACGTGTACGCAGGCACCCCCAACGCCTCCGTCGCCGTCGCCGCCCTGCTGGGCGCCGGAACACTGCTGCTGTCCGCCGCGCTGACCGAGGCGCCGGACACCGGCACCGCCGGGGCCCGGCGCCCCGTGCCCGTCGCCCACGCCGCCCCCGGCGCCGGGGTCCGGACGGTGGGCGACCCGTCCCGGCGCCCGGACGGGGCGCCGGTCGTCATCGCCCACCGGGGCGCGTCCGCCTACGCCCCGGAGAACACCCTGGCGGCCGTGGACCGGGCCGACGCCCTGGGCTTCGACTGGGTGGAGAACGACGTCCAGCTCACCCGGGACGGCGTGCCGGTCGTCGTCCACGACACCGGTCTGAAGCGGACCACGGACGCCGAGGAGGTCTTCCCGGACCGCTCCCCCTGGGCGGTCGGGGACTTCACGGCGGCGGAGATCGCCCGGCTGGACGCGGGGAGCTGGTTCGGCGCGCGGTTCGCCGGGGCCCGGGTGCCCACGCTGCGGCAGTACCTGCGGCGCCTCACGGAGAACGGGCAGAACCTGCTGCTGGAGATCAAGAGCCCGGAGCGCTACCCGGGCATCGAGGAGGCCACCCTGGCGGTCCTGGGGCAGGAGGGCTGGCTGGACGGTCCGCACGTCCGTGACCGGCTGGTGGTCCAGAGCTTCGACGCGGACAGCGTCCGTACGGTGCACGCCCGGCGCCCCGACGTCGTCACCGGGGTGCTGGGGGCCCCGGCCCGGGGCGAGCTGCCCGCCTACGCGCGGTTCACGGACCGGATCAACCCCTCGCACACCTCGCTGACCGCCGAGTACGTGGCGGCGGTGCACGCGCTGAAGGGGCCGCACGGCGCCCCGCTCCAGGTCGACGCGTGGACGGTCAACGACGCGCGTGCCGCGCTCCGGGTGAGCGGGTTCGGCGTGGACGGCATCATCACCAACGCCCCCGACGTGGTGCGCGAGGCGACGACCACCGGCTGAGTCCCGGGCCGGGGTCCCGGCCGCCGGGCGTTGTCAGTGGGCGGCCGTACGGTGGGGACCATGAACAGCAACGGGGTTGTCGAGTGGGCCGTCGTCGACAGCGACATCGGCCCGCTGATGCTGGCCGCGACCGAGGCCGGGCTGGTGGCCGTGGTCTTCCACGCCCGTCCCGCGGTGCGGGACCGGATGCTGGAGCGGCTGCGGTCCCGGCTCGGTGCCGAGCCCGTGGAGGCGCCCGGCTCGGCCCGGCTGGCCGAGCCGATACGCCAGCTCGCGGCGTACTTCGCGGGCACGCTGCGGGAGTTCTCGCTCGACCTGGACTGGTCGCTCACCGGCGGCTTCAACCGCCAGGTGCTGCGCGAGCTGGCGACGGGCGTGCCGTACGGCGCCGTCGCGGGGTACGGGGAGCTCGCCGAGCGGGTGGGGCAGCCCGGGGCCGCGCAGGCGGTCGGCGCGGCCATGGGGTCGAACCCGCTGCCGGTGGTCGTGCCGTGCCACCGGGTGGTGGAGAGCGACGGGGGCCTCGGGGGCTTCGGCGGCGGGCTGGAGACCAAGCGGCGGCTGCTGGCGCTGGAGGGCGTGCTGCCGCAGCCGCTGTTCTGAGCCCCGGACCGGCCGCCGGGACCCGGACGCGCAGGTCGGGGGCGGACAGGGGGCGTTCTCGTACGCGCGTGCGAGCTGGCACACTGCCTCGGTGACCCACACCCTCGACAACTCCGACGGGACCCGCCCCGTGCCTCCGGACGCGGCGGCCGACCTGCCCGGACTGCGGCGCAGGACGACCGCCGTGCTCATCGCCGGGCAGATACTCGGCGGCCTCGGCGTGCCCATCGGCATCGCCCTGGCCCCCGTGCTCGCCACGGAGGTCAGCGGTTCCGAGGCGCTGTCGGGGCTGGCGCCCACGGCGTCGGTGGCCGGGACGGCGCTGCTGTCGCTGCCCCTGGCCGCGCTGATGACCGCGCGGGGCCGGCGCCCCGGTCTCGTTCTGGCGTATCTGATCGGTGCGCTCGGCGCGGGGCTCGTGGTGCTGGCGACCGTGGTGGAGAACTTCCCGCTGCTGCTCGCCGGCATGGCCGCGTTCGGCGCGGGTTCCTCGGCCAACCTCCAGGCCCGGTTCGCGGCGGCCGATCTGGCGGAGCCGGAGCGGCGCGGCCGGGCGATCTCGACGGTCGTCTGGGCCACGACGATCGGCTCGGTGCTCGGGCCGAACATCGCGGCCCCGGCGGGCCGGGTCTTCCGCGGCGGCGCGATCCCGGAGACGGCCGGCCCGTTCGTCTGGGCGGCCGGGACCTTCCTGCTGGCCGCGGTGGTGATCGCGGTGCTGCTGCGCCCCGATCCGCTGCTCACGGCCCGTGCCCTGGCCCCGCGGGAGAGCGCCTCGGCCCAGGACCGTTCGCTGCGGGCCGGGATGGCGGCCGTCCGGGCCTCGCCGATGGCCCGGCTCGCCCTGGTGACCGTGGCCGTCTCGCACACCGCGATGGTGTCGATCATGGTGATGACCCCGGTCGACCTCGGGCACCACGGTGCGGACCTCCAGCTGATCGGCCTGGTGATCAGCGGCCACATCGCCGGGATGTACGCGTTCTCGCCGGTGATGGGATGGCTGTCGGACCGTTTCGGGCGACTGGCCGTGATCGGCCTCGCGGTGGGGCTGCTCTCGCTGGCCGCGCTGCTGGCCGGGACGGCGGGCGCCGCGCACGGCCGGACCGCGGCCGGGCTGTTCGTCCTGGGGCTCGGCTGGTCCGCGGGGCTCGTCGCGGGTTCGGCGCTGCTCACCGATTCCGTGCCGCAGCCCGCCCGCGCCGCCGTCCAGGGCCTGTCGGACCTCACGATGAACGCGGCGGCGGGCGTCGGCGGGGCGGTCGCCGGGGTGATCGTCTCCCGGGCGAGCTACGGATGGCTCAACCTGGCGGGCGCCTGTCTGCTGCTGCCGATGGCGGCGCTGGTCCTGCGCCGGACGCTCAGGCCCGCCTGACGGCACGGGCGGCCCGAGCGCCCTTCCGTCAGAGGCTGATGTGGTACGCCTTGCGCAGCGTCTCGTGGACGGTCCACGTCGTCCGGTCGCCCTCGCGCAGCACACAGGCGTCGCCGGGTCCGATCTCCAGCGTGGCGCCGCCCTCGACCGCCACGGTGGCGCGTCCGCTGACGACCACGAACAGTTCGTCGGCCTCGGTGTCCGTGACGACGCCCGGCGTGATCTGCCAGATCCCGCGCAACTGCTTGCCGTCGGCCGACTCCCACAGCACCTTGCCGGTGACCTCGGGGGTGCCCTCGACGATCTGGGACGGATCGAGGGGCTCCGGTTCGAGCACGGCGTCGGGGATGTGGACGGAATACGACGCAGGGGCGTGATCATTTGTGGTCATGGCCGGTCACTTTAGCGATCGATTCCAAGGGCTTACCCCCGGGTCCGCCTTCCGACGGAGGGGCGCGCCCCGGTGCGGGGACGGAGCGCCCGGCGAACCCGTCGCGCGCCCGTGGACGTTTGAGCGCACCCCGTACGCGACAGGGATGTGGACATGTCACAAACCGAGTCCTTCGACGCCTCCCCGTACGCCCCGGTCCTCTCCGCGGAGGTGCGGGCCGCCCTCGCCACGGACCGGCCGGTCGTCGCGTTGGAGTCGACGATCATCTCGCACGGTCTGCCCCGCCCCCGCAATCTGCGGGTCGCCGAGGAACTGGAGGCCGTCGTGCGCGCGCACGGCGCCGTTCCCGCGACGATCGCCGTGCTGGACGGCCGGGCCAGGATCGGCCTGGACAAGGCCCAGTTGGAGCGCGTCGCCGAGGACGAGGGGCTGCGCAAACTCGGCCACCGGGATCTCGCCCCGGCGCTGGCCACCGGGGCGAGCGGGGCGACGACCGTCTCCGCGACCGCCTTCCTCGCGGCGCGTGCGGGGCTGCGCGTCTTCGCCACGGGCGGGCTCGGCGGGGTGCACCGGGGCTGGACGCAGACCCAGGACGAGTCCGCCGATCTGCGGCTGCTGGCGCGCACCCGGATCACGGTGGTCTGCGCGGGGGTCAAGTCGATCCTGGACGTGCCCGCCACGCTCCAGCGTCTGGAGACGCTGGGGGTCGGGGTGCTCGGCTACGGCACGGACCGGTTCCCCGGCTTCCATCTGAGCAGTTCCGGCGAACCGGTCGACTGGACGGTCCGCTCCCCCGAGGAGGTCGCCGAGGTCATGGCGGCCCAGGACGCGCTGGACGGCCCGGCGGCGGCGCTGATCGTCGCGCACCCCGTACCGGAGTCGGAGCAGCTGGATCCCGCCCTGCACGACCGGGTGCTGGCCGAGGCGCTGGAGGCGTGCCGGGAGCGCGGCATCACGGGGCAGGCCGTCACCCCCTATCTGCTGGGCCATCTGGTGCGGGCGACGGGCGGGGCCTCGCTGGAGGCCAATCTCGCGGCGGTGCGCGGCAATGCGGCGCTGGCCGCGCGGATCGCGGCGGCCCGTGCGGCCGCCCGGTGACCAGCGGGTCCGGCGGTCTGCTCGTCGTCGGGGACGTGGTGACGGATGTGGTGGCGCGGCACGGCTCCGCGCTGGCGCGGGGGACGGACACGGCGGCCGGGATCCGGACCCGGGCGGGCGGCGCGGGGGCGAACGTCGCCTGCTGGGCGGCGCGTTCGGGCTGCCGGGACGTACGGCTGCTGGCCCGCGCCGGGGCCGATTCGGCGGACTGGCACCGGGGGCTGCTCACGCGGGCCGGGGTGCGGGAGCTGCTGACGGTGGACGAGGAGGCGCCGACGGGCACCGTCATCGCCCTGGTCGACGCGTCCGCCGAACGCACCTTCCTCACCGACAGCGGCGCCTCGCTCCGCCTCTCCCCCGAGGACTGGTCGCCGTCGCTGCTCGACGGCGTCGCCCGTCTCCATCTGTCCGGCTATCTCTTCTTCGCACCGTCGAGCCGGGCCACGGCGCTGCTGGCGCTGCGGGAGGCCCGGCGGCGGAACGTTCCGGTGAGCGTCGACCCGGCGTCCACCGGCTTCCTGGCGCGCCTGGGTGTCGACCGGTTCCTGTCGCTGATCGAGGGCACGGGCCTGCTGCTGCCCAACGCGGACGAGGCCCGGATGCTGACCGGGCTGCCGGAACCCGCGGACGCCGCAGCCGTGTTGAGCCTGCTCGTCGGGGACGTCGTCGTCACGCTGGGCGAGGGCGGTGCGCTGCTGGCCACGGCGGGGACCGTGACCGGCCGCGTCCCGGGGAATCCGGTGGCGGCGGTGGACTCGACGGGGGCCGGGGACGCGTTCACCGGCGCCTTCCTCGCGGCCCGGCTCGCGGGCGCCACACCCGCTCAGGCCGCGGCGGCGGGGTGCCGGGCGGGGGCGGAGGCGGTGCTGACCGTGGGCGGGCGGCCGCCGCTTCCGCCGGACTGAGCGCGCGGGCGCACGCCCGGAAGGAGCGACGGGACCGCCCCTACCCGTCCTCCCGTTTCCGCACCCCGGTCCACGCCGGGTGGTGCGGATCGTCGGCGCGGACGACGGCGTCCGCGTGTTCGGCGGGCGCCACCTCCTCCTCGTAGCGGGCGAAGGCGGGCAGCGTCCAGCGCTCGTCCTCCTCCGTGCGCCGGCGCAGCGCCCCCTCGGAGAGCCGGACGTGGACGCCGAGGTCGAACGGGAACCAGTGCCCCAGCAGGAACGGCCCGTGCAGCACCAGCACGCCGCCCCGGGGCAGTTCGCGGTAGGCGCTGCGGGTGGCGCGGTCGGTCACCGGGTCCCAGAGGTCGGGCAGGACGCGTCCGTCGCCGTCCGGCTCCAGCGGCCCGAACACCTCGCGCCACAGCGCCCCGGTGTCGAACCAGCTGCCGTAGTACGAGTCCGGGTCCCTTCTGCCGTACTCGTACCGGAGACTGGCCGGGCGCAGGAACCCCTCCGCGGACACCGTGAGCACGGAGCGGCCGCGCAGCCGCAGCGCCGCGGCGACCGCCTCGGCCAGTTCTCCGGTGCGGGCGGCGGGGGCGCCGTCGACGGCCACCTTGAGCCAGGGTCCGCCGTCGGCCGGTGCCAGCGCGTCGGCGTGCGCGGCCAGCGCGTCCGCCAGCCGTTCCCGGGTGATCGCTTCGAATCGCACCCGCCCATCATGGCCTGCCCGCGACGGCGGCCCGGCGGCGGAGCCACGCGCACCCCGCGCCCCTGGGACGTCCCGTCCGTCCCACGGGACACTCCTGCCACCGAAAGACCTGGCCGCGCGCCGTGCGTCCGTCTACGGTCGTCGTCATGGATCTCGCCTTCGCCCGTACGTTCGCCGCGACCTGGCAGGACGACTGGAACTCCCACGATCTGGAACGCATCCTGGCGCACTATCACGAGGATGTGACCTTCAGCTCCCCGATGATCGCGCAGTTCACCGG
This sequence comes from Streptomyces sp. NPDC024555, assembly GCF_055559335.1. Lineage (NCBI taxonomy): Bacteria > Bacillati > Actinomycetota > Actinomycetes > Kitasatosporales > Streptomycetaceae > Streptomyces > Streptomyces sp. NPDC024555. The sequence continues at coordinate 57,503 of NZ_JBVHKV010000006.1, forward strand.
GGACGCCTCGGGCACCGTGCGGGGCAAGGCCGCGCTGCGCGCGTACTGGGCGCGGGGGCTGGAGCTGATCCCCGACCTGAAGTTCGAGGTGATGGACGTACGGGTGGGCGTCGACACCGTCGTCATCGACTACCGCAACCAGATCGGCGGCCGGGTCTACGAGGTGCTGACCTTCCGCGACGGCCTCGTCGGCGCGGGTCTCGGCGCGTACGGGGAGACGCTCGCCCGCTGACGGGCGCGGGACGCCGCCGGCGCCTCGTACGCCCCGGCGCCCGGCGTCACTTCCCGCTGCCGCAGTCCGCCGCGTCGGCGTCGTCGGAGAGTTCGCTGCCCTCGGGCAGCAGATAGGTCACCCACAGGACGACGGGCTCGCTGCCCAGGTTCTGTCCGACGTGACGGTGCTTCACGCCGGACGGTTCGATGAACGAGGTGCCGGCGGGGCTCACCTCGACCGCGCAGTCGTCGAGGGTGCGGGTCAGCGTCCCGGACTTGACCACCGCGATCAGCTGGCCCCGGTGGGTGTGCCAGCCGGTGGAGCCGCCCGGCTCGATGGTGATGGTTCGGAAGGTGACGTCGGTCCGGCCCTTCGGGGTCTTCACCTTGAGCTTCCCCGCCGAGGTGCCTTGTGCCACCACGGTGCCGCTGACGCCGCTGCCGGGTGTCGCGACGGCCGACGCCGGCACCAGGCCGAGCGCCGCCACACAGCCCCCGACGAGCAGTGCCGTGCCCAGCCGCCCCGGCCGGCTCCTCGTTCCGCTGCCCCTGCCCATGGCCACTCCTCTGGTTCGTTGTCCCGGACATCCCAAATGACCGGACACTACCCCGAGGCCGACCGCGCGAATCACGCCATCACGGACGCAGCTTTTCCGCCGCGCCCGGACACCCGTTCGCCTCAGTCGCCGCGCAGCCCCACCGCCAGCGGTCCGTCGCCGGACACCTCGATCCGGCCGTCCTCCACGGCCTCCGCGAAGGTCAGTTCACCCCGGCCCAGCGCCAGGCACAGCTCCGCGTCCAGCGTGATGCGGGCGTCGGCGCGGTCGGCCGGGCCGTCCCCGTACACCGGCTCACCGGCCGCCGGCCGCCCCGTACGGACGTGGAACTCGCCCTCGTCGAGGCGCACGTCGACCACCCCGCCGGCGACCGCCGCCCCGTCCAGGACCCGGAGCAGCGGCAGGGCGAACCAGTGCGCCCGGACCGCGTCCGTGGGCCGGCGCTCCGCGAGCGCGGGGGCCCCCCACTCGGCGAGCGCGGCGAGGACGGGCAGCAGTCCGTGGCCGCGTTCGGTGAGCGCGTAGACGGTGGCGGCGGCGGGCGGGGGCAGTCTGCGGCGGACGACGAGAGCGCTCTGCTCCATGTCCTTCAGCCGCGAGGCCAGGACGTCCGTGCTGACGCCCGGCAGATCGGCGTGCAGATCGGTGTAGCGGCGCGGGCCCGCCAGCAGTTCACGGACGATCAGCAGCGTCCACCGGTCGCCGACCGCGTCCAGGGCCCGCGCCCCGGCGCAGAACTGGTCGTAACTCCGGCGGCGGGCCGGGCGGGCGGGGGGCTGTGGCTGACGTGGCATGCGACGCAGTCTAGACATGTTGTTGGACTTTCCAAGCCCGAGCTTGGTAAAACCAAGTATCGCAATCGGGTCGGGAGGCACGGCATGGAGTTCCGCCAGTCCAGCAAGCTCAACGAGGTCTGTTACGAGATCCGGGGCCCGGTCATCGAGCACGCCAACGCGCTGGAGGAGGCGGGTCACAGCGTGCTGCGCCTGAACACCGGCAATCCGGCGCTCTTCGGCTTCGAGGCGCCGGAGGAGATCGTCCAAGACATGATCCGGATGCTCCCGCAGGCGCACGGCTACACAGACTCGCGCGGCATCCTCTCGGCCCGCCGGGCCGTGGCGCAGCGCTACCAGGCGATGGGGCTGACCGATGTCGGCGTCGACGACGTCTTCCTCGGCAACGGGGTGTCCGAGCTGATCTCGATGGCGGTCCAGGGGCTGCTGGAGGACGGCGACGAGGTGCTGATCCCGTCCCCCGACTATCCGCTGTGGACCGCGGTGACGACGCTGGCCGGCGGGAAGGCCGTGCACTACACGTGCGACGAGTCGGCGGACTGGAACCCCGATCTGGCCGATATGGCCGCGAAGATCACCGACCGCACCCGGGCCGTCGTGATCATCAACCCGAACAACCCGACCGGTGCCGTCTATCCGCGCGAGATCCTGGAGGGCATCCTCGATCTGGCCCGCAGGCACGGTCTGATGGTGTTCGCCGACGAGATCTACGACCAGATCCTGTACGACGACGCCGAGCACCACAGCGTGGCGGTCCTCGCCCCCGATCTGGTCTGCCTCACCTTCAGCGGGCTCTCCAAGACGTACCGCGTGGCCGGGTTCCGCTCCGGCTGGATGGTGGTGTCCGGCCCCCAGCAGCACGCGCGCAGCTATCTGGAGGGGCTGACGATGCTGGCGTCGATGCGGCTGTGCCCCAACGCGCCCGCGCAGTACGCGATCCAGGCGGCGCTCGGCGGCCGGCAGTCGATCCGGGAGCTGGTGGTGCCCGGGGGCAGGCTCTACGAGCAGCGCAACCGGGCCTGGGAGAAGCTGAACGAGATCCCCGGGGTGTCGTGCGTGAAGCCGAAGGGCGCGCTGTACGCCTTCCCGCGCATCGACCCGAAGGTGCATCCGATCGTCGACGACGAGAAGTTCGTCCTGGACCTGCTGCTGCGCGAGAAGATCCAGGTCGTCCAGGGCACCGGTTTCAACTGGTCACGGCCCGACCACTTCCGGATCCTGACCCTGCCGCACGCCGACGACCTCGACGCGGCGATCAGCCGTATCGGGCGCTTCCTGGCCGGGTACCGGCAGTAGGGGCCGGGCGGCGGGAACGGGAGCGGACCCGGGGGCGTAGCCGGCCCCCGGGCCCTGTGATTGCCGCCTGTCTCGCACGCCGGCACTTTTAAAGGTCCCGTGTCAGTTTGATGTCGTCGCGTCCTGCCTTTAGACGACCGCGGACCGAAGCTCCACGGGCCGGAGTCGAACCGGCATCTCGACGCCCACGGGCACGGGCCCGGTTGATCCGGCGATAGGCGGCGCATGCTGAATCTGGAGCAAGAGTCTGAGATTGATCGCGGCCGCCTCTGCCATTTGGGCCACCCCGGCCCGTATCCGTACGAGAGGTACGGAAGTGCCGGGGGGAGGACTCGAACCTCCATATGCACCGCGTCGTCACGACAAACTTCAGTGTCAGCTTTGCGCTCCTCGCGCACCCCGGCGGCTTCGACAGCCACCGGGGAATCCATGGTCGGTCACCCGAACAGGTAACCGAAGACCGCGTCACCCACCCGTCGGTCCGTCACCTCCACGCCGTTGGCCTCCTCGCGGGCGAACTTGACCGCCTGCTGGAGCTTCTCCACCCGGTCCAGCAGCTCGTTGATCCGCCGCGCGGGCAGGGCTCCGGAGAACTTCACCGTCGTCCAGTACCCGATCGGGACGTCCTCGTAGTAGACCTCGACCTGGGCCGGGTGCTTCTCGGTGGCCTCCGCCTTCACGTGGTTGCGGGGCACCTTCTTCGTCCGCAGGGTCCGCACCGGCTCGGTCTTCCAGGCGTCCGTGGACGGGTCCTGGCTCCACGCCTCGGAGGCGTCGAGCACCGGCAGCTTGCGCACGAAGGTGTTGAGGTCCGTGAGCTGCTTCTCCAGGAAGAGGAGGTACGAGACGGGCACCGCGCTCACCAGCACGCGTCCCTCGACGGTGATGTCGGCGCGGGCCTCGCAGTTCGCCCAGTCCTTCGTGGCGGTGACGTCGAAGAGCCGGGTCAGGGTCGCCGCGGTGTCCCGCAGCACGTCCTCGGCCTTGATCTGCACCAGGGTCGACTCGGGCGGCAACTGCTCGCCCTCCTCGTCCTTCGGCTGGTACGTCCGGGAGATCCCGGCCAGCAGACCGGCCTTCTGGAGGCCGTGATGCGCCGCCGTCAGGTCCTGGTGAGCCTTGGACTTGACGCCCTTCTCCACTGCGATGATCTGATTGAGTTTCGCCACGTCAGGGACGCTAGCAAGGTCAACCCTGGGGCCACCAACGGTTTTTGCCCGCCCGATCGGGTGGATTCGGTGTGCCGTCCCCGCCGTGGCGCCTCCGGGCCGGTGCGGCTTGCCACAGTGGGCCGCGCGCCTGCGCGCCCCGCCCCGCACCCGGAACGAAGGGTTCCCCCATGCCCCGTCCCCACCTCCTCCCCCGTACCGAAGCCCGTCCGCGTACGCGCCGCCGCGCGGCGCTCGCCGCCGCCACGGCCGGACTCGCGGTCCTGGCCGCCGGCACGCCCGTCGCGTACGCCACCCTGGGCGCCGACTCCCCCGCCGACCCCCGCCCCGCGACGTCGACCGCCTCGCGCGGCAAGGCCTACATCGAGACGCGGCTGCTGTTCGGCACCGAACGCCCGGACGGCGGGCCCGCCGTGACGGACCGCCAGTTCATGGACTTCGTCGACGAAGAGGTCACCCCGCGCTTCCCCGACGGGCTGACCGTCCAGGACGGCCGGGGCCAGTGGCGGGACTCGCACGGGGTCGTCGAGCGCGAGCGCAGCTACGAGCTGACGCTGCTCTACCCGGCCTCCGAGGCGCGGCAGCGCGATCCGCAGATCGAGCGGATCCGCACCGCCTACGAGCGGGCGTACGCGCAGGACTCGGTGGCCCGGGTGGAGGAGCGCACGACGGTGGACTTCTGAGCCCCGGCCGGACCGGCGGACGCCGCACCCGCCCGCGTCAGGCGTCCCCGTTCCGCGGTCCGCCCAGCACACGGGCCGCGGCGTGCGCGCCCAGCACCGCGACGGGCAGGAGCACGAGACCGGCGGCCGTGCTCCGGCCCCCGCCGGTCTCGATGCCGGCCGCCCGGAGCCGGCGCAGCGCCCACAGCGAGTACGGGACGACGACGGTCGGCGCGGTGACGACCCCCGGGGTGTAGCCGCCGTACGCCGCCGACTGCGCCACATGGACCGCCCCGTGCACGCCGAAGCCGATCAGGACACTGCGGAAGAACGGGCTGCGTCCGCCGGTGCGCGCGCCGTCCGCGGCCGCGGCGGCGATCAGGCAGCCCATCAGGCCGATGGCCGTGCCGACCTCGCGCCGGGTGAGGTCGGTACGGCGCCAGACCCGCTCCGGCACGGCGGGCAGGCGCTTCCTGAGCCTCGGCCGCGCGGTGCGCAGCCAGCCCGTCGTCGTGACGATCTCCTCCAGGTCGTTGGCCGCCCAGGCGGCCAGCAGCCCCCAGGTCACCGCCCCGGACACCCGCGCGTTCGTACGCCCGGCCATGAGTACCCCCTCGGTCGCTCGGTGGTCCCGCCCGGCCACGGTGTCGGGCGGCATCTCCGCGAGCATATAATGCAACGCAACGTCGCGTTGCATTTCTCTGGAGGCACCATGCCGGACCCGACCGCGCCCCACCGCCCCGGCAAGGGCCCCCGGGCCGCCGAGGCGATCCACGAGGCCACGCTGCGCCTGCTGGCCGAGCGCGGGTACGCCGGGCTGACGATCGAGGCCGTCGCCCAGGAGGCCGGGGTCAACAAGACGACGATCTACCGGTGGTGGCCGTCGAAGGCCCCCCTGCTGCGGGCCGCGCTGCTGCGCTCCCGGGCCCTGGACGTCTCGGTGCCCGACACCGGCTCGCTGCGCGGGGACCTGATCGCACTCACCGGGCAGATCGTGGCGCTGGTGACGGGGGCGCGCACCCAGTCGCTCGTCCGGGCCATGACGGCGGGAACGGGACTGCCCGACGACGAACTCGCCGCACTGACCCAGGATTTCTTCGCCGACCGCTTCTCCCGGGAGCAGCCGGTGTTCGCACGGGCCGTCGCACGCGGTGAACTCCCGCCGGACGCCGACCCGATGCTGCTGCTCGACCTGATCGCCGGAGCCGTGTGGATGCGGGCCCTGCTGCGGAACCTGCCCGTTCCCCCGGATTTCGCGGCGGCCGTCGTGGACGCGGTCCTGCCCGCCCGGCGCACCGGCTGAGCCATCGGGTACTGTGCCGGCTCCGGTGCCGGGGGGCACCGGACGCCGACCGGCAAGGAGCAGACCGCATGGGCGCGCCCGTACGACAGTTCACCGCGACGAACGAGCGGGGGGAAGCCTTCACGGTCAATCTGGAACGCGACTTCCGGTACGACCCCTACCGCGATTTCCTCGTCTGCACCCACTGCGACTGGTCGCCCTCGCTCCTGACGACGCGGCGCATCGACGCCATGGCCGGGGAGCATCTGTCGAGCGCCCACGGCGCGGGCGGGGCCCTCGTGCAGCAGGAGGACGCGTCCTTCCGCAGGGCGAGACTGATCGTGCTGCCCCTCGTCGCCGTGCTGTTGATCGTGCTGCTGGTCGTCGCGAGCGGCTGACGGCGCGCGGCCGGCCCGGGTCAGCCGGCGCCGGTCAGCTCCAGGAGCGCGCCCACCGGATCGGCCGCCGGGGCGGCCCGGGGCCACCACGCGTCCGCGCCCGGTTCGGACTCGTAGCCGTACCACCGGCCGTCGTGGCCGAAGCGGAGCTGGAGGGTGCCGCCGGGGTGGGTGAGGTGGTTGTGCCACGGCTGGAAGCGGGGCCAGCCGGCCGCCGCGAGGGCGGGGCGGGCCCGGTCGAAGGGACCGGCCGGGGGGTCCCAGGGCGTTTCCAGGACGGCCAGCCCCGCGGGTCCGCCCTGGCGCCAGGCGGCGACGGCGCGGGCCAGATCGGTGGTGGTGCGGCCGGTCGCGGAGGCCAGCTCCCGGTAGAGGGCGCGGGTGGTGGCGGTGAGTCCGGCCGTGGGACGGGCCGCCGCCTGCCGGACCGCGTCCTGCCAGGCGGTGAGCCCGGCCACCGGGTCGGTGCCGGTGGTGAGCAGGGCGTGGGCCCGCTCGGCGGCGTCGGTGGCCAGCTGGTCGAGTCCGAGGGGATCCCGCGCGCCCGGCAGCTCCGGATAGGCGGGCGGGCGGCCCGGATGCGGGTCCACCGGAAAGGGCGCGGGCAGCGGCGGCAGGAAGCGGTCGGCGTAGGCCTCGTCCGCGGATACGGAGGGGGCGGCGGGCGCGGCGGGCCGCTCCCGCGCGGAGTGTGCCGCGTTGCGGTGGCCCAGGTCCGCCAGCAGCTCGCGCTCGCCCCGGCCGCGGAGCAGCAGCAGGACGAACGGGTCGGCGTCCAGGAGCCGGGCCATCTGGTAGCAGAGGGCCGCCACGTGCTTGCAGGGCCGGCCGTGGTCGGGGCAGGTGCAGGTGGGGTCCAGATCGTCGGCCGCGGGGAGCAGCGCGATGCCCTGGGCGGCGGCCGTGTCGGCCAGGGAGTGCGGCATCTCCTTGGCGAGCAGGGCGGCCAGGTGCCCGGGGCGCTCGGCCACCGCGCCGAGGAAGGTCTCCCAGTCGGGGTCGCCGAGGGTGCGCAGCCGCAGCTCGGCGCGGTAGGGACGGGGGCGGCTGCCGTGCACGTACGCCACGACGCGGCCCGGGGTGACGGTGATCGCGGCGACGTTCCCGCTGTCCGCGTACGCCCGCCCGCGGGCCAGCCTCGGGCCGTCCGTCGAGCGGGATTCCAGGGCCGTCACCCAGGCCCGGCCCCACCAGCTGTCCGCGAACGGCTCGTCGTCCCCGGTGGTGCGGGCGGGCACGGCCTCGAAGGTGCGCCGCAGGTCGTCCGGGCCCGGCCGGGGGCGGACGGCGGGCGGGCGGGGACTCATGACGGCCTCCGGAGGGAGACGAGGTCGGCCAGGTCGCGGTCGCTCAGCTCGGTCAGGGCGGCCTCCCCGTGGCCGAGCACGGCATCGGCGAGGGCCCGTTTGGCGAGCAGCATCTCGCCGATGCGGTCCTCGACGGTGCCCTCGGCGATCAGCCGGTGCACCTGGACGGGCTGGGTCTGGCCGATGCGGTAGGCCCGGTCGGTGGCCTGCTCCTCCACGGCCGGGTTCCACCAGCGGTCGTAGTGGACGACATGGGAGGCGCGGGTGAGGTTGAGGCCGGTGCCGGCGGCCTTGAGGGAGAGCAGGAAGACGGGGACCTCGCCCGCCTGGAAGCGGTCCACCATCCGCTCCCGCTCGGCCACCGGTGTCCCCCCGTGCAGCAGCTGGGAGGGGATCGCGCGGGCGGTGAGATGGGCGGAGAGCAGCCGGGCCATCGTCACGTACTGGGTGAAGACGAGCACCGAGCCGTCCTCGGCGAGGATCGTGTCGAGGAGTTCGTCGAGGAGGGCGAGCTTTCCGGAGCGCCCGTGGAGGCGGGCCGGCTCCTCCTTCAGATACTGCGCGGGGTGGTTGCAGATCTGCTTGAGCGAGGCGAGCAGCTTCATGATCAGGCCGCGCCGGGCGATGCCCTCGGACGCCTCGATGTACGCCATGGTCTCGCGGACCGTGGCCTCGTAGAGCGTGGCCTGTTCCCGGGTGAGGAAGACCGGGTGGTCGGTCTCCGTCTTGGGCGGCAGCTCCGGGGCGATGCCGGGGTCGGACTTCCGGCGGCGCAGCAGGAAGGGGCGGACCAGCCGGGAGAGCCGTTCGACCGCTTCGTCGTTGGCGAGGCCGGCGGCGGTGCCGGTGTTCTCCGCGGCGCGGGCGTGGCGGGCCCGGAAGGCCTTGAGGGGGCCGAGGAGCCCGGGGGTGGTCCAGTCGAGGAGGGCCCACAGCTCGGAGAGGTTGTTCTCGACGGGGGTGCCGGTGAGGGCGACGCGGGCCGGGGAGGGGATGGTGCGCAGCGCCTTGGCGGTGGAGGAGTGCGGGTTCTTCACGTGCTGGGCCTCGTCGGCGACGATCAGCCCCCAGCGGTGGGCGGCCAGCTCGGCGGCGCTGGAACGCATCGTGCCGTAGGTGGTGAGGACGAAGCCGCCGTCCGGTTCGGCGAGGGTGCGGCCGGTGCCGTGGAAGCGGCGGACGGGGACGCCGGGGGCGAAGCGGTTGATCTCCCGGTGCCAGTTGCCCAGCAGGGAGGCGGGGCAGACGACCAGGGTGGGGGCGGGGTGGGCGCGGTGGAGGTGGAGGGCGATGAGGGTGATCGTCTTGCCGAGGCCCATGTCGTCGGCGAGGCAGCCGCCGAGGCCGAGCGAGGTCATCCGGTCCAGCCAGGCCAGTCCGCGCAGCTGGTAGTCGCGGAGGGTGGCGTCGAGGCCGGGCGGGGGCGCGATCGTGGCGGTGTCGTCGGTGATCCGGGCGCGCAGCTCGGCGAGGGCGCCGACGGGGACGGCCTCGACCTGCTCGCCGTCCACCTCGGCGGTGCCGGTCAGGGCGACGGCGAGGGCGTCCACCGGGTCGAGCAGGCCCAGCTCCCGTTTGCGCGCCTTGCGGACGAGCGCGGGGTCGACGACGACCCACTGGTCCCGCAGCCGCACGACGGGGCGGTGGGCCTCGGCGAGCACGTCCATCTCCGCCTCGGTGAGCTTCTGGTCCCCGAGGGAGAGCTGCCAGTCGAAGGAGAAGAGCTGTTCGGCGTCGAAGAAGGCGGTGCCGTCGGTGGCGGATCCGGGTGCGGGGCGCACGACCGCCGCCGCGGTGAGGGAACGGGCCAGCTCCCTGGGCCAGTGCACGCTGACCCCGGCCGCCGCGAGCCGCGCGCCGGCCGCGCCCAGCAGGTCCTGGAGCTCGTCCTCGGCGAGGGCCAGCACATCGGGGACGGGCTGCTCCAGCAGTCGTTCCAGCGGGGGCCAGACGCGGGCGGCGCGGCGCAGCGCGAGAACGGCGTCGATCCGGGAGCGGGGGCCGAAGGGCTCGCCCGCGGTGCCGCTCCACAGGGCCGCGGCGTCGACGACATAGGTGGGGTCGGCGAGGCTGTGCACCTGGGTGACGGCCGCCCCGGCGTGCCGGGCGGGAGCGGTCCCGGCTCCGGTGGCCTCCGGGGCGTCGTCCCCGTGGGCCCGGGTGGTGTCGAAGAGTTCGTGCGCCGAGAGGTCCAGGCGCAGGGACACCCGCACGCCCGCGTCGAGCCCGGAGGCGACCTCCACGGCCCATTCCCGGGCGCCGGGCAGCTGCCGGGCATCGCGGGCGGCAAAGGGGGCACCCATGGCGAACGCGGCGGCGGGGGTGCGGGGCAGGGTGTCGGCGACCGCGTCGAGGAAGGCGGAGACCAGGGCCTCGGGGTCGGGGAGGCGGAGCGGGGAGCGGCCGGGGACGGGCACGGCGTGGCCCTCGGGGGGCAGGGCCGCCGCGACGGCGCGCAGATGGGCGACGTCCTCGGCGTCGCGCGGTCCGGCCCGCCAGGCGTCGTGGTCGTCGGCCGTCAGTCCGGGGAGCAGCCGGCCCCGGGCGACCAGATGGAGCGCGTGGAGCGCGGCGGCGCCCCAGCAGCGGGCGGCCGGGTGGGCGGAGCGCAGACGGCGGGCCCGGACCAGCAGGGGCAGGGCCTCGGCGACGGGCACGAGCACGGCGGGGACGCTGTCCGTGCGCGGGCCGCCTCCGCCGTCCGGGCGGCGGACGACCGTGATCCCGGCGACCCGGACGCCCGACCCGTCGGCCTCGGCCCGCTCGGCCGTCCCGTCGGCGCGCGCTCCCCAGATGCTGTCCGGGTCCACCGGCGCGTCCCCCTCGGGGTCCCAGAACGCGATCACGCCCCGGCGCGGGAGCGGGTCGGGCAGGAAGACGGCGGCGCGGCGCAGCAGCCGGCCGACGGCCGCGTCCCGCGACGACGGTGCGGTGTCCACCCTGTCTCCCTCCGGTTCCGGCCGGGCCCGCCGGGCCCGTGCGTCCTGTTCTCCGTGCCTGGTCAGCGCGGACGTCCTCGGAAACACTCCGACTCGCGAGTCTAGGCGGGGGGTCCGACAACGGTCCGGCCGCCGCCGGACCCGCAGCTCGTACGGGGCCGGCGGCGGCCGGGTTCTCGGGGCAGGGCTCGGACCGCGTCAGTGGCGGACGAGCGGGGGCGAGGGCTTCGGCGCCACGGTCCCCGCGCGGTTCGCCCTCCCCGCGGTCCCGCGGGGCTTCAGGTGCACCCTGGGGTTCGGGGACCCCGCGGAGGCGCGGGGACCCGGACGGGGCGCGGGCGGCTTCTCGGGCAGGGCGTCCGGCTGCGCGGGCTGCGCCTGCTGGGCCCGTTCCAGGAAGCGCAGCAGCTCCACCGGGAACGGCAGCACCAGCGTGGAGTTCTTCTCCGCCGCCACCGCCACCACGGTCTGCAGCAGCCTCAGCTGGAGGGCCGCCGGCTGCTCGGACATCTGGGCCGCCGCCTCGGCCAGCTTCTTGGACGCCTGGAGCTCCGCGTCGGCGTTGATGACCCGGGCCCGCCGCTCACGGTCGGCCTCGGCCTGCCGCGCCATGGAGCGCTTCATGGTCTCCGGCAGCGAGACGTCCTTGATCTCGACCCGGTCGATCTGCACGCCCCAGCCGACGGCCGGGGAGTCGATCATCAGCTCCAGGCCCTGGTTGAGCTTCTCGCGGTTGGAGAGCAGATCGTCCAGATCGCTCTTGCCGATGATGGAACGCAGCGAGGTCTGGGCCATCTGCGAGACGGCGAACCGGTAGTCCTCCACCGCGACGACGGCGCTCGCCGGGTCGACCACCTTGAAGTAGATGACCGCGTCCACGCGCACGGTGACGTTGTCCCGGGTGATGCCGTCCTGGGCCGGCACCGGCATGGTGACGATCTGCATGTTGACCTTGCGGAGCCGGTCGATGCCGGGGACCAGCATGGTGAACCCGGGGCCGCGCACATCGTCGCGGAGCCGCCCCAGCCGGAGCACCACGCCTCGTTCGTACTGCTTGACGACGCGGGCCGCCGCAGCCGTGTACACGGCGACCGCCGCGATGACCGCGATCACCGCGATCAGGAGCACCTGGACCATGACGGCCCCCTGCCAGCCGGAGGAACCGGCACACCGGAGGTACCGGAACGTACGCCTCATGCCCTCTCGGGCCTACTACCACGGTATGCCCCATGCGGACACCGGGCGAACGGCTGTCCGTTCCGCCGTCCCCCGCCCGGCGGCCTCCCGGATGCCGGGCCCGCCGGCAGCGGGCAGGGTGACCAGCGTCAGCACGTCCCGCCGTGGCGCACGGGGAGGCGTGACGGAGTGCGTACGGATGAGCCGGACGAGACAGACGAGGACCCGCCCATGCCCGTGATCGACCACCGCCGCCGCCGTCTCGGCGTCGCCGCCCAGGCCGTGCTCCTCACCCTCACCGTCGCGGGCTGCTCAGGCCTCGGCCGGACCGCGGTCGGCCCGGTCACCTACACGACGGAACGGGATGCCGTGATCCAGGTGAACAGCCCGTCCGTGAAGGGCTGCCACCGGCTCCTGCCGGGTGCCAGGGAGGTCTCCAACGGCACGCTGATCGACATCATCCTGTACCGCACACGGGACTGCACCGGGCCGGGCACGACCTATCTCGCGACCACCTTCTCCGACGTGAAGGCGCCCAGCGCGCTGCCCTGGCGCAGCTTCAGCACCGTCCACTGACCGGGGAACGGCAGACGCCCCCGGGGCCCGCCGCGGAACGGGTCCCGGTCCGGCGTCACACGGGCAGGGCGCGCACCCACACCCCGTCGTCCGTGAGATAGCGGTCCACCCGCAGGCCGGCCGCCTCCAGATGGCCCTCGAACTCCTCCCGCGTCAGAGGGCGCGCGAGGAAGGTCTGGGTCCACCGGGCGTCGTCGAAGTCGTACTCCGCGCGCACCGAGCGCACGCCGTCGCCGACCGGCTCCGAGGAGACGATCCGGGTGGTGTACCCGGCGGGGTGGACCCGCTCGCGCGGCAGGTCCGCGTGGTAGTCCTCGCCCTCGCGCTGGAACAGGACCACTCCGCCCTCGCGCACATATCTGCGGCAGGTGCGCAGCAGCCCGTCCCGGACACGGGGGTCGCCCGCGTGGACGAGGAACGAGGCCAGCATCACCACGTCGAAGGTCTCGTCGCCGAGGTCGAGGGATTCGATGGGAGCGCACACCGTCCGCGCCCCGCGCACCCGCTCCAGCATTCCCGCCGACTCGTCCACCGCGGTGACGTCGAAGCCCCGGGCGAGGAGGGGATGGGTGACCCGGCCCGCTCCGCAGCCCAGTTCGAGCATGCGCGCGCCGGGCGGGACCGCCGCGGCGATGACGTCGGGTTCGTCGCCGACGGCCAGGCGGGTGTACAGCTCGACGGCGCAGCCGTCCGGGGTGATGTCGCCGGGGCCCGTCCCTGAATATCCCTCACGTACCAGTTGTCCGCTCATACCCGGCCGAACGAACGGTCGAACGAGGGCGTTCCCTCCCCCGGGCTGCTTCCCCCGAAGGAGGAGTTCCGCCGCGGGCTACACGGAACGGCGGGCGACGAGGGCCGCGTTGAGGTGCTGGAGGTCGGCGGGGCGGGCCGGGGAGAGGCCGGTCAGTCCGTTGATGCGGCGGATCCGGTAGTCGACCGTGTTGGGGTGGACGTGCAGGGCGGCAGCGGCGGCCCTGCGGTCCAGGCCGTGGGCGAGATACGTCTCCAGGGTGTGCAGCAGCTCGGGTTTGGCCTCCAGCGGGGAGAGCAGTCGGGCCAGTCCGTCGAGCGCCTCGCTGGGCCGGCTCAGCTGGTACTCCAGCAGGACGTCGTCGAGCCGGTAGAGGCCCGCCGGCCGTCCGGTGCGGGCGACGAGTCCGACGATCTCCGCGTTGCGGGCCACGGCCGCCGGCACCGCCCCGGGCTCGACGGTCTCCGCCGCCGCGGTGACGGGCACCCCGGCCGCGAGGGCGGCCTCCTCGACCAGTCCGCACAGCCCGCCCGGCCCGTTCCAGGGCGGCGGCTCGGCCACCGGCAGCAGCACGGTGCCGCCGCCCGCGTCGAGCGCGGTCAGCGCCGGAACGCCGCAGAACCGGTCCAGGGCGGTGCGGATGCGCCGGATCTTGCGCCGGGCCGCCACATCGGCCCCGGACCCGGGCGGCTGCCCGCGCTCGTCGTCGTGCGGGCCCAGGTCCAGCGTCATCGTCAGATAGCGGGCGGCGGGCCGCAGTCCGGTGCGCCGGGTGAAGCGGTCCAGGTCCTCACCCGCCAGGAGGGCCGCCATCAGGGCGTGCCGTCCGCCGTGCTCCTGGCTGTCCAGGATCTGCCGGGCCTCCAGGTACGCGCCGCTCACGGCGGAGGTCAGCTGCTGCTGGAGGACCATGATGCGGTCCATGATCTCCAGCACGGCGGGGAGGTCGCCGGGGCCCGCGTCCCGCGCGGTCTCCTCCCAGCACATGGCGATCCCCACCTGGTACGCGGTGAGGATGGCGTCCAGCGGCACGCCCTCCTCGGCACGCTGGGCGGAGGAGTCGCGCTGCTGGGCCAGTTCGGCGTCGGTGGCCGGTCTGCGCTGCTCGACGACGTCCGCGAAGAGCCGCAGATTGTGCTGGACGATGTCCGCGATGTCGCCCGCGATCTCCTCGTGGGGCAGTTCCGCGTAGACCGGCAGATCGCTCAGGAGCCGGGCGACGACCCGCGCGGTCAGGGCGGGGACCCGGGCCCGCAGCCGGCCGGCCACCGGGTGTCCGCCGATGCGCAACGGCCGCGGGTCGGCGCCCCGCCGGGCCCCGGCCCCGTCCGCACAGGAGGACCGCTCTTTGTCACGCGTCACAAAAGCCCCCGTGGAAGTCTGCGTTACCCACCAGTTAAACGACGGCGTTCGAGTCTGCATGATGACCGGCGACACACGCCATGCCCCGCCCGCCCCACACCGGAGGACGCCGTGAACCAGTCGTACAGCAAAGCACTCTGCCGGATCGTCAGAAGCCGTGGCGCACGGCTCTCGGTGGCGGCGGCGGCCCTGGCCGGACTGGCGGTCGGCACCGGGGCGCCGGGGGCCTCGGCGGCCACCGACGACGCCGTTTCGTACGTCGCGCTCGGCGACTCGATGGCCTCGGGCCCGCTGATCCCCGACATCACCGGACCGGTCGCCTGCGGACGCTCCACGCACAACTACGCGCACGAACTGGCCGCGAGCATCGGGGCGTCGCTGCGCGACGTCACCTGCAGCGGGGCCAAGTCCAAGCACATGACGGAGAAGCAGTCGCTCTCCCTGCTGGACATCCCGATGGGTTCGGCGCCGCCGCAGTTCGACGCGCTGCGCGCGGACACCGGTCTGGTGACCCTGACGATCGGCGGGAACGACGCCGGGCTGGTCGGCATCGCCCAGGACTGCATGCAGCTCGACCCCACCGCCACCCCCTGCAAGGACAAGCTGACCGAGGGCGGCGTCGACCAGGTCGCCCAGCGCATCGCCGAGTTCGGGCCGCGCCTCGGAGCCGTACTGGACGGGATCCACCAGCGTTCGCCGCAGGCCCGGGTCCTCGTCACGGGCTACGGCCTCTACATCAAGCCGGGCGGCTGCTGGCCGTTGCAGCCGGTGCTCCCGGTGGACGCCGACTACCTCCAGGGCAGCGTCGACCGGATGAACGCGGTGATCGCCGAGCAGAGCGCCGCGCACGGCGCCGAGTACATCGACGTGGCCACGCCGAGCAAGGGCCACGACGCCTGCCAGGTGCCCGCCGACCGGTGGGTCGAGGGCTATGTGCCGACCGCGCTCGCCGCGCCGCTGCACCCGAACAAGCAGGGTGAGGCCGCCTACGCGCGGATCATCGGCGCGCACCTCCAGGGGAGCTGACCCGTGCGGCAGCGGATGCTCCACGGACTGCTCGCGGCGGCGCTCGGCGCCGCCGCGCTCCTCGCCCCGCCCGCCCACGCGGCCCCGGCGGCCCCCTCTCCGGCGCGGGGCTGCGACCCGCTGGCACCCGAGGAGTGTCTGCTGCCGTTCCCCAACGACTGGTACACCCGGCCGGACCCGCGCACCGACACGGGCCGCCGGGTGGCCTTCGACACCGCCGTGCTGCCCCGCCCGGTGACCGGGCTCCCCGTCGACCCCACGGCATGGAACCGGAGCGACGGCTTCTCGCCGGGCTCCACGCTCATCGCCCGGATGCCGGGCCTCGACACGGAGACGACCGGCGCGGCGCCCCTCACCGACATCGGGCGCTCCCTCGACCGGGACGCCCCGGTCGTCCTGCTGGACACCACCACCGGCACACGGTGGCCGTACTGGGCGGAGCCCGACTCCAACGCCACCGATCCGGCGCGGCGCGCGCTGCTGATCCACCCGGCGCGCAACTTCCTCGACGGACACCACTACGCCGTGGCACTGCGCGGGCTCAAGGACGGCGCGGGCCGGCTCCTGCCCGTACCCGGGGCGTTCGCGTCGGTGGCCGGGAAGCGGCTGCCCGCGCACCATCCGCTGCGCGCCCGGCAGGACGCGCTCGCCCCGGCCCTCAAGGCGCTGCGCGGGGCGGGGGTGCGCGGCGAAGGGCTCCAGCTGGCCTGGGACTTCACCGTCGCCTCCACCCGGAGTCTGACCGGTGACCTGTTCACGATCCGCGACGACGCGTTCCGCCGCCTCGGCGGCCGCTCCCCCGGTTTCGCCGTCACCGGCGTCACCGACTTCACCGAGGCCCAGGACGCCAGGATCGGGCGCGAGGTCACCGGGCGGATCACCGTGCCCGGCTATCTCTCGCTGCCCGGCGGCCCGCCCGGCTCGGTGCTGAACCGCGACGGATCCGGCGTACCGCGCCGGCTGCCGCTCTCCACCCAGACCGCCGAGTTCCGCTGCGAGATCCCGCGCTCGGCCTTCCGCACCCCGTCCCGTCCCTCGCTCTACGGGCACGGGCTGCTGGGCTCCCGCAACGAGGTGGGCGCGGGCAACGTCAAGGACATGGCCGCCGAGCACGGCTTCACCTTCTGCGCGACCGACTGGATCGGCATGGCCAAGGACGACATCCCCGTCGTCCTCGCCGCGCTCGCCGATCCGGGCCTCTTCCCGGCGGTCCCCGAACGCAGCGAACAGGGCATGCTCAACGCGCTGTTCCTCGGCCGCGCCCTGATCCATCCCCGGGGCCTGACCGGCGACCCGGCGTTCCGCACGGCCGACGGCCGCCCGCTCCTGGACGTCCGGCACGGTCTCGCGTACGACGGGAACAGCCAGGGCGGCATCCTGGGAGGCGCCCTGGTGGCCGCCTCGCCGGACATCCGGCGCGGGGTGCTGGGCGTCACGGCGATGAACTACGGGCTGCTGCTCAACCGCAGCGCCGACTTCGCGCCGTTCCAGCAGGTCCTGGACGTGGCCTACCCGGACAAGCTGCGCCAGCAGCTCGTCCTCCAGCTGTTCCAGATGGTGTGGGACCGCGGTGAGACGAACGCGTACGCGAACCATCTCACCGACCGCCACCAGGTGCTCATGCACATCGCGTACGGGGACCACCAGGTCGCGAACGCCGCGGCGGACGTGGAGGCGCGCACCATCGGCGCCCGGCTGGTGTCCCCCGCGCTCGCCCCGGGGCGGAGTCCGGACACCGTCCCGTACTGGGGCATCCCCCGGATCGACGCGGACCGGCTGCCCCACCGGGGCTCGGCCATGACGGTCTGGGACAGCGGCACCCCGACGCCCCCGCTCACCAACACCCCGCCCACCGGGCCCGCGTACGGGCACGACCCGCACGAGGACCCCCGCAACTCGTCCGCCGCACGACAGCAGAAGGCCACCTTCCTGACCACCGGCCGTGTCATCAATGTCTGCGGCACCACCCCGTGCACCGCCACACCGACCTCCTGACGCCTCCCCTGCCCCACAGGGAACTGACAAGGAGCACCATGCGTACGCACCGCATCGCCGGAGCCGCCCTCGCGGCCGCCCTTCTCGCCGGCACGGCCCTGGCCCCCTCGGCGTTCGCCGCGCCGCCCGCGGCCGCCGCCACCGCCCAGGCCGCCGTCCCGTTCACCTCGGCCACCGCCGTGCGCGCGGCCGACGGCGGTCACACGCTGTCCTGGGCCTCCCCGGCCGCCTCGGTGACCGTCACCGCCGTCACCGCGCCGGACGCCACCACGGGTGTCGCCCTCGGCACGGCGCCGGGCACCGGCTCGCTGACCGTTCCGGCCGGAACGCTGCCCGAGGCGGGCCGCTGGTACTTCCGGCTGGTCCCGGACGGCGGCACTCCGCTGGTCGTCGCCGACCGCTCGCTCGGCCTGGAGTCCGCCCGCAACTTCCGCGACATCGGCGGCTACCGCACCACGGACGGGCGCTGGGTGCGCCCCGGGCTGGTCTACCGCTCCAACAAGCTGAACAAGCTCACCGACGCCGAGCAGCAGCGGCTCGTCTCCCAGCGCCTCACGCTCGACATCGACCTGCGCAACGTCCAGGAGCGCAAGGACGACCCGGACCGGCTGCCGGCCGGTGTGACGTACCAGGTCGCCGACGTCGTCTCGCTGAGCCACGGCATCCGCTTCCACGACTCGGCGCTGATGACGCTGGCCCAGGCCCTCGCCGCCGGTCTCTTCTCCGGCTCCTCGGATCTGGGCCAGTCCATCGGCTACCCGTTCATGGTCAACTTCGTGGGCGCGGACTACGCCTTCCGGGATCTGGTGACCGCCGTCGCGAACAACTCCTCGGGGTCCACGGTCTTCCACTGCAGCGCCGGCAAGGACCGCACCGGCTGGGGCACCGCCGTCCTGCTCACCCTGCTCGGCGTTCCGCGCGCCACCGTCGAGGCGGACTTCCTGGCCAGCAACCAGTACACGGGTGATCCGAAGGCCGTCGAACTCAGCTGGCTGCGCGCGGCGTTCGACGAGGTCGACCACATCTACGGCGACTTCGACACCTATGTGCGCGACGGGCTGAAGCTCGACGCGGCGACCGTGCAGAAGCTGCGGGACAAGATGCTGACCGCCTGAGCGGGCCGGGCGGCGGGGCCGGGGCCGGGAGGGCCCCGGCCCCGCCGTCTCAGCAGCCCGGGTAGCGCCCGTCCGGCCAGTCGACGGGCCGGCCGAACTCCAGCGCCAGATCGTCGGCCACCTCGGCGATCACCGCCCGCCCTTCGGTCCGCACCAGCCAGGAGGGCGGCAGATGCTCCTCGCCGTGCCGGGCGCCGAGGAGGTTGCCGCAGACCGCGCCGGTGGAGTCGCTGTCGCCCGAGTGGTTCACCGACAGCAGCAGCGCCTCCCCCGTCTGGTCGGGGCGGGGCAGGACGAGCGCGCAGTAGACGGCGATGGCCAGGGCCTCCTCGGCGACCCAGCCGGCCCCCAGGGTCTCGACCTTCTCGGCGCTCGGTCCTCCGCGCCCGGCCAGGTCCACGGCGGCCCGCAGCGCCGCCGTCGTCTCCTCGTGCCCGGGGTGGCGGGCCAGCAGGTCCATCGCCCGCAGCACGGCTCCGGGCAGCGAGTCGCCCTCCAGCAGGTGGGCGGTGACCGCCGCCAGCGCCCCGGCGGCGTGGGCCCCGGTGGGGTGGCCGTGGGTGAGCTGCGCGCAGCGGGCGGCCAGGGCGAAGGCCTCCGCCGCGTCCTGCCCGGTCAGTCCGAAGGGCGCGGAGCGCATCACGGTGCCGCAGCCCTTGGATTCGCTGTTGACCGGTCCGCGCGCGCCGACGGGGGCGCCGGGATCGGGGACGTGCCCGGAGGCGAGACCGGTGAGGCAGGCGTTCCCCGGGGCGCGGCGCGCGTACAGCCAGGGCTCGTGGCGCAGCCGGCCGGTGCGGATCTCGTCGTCGCCGCCCCGGACGGGCGGCGCGGGGTGGTTCTGGGTGTCCAGCCAGCGCAGGTAGGCGTTCCTGAGGACCGTGGTCTCGGCACCGCCGATGCCCTTGGTCCGCGCGCGGACGTGCGCCCGGATCAGGCCCTCCGCGGTGAAGAGGGTCATCTGGGTGTCGTCCGTGACCCGGCCGGTGACGCCGTCCTCGTCGGGGGTGAGTCCCCGTACGCCCTCCTCGCCGTGCGCCCGGCGGATGCCGGCCAGGGACAGGAACTCCACCGGATTGCCCAGCGCGTCCCCGATCGCCCCGCCCAGCAGACAGCCGCGGATCCTCGCCCGGCGGCCTTCGGTGTTCCCCCACGCTGTGCCGTTCACGGCCCCGCCCCACTCTCTCCCGTCGGAACGCCGCATCGATGGCGTCGCGGGTCCATGCTGGTAGGAGAGGCGAGGGAGCCATGCGTACCGGTAATGAACCGACGACCGCCCGCAGCCCTCTGCGGATGCGGCTCTGGCTGAGTCTATGGGGCCTGGCCTGGGCGGTCTTCGGCGTGACGGCGTTCGCCGTGACCGGCCGTCCCGGCTGGGCCGCGGCCTGCGGGGTCCTGCTCGCCCTGGTCCTGGTGGATCTGGCCGTGGTCGTCCACCGTCTGCACCAGGGCGCGCACTACCAGCCGGGCCGTAGGGTCCCGCCGTACGAGCCCGACCACGGCGACGGACGGACGCGGGAGGCGGGGCGGCGGCAGCCGTACGGGCCCTGAGCGCCCGGCATCAGCCCTCCGGGTCGAAACGGGCCGCCCGCAGATACTCCGGGTTCGGGTCCAGCGCCGCCGCGAGCCGGAAATGGCGCCTGGCCCGCTCGGACTGCCCGGAGCGCTCGAAGGTGCGGGCCAGCGCGAAGTGCGCGAACGCGTTGTCCGGCTCCCGCTCCAGCACCAGCTCGAACTCCAGCTCCGCCGGGCGCAGTTGCGCGGCCGCGAAGAAGGCGCGGGCGCGCAGCAGCCGGGCGGCGGTGTTCTCCGGATGGTGGGCGATCACCGAGTCGAGCAGCCGCACCGCGCCCCGGGGGTCGCGCGCGGCCAGCAGGTGCTCGGCCGCGCGGAAGTCGATGACATGGGTTTCCGGGTTCCGTTCGGGCACAGTCGCTTCCTTCCTCGGCCACCGCGGGGCGCACGCCCCCGCCGACCGGTGAACGCCGCCCCGGCGGCCGGTATTCCGCGGACGGGAGCGGCCCGGACCGCTCAGCCGCCGGCCCCGGACCGGCGGGTCAGCTCCGTCCAGACCTCGCGGACCCGGGGCTCCAGCGCCTCGATGGGCCCGTCGTTGTCGATGATCAGATCGGCGACGGCCCGGCGCTGCTCCCGGGTGGCCTGGGCGGCCATCCGGGCCCGCGCCTCCTGCTCCGTCATGCCGCGCAGCCGGACCAGCCGGTCGAGCTGGGTCTCCGGCGAGGCGTCGACCACCACGACCAGGTCGTACAGCGGGGCGAGGCCGTTCTCGGTGAGCAGGGGCACGTCGTGGACGACGACCGCGCCGGGATCGGCGGCCGCCTCCAGCTCGGCCGAGCGGGCGCCCACCAGCGGGTGGACGATCGCGTTGAGCGCGGCCAGGCGCGCGGGGTCGGCGAAGACGATCGCCCCGAGTCCGGGCCGGTCCAGGGTCCCGTCGGGGGCGAGGACCCCGGTGCCGAACTCCTCGACGACGGCGGCGAGCCCGGGGGTCCCGGGCTCCACGACCTCGCGGGCGATCCGGTCCGCGTCGATCAGCACGGCCCCGTAACCGGCCAGCAGCCGGGACACTTCACTCTTGCCGGCGCCGATACCACCGGTCAGGCCCACTTTCAGCATGAGCGGCAGCTTAGGGCCTGCGGGGAGTTCCCCGTACGGGCCGGTCGCACCGGACCGGTGGCCGTCAGCCGTCCCCCTCGCGCTCGGCGAGGAAGCGCTCGAATTCGAGGCCGATCTCGTCGGCGGAGGGCAGGTCCACGGGCTCGGCGACCAGATTGCCGCGCGTCTCGGAACCGGCGACCGCGTCGTACTGGTGCTCAAGGCCCTCGACGAGCGCGACCAGTTCCTCGTCGCCCTGGTCGACCTGGCGGGCGATCTCCGTCTGGGTGCGGTGCGCCTCGGTGCGCAGCGCGTGGGCGACGGTCGGCAGGACGAGGCCGGTCGCCGCCGTGATCGACTCCAGCGCGGTGAGCGCGGCGTCGGGGTAGGGCGAGCGGGCCACGTAGTGCGGCACATGGGCGGCGACGCCGAGCACATCGTGTCCGGCCTGCATCAGCCGGTACTCCACGAGGGCGGCGGCGGAGCCGGGCACCTGCGCCTCGTCGAAGGGGCTGCGGTGGCCGGGCATCAGATCGGTGCGGTTGCCGTGCGGGGTGATGCCGACCGGGCGGGTGTGCGGGACGCCCATCGGGATGCCGTGCGCGGTGACCGAGAGCCGGACGCCGAGCCGCTCCACGATCTCCTCCACGGCGGCGGCGAACCGCTCCCACTCGACGTCCGGCTCGGGACCGGACAGCAGCAGGAAGGGGGCGCCGGTGGCGTCCTGCACCACGCGGACCTCCAGCACCGGGGTCTCGTACGCCGACCAGCGGTCGCGCTTGAACGTCAGCAGCGGGCGCCGTGCGCGGTAGTCCACGAGACGGTCGTGGTCGAACCGGGCCACGACCTGGTGGGGCAGCGAGTCGATCAGCCCGTCGACGATCTGCTCACCGGTCTCGCCCGCGTCGATGTACCCCTCGAAGTGGTAGAGCATGACCAGGCCGGCCGACTCCTGGGCGAGCGCCATGTCGACGACAGCCAGGCCCTTCGGCTCCCATTCGTACAAACTCTGCGGATCAGGCACGGTTACCGCTCCTCCTTGTGTTCCTGAAGAAGAACGTCCCGAGGGGCGCGGGCATTCCCTTCCGTGCCCCTTCCCCTCACGTGTACCCACGCATCCGGGCGCGCAGTGCCCCGTATGCGAAGTGTGCGTCAGCTCCCGGCGTACCGAAGGGCGTTCGTCCGGCGGCCGCCCTCGCGCCCAGGACACGCACAGCGCGTTCCGGGCAATGGTCCAGACCTTGACATGAACATCCCCCATCCCTACCGTCACTGGGCAGCGAAGTTCAGAGTCTCGCCCCACATTCATGTACGAGAACCTGCTGGACGCCCCTCTCACCCACGGGAAGGCACCCCCATGCGCACCCGCACGCTGCTCCCCGCCCTGGCCGCCGCCGCGCTCGCCACCACCGCCCCCGGTCCCGCCTCCGCCGCGCCGGCGAACGCGGCCCCGGTCATCGAGGTGACGACCGCCTCCCAGCTCAAGGCGGCCCTCGCCTCGGTCGCCCCGGGCGGCACGATCCATCTCGCGGACGGCACCTACACCGGCAACTTCAAGGCGTACACCCCCGGCACCGCCTCCGCCCGCATCACCCTCACCGGCTCGGCCGGGGCCGTCCTCACCGCCGGCGGCGGCTACGGACTGCACCTCAACGGCGCCTCCTACTGGACGGTGGAGGGCGTCACGGTCACCGGCGGCCAGAAGGGCATCGTGACCGACGGCGCCGACGGCGTGGTCATCGACTCCGTCACCGTGCACGACCTCGACATGGAGGGCGTGCACTTCCGCTCCTCCAGCAGCGACGGCGTCATCCGCGGCTCCCGGATCTACGACACCGGGCACAACGGACGCGGCATGGGCGAGGGCGTCTACGTCGGCACGGCCGGGGACCTCTCCGACCGCAGCGACCGGGTCCAGATCCTGGACAACGTCATCGGGCCCGGGGTCGGCGGCGAGAACGTCGACATCAAGGAGGGCACCACCGGGGCCCGGGTCATCGGCAACACCTTTGACGGCAGCGGCCTCACCGGCGCCAACTACGACGACTCCTGGGTCGATGTGAAGGGCAACGGCGTCCTCGTCGAGGGCAACCACGGCACCCGTACGACCAACAACGGCTACGAGACCCACACCCAGCAGAGCGGCTGGGGCTGCGGGACCGTCTTCCGGAACAACACCTCGGACCTGTCCGGTGCGACGGGCGACAAGCGGATCGCGTTCAACATCACGAACTACGGCGCGAACTGCCCCACGACGGTCTACGCGAGCAACACCGTGACCGGCGGCAACGGACTGACCAACATCGCCGTCACCCCCTGATCCCCGGCCCGGACGCGCGTGAGGCCCGCTCCCCGGAGGGAGCGGGCCTCACCCGTCGACTACCTACCGCGACCGGAGACCGGCCGGAGGGTCAGAGCGTCAGCTCTGGCCGCCCGCCAGCTTCTCGCGCAGGGCGGCGAGCGCCTCGTCCGACGCCAGGGCGCCGGAGTTGTCCGCCGACTCCGAGGAGTACGAACCGCCGCCGCTGCCACCCGAGGCGGCCTGCGTGCCACCGCCGGCCGGGGCGGCAGCGCCCTCGGCGGCAGCGGCCTCGTCGGCCTCGCGGGACTTGATGACCTGGGCCTGGTGCTGCTCGAAGCGCTGCTGCGCCTCGGCGTACTGGGTCTCCCAGACCTCGCGCTGAGCCTCGAAGCCCTCGAGCCAGTCGTTGGTCTCGGGGTCGAAGCCCTCGGGGTAGATGTAGTTGCCCTGGTCGTCGTAGGACGCGGCCATGCCGTACAGGGTCGGGTCGAACTCGACCGAGGCCGGGTCGCCACCGAAGGACTCGTTGGCCTGCTTCAGCGAGAGGCTGATGCGACGGCGCTCCAGGTCGATGTCGATGACCTTGACGAAGATCTCGTCGTTGACCTGGACGACCTGCTCCGGGATCTCCACGTGGCGCTCGGCCAGCTCGGAGATGTGGACCAGGCCCTCGATGCCCTCGTCGACGCGGACGAACGCACCGAACGGAACGAGCTTGGTGACCTTACCGGGAACGACCTGCCCGATCTGGTGCGTACGGGCGAACTGCTGCCACGGGTCTTCCTGCGTCGCCTTGAGCGACAGGGACACGCGCTCGCGGTCCATGTCCACGTCGAGGACCTCGACGGTGACTTCCTGGCCGACCTCGACAACCTCGGAGGGGTGGTCGATGTGCTTCCAGGACAGCTCGGAGACGTGCACGAGACCGTCGACGCCGCCGAGGTCCACGAACGCACCGAAGTTGACGATCGAGGAGACGACGCCGGAGCGGACCTGGCCCTTCTGCAGGGTCGTGAGGAACGTCTGGCGCACCTCGGACTGGGTCTGCTCGAGCCAGGCACGGCGGGACAGGACCACGTTGTTGCGGTTCTTGTCCAGCTCGATGATCTTGGCCTCGAGCTCCTTGCCCACGTACGGCTGGAGGTCGCGGACGCGGCGCATCTCGACCAGCGACGCCGGCAGGAAGCCACGGAGGCCGATGTCGAGGATGAGACCACCCTTGACGACCTCGATGACGGTACCGGTGACGATGCCGTCCTCTTCCTTGATCTTCTCGATGGTGCCCCAGGCACGCTCGTACTGAGCACGCTTCTTCGAGAGGATCAGGCGGCCTTCCTTGTCCTCCTTCTGGAGAACCAGGGCCTCGATCTCGTCGCCGACCTTGACGACCTCGTTCGGGTCGACGTCGTGCTTGATCGAGAGCTCGCGGCTCGGGATGACACCTTCGGTCTTGTAACCGATGTCGAGGAGAACCTCGTCCCGGTCAACCTTGACGATGACACCGTCAACGATGTCGCCGTCGTTGAAGTACTTGATCGTCTCGTCGATCGCCGCGAGGAACGCGTCCGCGTCGCCGATGTCGTTGACCGCAACCTGCGGAGTGGTGGCGGTGGTCTCGGTGCTGCTCGTCATGTGGGAAAGGGCTCCGGTACGGACAGTGAGTCGTAGGTACTGCTACGCCGAGAACCCGTATCGCCTCTGCAGAAGCCGGACAGCCCGCGAAGCGCCGATCCCGCGGACCCGGGAGGCGCCTCTCGTGAACCGAGGGGACATACAACAGACGCGAGCGCGGCCTGCTAGGTCTGAGGAGCGCAGGCTCGCAGCGCAACTTGTAGCATACGGGGGCAGCAGGGCACGGTCAATGCGCGAAGGCGGACACCACCGACGGAAGGCCCCATATCCGGCACAACTCGGGTTCACCGAGGCCAGATCGGCTCCGGCGAGGTCCGGACACACGGGTTCCGCACTTCACGGCCCCCTGGTACGGACCGCGTACGACGGGGTGAAGGCAAACTACAACGACGGACACGATGAGCCAAGAGATCTACGCCGCCGAACCCGAGGCGACGCGCCGCACCGCCGGGGCCGCCGAGAGCAGCCGGGCCAGTCGCGGCTGGTGGGACCGGAACGCGGACGAGTACCAGACCGACCACGGCGCCTTCCTCGGCGACGACCGCTTCGTCTGGGGTCCGGAAGGGCTCGACGAGGCCGACGCCGCCCTGCTCGGGCCGGCCGCCTCGCTGCGCGGTCTGGACGTCCTGGAGATCGGCGCGGGCGCCGCCCAGTGCGCGCGCTGGCTGGCCGCGCAGGGCGCCCGGCCCGTCGCCCTGGACCTCTCCCACCGCCAGCTCCAGCACGCCCTGCGCATCGGCGGGGACGTGCCGCTGGTCGAGGCGGACGCCGGGGCGCTGCCCTTCCGCGACGGCTCCTTCGACCTGGCCTGCTCGGCCTACGGCGCGGTGCCCTTCGTCGCCGATCCGGTCCGGGTGTTCCGCGAGGTGCACCGGGTGCTGCGCCCCGGCGGACGCTGGGTCTTCTCCGTCACCCACCCGATCCGCTGGGCCTTCCCGGACGAGCCGGGGCCCGAGGGCCTGTCGGTGGCCGCCTCGTACTTCGACCGCACGCCGTACGTCGAGCAGGACGAGCGGGGCGAGGCGGTCTACGTGGAGCACCACCGCACCCTCGGCGACCGGGTGCGCGACGTGGTGGCGGGCGGCTTCCGGCTGACCGACCTGGTGGAGCCGGAGTGGCCGGACTGGAACGGCCAGGAGTGGGGCGGCTGGTCCCCGCTGCGCGGCCATCTGATCCCGGGGACCGCGATCTTCGTCTGCGTCCGCGACTGAGCGGCCGGACCGCGGTGGACGGTTCGCGCCCCCGCCGTACGAGACTGGGGGCGTGATCCGTACCGACGCCCTGGACCGGCTGCCCGTCCGTACCGCCGTGCCCGCGCTGCGGCGGGCGCTCGACGACCGCGGTGCCGCGGTGCTGTGCGCCCCGCCGGGCACCGGCAAGACGACCCTCGTCCCGCTGGTCCTGGCCGGGCTGACCGGCGAGGGCCCGGTGCGCCGGGTCGTGGTGGCCGAACCGCGCCGGATCGCCGCCCGCGCGGCGGCCCGGCGGATGGCGTGGCTGCTCGGCGAGCCGACCGGGCGGCGGGTCGGTTTCACCGTGCGCGGCGAACGGTCGGTGGGCCCGGAGACGGTGGTGGAGGTGGTCACCACCGGGGTGCTCCTCCAACGGCTCCAGCGCGACCAGGAACTCTCCGGCGTCGACACGGTGATCATCGACGAGTGCCACGAGCGCCATCTCGACGCGGACACCGTGGCCGCCTTCCTGCTGGACGTGCGCGCGGCGCTCCGCCCCGAGCTGCGGCTGGTGGCGGCCTCCGCGACGACCGACGCCGAGGGCTGGGCGCGGCTGCTCGGCGAGGTCCCGGTGGTCGAGGCGGAGGGCGTCTCGCATCCGGTGGAGGTGGTGTGGGCGCCGCCCGCGCGGCCGGTGCGGCCGCCGCACGGCATGCGGGTCGATCCGGCGCTGCTGGGCCATGTCGCGTCCGTGGTGCGGCGGGCCCTGGCCGAGCGGGACGGCGATGTCCTCTGCTTCCTGCCCGGGGTCGGTGAGATCGGCCGGGTGGCGGGGCTGCTGTCCGGGGTGGCGGCCGATGTGCTCCAGGTGCACGGACGGGCCCCGGCCGCCGTGCAGGACGCCGTCCTCGCGGGCTCGGCGACGGGCCGCCGGGTGGTGCTGGCGACCTCGGTGGCGGAGTCCTCGCTGACCGTGCCCGGGGTGCGGACCGTGGTGGACTCGGGGCTCGCCCGGGAGCCGCGCACGGACCACGCGCGCGGGCTGAGCGCGCTGACGACCGTACGGGCCTCGCAGGCGGCGGGCCGCCAGCGGGCGGGCCGGGCGGGCCGCGAGGCGCCGGGGACGGTGTACCGCTGCTGGGAGCAGGCCGAGAACGGGCGGCTGGCCGCGTTCCCCTCCCCCGAGATCAAGGTGGCCGATCTGGCCTCGTTCGCCCTCCAGGCGGCCTGCTGGGGCGATCCGGACGCCTCTGGGCTGGCGCTGCTGGACGCGCCGCCGGCCGGTGCGCTGGCCGCCGCCCGCGAGGTGCTGGCGGCGGTCGGCGCGGTGGGGGCGGACGGACGGGTCACCTCCAGGGGCGTGCGGATGTCCCGCCTCGGCCTGCATCCCCGGCTGGCCAGGGCCCTCCTGGACGGGGCGGCCGAGGTCGGCGGGCGGCGGGCCGCCGAGGTGGTGGCGCTGCTGAGCGAGGAGCCGCCGCGGGAGTACGGCGACGATCTGGCGGCGGCGCTGCGCACCGCGCGCCGGGGCCGGGACGGCTACGCGGCGCGCTGGCGCCAGGAGGTGCGGCGGCTGTCGTCCGCGTCGGAGAGCGCGGACGGCGGGCGGAGCGGCGGGTCCGGTCCGGACGACGCCGCGGTCGGGCTGGTGGCGGCCCTGGCGTTCCCCGAGCGGGTGGCGCGGGCCCGGGGCGAGGGGACGTTCCTGATGGCCTCGGGCACCGGCGCGCAGCTGCGGGACGGCTCGGCGCTGCGCAGCGCGCCCTGGCTGGCGGTGGCGGTCGCGGACCGGCCCGCGCACGCGGCGTCGGCGCGGGTCTCCCTGGCCGCCGTCGTGGACGAGGACACGGCGCGGCTGGCCGCCGGTCATCTGCGGTTCGCGGGCGAGGAGGTCCGCTGGGACGGCCGGGACGTGGTGGCCCGCCGGGTGGAGCGGCTGGGAGCCGTGGAGCTGTCGGCGCGCCCGCTGAAGGACCCGGATCCGGCCCTGGTGCGCGAGGCCCTGGTCGAGGGGGTGCGCCGGGAGGGGCCGGGGCTGCTGCGCTGGACCGGGGACGCGGAGCGGCTGCGGGAGCGGCTGGCCTTCCTCCACCGGGAACGGGGCGGCCCCTGGCCGGACGTCTCGGACGAGGCGCTGCTGGCGGACCCCGGGAGCTGGCTGGAGCCGGAGCTGTCCCGGGCCCGGCGGCGGGCGGACCTGGCCCGGATCGACGCCGGCCAGGCGCTGCGCCGGCTGCTGCCGTGGGCGACGGGCGAGGCGGCGCGGCTGGACGAGCTGGCCCCGGAGCGGATCGAGGTGCCCAGCGGTTCGCGGATCCGGGTGGAGTACGGCGGGGCGCAGCCGGTGCTCGCGGTGAAGCTCCAGGAGCTGTTCGGGCTCCGGGAGACGCCCCGGGTCGCGGGCGTCCCGGTCCTGGTGCACCTGCTCTCCCCCGCCGGCCGCCCGGCGGCGGTGACGGCGGATCTGGCGTCGTTCTGGCGCGAGGGCTACCGGGCGGTGCGGGCGGAGCTGCGCGGCCGTTATCCGAAGCATCCGTGGCCGGAGGACCCCACGACGGTGGAGGCCACCCGGTTCACCACGGCGCGGCTCAGGCGGGGGTAGGGGCGGGGTCGGTGCCGGGTCCGGGCGCGGGGTCCGGTGCCGTCGCGCCGGGCCTGCGGGAGCGGGCCTCCAGCCACAGCGCGAGGGTGAGCAGCACGGCGCCGAGGGCGAGGAAGCCCCAGGGCAGGTACGAGGTGAGCAGCAGGACCAGGACCCGCTGGGACTTGACCATGTCGCCGATGGAGACGACGTAGTCCTCGCGCATCTTCACGTGTCCGGCGAAGACGGTGACGGTGTCCTCGGACATGCCCATGGCCTTGGCGTTGCGCAGTTCCTCGCGGTGCACCTCCTCGCCGTTGACGGGTGCGCCGGTGACCGGGTCGACCCAGAACATGCGTGTGGTGGTGTACCAGCGGGTGACGCCGGTCTTGGCGATCTGTTCGGCGGTGATGCCCTTGATGGGCATGGCCTTGGGCATGGGGACCTTGGTCCAGGGGATGGTCTGCTCGAAGTAGTAGACCTCCATCCCGCGGAAGTTCCGGGTGCCCTTGTAGTGGATGGGCGAGCTGGTGCGGGTCTGGGCGTCGAAGTACTCGTAGTCGCGCTTCTCGGTGAGGAAGGGCCACTTGTACTCGATGCCCTCGCGGCGGACCGGGTCGCCGTCGACCATCTCGCCGGTGGCGTGGACGGGGGCCTGGCTGTGGGCGTCGAAGATGTAGCGCTCGGGGATCTTGGAGACCATCTTGCCGTCGGGGCCCTGCACGTAGGAGAGGGCGTCCCAGACGACGACGTCGCGTCCCGCGCTGCGTTCGATCTTCTCGGAGGCCTCCACGTTGCCCTTGAGGGTCTGCACGATGGTGATCCGGTCGACCTTCTTCGCCTTGAGGGTGGTGTAGTCGAGCAGGGTGGCGGGCCTGGCCTCCAGCACCGTCTCCTGGTACTGGTTCGGCGGGATCTTCGCGAGCCGGGGGAAGGCGTACCAGCGCAGCAGTGGTGACAGCGCGGCGAAGAACACGGCGAAGGCCAGGAGTACGAGGCCGGCTCGGCGGCGCATGGGTGCCTCCCTCTGCTCGCGGGTGCGGGCGGTGGTGTGCTCGGTGCGTACGGCTTACTGCTTGGGGCCCGGGACGGTGGTCAGCAGGGGTTTGGGCGAGGTCTCGCCGGGCGGGGCGCCGATCGCGCTGATGGTGAGGACGAGGGCGAGGGCGGCGGCCAGTCCGATGGCGGCGGCGACGAGGGCACGCATGGTCGGCCTCCCGGAAGCACGGAACTGATGGGTCGTCAGGGCTGGGGCACCGTAGCAACCGGGGCCCGAGATGAGAACACATCGATCCGACTTGGCCGCACATGACGACAGCCCCCGGCCGGTGTCCCGGTCGGGGGCTGTCGGTGGCGGGCCGGTGCGGGCCCGGGGTCAGGCGGGAGGTGCCTCCACGGTCAGCTCGATGACGACCGTCGCGCCGCCCGCGGTGGTCAGGCGCAGCTTGTACGCGCCCGCGGCGCCGTCGGCGTAGATCTTCGGCAGGGCCAGCTTGCCGTCGGCGTCCGTGGTCAGCTCCAGGGTGCGGACCGGGTCGCCGTCGTCGTTCGTGAAGTACGGGCCCTTGTCGTTCTCGGCCGGCTGCTCGTCGTCGGTGATCATCGTCGCGGTGACGGCGACCCGGGCGGCGGCCGCGTCCTTGTACGTGGCCCGCGCGGTGATGTCGGCGAACTCCTGCCCGGCGACGGCGGTCAGCTTCTCCGTGCCGGTCCTGGCGATGGCGTCGGCCTGCCGGGCGGTGACGGTCGCGGCATAGGAGACGGCGGGCAGCGTGGTGCCGGTGGCCGTGGCGCGCACGGTGAAGTCACCGGTCTTCTCGCCGGCCGTGAGCACCGGGGCGGTGGCCGTGCCGTCGGCGCCGGTGAGCACCGTGACCGAGGCCTTGCCGCCGAAGGAGGCGTCGGTGTCGCCGGTGACGGTGAAGGTGACGGGCACCTTGGCGAGCGGGGTGCCGAGGTTGCTGCGGGCGCGGACCTTGATCCGCTCGGCGAAGGCGCCGCCGGCGGTGGCGGTCAGATCGCCGGTGCCCGCGTTCTGCACGGAGGCGAGCGACGGGGTCGGCGTGGGCTCGGGCTTCGGCGTCGGGGACGTCGAGGTGCCGGGGCGGCCCGGGTCCGAGGGCGAGGGGGTCGGCTTCGCCGGGGGCTTCGGAGAGGCCGATCCGGACGGCGAGGCCGAGGGGCTCGTGGACGCCGACGGGGTCGGGGTGCGGTCCGGGCTACGGCTGCCGGGGCGCTTCCCGTCGCTGCTGCCGACGGGCAGGATGCCGGTCCCGTCGGGCACCTCGTGGGCGCCGCGCCGGTAGTACTCGTACCAGGAGCGGACGGTGCGCAGGTACTCGTCCGAGTGGTTGTAGCTCAGGACCGCCCGGTCCAGGTCCGCGGCGACCGCCAGATCGCGCGATCCGGCGCACAGATAGCGGCCCGCGGCGAGCGCGGCGTCGTAGATGTTGTTGGGGTCCTTGCGGCCGTCCCCGTTGCCGTCCACGCCCCAGACCGCCCAGGTGGACGGGATGAACTGCATCGGGCCGACGGCGCGGTCGTGCGTCCGGTCGCCGTCGTAGGCGCCGTTGTCGGTGTCCTTGATGAGCGCGAAGCCCTGGCCGTTGAGGGCGGGGCCGAGGATCGGGGAGAGCGTGGTGCCCTGCGCGTCGACCCGGCCGCCGCGCGCCTGGCCGGACTCGACCTTGCCGATCGCGGCGAGGAGCTGCCACGGCAGCCGGCAGGCGGGGTCCGTGCCGGCGACGGTCTGCTCCGCCTTCTTGTACGCCGCGAGGATCGAGGCCGGTATGCCCGATTCGACGCTTCCGGTCACCGGAAGGTTGACGGAGGTGCCGGGCTTGTCCGGCGTCGCCAGCGGCGGAAGGTCGGTGTAGTAGGGCGAGTTGCCCGACGCGGCCCCGTCGCCCGAAGGGGTCGCACCGGCGGTCGGCTGTTCGCCGCCGTCGGAGGCCACCAGCGGCGAACCGGGGGCCTGGGACGCGGAGAGCGCCGCCACGGCGGCAGCGGCCACGGCCGTGGTCGCCGCCCCTCTGCGCAGCCGGCGACCGAA
The DNA here is from genome assembly GCF_055559335.1 of Streptomyces sp. NPDC024555. Classification (NCBI taxonomy): domain Bacteria; kingdom Bacillati; phylum Actinomycetota; class Actinomycetes; order Kitasatosporales; family Streptomycetaceae; genus Streptomyces; species Streptomyces sp. NPDC024555. The sequence goes on from NZ_JBVHKV010000006.1 coordinate 89,476, forward strand.
TTGCGCTGCCATAACGTGTGGCCCCTCCCCTTCGTCGGCCGGCCCCTCCCCTGGGCCCGGACTCACGCGACCCTACGGCAACTTCCGCCGCCCGCACACAGCGCCCCGGAGGCTTCTTACCGCTTTTTCACGTTCCGGTCCGCAAACCGTCCGGCGGAACGCGCCGCCCGCGCGCCTCCCGGTCCGGTCCGGGGCGGCGGGCCCCGGGCCGCAGCCGGACCGTGACGGCCGCTCACGCATACTTCCCGGCATGCCGTTCACGCTCAGCCATGCTGCCGCCGTCCTGCCCGGAATCCGCCGTGACGGGACGGGGCGCGGCCCCCTCCTCGCCTCCGCGCTCGTCGCCGGATCCTTCGCCCCCGACCTGACGTTCTACGCGGACACGGTGATTCCGGGCGCCATGGAGTTCGGACAGGTCACCCATGCCTGGTGGGGCGTGCTCACCGTCGACGTCCTGATCACGGCGGCGGCCGCGGCGCTCTGGCTGCTGCTCCGCGACCCCCTCGTGGCGCTGCTGCCCACGGGCCGTCAGGGGCGGGTGCACCACTGGCTGGGCGGGGACCGCCGCATGCCCCGCCGGGGCCCCGGAGCCGTGCGCGCCGGGATGTGGTTCGCGATCGCGGCCGTCGTCGGGGCCGGGACGCACGTCGTCTGGGACGCCTTCACCCACCACGACCGGTGGGGGGTGCGGCTGGTCCCGGTGCTCGGCCGGAGCGTGGCGGGACATCCGGTGTTCCAGCTCGCGCAGTACGGCACCTCGGCGCTGGCCCTGCTGGTCCTCGCCCGGTTCGTGGTGACCGGGCTGCGGAGCACCCCGGACCGGCCCGCCCCGCGGACGCTGCCGGTCCTGGACCGCCGGGCCCGGTGGTGGTCGGTCGCCCTGCTCGCCCTGTGCGCGCTGCTCGGCCTGGTCCACCGCTGCGTGCGCTGGTACGCGTACTACGGGCGTCTGGACACACTGCTGGACATCGTCCCGACCGCCTGCTTCGGCGCGGGCGCCGGGCTGGCGGCCGGTCTGGTGCTGTACGCGGCCGGGGTGCGGCTGCGCCACCGCCGCGGCCCGGCCGCCGCACCGCCCGACGCCCGCACGGTCCGGTCCTCGGGCCGGGCCGACGGCTGAGCGGCGCCCCGCGCGCCGCGTCAGTGCGCGGCGGACTCCCAGTCGGTCCCCACGCCGACCGACACGTCCAGCGGCGCCCTCAACTGCACGGCGGTGGACATCTCGTGGCGCAGGATGTCCTCCACCCGCTCCCGCTCGCCCGCGGCGATCTCCAGGACGATTTCGTCGTGGACCTGGAGCAGCATCCGGGAGGTCAGCCCCGCCTCGGTCAGCGCCCGGTCGACCTGGAGCATCGCGACCTTGACGATGTCCGCGGCGGTGCCCTGGATCGGGGCGTTGAGCGCCATCCGCTCGGCCGTCTCGCGGCGCTGGCGGTTGTCGCTGTTGAGGTCGGGCAGATAGCGGCGGCGGCCGAACACCGTCTCCGTGTATCCGGTGGCCCTGGCCTCCTCCACCACCCGGTGGAGATAGTCGCGCACCCCGCCGAACCGCTCGAAGTACGTGTCCATCAGGACCCGGGCCTCGCCCGCCTCGATGTTCAGCTGCTGGGAGAGGCCGAACGCGGAGAGCCCGTACGCCAGGCCGTAGCTCATGGCCTTGATCTTGCGGCGCATCTCCGGGTCGACGGCCGTCTTCTCGACGCCGAAGACCTGCGAGGCGACCGTGGTGTGCAGGTCCTCGCCGGACATGAACGCCTCGATCAGACCCGCGTCCTCGGAGAGGTGCGCCATCACGCGCAGCTCGATCTGGCTGTAGTCCGCGGTCATCAGGGTCTCGAAGCCCTCACCGACGACGAAGCCGCGTCGGATCGCCCGGCCCTCGTCCGTGCGCACCGGGATGTTCTGCAGATTGGGGTCGGTGGAGGAGAGCCGGCCGGTCGCCGCCACCGTCTGGTTGAACGTGGTGTGGATGCGGCCGTCCGCGGCGATCGTCTTGACCAGGCCCTCGACCGTCACCCGCAGCTTGGCCTGCTCGCGGTGGCGCAGCATGATCACCGGCAGCTCGTGCTCGGTCTGCGCGGCCAGCCAGGCCAGCGCGTCGGCGTCCGTCGTGTACCCGGTCTTGGTCTTCTTGGTCTTGGGCAGGCCCAGCTCGCCGAAGAGGACCTCTTGGAGCTGCTTGGGCGAACCGAGGTTGAACTCCCGGCCCACCGCGGCGTGCGCCTCCTTCACCGCCTGCTGCACCGCACCGGCGAACTGCTGCTCCATGCCTTCGAGATGGGCCCGGTCGGCCGCGATGCCGTGCCGCTCCAGCCGGGCCAGCAGGGCCGAGGTGGGCAGCTCCATCTCGTGGAGCAGCCGGGCGGCGCCGACCTCCTCCAGCCGGGTCGCGAACGCGTCGCCGAGATCCAGGATCGCGCGGGCCTGCGCCATCAGCGCGTCGGCCTCCGCGCGGTCGTCCGCGCCGAAGGCCAGCTGGCCGTCCGCCGCGGCCGCCGGGGCCAGCTCGCGTCCCAGGTACTCCACGGCCAGGGCGTCCAGGGCGAAGGAGCGCCGGCCCGGCTTCACCAGATACGCGGCGAGCGCGGTGTCCATGGAGACGCCGTCGACCCGCCAGCCGTGCTCGGGGAAGACGCGCATTGCGCTCTTCGCGTTGTGCATGACCTTCGGCCGGGCCGGGTCCGCGATCCAGGCCGCGAACGCCTGCTCGTCGGGGGCGTCCAGCTGCGCCGGGTCGAACCAGGCGGCGGCCCCGCCGGCCGCGGCCAGGGCGATCTCCGTGACGGTGCCGCTGCCCAGGGCCCAGGTGTCGACCGTGGCGACGCCGAGGGGCTGCCCGCCGTGCTCCTCCAGCCAGGGGGCCAGCTCGCCCGCGCCCAGCACCGCGCCGTCCAGCTCGACGCCCGCGGCCGGGGCCGGGGCCTCGTCCTCCGCCTTGCCGGGGTCGACCGCGAGCAGCCGCTCGCGCAGGCTCGGATTGCGGATCTCCAGCACGTCCAGGACGCCGGTGACCGCCGTGCGGTCGTAGGGGGCGCGCTCCAGCTCGGCCGGGGTCTTGGGCAGGGCCACGTCCCGGACCATCTCGGTCAGCACCCGGTTCATCTTCACCGCGTCCAGGTGGTCGCGGAAATTCTGGCCCGCCTTGCCCTTCACCTCGTCGGCGCGCTCCACCAGCTCGTCGAACGAACCGAACTGGTTGATCCACTTGGCGGCCGTCTTCTCGCCGACCCCGGGGATGCCCGGGAGGTTGTCCGACGGGTCTCCGCGCAGCGCCGCGAAGTCCGGATACTGCCGGGGGGTGAGACCGTACTTCTCGACGACCTTCTCCGGGGTGAACCGGGTCAGCTCGGAGACGCCCTTGGTCGGGTACAGCACGGTCACGTTGTCCGTGATCAGCTGGAAGGAGTCCCGGTCGCCGGTGACGATCAGGACCTCGAAGCCGGCCGCCTCGGCCTGGGTGGCCAGCGTGGCGATGATGTCGTCGGCCTCGAAGCCGTCCACCGCGAACCGGTCCGCGCGCATCGCGTCCAGCAGCTCGCCGATCAGCTCGACCTGGCCCTTGAACTCGTCGGGGGTCTTCGACCTGTTCGCCTTGTACTCCGGGAACTCCTGGGAGCGCCAGGTCTTGCGGGACACGTCGAACGCCACCGCGAAATGCGTCGGCGCCTCGTCACGCAGCGTGTTCGCCAGCATCGACGCGAAGCCGTACACCGCGTTCGTCGTCTGACCCGCCCCGGTCGTGAAGTTCTCCGCGGGCAGAGCGAAGAACGCCCGGTACGCCAAGGAGTGCCCGTCCATCAGGAGCAGGCGCGGTCGGTTGTCTGCCGTCTTCTTCGATGCCGTCTCAGCCACACCCCGATCCTGCCACGTACCACTGACAATCCGGACCGGCCACCGCCGGGGACCGGCCCCGGCCCGTCGTGGGGCCCTCGCCGGGCGCCGTACCCCCCTCGCGTGCCAGGATCGAAGGCAAGAGACCACCAGGAGCGGACCACGCGCGGACCACGCACCGACCGCACGCGGACCGCAGCAGGCCCGAAGGGGAGCACGATGGCCACCAAGCCGCCCACCGGAGACCCGGTCCAGGACGCCCCCCGGGTCGAACCGGCCCAGCACGCCGCCGCGGGTCTCCCCGCCGTCGCGCACAGCCTGCGCATCGCCCAGCGGCAGATGGGGGTGGCACGGGCCGCCCGGACCCTCCTCAAGGTCAACCAGAAGGACGGCTTCGACTGCCCCGGCTGCGCCTGGCCCGAGGGCGACAAGCGGCACACCGCCGAGTTCTGCGAGAACGGCGCCAAGGCCGTCGCCGAGGAGGCGACGCTGCGCCGCGTCACCCCGGACTTCTTCGCCGCCCACCCCGTCGCCGACCTCGCGGAGCGCAGCGGCTACTGGCTCGGCCAGCAGGGCCGCATCACCCAGCCCGTGTACCTCCCCGAGGGCGCCGACCGGTACGAGGCCGTCACCTGGGAACGCGCCTTCGAGATCGTCGCCGAGGAGCTGCGCGCGCTCGACTCGCCCGACGAGGCGCTGTTCTACACCTCGGGGCGCACCAGCAACGAGGCCGCGTTCCTGCTCCAGCTCTTCGCCCGCGAGTTCGGCACCAACAACCTGCCCGACTGCTCCAACATGTGCCACGAGTCGTCCGGCTCGGCCCTCACCGAGACGATCGGCGTCGGCAAGGGGTCCGTCTCCCTGGAGGACCTGCACCACGCCGACCTGATCATCGTCGCCGGGCAGAACCCGGGCACCAACCACCCCCGGATGCTCTCCGCCCTGGAGAAGGCGAAATCGGCCGGGGCGAGGATCATCTCGGTGAACCCGCTGCCGGAGGCGGGGATGGAGCGCTTCAAGAACCCGCAGACCCCGCACGGCATGCTCAAGGGCACCCCGCTCAACGATCTGTTCCTCCAGATCCGCATCGGCGGCGACCAGGCGCTCTTCCGGCTCCTCAACAAGCTGATCCTGGCCACCGGGGGCGCCGTGGACGAGGCGTTCGTCGAGGCCCACACGCACGGCTTCGAGGAGTTCGCCGCCGCGGCCGCCGAGGCCGACTGGGACGCCACCCTCACCGCCACCGGACTCGACCGGGCCGCCATCGAACAGGCCCTGGAGATGGTCCTCGCCTCGGAACGCACCGTCGTGTGCTGGGCCATGGGCCTCACCCAGCACAAGCACTCCGTGCCGACCATCCGCGAGATCGTCAACTTCCTGCTGCTGCGCGGCAACATCGGCCGGCCCGGCGCCGGGGTCTGCCCGGTGCGCGGCCACTCCAACGTCCAGGGCGACCGGACCATGGGCATCTTCGAACGGCCCGCGCCCGCCTTCCTCGACGCGCTCGACCGGGAGTTCGGCATCACCTCGCCGCGCCACCACGGCTACGACGTGGTCCGCTCCATCCGCGCCCTGCGCGACGGCGACGCCAAGGTCTTCTTCGCCATGGGCGGCAACTTCGTGGCCGCGACCCCCGACACCGAGGTCACCGAGGCGGCGATGCGCACCGCGCGCCTCACCGTCCACGTCTCCACCAAGCTCAACCGCTCCCACGCCGTCACCGGCACCCGGGCGCTGATCCTGCCCACCCTCGGCCGCACCGACAAGGACGTCCAGGCCACCGGGCGGCAGTTCGTCACCGTCGAGGACTCCATGAGCATGGTGCACGCCTCCCGGGGCAACCTGACCCCCGCGAGCCCCCATCTGCTCTCCGAGCCCGCCATCGTCGCCCGGCTCGCCCGCGCCGTCCTCGGACCCGGATCGGCCACCCCCTGGGAGGAGTTCGAACGGGACTACGCCACGATCCGCGACCGGATCTCCCGCGTCGTCCCCGGCTTCGAGAACTTCAACGCGCGCGTCGCGCACCCCGGCGGATTCACCCTCCCGCACGCACCGCGCGACTCCCGCCGCTTCCCCACCGCCACCGGGAAGGCCAACTTCACCGCCGCCCCCGTCGAGTTCCCCGAACTCCCCGAAGGGCGCCTGCTGTTGCAGACCCTGCGCTCCCACGACCAGTACAACACCACCGTCTACGGCCTCGACGACCGCTACCGCGGCATCAAGGGCGGCCGCCGCGTCGTCCTCGTCCACCCCGACGACGCCACCGCCCTCGGCCTCGCCGACGGCGCGTACACCGACCTCGTCAGCGAGTGGAAGGACGGCAGCGAACGGCGCGCCCCCGGCTTCCGCGTCGTCCACTACCCCACGGCCCGCGGCTGCGCCGCCGCGTACTACCCCGAGACGAACGTCCTGGTCCCGCTCGACTCCACCGCCGACACCAGCAACACCCCGGCCAGCAAGTCCGTCGTGGTGCGCTTCGAGAACACCGGCCGGGCCCACCCGGGGGACGCGCGCTAAGCATCCGCTCAGCCGTCTGATAGGAACAGTGCACACCACCCGGAGCGGGCCGCAGGGCGATGCTCCGCCGCAGACGATCGGAGCCGGCCCATGGGCGAGCACACCGCACCCACGTTCCCCCAGGAGATCATCGACGAGTACGCCGCCCTCGGCGTCGACCTGCCCGCCCTCTTCTCCGCCGGCCACCTCGGCGAACGCATGGGCGTCACGGTCGTCGAGGCCTCCGCGGACCGCGTCGTCGGCACCATGCCCGTCGAGGGCAACACCCAGCCGTACGGCCTGCTGCACGGCGGCGCCTCCGCCGTCCTCGCCGAGACCCTCGGCTCCGTCGGCTCCATGCTCCACGGCGGACCCGGCCGGCTCGCCGTCGGCGTCGACCTGAACTGCACCCACCACCGGGGCGTCCGCAGCGGCCTCGTCACCGGCGTGGCCACCCCCGTCCACCGCGGCCGCACCACCGCCACGTACGAAATCGTCATCACCGACGAACAGGACAAGCGCGTCTGCACCGCCCGCCTCACCTGTCTGCTCCGCGACGTCCCCGCACCCGACGCCGCCTGACCCCTGCCACCCCCCTGCCCGGCCGGAACCCATTCCGGCCGGGCAGTGCCATATCCGGGCACAACCACCGCCGTATACACCGAACTTGCGCGACACACAGCACAACACCCTTGACCCGCGGGCGCGTTCCATGGCCCACTCGACAGCCACACCCCCTCCCGCTCCCTGCCCGCACCCCGGCACACCGCGTCGACCGCCCCGCCCCAGACGTCACACTGCGTAACAAACGCGCAAGGTCCACGACACCTCAGCGCGCTCCACGCGACCCGGCCCGCGGCCACCGGGCGATTCCGCGCGCCCTCGGAGGGCTCCGCACACCCCCCGACGGGCGACAGCACCAAGATCACCCCAAGCCCCTTAGCAGAGCTGCGCGTTCTCACCATGCGGTCACTTCGCCGTCCGGTAAAAAACCGTACATGTCAGCACAGCCACCTCAAGCCTTGCTCAAGGGCATAACAAGACAGTCACATCCTGCGCCACCCCCACCCCCGACCCCCACCCCTGCCCTTAGAGTCACGGCCAGTCACCGCGCCGCCGGGCGCGTCTGCAGCACGGCCCTGTACCAACCAGTACGGCCCGGCGAACGACACGGCACCTCAAGCAGAGGAGGCCGCGCCAGGGAAAGGACTTTTCGTGCGACACCGTTCTTTGCTCATCCTCACCACAGTGCTCACGACAGGGGCACTGACACTCACCGCCTGCGGGTCGCGCGACGACGACAAAAAGGGCAGCGGTGACGGCGGCGGCAACCAGACCGTCGTCATCGGCGTCGACGCCCCGATCACCGGTGACCTCTCCGCCCTCGGCCTCGGCATCAAGAACTCCGCCGACCTCGCCGCCAAGACGGCCAACAAGCTGAAGACCGTCCCGGGCATCACCTTCGAGGTCAAGCCGCTCGACGACCAGGCCCAGCCCTCCGTCGGCCAGCAGAACGCCACCAAGTTCATCGACGACAAGCAGGTCCTCGGCGTCGTCGGCCCCCTGAACTCCGGCGTCTCCCAGTCGATGCAGAAGCCGCTCAACGACGCCGGCCTCACCCAGGTCTCCCCCGCCAACACGGGCACCGAGCTGACCCAGGGCGACAACTGGAAGACCGGCGACAAGAAGCGCCCCTTCAAGACCTACTTCCGCACCGCCACCACGGACCAGATCCAGGGCGCCTTCGCCGCGAAGTACCTCTACAACAACGCGAAGATCACGCAGGTCTACCTCATCGACGACCAGAAGCCCTACGGCGCCGGTCTCGCGGCCTCCTTCAAGACCACCTTCACCGGCCTCGGCGGGAAGATCGTGGGCTCCGACCACGTCAACCCCGACGACCGCGACTTCAACGCCGTCGTCACCAAGGTCAAGAAGTCCGGCGCCAAGGCCGTCTACTACGGCGGTGAGTACCCCGCCGGCGCCCCCCTGAGCCAGCAGCTCAAGGACAGCGTGCAGATCCCGCTCATGGGCGGCGACGGCATGTACAGCGCCGACTTCATCAAGCTCAACAAGAAGGCCCAGGGCGACATCGCCACCTCCGTCGGCAAGCCCGTCGAGGAGCTCGACTCCGCCAAGAAGTTCATCGAGGACTACAAGACGGCCGGCTACAAGGACGCCTACGAGGCCTACGGCGGCGGCACCTACGACGCCACCTGGTCGATCATCGAGGCCGTCAAGATCGCCGTCGCCGAGAACGACGGCAAGCTCCCCGACGACGCCCGCGCCAAGGTGCTCGAAGCCATGTCCAAGGTCAAGTTCGACGGCGTCACCGGCCCCGTCTCCTTCGACCAGTACGGCGACACCACGAACACCATGATGACCGCCTACCAGGTCGACGGCGGCAAGTGGGTCTCCAAGCTCAGCGAGGCCTACAAGCCGTAACCCGCTCCCGGTCGCTCACCGACTGACCCCAGACCGCGCGGGAGCGCTACGAGCACTCCCGCGCGGTGCCATATCCGAACCACTCCACGGAGGCCCTGCGGTGCACGAACTGCCGCAACAGCTGGCCAATGGACTCATCCTCGGCGCGATGTACGGACTCATCGCGATCGGCTACACGATGGTCTACGGAATCATCCAGCTCATCAACTTCGCCCACGGCGAGATCTTCATGATCGGAGGCTTCGGGGCTCTCACCGTGTACCTCTGGATGCCGGCCGGTTCCAACCTCCTCGCGATCGTCCCCCTCATGATCGTCGGCGGCGTCATATGCTCCGTCGCCGTCAGCGCCGCGGCGGAACGGTTCGCCTACCGCCCCCTGCGCAACGCACCCCGGCTCGCCCCGCTGATCACCGCGATCGGACTCTCCCTCGCCCTTCAGCAGGCCATCTGGAAGTGGTACCCCAACGCCACCAAGGACCGCCCCTTCCCGCAGTTCAAGGGCGACTCCCTCGACCTCTTCGGCGCCCACATCCAGCGCGGCGACCTCTTCGTCCTCATCGCCGCCCCCGTCTGCATGATCGCCCTCGGGCTCTTCGTCTCCAAGACCCGCACCGGCCGCGGCATGCAGGCCACCAGCCAGGACCCCGACACCGCCAAGCTCATGGGCATCAACACCGACCGCATCATCGTCATGGCCTTCGCCATCGGTGCCGCGTTCGCCGCCGTCGCCGCCGTCGCCTACGGGCTCAAGAACGGCCAGATCGGCTTCAAAATGGGCTTCCTCATGGGCCTCAAGGCCTTCACCGCGGCCGTGCTCGGCGGCATCGGCAACATCTACGGCGCCATGCTCGGCGGCGTCGTCCTCGGCATCGCCGAATCCCTCGCCACCGGCTACATGAGCGACGTCCCCGGCATGGACCTCTTCGGCGGCGGCGCCTGGAAGGACGTGTGGGCCTTCGTCCTCCTCATCGTCGTCCTGCTGCTCAGGCCCCAGGGCCTGCTCGGCGAACGCGTAGCGGACAGGGCGTGATACCGATGACCACCACCCGGACCGCACTCGTCCCGCTCCCCGCCCCCGTCGCCCGCATCGCCACCCTCGCGGGCGCCGCGGCCGCACTCGCCGGCACCTTCCTCCCCTGGACCTGGACCTCCGAATTCCCCGGCGACCTCACCGTCACCGGCTACCCCGGCGGCCTCCAGGTCCTCACCCTCACCGCCGCAGTCCTCACCCTGCTGTTCACCCTCACCGGATACGGCATCCGCGGACTGCGCTGGCTCACCCCCGGCGGCACCAACAGCCCCGTCCGCCTCCTGGCCCTCGCCACCCTCGGCACCACCGGCTACGCCATGGGCGCCATCTCCTACGAGCTCGGCGGCGTCGTCAACCTCGAACCCGGAGCCTGGGTCAGCGGCATCGGCGCCCTCGTCGCCGTCCTCGCCGCCCTCGGCCTCCCCGACGACCAGCCCCTCCCCGACGACGGCCGCGAGGCCACCGTCCGGCGGCGCTTCCGCAACAGCCTCGCCGCCCCCTCGGCGCCCCGCGCCAAGGCCCTGCCCTCCTGGGCCGAGATCCTCGTCATCGCCGTCGCCTTCGGGGTGGCCCTCTACCTCTTCACGTACGGCATCGACATCCCCACCGAGGACTCCGAGCAGTTCATCGGCTTCCTCATCACCGCGGCCTTCGCCTTCACCGCGCTCACCCGGGCCGGCCTCATCGCCCGCATCACCGCGCTGACCGCCAAGCACCGCAACGTCACCCTGGCCGCCGCCCTCGTCGCGGCCCTCTGCTTCCCCTTCACCCAGGACACCGCGGAATACGCCCTCATCGGCGCGAACATCCTCATCTTCGCCACGGTCGCCCTCGGCCTGAACGTCGTCGTCGGCCTCGCCGGCCTCCTCGACCTCGGCTACGTCGCCTTCCTCGGAGTCGGCGCCTACACCGCCGCCCTCGTCTCCGGCGCACCCCTCTCCGCCATCGGCGTCCACTTCCCCTTCTGGGCCGCCGTCCTCACCGGAGCCGTCGTCTCCCTGGTCTTCGGCGTCCTCATCGGCGCCCCGACCCTCCGGCTGCGCGGCGACTACCTCGCCATCGTCACCCTCGGCTTCGGAGAGATCTTCCGCGTCACCGTCAACAACCTCAACGGCAACAGCGGCCCCGACCTCACCAACGGCTCCCAGGGCATCCCCAGCATCCCGGACCTCAACCTCTTCGGGATCGACTTCGGACTCACCCATGACGTCGGCCCCTTCACCCTCAGCAGGCCCGCCAACTACTACCTGCTGATGCTCGTCGTCACCGCCGTCGTCGTCCTCGTCTTCCGCCGCTCCGGGGACTCCCGCATCGGCCGCGCCTGGGTCGCCATCCGCGAGGACGAGACCGCCGCCACCGCCATGGGCATCAACGCCTTCCGGCTCAAGCTCCTGGCCTTCGCCCTCGGCGCCACCCTCGCCGGCCTCGCCGGCACCGTACAGGCCCACGTCAACTACACCGTGACGCCCGAGCAGTACCAGTTCGCCGGCTCCGTGCCCCCGAACTCCGCGTTCCTCCTCGCCGCCGTCATCCTCGGCGGCATGGGAACCCTCAGCGGCCCCTTCGTCGGCGCCGCACTGCTCTACCTCATCCCGGCGAAGCTGCAGTTCATGCAGGACTACCAGCTCTTCCTCTTCGGCATCGCGCTCATCCTCCTGATGCGCTTCCGCCCCGAAGGCCTGGTCGCCGACCGCCGCAAGCAGCTCGAATTCCACGAGAACGACGAACCCATCGACGTACCCGAACCACGGCAGTCCGAAGACAGCGGCGCCGGCATCGCCAAGGCGGGGGCGTGACCACCATGACCACCACCACGACCGCGACCACCGTCCTCGACGCCAGCGGCGTCACCATGCGCTTCGGCGGCCTCACCGCCGTGCGCGGGGTCGACCTCACCGTCAACGCGGGCGAGATCGTCGGACTCATCGGCCCCAACGGCGCCGGCAAGACCACCTTCTTCAACTGCCTCACCGGCCTCTACGTCCCCACCGAGGGAACCGTCCGGTACAAGGGCACCGTCCTGCCGCCCAAGCCCCACCTCGTCACCGACGCCGGCATCGCCCGCACCTTCCAGAACATCCGGCTCTTCGCCAACATGACCGTCCTGGAGAACGTCCTCGTCGGACGCCACACCCGGACCAAGGAAGGCCTCTGGTCCGCCCTCCTGCGCCTCCCCGGCTACAGCAGAGCCGAGAACAGCAGCCGCGAACGCGCCATGGAACTCCTGGAGTTCATCGGCCTCCAGGACAAGGCCGACCACCTCGCGCGCAACCTCCCCTACGGGGACCAGCGCAAGCTGGAGATCGCCCGCGCCCTCGCCAGCGACCCCGGACTCCTCCTCCTGGACGAGCCCACCGCCGGCATGAACCCCCAGGAAACCCGCGTCACCGAAGAACTCATCTTCGCCATCCGGGACCAGGGCATCGCCGTCCTCGTCATCGAGCACGACATGCGCTTCATCTTCAACCTCTGCGACCGCGTCGCCTGCCTCGTACAGGGCGAGAAACTCGTCGAAGGCACCGCGTCCGAGGTCCAGAGCGACGAACGCGTCATCGCCGCCTACCTCGGCACCCCCTTCGAAGGCGCCCCCGGCGCCGAAGAAGTCGCCGAGGTCGAAGCGGCCGAAGCGGAAGCAAGCACGCACACGTCGGGCACGAGCGACAGCACGAGCACCGAAGAGGAGGACAACCGATGACCGCGCTCCTGGAGGTCGAGGACCTCCGCGTCGCCTACGGCAAGATCGAAGCCGTCAAGGGCATCTCCTTCACCGTCGACGCCGGCCAGGTCGTCACCCTCATCGGCACCAACGGCGCCGGCAAGACGACCACCCTGCGCACCCTCTCCGGGCTCCTCAAGCCCCTGAGCGGCCGCGTCCTCTTCGAGGGCAAACCCCTCACCAACGTCCCCGCCCACAAGATCGTCTCCCTGGGCCTCGCCCACTCCCCCGAGGGACGCCACATCTTCCCCCGGCTGACGATCACCGAGAACCTCCTCCTCGGCGCCTACCTCCGCAACGACAAGGCAGGCATCGAGAAGGACGTCCAGCGCGCCTACGACCTCTTCCCCATCCTCGGGGAGCGCAGGAAGCAGGCCGCCGGCACCCTCTCGGGCGGCGAACAGCAGATGCTCGCCATGGGCCGCGCCCTCATGTCCCAGCCCAAGCTCCTCATGCTCGACGAACCCTCCATGGGCCTCTCCCCGATCATGATGCAGAAGATCATGGAGACCATCGTCGAGCTCAAGGCCTCCGGCACGACGATCCTCCTCGTCGAACAGAACGCCCAGGCCGCCCTCTCCCTGGCCGACCAGGGCCACGTCATGGAGATCGGCAAGATCGTCCTCTCCGGCACCGGAGCGGACCTCCTCCACGACGAGTCCGTCCGCAAGGCCTACCTCGGCGAGGACTGACCGCACCGGAACGGCGAAGGCCCGCGCCTGGAGGCGCGGGCCTTCGCCGTCTTCACCACGGGACCTACTCGGCGGCCCGCTTCTTCTCCTCGGCGTCCTCGATCAACGCCTCCGCCAGCTGCTGCATCGACAGCCGGCGGTCCATCGACGTCTTCTGGATCCACCGGAACGCCGCCGGCTCCGACAGCCCGTAGTCCGTCTGCAGAATGCTCTTCGCCCGGTCCACCAGCTTCCGCGTCTCCAGCCGCTGCGCCAGGTCCGCGACCTCGTTCTCCAGCGCCTTCAGCTCCGCGAACCGCGACACCGCCATCTCGATGGCCGGCACCACGTCGCTCTTGCTGAACGGCTTCACGAGATACGCCATCGCCCCGGCGTCCCGGGCCCGCTCCACCAGGTCGCGCTGCGAGAACGCGGTGAGCATGAGCACCGGCGCGATGGACTCCTCGGCGATCTTCTCGGCCGCCGAGATCCCGTCGAGCACCGGCATCTTCACATCCAGGATCACCAGATCCGGCTTGTGCTCCCGAGCCAGCTCGACGGCCTGCTGCCCGTCCCCGGCCTCCCCGACGACGGAGTAGCCCTCTTCTTCGAGCATCTCCTTGAGGTCGAGACGGATCAGCGCCTCGTCCTCCGCGATGACGACGCGGGTCGTCAGCGGCGGGACGTGCGACTTGTCGTCGTCGGCGGCGTCTACGGGCTGGGGCGACTCGGGGGTGGTCACGGGGCTCCTTGATTCAGGGCAGTGCTGCTGCGAAGCAGCCTACCTACCTGCTGTGTGCTTCTCTCACCAGGTACACTGCTGTCCGGTCGACTCGCCGGGTTGGCGCAACTGGCTGACGCGGAGGTCTCAAACACCTCTGTCCGAAAGGACATGTGGGTTCGAATCCCATACCCGGCACTGTTTCCTGAAGCGGATGTTCACGTTCTCGTGAACATCCGCTTTTTTGTCACACAGAGTGGCCTCGATCACCCATCGTAGTTCCATGGAACGAGGACCCGCGCTACTTCGGGCTGTCGTCCTCGCCGATGTGGTGCACCCGGACCAGGTTCGTCGAGCCGGCGACGCCCGGCGGGGAGCCTGCGGTGATGACGACGACGTCGCCCTTCCGGCAGCGGCCGATCTTCAGGAGTTCCTCGTCGACCTGGGCGACCATCGCGTCGGTGGAGTCGACGTGGGGGCCGAGGAACGTTTCGACGCCCCAGGTCAGGTTGAGCTGGGAGCGGGTGGCGGGGTCGGGGGTGAAGGCGAGGAGCGGGATGGGTGAGCGGTAGCGGGAGAGGCGTTTGACGGTGTCGCCGCTCTGGGTGAAGGCGACGAGGAACTTCGCGCCGAGGAAGTCGCCCATCTCGGCCGCCGCGCGGGCGACCGCGCCGCCCTGGGTGCGGGGCTTGTTGCGTTCGGTGAGGGGCGGGAGGCCCTTGGCGAGGATGTCCTCCTCGGCGGCCTCGACGATGCGGGACATCGTGCGGACGGTCTCGATGGCGTACTTCCCGACGCTGGTCTCGCCGGAGAGCATCACGGCGTCCGTGCCGTCGATGACGGCGTTGGCGACGTCGGAGGCCTCGGCGCGGGTGGGGCGGGAGTTGTCGATCATCGAGTCGAGCATCTGGGTGGCGACGATGACCGGCTTGGCGTTGCGCTTGGCGAGCTTGATGGCGCGCTTCTGGACGATCGGGACCTGCTCCAGGGGCATTTCGACGCCGAGGTCGCCGCGGGCGACCATGATGCCGTCGAAGGCGGCGACGATGTCGTCGATGTTCTCGACGGCCTGGGGCTTCTCCACCTTGGCGATGACGGGGAGGCGGCGGCCCTCCTCGTCCATGACGCGGTGGACGTCCTCGATGTCGCGTCCGCTGCGGACGAAGGAGAGGGCGATGATGTCGGCGCCGGTGCGCAGGGCCCAGCGCAGGTCGTCGATGTCCTTCTCGGAGAGGGCGGGGACGGAGACGGCGACGCCGGGGAGGTTGAGCCCCTTGTGGTCGGAGACCATGCCGCCCTCGATGACGGTGGTGTGGACCCGGGGGCCGTCGACCTCGGTGACTTCGAGGGTGACGCGGCCGTCGTCGATGAGGATGCGTTCGCCGGTGGTGACGTCGGCGGCGAGGCCGGTGTAGGTGGTGCCGCAGGTGTGGCGGTTTCCCTCCATCGGTTCGACGGTGATGGTGAAGTCGTCGCCGCGTTCGAGTAGTACGGGGCCTTCCTTGAAGCGGCCGAGGCGGATCTTCGGGCCTTGAAGGTCGGCGAGGATGCCGACGCTGCGGCCGGCTTCGTCGGAGGCTTTGCGGACGCGGTGGTAGCGCTCTTCGTGTTCGGCGTAGCTGCCGTGGCTGAGGTTGAGGCGGGCGATGTCCATTCCGGCTTCGACCAGGGCTTTGATCTGGTCGTATGTGTCGGTGGCGGGTCCCAGGGTGCAAACGATTTTGGCTCGGCGCATGGTTCGAGCCTAAACCTTACCTATGGGTAGGCCATTGGCTCCGGATGACTGTCCAACCACCTTTGAATGAAGGGTTATTGACAAGTGTTGAATTGTGCGGCGGCGCGCTCCGATGAGCGCACGCCGGTATGGATTCGGGTGGGTTTCAGAGTTTCGGCGGGGTCATGGTGAAGCGGGCGTTGACCTGGGCGTAGACGGTCTGCCGCTGGGGTTCGAGGTCGATGGCGGGGGGCGGCGGGGCGCCGGCTCCGGCGGGAGCGGGGAGTGCGCCGCCGTAGCCGGCGCTGCGGGCGTAGGCGGCGGGGGCGGGGTTCTCCGCGCCTATGTCGGCGAGTTCGACGAGGGCGGCGAGCTCGGCGCCGAGTGCTCCGGCGTATTCGCGGGCGCGCTGGACCGCTTCGCGGACGGCTTGGCGGCGGGCCTCGCCGTGGGCGGGAGAGGTGGGGCGCAGGGCCCACCAGGGGCCGTTGACGTGGGTCATGTCGAGGTCGCCGACGCGGGTGACGAATTCGCCGAGCGCGGTGAAGTCGTTGAGGACGGCGGTGATGTAGACGCGGCCGTGGTAGGCGCGGATCTTCTCGTCGCGGCCGCGGTGGACGAGTTCGGGGCTGATGGAGAGGGCGCCGGTTTCGAGTTTCTCGACGGCGTCGCCGTAGGTGCGGGCGAGTGCGAGGACGGTGGTGTTGCGGTGGGTGAGGTCTTCGAGGGCGGCGCGGCGGTCCCTGCCCCGGGCGGTGACGGTGATGGAGAGGCGGGCGATCTCCGGGTCGACTTCGAGGCGGGCTTCGCCCCGGACGGCGAGGCGGGGCTGGTCCGGGGTGCCGTAGGGCTGGGCGGTGTCGGTCATGGGTCCACTGTGGCAGCGGGGTGTGACAGTCGGGTGGTCGTGGCCGGGTTGTGACGGTCGACGTGCGGCGGTCGACGTGTGGCGCTCGGCGTGCGGCGGTCGGGGGTGTGGTCGGGTGGTCGTTGTGTGGTCATGGAACGGAAACCTGCCGGGGGTGTTGCCGGGGGTGGTGCGTGGGTGATTATCTACGCGCGTTGTCCGTGTGGGCGCGTGGTCTACGCGCGTCGTGCGCGGGGTGAACTGAGATGTGGGAGAAGACGAGATGCCGCTGAACCGAAGGACGTTTCTGGGGACATCGGCGGCTGCCGGTGCGGGTGCGGCGCTGGTGGGGGGTGCCGCGGTGCCGGCCGGTGCGCACGGCCGGGGCCATGGTCACGGGCCGGAGCCGAAGCGGTATTCGTTCACGGTGATGGGGACGACGGACCTGCACGGGAACGTCTTCAACTGGGACTACTTCACGGACGCCGAGTTCGACGACAAGGCGCACAACGATGTGGGTCTGGCGAAGATCTCGACGCTGGTGGATCAGGTGCGCCGGGAGAAGGGCCGTCACAACACCCTGATGATCGACGCGGGTGACACGATTCAGGGTACGCAGTTGTCGTACTACTACGCGAAGATCGATCCGATCACGGCGAAGCGCGGTCCGGTGCATCCGATGGCGCAGGCGATGAACGCGATCGGCTACGACGCGGCGGCGCTGGGGAACCACGAGTTCAATTACGGGATTCCGGTGCTGCGGAAGTTCGAGGAGCAGTGTGACTTCCCGCTGCTGGGGGCGAACGCGCTGGACGCGAAGTCGTTGCGGCCGGCGTTCGCGCCGTATGTGATCAAGAAGCTGCGGACGCCGCACGGCCGGGATGTGCGGGTGGGGATCCTGGGTCTGACGAATCCGGGCATCGCGATCTGGGACAAGGCGAACGTGAGCGGGAAGATGGTGTTCCCGGGTCTGGAGGAGCAGGCGGCGAAGTACGTGCCGCGGCTGCGTTCGATGGGTGCGGACGTGGTGATCGTGTCGGCGCACTCGGGGAACAGCGGGACGTCGTCGTACGGGGACCAGATCCCGTACGTGGAGAACGCGGCGGGTCTGGTGGCGGAGCAGGTGCCGGGGATCGACGCGATTCTGGTGGGTCACGCGCATCTGGAGATTCCCGAGTACTTCGTGGAGAACAAGGAGACCGGGAAGAAGGTCGTGCTGTCGGAGCCGTTGAAGTGGGGGCAGCGGCTGACGCTGTTCGACTTCGACCTGGTGTGGCAGAAGGGTCGCTGGGTGGTGGAGCGGGCCGGTTCCCAGGTGCTGAACTCCAATACGGTGGCGGAGGACCCGAGGATCACCCGGCTGCTCGCGGACGAGCACGCGAAGGTCGTGGCGTACGTCAACCAGGTGATCGGTACGTCGACGGCGGCGATGTCCACGGCCGAGGCGGCGTGGAAGGACGAGCCGATCATCGATCTGATCAACGTGGTGCAGACGGAGACGGTGAAGGAGGCGCTGGCGGGGGGCGAGTACGCGGCGCTGCCGGTGCTGTCGCAGGCGTCGTGCTTCTCGCGCACGGCGCGGATTCCGGCGGGTGATGTGACGATCAAGGACGCGGCGGGGCTGTATCCGTTCGAGAACACGCTGGAGGCGCGGCTGGTGACGGGTGCGCAGATCCTGGACTATCTGGAGTTCTCGGCGAAGTACTACGTGCGGACTGCGGCGGGTGCGCCGGTGGATCCGGAGGCGTTGACGAACGCGGACAACACGCCGGACTACAACTACGACGCGGTGTCGGGGCTGACGTACGACGTCGACATCGCGAAGCCGGTGGGGTCGCGGATCTCGGGTCTGCTGTTCGAGGGGAAGCCGGTGGATCCGGCGGCGCAGTTCGTGCTGGCGGTGAACAACTACCGGGCGAGCGGCGGGGGGAACTTCCCGCACGTTCCGGCGGCGAAGCAGTTGTGGGCGAATTCCGAGGAGATCCGGAACACGATCATCGCCTGGGTGCAGGCGAAGGGTTCGGTGGACGCGGCGGAGTTCGCTTCGGTGGACTGGCGTCTGACGCGGGACGGTGTGCCGGTGTTCTAGCCGGGTTCCCCGGTCGGCTGTCGGCCGGGATCGGGCTGTGGCGGCGGCCCCTCTTCCTCGCTCGTACGAGGGAGAGGGGCCGTTGTCGTGTCCGGGTGGGGTCAGCGGGTGCCGAGGAGGGCGCGCCAGGTGTTCGGGCCGATGACGCCGTCGGCGGCGAGGTGGTGGCTCTTCTGGAAGGCGAGGGTGGCTGCCTTGGTCCTGGCGCCGAACGAGCCGTCGACGGTGAGGGAGTAGCCGTAGACCCTGAGCTGGGTCTGGGCGGCCTTGACGGCCTGGCCGGTGGATCCGTGGCGGACGGTGGTGATGAGCTGGGACCAGGTCTTGGGGCCGATGACACCGTCGGCGGCCAGGGAGCGGGTCTTCTGGAAGCGGAGGGTGGCGGTGCGGGTCCTGGGGCCGAAGCTGCTGTCGACGGCGATGCCGTAGCCGCGGGCGGTCAGGAGGTACTGGGCGGTGCGGACGTCGGTGCCCTTGGATCCGCTCTTGAGGACGGGCCAGGAGGCGCTGGGGGTGGGGAGCTGTCCGCCGCCTCCGCCTCCGCTGCTGCCGCCGCCGAGCTTGACGGGGCGGTAGGGGTCGTAGTGGTCCTTGCCGATGCCGTAGCCGAGGATGCGGTGGGTGGTGCCGTGGGAGCCGCGCTGTTCGTAGGCCCAGTAGGAGGTGTGGGAGGTGTTGGCCCACTTCTCGAAGATGACGACGTGGCGGAAGTCGCCGTCGGTGGTGCTGGCGTCGATGAGCAGATCGCCCTTTCTGAGCCCGCTGGTGCTGCTGAGGTGCTGGGTGACGCCGTTGCGGCTGTCGGCGAGGCCGACGGTGTTGAGGCCGGGCTTGCCGAGGGCGAGTGCCATGGAGACGTAGCCCGAGCAGTCCTGGCGGTATCCGTCCTTCCAGGTGCGCTGCATGCTGTACGGCACTTGGTGGCCGCCGTTGGCGGTGAGCCAGGTGCGGGCGCGGTTGATCATGGTGTCGGGGGACATGGTGGCCGAGGCGAGGCTGGTTATCCGGTCGGCCCGGGTGACGAGTCCGCTGTCGGCCTCGGGTTCGGGTCCGTAGGCGGTGTCGGCGGCGACGGTGGCCGGGGTGTCGTGGCCGGTGAGGTGCGGTACGACGACGACGGCCGCGGCGACTCCGGCGGCGGTGAGGCCGACGAGGGCGAGCTGGGTGCGGCGGGTGAGGCGGTGGTGCAGGGCCATGGCGGTAGTCCCCCGATGCGTCCGTGGTGCGGCACACGGTCCGAGGGCACCCGGGAGCGCGGGTGCGGTCGTGACGGGTGTGCCGCCAGTGGTTGCTGACGGGGGACCACGATGGCAAGGGCGGGGGCCGGCGCCCAGCGCTGTGCGCAAGACGCATGAGGTGGTGACGTGACCCCGACATTGTGGGGGTGCTGGGCCGTCTCTGTGACAGATCTCCGTGCGGGGGCGGTCAGTTGTTCTGGACGAGCGGGACGAGGTGGGGGCCCTGGGCGGGGACGGCGGGGGTCTGCGGGGTGAGGCCGAAGGTGGTGAAGGCGGTGCGCTCCGGGAGGGGGTAGGGGGTGGTGCCGGTGAGGTCGTTGAGGATGGTGGCGCTGCGCCAGGCGGCGAGGCCGAGGTCGGGGGCGCCGACGCCGTGGGTGTGGCGTTCGGCGTTCTGTACGTAGATGGCGCCGGTGACCGCGGGGTCGAGGTCGAGGCGGTACCGCTCGTCGACGCGGGGGCGTCCGGCGCGGTCGCGGCGCAGCCGGGTGCCGAGGGGTTCGAGGAGGGTGTCGAGGGGGCGTTCGCGGTAGCCGGTGGCGAGGACGACGGCGTCGGTGACGAGGCGGCTGCGGGTGCCCTGCTGGGCGTGTTCGAGGTGGAGTTCGACGCGGGTGGTGGCGACGCGGCCCGCGGTGCGGACGCAGACGCCGGGGGTGAGGGTGGTGTCGGGCCAGCCGCCGTGGAGGGTGCGGCGGTAGAGCTCCTCGTGGATGGCGCTGATGGTGTCGTGGTCGATGCCCTTGTGGAGCTGCCACTGCTGGGGGACGAGCTGGTCGCGGACGGTTTCGGGGAGGCCGTGGAAGTAGCGGGTGTAGTCGGGGGTGAAGTGTTCGAGGCCGAGTTTGGAGTACTCCATGGGGGCGAAGGCGGGGGTGCGGGCGAGCCAGTGGAGTCGTTCGCGTCCTTCGGGGCGGGCGCGCAGCAGGTCGAGGAAGATCTCGGCGCCGGACTGTCCTGAGCCGATGACGGTGATGTGTCCGGCGTCGAGGAGCCGGCTGCGGTGGTGGAGGTAGTCGGCGGAGTGGATGACGGGGACGGAGCCGGCGTCGGCGAGGGGTTTGAGGGGTTCGGGGATGTGGGGTTCGGTGCCGACGCCGAGGGCGAGGTTGCGGGTGTGGGCGCGGCCGAGGGCTTCGGCCTCGCCGTCGGCGTCGAGCTGGGTGAAGTCGACTTCGAAGTGGGCGCGTTCGGCGTTCCAGCGGACGGCGTCGACCTGGTGGCCGAAGTGGAGGCCGGGGAGTTCCCGGCTGACCCAGCGGCAGTAGGCGTCGTATTCGGTGCGTGGGATGTGGAAGCGCTCGGCGAAGTAGAAGGGGAAGAGCCGGTCGCGGGTGCGGAGGTAGTTGAGGAGGGTCCAGGGGCTGGTGGGGTCGGCGAGGGTGACGAGGTCGGCGAGGAAGGGGACTTGGAGGGTGGCGCCGTCGATGAGGAGTCCGGGGTGCCAGTGGAAGGCGGGGCGCTGGTCGTAGAAGGCGGTGGTGAGGGGGGTGGTCAGACCGTGGGCGAGGGCCGCGAGCGAGAGGTTGAAGGGGCCGATGCCGATGCCGACGAGGTCGTGGGGCCGGTCGTTCTCGGGGGTGGGCCGGGTGGTCATCGGGGGGTGCCGCTTTCGGTGAGTTCGGTGGCGAGGTCGGTGACGAGGGCGAGGAGGGTGTGCAGGTCCTCGGGGGTGGCGTGGGGGTTGAGGAGGGTGGCCTTGAGCCAGAGGCGGTCGTGGGTGCGGGTGCGGCCGAGGACGGCGTGGCCGCGGGCGAGGAGGGTGCGGCGGAGGGTGGCGACGGTGTGGTCGTCGGCGTGGGTGGGGCGGAAGAGGACGGTGGTGAGGGTGGGGCGTTCGTAGAGGTCGAGTCCGGGGTGTTTGGTGATGAGGTCGGCGAGGTGTTCGGCGGCGGCGCAGGTGCGGTCGATGAGGTCGGCGAGTCCGCTGCGGCCGAGGGCCTGGAGGGTGACGGCGATCTTGAGGGCGTCGGGGCGGCGGGTGGTGCGCAGGGAGCGGCCGAGGAGGTCGGGGAGGCCGGCTTCGGTGTCGTCGTCCGCGTTGAGGTAGGGGGCGTGGTGGTGGAGGGAGTGGAGGAGGCGGTGGTCGGGGACGGCGAGGATGCCGGCGGACGCGGGCTGCCAGCCGAGTTTGTGGAGGTCGAGGGCGACGCTGTGGGCGCGGTCGATGCCGGTGATCTTGGCGCGGTGGGTGGGGCTGAGGACGAGGGGTCCGCCGTAGGCGGCGTCGATGTGGAGTTCGGCGCCGTGGGCTTCGCAGACGTCGGCGATCTCGACGAGGGGATCGATTCTGCCGGTGTCGGTGGTGCCGGCGGTGGCGGTGACGAGGAGGGGGTGGGGTCCTCGGTGGTGGGTGAGGAGGTTGTCGAGGGCGCCGGGGTCGATGGTGCCGGTGGGGGCGGGGACGGTGAGGGGTTCGGGGAGGCCGAGGAGCCAGGCGGCGCGGGGGATGCTGTGGTGGACGTTGGTGCCGCAGACGGTCTGGACGGTGCCGTGGCGCTCGCGGGCGAGGAGCAGGGCGAGTTGGTTGGACTCGGTGCCGCCGGTGGTGACGAGGGCGTCGGGGCGGGGGCGGCGGGGGTAGATCTCGGCGGCGAGGGCGGCGGCGGTGTCGGCCTCGATGGTGGAGGCGGCGGGGGCCTGGTCCCAGGAGTCCATGGAGGGGTTGAGGGCGGAGGCCGCGAGGTCGGCGGCGGTGGCCAGGGCGAGGGGCGGGGTGTGGAGGTGGGCGGCGCAGAGGGGGTCCGCCGGGTCGGCCGCGCCTTCGGTGAGGGCGCCGACGAGGGTGGCGAGGGCGTGGTGGGCGCCGGTGCCGTGTTCGGGGATGACGGGGTCGAGTGCGGTGCGGGTGTGGGCGGCGACGGTGTCGGGTCCGCCGGTGGGCAGGGGGCCGTCGCGGCGTCGGGCGCCCTCCTGGAGGGCGGTGAGGACGGTGTCGATGAGGGGGCGCAGGGCGGTGGGTCCGGTGGTGGAGCCGGCGAGTGCGGGGGTGGGCATGGAGAGCTGACCCTTCGGGTGCGCGCGAGTGGACGTGTCAGCTTGTCCGGGTTTCGCGTGCCGTTGCCGGGGTGCCCGGTGATCTGAACCCGAAAGGAGGACGACGGGCTGGTGGGAGCGGGGTGTCGCGCGGCGGAATGCTATGGGGCGCGGGGCGGTCTCCGGGGTGGCACGCGTACGCGGTACGTCCGGTACGCGTTCGAGCGGCTCGCCCCCTGCACGCGCGGCGGGGCACGCGCGCCCCGTCCCCCGGCGGCGGTCTCCGGGCCCGTACGCGTGTGCCCGGCCGGCCCTCGGGGTGAGGGCGGGCCGGGCACGGGTGGTGCGGGGTGTCTCGGGCGGTCAGTGCGCTTCGCGTACGGCGAGGGCGCGGCGCAGGTCGTCGATCTGGTCGGCGAGCTTGCGGCGGAGGGCGGGGATGAGCCCTTGGTCGGTGAGGGCCTGTTCGCCGAGGCGGAGGCTGTCGGCGTCGACGGCGTACGCGGGGAAGGCGTACCGTCCGGCGGCCTCGGCGATGACCGGGCCCCGGCGGACGGCGAGCGCGGTGGCGTCGGGGTAGAAGCGGGCCACGTACGGGGCGAGGAGTTCGGTCTGCTCGGGCTGCCAGAAGCCCTGGGCGGTGGCGGTGAACAGGTAGTTGGAGAGGCTGTCGTCGCCGAACATGGCGTCCCAGGCGGCGGCCTTGGCCTCGGCGGCGGGGAGGGCGGCGCGGCAGCGGGCGGCGCCTTCCCGTCCGGTGGCACTGGGGTCGGCGTCGAGTGCGGCGTCGATGGCGGTCTCGTCGACGGCGCCGAGGACGGCGAGCCGGGTGAGGATGCGCCAGCGCAGTTCGGGGTCGAGTTCGGGTCCGCCGGGGACGGTGCCGTCGGCGAGCCAGGCCTGGAGGGTGTCGGGCTGGGTGGCGGCGTCGATGAAGTGGCGGACGGCGACGAGGCGGAGTCCGGGGTGGGTGCCGTCCTCGGTGCGGCGGATGAGGTCGCGGCTGAGGGCGGTGAGGGTGGCGAGGGCGGCGGGCCGCTGATCGGGGGTGACGTAGCGGGCGGCGACCTGGGTGTCGGCGAAGGCGAGGACGCCCTGGAGGAGCGCGAGGTCGGTCTCGTGCGGCAGATGCGTGCGGGCGGCGTCGAGGTAGGTGGTGGGGGCGAGTTCGCCGTCGCGGACCATGTCGCGGGCGGCGTTCCACACGACGGCGCGGGTGAGGGCGTCGGGGATGCCGGAGAGGTGGGTGAGGACGGTGTTCCAGGAGTCCGGGTCGACGCGGATCTTGGCGTAGGTGAGGTCCTGGTCGTTGAGGACGACGAGGGCGGGGCGGCGGCCGGGGCGGGTGACGGGGCCGTTCTGCGGGACCGTGATCTCGAAGCGGTCGCGCAGGACCAGCTGTTCGGGGCCGGGTTCGGTGCCGAGGGCGTGGTCGTAGGTGCCGACGGCGACGCGGTGGGGGCGGGTGCCCCGGTGGTCGACGCCGAGGGACCAGCCGGTGCCGGCCTCGGTGACCTCGGGGACGAGGGTGTCGACGCCGGTGGTGCGCAGCCACTGGTCGGCCCAGGCGTGGACGTCGAGTTCGGTGGCGGAGGCGAGGTTGTCGATGAAGTCGGCGAGGGTGGCGTTGCCGAACCGGTGGCGGGCGAAGTGGGTGTTGATGCCGGCCAGGAAGTCCTTCTCGCCGAGCCAGGCGACGAGCTGGCGCAGGGCGGAGGCGCCCTTGGCGTAGGAGATGCCGTCGAAGTTGAGCATCGCGGAGGCGGTGTCGGGGACGGCGGCGGGGTCGGGGGCGACGGCGTGGGTGGAGGGGCGCTGGTCGGCGTCGTATCCCCAGCCCTTGCGGGCGACGCCGAAGTCGACCCAGGTGTCGGTGTAGTGGGTGGCCTCGGCGAGGGTCTGGTAGCCCATGTACTCGGCGAAGGACTCGTTGAGCCAGATGTCGTCCCACCAGGCGAGGGTGACGAGGTCGCCGAACCACATGTGGGCCATCTCGTGGGCGATGACCATGCCGCGGGTCTGGCGTTCGGTGTCGGTGACGGCCGAGCGGTAGACGAATTCGTCGCGGAAGGTGACGAGTCCGGGGTTCTCCATGGCGCCGGCGTTGAACTCGGGGACGAACGCCTGGTCGTAGGAGTCGAACGGGTAGGGCTCGTCGAACTTCTCCTGGAACCGGTCGAAGCAGGCGCGGGTGATGTCGAGGATCTCGTCGGCGTCGGCGTCGAGGTGGGGCGCGAGCGAGCGGCGGCAGTGGATGCCGAAGGGCAGTCCGGCGTGTTCGGTGGTCACGGAGTGCCAGGGGCCGGCGGCGACGGCGACGAGGTAGGTGGAGAGGGGCGGGGTGGGCGCCAGGGTCCAGCGGCCGTCGCCGTCGTGGTGGGCGATGCCGTTGCCGAGGACGGTCCAGCCCTCGGGGGCGGTGACGGTGAGCGCGAAGACGGACTTCAGGTCGGGCTGGTCGAACGCGGCGAAGACGCGCTGGACGTCCTCCATGAAGAGCTGGGTGTAGACGTAGGTCTCGCCGTCGCTGGGGTCGGTGAAGCGGTGCATGCCCTCGCCGGTGCGGGAGTAGCGCATGGCGGCGTCGACGCGCAGTTCGTGGGGGCCGGCGGCGAGGCCGGTGAGGGGGAAGCGGTTCCCGGTGAGGTCCGCGGGGTCCAGCGGCCGTCCGTCGAGACTGATGGAGCGCAGGTCCGCGGGCTTGATCTCGACGAACGTGTCACCGTCGGCGAGGGCGGTGAACGTGATGACGGTACGGGAGTCGAAGGTCTCCTCCCCCGCGGTGAGATCGAGGTCGATCGTGTACCGCTGTACGTCGAGGAACTGGGCTCGGGCCTGCGCTTCATCGCGCATCAGTACGGACATGGGTGCCATGCTGCCGTATGGGGTGGCCGGTGTGCAGGCGGGTTCACGGTGGGCTGACGCGATGGTGCCGGGTTCTTGGCGGACGGGCCCTGCGGCGGGGTGCGCCGGTGACGTGGAGTGAGCGCCGGTGGCGCGGGGTGTGCGCCCGGGGGCGGTCAGCCCTGGGCGGCGGACTCCTCCGCGATGCGCTCGTGGTGGCGGATGACCTCGGCGACGACGAAGTTGAGCAGCTTCTCCGCGAAGGCGGGGTCGAGGTGGGCGCTCTCGGCGAGCTGGCGGAGCCGGGCGATCTGGCGGGCCTCGCGGTCGGGGTCGGCCGGGGGCAGGTGGTGGGCGGCCTTGAGGTGGCCGACCTGCTGGGTGCACTTGAAGCGTTCGGCCAGCATGTGGACGACGGCCGCGTCGATGTTGTCGATGCTCTGGCGCAGCCGGGTGAGTTCGGCGCGTACGGAGTCGTCGATGTCGTTCGTGGTCATGGGCAGCGAGCTTACGGGGTGACCGTCGGCGGGTGATCGGGGTCCGGGACGCGGTCGCTCCAGCCGCCGGGGACGGCGCGGCCCTGCTGGGCGCGGAAGCGGACGGGGGCCATGCCGACGCGGCGGGCGAACAGGCGGGAGAAGTAGGCGGGGTCGTCGTAGCCGACGCGGCGGGCGACGGCGGCGACGGGCAGGTCGCCGGTGGCGAGGAGTTCCTTGGCGCGGCCGAGCCGGATGCCGAGGAGGTAGTCCTTGGGGCTGCATCCGGCGCCGCGGCGGACGGCGGTGCGCAGTTCGGCGGCGGTCATGCCGTGGCGTGCGGCGTGTTCGGCGACGGACAGCGGCTGGAAGGCGTCGCGGGCGAGGGCCTGGAGCACGGGGTCGCCGTCGGGGCCGAGGTCGGCGCGGGCCCGGCGCAGGGCGACGAGGAGTTCGTGGACGGCCGCCGCGGTCTCGACCTCCAGGAGCGGGTTGCCGCGCCGGGCCGCGCGGACCATGCGGCCGACGGCGGCGCGCGGGGCGGCGGTGTCGGAGAGCGGGACCAGGGGGCGGTCGGGTTCGATGCAGCCGAGTTCGGTGTAGGTGGCGGTGGCGGGGCCGGTGAAGTCGACGAAGCTCTCGTCCCAGCCGGTGACGGGGTCGGCGCCGTAGTGGTGCGGGGTGCCCGGGGTCAGCCAGATCAGGCTGGGCGCGGTGACGGGCAGCCGCCGCCCGTCGGGGCCGGCGAACCAGCCGCTGCCGGAGTGGACGACGACGGCGACGTGGTGGTCGAGGGTGCGGGGGCCGACGGGCGGGAGGGTGCCGTGCTGGAGGCCGACGCCGAGGCAGACCAGTCCGAGGCGGTGGTGGAGCGGGCTGGGCGTGAAGAAGCGCATCCAGGTGTGGTACATCGGCCTCTGCGCTCCCCGGTGGTCCTGTTCCTGTGCGGCATGCCCTGTGAGCAGGCGGTTGTCCAAACAGCCACGATCTTTGTCCATGGACCGGCCGCACGCCAGGGGTGAGGCTGGACCGAGGGATTCCGCATCGGGAGAGAACGGGCACCATGGCTGACTTCACCGTCGGGGACGACGACTTCCGGATCGACGGGAGGCCGGTGCGCCTGCTGTCGGGGGCCCTGCACTACTTCCGGGTGCACGAGGGGCAGTGGGACCACCGGCTGGCGATGCTGCGGGCGATGGGCCTGAACTGTGTGGAGACGTACGTCCCGTGGAATCTGCACGAGCCGCGTCCGGGGTGCTTCCGGGACGTCGGGGCGCTGGGGCGGTTCCTGGACGCGGCGCGGCGGGCCGGGCTGTGGGCGATCGTGCGGCCGGGGCCGTACATCTGCGCCGAGTGGGAGAACGGGGGGCTGCCGGTCTGGGTGACGGGGCGGTTCGGGCGGCGGGTGCGGAGCCGTGACGAGGGGTATCTCGACGCGGTGCGGGCCTGGTTCACGGAGCTGCTGCCGCAGGTCGTGGCGCGGCAGGCCGACCGGGGCGGTCCGGTGGTGATGGTGCAGGCGGAGAACGAGTACGGGAGCTTCGGCACCGACGCGGTGTATCTGCGCCGGGTGGCGGACCTGCTGGTGGCGCTGGGGGTGAGCGTGCCGCTGTTCACCTCGGACGGTCCGGAGGACCATATGCTCACCGGCGGTTCGGTGCCCGGTCTGCTCGCGACGGCGAACTTCGGTTCGGGTGCGCGGGAGGCGTTCCGGGTGCTGCGCCGTCACCGGGCGTCGGGTCCGCTGATGTGCATGGAGTTCTGGTGCGGCTGGTTCGAGCACTGGGGTGCCCCGCCGGTCGTGCGGGAGCCGCGGGAGGCCGCCGCGGCGCTGCGGGAGATCCTGGAGTGCGGGGCCTCGGTGAACCTGTACATGGCGCACGGCGGGACGAACTTCGCCGGCTGGGCGGGGGCGAACCGGTCCGGTCCGTTCCAGGACCAGGGGTTCCTGCCGACGGTGACCTCGTACGACTACGACGCGCCGGTGGACGAGTACGGGCGGGCCACGGAGAAGTTCCGGCTGATGCGCGAGGTGCTGGCCGAGTACGCGGACGGGCCGCTGCCGCCGCTGCCGCCCGCACCGGCCGGGCTTGCGCCGGTCCGGGCGGGGCTGACCGAGTGGGTGCCGCTGGCGGGGGTCATGGAGGCGCTGGGCGATCCGGAGCGCGGGGCGTCGGGGGTGCCGCCGACCTTCGAGGAGCTGGGGGTGGACCGGGGGCTGGTGCGCTACCGGGTGGCGGTGCCGGGTCCGCGCCGCCCGTATCCGCTGTCGGTGACGGGGCTGCGGGACCGGGCGGTGGTGTTCGTGGACGGGGTGCGCCGGGGCGTGCTGGACGAGGCGGACGCCGTGCTGCCGGAGCCGGTGGCGGGTCCGGCCGAGGTGGAGCTGTGGGTGGAGTCGCTGGGGCGGGTCAACTACGGGCCCCGACTGGGCGAGCCGAAGGGGATCACCGGGGGTGTGCTGCACGAGCGGCAGTACCTCCACGGGGTGCGGGCGCGGGCGCTGCGGCTCGACGCGTTCGACGTGCCGGGGGCGGTGGCGGGCCTCGCGTTCGCCCCGGTCGACGGGTCGGGCGGGACCGGTCTGTACCGGGGGGTGTTCGAGGTCGCCGACGCGTCGGCGGCGGACCACGCGGGGCTGGAACTGCCGGGCTGGACCCGGGGGTTCGTCTGGGTGAACGGCTTCTGTCTCGGGCGGTACTGGGCGGCGGGCCCGCAGCGGACGCTGTACGTGCCGGGTCCGGTGCTGCGGGACGGTGCCAACGAGGTGTGGGTGCTGGAGCTGGAGGGGGCGGCGGCGCCGTACGTACGGCTGGGTCCGGGTCTGCCGCCGAGGGCGGGCGCGGACGGCTGAGGGAGCGGACCCCGGGGCTACAGTGGGGGGAATCTCGGCGCCTGCGAGCGGGGGTACGGACATGGCGGACGCGCCGAACGGCAGCCCGGTGGTGCACGGTTTCCCCCATCTGGACACGGTCCGATCGGCGATCACGGCGCTGTACCGGCGGCTGTCCGCCGACGGGGTGCAGCAGTTCGCGCCGAGTCTGGCGCCGGCCGAGGCCGCGTTCGCGGACACGGACGATCTGCATCTGGGCGCGCAGCGGGTGGCGCGGGCGATGGTGCGGCACTTCCGGCTGCCGGACGCGCGGATGATCGTGGCGTTCCGGTCGATGGAGCACGCGGGCAGTGTCGAACTCGCCGCGGGTCCGGAGTACTTCGTGGAGCTGAACGACCGGTTCCGCACGCATCGCCGGGACATCGGCGCCGCGCTGTCGCACGAGGTGACGCATGTGCTGCTGCACCGGCTCGGGCTGGAGTTCCCGGGCACCCGGGACAACGAGATCCTGACGGACACGGCGGCGGCCTATCTGGGGGCGGGCTGGCTGCTGCTGGACGCGTTCCGGGAGGACGCGGTGTCCAGCCAGAAGCTGGGCTATCTGACCCCCGAGGAGTTCGGGTACGTGCTGGCCAAGCGGGCGGAGGCCTTCGACGAGGACCCCTCGCCGTGGTTCACCAGCCCCCAGGCGTACACGGCGTACACCGAGGGCCGGGCGCTGGCGCTGCGGGAGCGTGCCCGGCCGCCGCTGACCGCGGCGGGCTGGGCGGGCCGCCGCCGGTACGCGAAGGACCGCAGATATGCCCAGGACCATCCCGGGGCCGCCGCCTCCCCCGACGTGCCGTACGCCTTCGAGGCGGGCGCGGACGGGCTGCGGGTGGCGTTCGCCTGCCCGACCTGCCACCAGCGCAACCGGGTTCCGGTCCGGGGCCGGGTGCGGGCCCGGTGCGCGCTGTGCCGCACGGTGCTGGACTGCACGACCTGACACCGCGTCCGGGGTCCGCGGCCGTACGGCTTAGGGCCTGTCTGACCATTCCCGTCGCCCGGCCCGCCCTCCGGGCGGACGACGGGAATGGTCAGACAGGCCCTAGAGTCGAAATGTGAAGGAAGACCCGAAGGGGCGGCTTCCGGTCCCGGCGGACGGACCGGCGCTGTTCGACGCCCTGTACGAGGACGACGACGCCGTCGTCCGTCTGCTGCGCGCCGGGGTGTCCGCCGAGTCGGTGGACGGTGAGGGGGCGAGCGCGCTCTATCTGGCGGCCGTCTCGGACCGTCCGGGCGCGGTGCGGCTGCTGCTCGCCGCGGGCGCGGACCCGGACCGGGCGTGCGGCCCCGAGCGCGGTGATCTGCCGCTGTGCGGGGCGGCGTGCGGAGGGCACACCGAGGTCGTGGAGGCGCTGCTGTCGGCCGGGGCCCGGCCCGATCTGCCGGAGCAGTTCGGCTTCACCGCGCTGCGCTGGGCGGTCGGTCTGGGCCATGCCCGCACCGCCGAGGCCCTGCTCGCGTACGGCGCCGATCCCCGCCTGCCCGGCCCCGAGGGCGAGCCGCCGCTGCTCCTCGCCGCACGCCGGGGTTCCCTGCCCACGGTCCGCGCCCTGCTGCGCCACGGCGCCGGGGACCCGCCCGGCGCCGTCGCGGCGGCGCTCGCCGAGGCCCTGCGCATGCTGCGCACGGACCTGGAGCAGGAACTGCGGGCGGGACTGCGGGAGCTGTACGGGGACGCCGAGGGGTACGCGATCGTGGTGCGCCGGACCGTCGTGGACGGCGGGCTCACGCTGACCGCCGAACTCCTCCGGGACGGACGCCCGTCGGCCGGCCGGGACCAGCAGACCGGGCACGGCGCGATCGCCACGGTGCTGGAGCGGGAGCTGGGCCGGCGGGCCCCGTACGAGGAACTGGCCCGGCGCGCCCTGCGCTGGGGCGATCCGGAGCTGGACGACTGGCGGGTGTGCGTCGAGGCCCTGCGCGAGCGCGGCGACGAGGAGACCCGCCGGGCGGCGCGGGACTGGTGCGCGGCCCCGGACCCGGTGCGGCGGGCCCTGGGGGCGGCGGTGCTGGCGGGGCGGCCCGCCGTCTGAGGACGACGGCGGGGCCCCGGGGCGCGGACCCCGCGCGGAACGGCCGACGGGCACGGTGGCGCGGGCCGAAGCCCGCGCACCGTGCCCGTCGCCGGTCGCTCACCGCCCGGGGGCGTCAGGCCGCGCGGCGGCCTCGTGCCGGGGCTCCGCCGCGGCCGGCGGCACCGCCGGAGCGGCCGGATCCGGTGGCCCGGCCGGCGCCGCCCGTACGACCGGCGCCGCCGGAGCGGCCCGAGCCGTCGGCACGGCCGCCGGCGGACCGGCCGCCCGCGGACCGGCCGGTGCCGGTCGTGGTACGGGTGCCGCCGTCACCGGTGGCGGCCGCGGCCCCGCCGGAGCGCCTGCCCCGGCCCCGGCTGCCGGAGCGGGACGTCCCGGATCCGGTGCGCTGCTTGGGCGGGGTGGGCTGCGGGACCTCGATCACGACGGCGACGCCGGAGGGCTCGCGGGCCCCGGTGATCCGGGTGAGCTCCTCGTCGCCGGACTTGACCCGGGTGGTGCGGGGGGCGATGCCCGCGTCCCGCATCAGCCGGTTCATCTCGTGCTTCTCGTCGGGCAGCACCAGGGTGACCACGCTGCCGGACTCCCCCGCGCGGGCGGTGCGGCCGCCCCGGTGGAGGTAGTCCTTGTGGTCGGTGGGCGGGTCCACGTTGACGACGAGGTCGAGGTCGTCGATGTGGATGCCGCGGGCCGCCACGTTCGTCGCGACGAGCGCGGTGACCTGGCCGGTCTTGAACTGGTCCAGGGTCCGGTTGCGCTGCGGCTGCGAGCGTCCGCCGTGCAGGGCCGCGGCCCGCACCCCGCTGGCCAGCAGCCGCTTGGCGAAGCGGTCGGCGGCGCGCTTGGTGTCGACGAACATGATGACCCGGCCGTCACGGGCCGCGATCCGGGTGGCGACGGCCTTCTTGTCGGTCTCGTCCAGGACGTGGAGGACGTGGTGCTCCATGGTCGTGACGGCACCGGCGGACGGGTCCACGGAGTGCACCACGGGGTCGGTCAGGAACATCCGGACCAGCCGGTCGATGTTCTTGTCCAGGGTCGCCGAGAACAGCATCCGCTGCCCGTCCGGCTCGACCTGCTTGAGCAGGGCGGTGACCTGCGGCATGAAGCCCATGTCGGCCATCTGGTCGGCCTCGTCGAGGACGGTGATCGCGACCTCGTCCAGCCGGCAGTCGCCGCGTTCGATGAGGTCCTTGAGCCGGCCGGGCGTGGCGACGAGCACCTCGGCGCCCCGGCGCAGGGCCGTGGACTGCTTGGTGATCGACATGCCGCCGACGACGGTGGCCAGCCGCAGCTGGACCGAGGTGGCGTACGGGGTCAGCGCGTCGGTGACCTGCTGGGCGAGCTCGCGCGTCGGGACGAGGACGAGGGCCAGCGGGGCCTTGGGCTCGGCGCGGCGCCCGGCGGTGCGGGCCAGCAGCGCGAGACCGAAGGCGAGGGTCTTGCCGGAGCCGGTGCGGCCCCGGCCGAGGATGTCCCGGCCGGCCAGCGAGTTCGGCAGGGTAGCGCCCTGGATCGGGAAGGGCTCGGTGACGCCCTGCGCGGCAAGGGTTTTCAGCAGGGCGGCGGGCATGTCCAGCTCGGCGAACGCCTCGACGGCGGGCAGTGCGGGGGTTGTCGTTTCGGGCAGGGCGAACTCACCCTGCGGCGGCGTGGCCCTGCGACGGGACGACGCCTTGCCGGATCCCTTGCCGGAACCCTGTGCGGTTGCCTTGGCCTGGGCCGTGCCGCGCCCCCTCGACGGGCGGGTGCGGGCGGGACGGTCCTGGCGTTCGGAGCGGGTCATACGGGATTGCCCTCCTGGGGACAGCACAAACCGGGACCCGCACCGTTCGCGGTGCGGGTCCCGGCTGTGAGATATGCGTCAGGCGATCAGGCCGGGACGATGTTCTCCGCCTGGGGGCCCTTCTGGCCCTGCGTGACGTCGAAGGAGACCTTCTGGCCCTCCTGCAGCTCACGGAAGCCCGAGGCGTTGATGTTCGAGTAGTGGGCGAAGACGTCGGCGCCGCCGCCGTCCTGCTCGATGAAGCCGAAGCCCTTTTCCGAGTTGAACCACTTCACGGTTCCAGTAGCCATGTCAATCTCCTCATAGGTGCAGTGCCGGAAATCCGCACTTTACGAATTCCAAGTCGCCGCATTGAGCCCCACCCGGAGAAAGCCGGAAAACAATAAAGCGCCTGACGAAGCATTCCCGTCAGGCGCGCATAAAGTTCATGGGTACCAAAACTGCAACGCCCCCACCGTAGCACGAACCGTCGCCCGGCGGAGGGAAGCACCCGTGCCGCCGGGCCGTGGACGGGGTGCGCGGCCCTGTTCAGGGGCGCAGGGCGATGCCGTCCAGGACCATCGAGAGGTACTGGCGGGCGATCTCCTCGGGGCTGTGCCGGCCACCGGGCCGGTACCAGGACGCGGCGACCCAGACGGTGTCGCGGACGAAGCGGTAGGTGAGGCGGATGTCGAGGTCGGCCCGGAAGGTCCGGTCGGCGACCCCGCGCTCCAGGGTGCCGAGCCAGGCCTTCTCGAACCTGCGCTGGGAGTCGGCGAGGTAGTGGAACCGGGGCTGGTCGACCAGGTGCGCGGACTCCTTCTGGTAGATGGCGACGGCCGCGCGGTGCCGGTCGATCTCGCGGAAGGACTCCGTGACGAGCGCCTCGATGGTCTCCCTGGGGCCGAGTCCGGCGGCCAGGACGGCGTCGTACCCCTCCCAGAGTTCGTTCAGGAAGGTGGAGAGGATCTCGTCGAGCATCGATTCCTTGGAATCGAAGTGGTAGTAGAGGCTGCCCGCGAGCATGCCGGCCTCGTCCGCGATGCGGCGGACGGTCGTGGCGTTGTATCCCTGGGCGGCGAACACCTCGGCGGCGGTGGCCAACAGTTCGCCGCGGCGCTCGGGCGACGGGGCCCCCTGGGGCTTCTTCTTGGTAGGCACCCGCCCATTGTCCGCCCGGCGCCGCGGCGGTCTCCGTCAGGCCGGGAGGTCGTCGTTGCCCCGGCGGATCTCGCGCACCGGCCGGCCGGGCCGCCAGGTCCGGATGACCAGGGTGTCGCCGCCGTCCAGCCCGATGCGGACCACCTCGGTCAGCTCCGCCCGGAAGAGGTGGAAGGGCTCGGGCGGATGCACCTCGCCGATGTAGCGGGCGAGCAGGTCCGGGTCGGTCACCTCGACGGCGCACCCGGAGACTCGGACGTCGCCGTCGGCCATCTCGGCGTCGGGTCCGGGGTTGGCGTGGAGGGAGAAGCGGGGGTCGCGGCGCAGGTCCAGGGCCTTGCGGGACTGCGGCATCATGCCGAGCAGCGCCTCGCCGAGCCGGAACTCGACTTCGAGGCCGGTGAGCCGGGGCGAGCCGTCCGCGCGGAGGGTCCCGAGGACGTGGTGCTTGTACTGGCCGAAGCGGCGCTCGACGGTCTCGGCGAACGCGGGCTCGGCCGCCCGGAAGTCCGCCCAGGAGGCGGGGGACACGGAGCGTGGTGAGGTCATGGGTGCATCGAACCCCGGAATCCCGACATCTTCTGTCCGGATGACCGCGGAAGGTGTCCGCGCGGTCCGGGGAACCACCCGGGCGGAGTCCGAAACCCGGATGTGCCCGCACTCCGCCGGTTCGCTATCTTGATCGCCGCCGCCCCCACCGGCCTCTCGTCCCATTTGCTGAAGGAGCCGGCCATGGAGGCCGCCGTCACCACGTGCTACCGCCATCCGTCGTACGAGACGTATGTGAGCTGCACCCGCTGCGAGCGTTTCATCTGCCCGGACTGCATGCGTGAGGCGGCCGTCGGCCACCACTGCGTGGAGTGCGTGAAGGAGGGGCGGCGCTCGGTGCGGCAGGCCCGGACGGTGTTCGGCGGCTCGGTGGCGCGGTCCGCGGTGCCCGTGGTCACGTACGCGCTGATCGGGCTGAACGTCCTGGCGTACCTGGCCGAGCTGGTCCGGCCGGGGCTCGTCGACCGGTTCGGGATGCTGGGGGCCGGGCTGACCGGCCCTGACGGCACCGCGTACGTCCATGTGCACACGGACTACCCGCCCGGTTTCCACGAGACGGGGCTGGTGGCGGGTGAGTGGTACCGGCTGCTGACGGGCTCCTTCCTGCATCTGCCGCCGGACGGCTCCGCGCTCGGCGGGCTGCCGTTCGGGGTGCTGCACATCCTGTTCAACATGTACGCGCTGTGGAACCTGGGCCGGGTCGTCGAGGAGCAGCTGGGGCGGGCGCGGTATCTCGCGCTGTATCTGCTGTCGGCGCTGGGCGGCTCGGTGCTGGTCTATCTGATCGCGCCGTACGACGCGGCGGTGGGCGCCTCCGGTGCGGTGTTCGGTCTGGCGGCGTCGTTCTACGTGATCAACCGGCGGCTGGGCCGGGACATGGCCGCGGTCAACCGGTTCCTGGCCGGCTTCCTGGTGTGGATGGTGGTCTCGGCGGGCTTCACCTCCTGGCAGGGGCATCTGGGCGGGCTGCTGACGGGTGCGGTGGTCACCGTGGTGTACGCGTACGCCCCCGGTCCGCGCCGGACCCCCTTCCAGGCCGCCGGATGTGTGGTGCTGGGCGCGGTGCTGGTGCTGCTGGTCGTGCTGAAGACCTCCGCGCTGACAGGCTGAGGGCATGCGCGTCCTGGTGTCCCGGATCCGGCTGCTGCACCCGCTGGACCGGCTGGCCGGCGGGCTGCTGGCCCTGGGCGTCCTGGCGGTGGTGACGGGGCTCCTGCCCCGGGACCGGGCGGGCGAGCAGCTGGGCCGGCTGGGGCCGCTGCTGGTCTTCCTGGCCACGGTGATCGTGCTGGCGGAACTGGCGGGGCGGGCCAGGGTCTTCGATCTGGTCGCGGCCCGGGTGGCGCGGGCCGGTCGCGGCCGCTATCCGCTGCTGTTCGCGCTGTGCGTGGGGTTCGCCTCGCTCACCACGATCACCCTGAACCTGGACACCACGGCGGTGCTGCTCACCCCGGTGATGCTGGCGCTCGGCACCCGGGTGGGCATCGCGGCCCTGCCGCTGGCGATGACGACGGTGTGGCTGGCCAATACGGCGAGTCTGCTGCTGCCGGTGTCGAATCTGACGAATCTGCTGGCGGCGGACCGGGTGGCGCTCTCCCCCACGGGTCTGGCCGCGGTGATGTGGCTGCCGCAGCTGGCCGCGATCGCGGTGACCGCCCTGTGCCTGTGGGTCTTCTACTGGCGCCGGGGCCGGCGCGGCGCGGACCGCTACACCCCGCCCGCCCCGCCGGAGGTGGAGGATCCGGTGCTGCTGCGGATCTGCGCGGCGGCCTGTGCCGGTTTCCTGCTGGCGATCCTGGTGGTGGACGTGCCTCTGTGGGCGGCCTCGCTGGTGGCGATGGCCGTGGTCGTCGCGGCGTACGCGGTCAGGAGCCCCGGGGAGCTGCGTCCGTCCCTGGTGCCGTGGCGGCTGCTGGTGCTGGTGCCCGGGATGTTCCTGGTGGTGGAGACGGTGAACGCGCACGGGATGCACGAGCTGCTGGTGCGGGCGCTGGGCACGGACGGCGGTCTCGCCGGGATGCTGCGCACGGCCGGGGTGGGGGCGGCCCTGGCGAACGTACTGAACAATCTGCCGGCGTACGTGGCGGGCGAGGCGGTCGTGCCCGCGGGCAACCACGACCAGTTGCTCGCGCTGCTGATCGGGGTGAACGCGGGTTCCGTCGTCACCCCGTGGGGGTCGCTGGCGACGCTGCTGTGGTTCGAGCGGTGCCGCTGGCAGGGCACGGTGATCGAGGTGCGCCGGTTCGTGCTGACCGGGCTGGTGGTGGCCGTGGCGGCGACGGCCGCGGCCACGTGCGCGCTGGTCCTGACCGTCTGAGGACGGTCAGGACCGGCGCGGGACGCGCCACGGCGCCTGCCGGGGTCCGGTCGGGGACGGGCAGGCGCCGTGTTCAGTTCCGCACGCCGTTGTGCGGGACGTCGGTGGGCCGGATCAGACCGTCAGGGAACGGTCCGTCGGGCGGATCGGGGCCGGCAGGGCGCTGGCTCCGGTCAGGAAACGGTCCACGCCGCGTGCCGCGGAGCGGCCCTCGGCGATGGCCCAGACGATGAGGGACTGGCCGCGGCCGGCGTCTCCGGCGACGAACACGCCCTCGACGTTGGTCGCGTAGTCCTCGTCACGGGCGATGTTGCCCCGTGCGTCGAGCTCCAGACCGAACTGCTGGACCAGGCCGTTGGCCTGGTCGGTGCCGGTGAAGCCCATCGCGAGGGTGACCAGCTGTGCGGGGATCGTCCGCTCGGTGCCGGGCTTCTGCTCAAGCTTACCGTCCTTGAACTCCACCTCGATGAGGTGGAGGGCCTGGACGTTGCCGTCCTCGTCGCCCTCGAAGCGGGTCGTCGAGACGGAGTAGACCCGCTCGCCGCCCTCCTCGTGCGCGGAGGTGACCTTGTAGAGCATGGGGAAGGTCGGCCAGGGCTGGTTGGCGTTCCGCTCCTCGCCCGGCCTGGGCATGATCTCCAGCTGGGTGACGGAGAGCGCGCCCTGGCGGTGGGCGGTGCCGACGCAGTCGGCGCCGGTGTCGCCGCCGCCGATCACGACGACGTGCTTGCCCTCGGCGGTGATCGGGGAGACCGTCAGGTCGCCCTCCTGCACCTTGTTGGCGAGCGGCAGGTACTCCATCGCGAAGTGCACGCCGTTCAGCTCGCGGCCCGGGACGGGCAGGTCGCGGGAGACGGTGGCACCGGCCGCGACGACGACGGCGTCGTAGCGGCGCCGCAGCTTCGCGGCGTCGATGTCCTTGCCGATCTCGATCTCGGTGCGGAACTTGGTGCCCTCCGCGCGCATCTGCTGGATGCGGCGGTTGATGTGCGACTTCTCCATCTTGAACTCGGGGATGCCGTAGCGGAGGAGTCCCCCGATGCGGTCCGCGCGCTCGTAGACGGCCACGGTGTGGCCGGCCCGGGTCAGCTGCTGGGCGGCGGCGAGACCGGCCGGGCCGGAGCCGATGACGGCCACGGTCTTGCCGGAGAGGCGCTCGGGCGGCTGCGGGGTGACGTCTCCGCTGTCCCACGCCTTGTCGATGATGGAGACTTCGACGTTCTTGATGGTGACGGCCGGCTGGTTGATGCCGAGGACGCACGCCGACTCGCACGGGGCCGGGCAGAGCCGCCCGGTGAACTCCGGGAAGTTGTTCGTGGCGTGCAGCCGCTCGGACGCGGCGGTCCAGTCCTCGCGGTAGGCGTAGTCGTTCCACTCGGGGATGAGGTTTCCGAGCGGGCAGCCGTTGTGGCAGAACGGGATGCCGCAGTCCATGCAGCGGCCGGCCTGCTTGCTGATGATCGGGAGCAGGGAGCCCGGAACGTAGACCTCGTTCCAGTCCTTGACGCGCTCGCCCACGGGGCGGGTCTCGGCGACCTCGCGCCCGGTGGTCAGGAAGCCCTTGGGGTCAGCCATGGGTCGCCGCCTCCATCATCTTCTCGGTGGTCTCCTGCTCGGAGAGACCGGCGAGCTCAGCGGCTTCCTTGGCGGCGAGCACGGCCTTGTAGGTGGACGGGATGATCTTGCTGAAGCGGGTCACGGCGGTGTCCCACTCGGCGAGGAGCTTCTCGGCGACCGTGGAGCCGGTCTCCTCCTGGTGGCGGCGCACGACATCGTGCAGCCACTGCTCGTCGGTGCCGGTCAGCTCCTCGACCGCGCCGAGGTTGCCGGCGTTGACGTGGTCGCGGTTCAGGTCGATGACGTAGGCGACGCCGCCCGACATGCCGGCCGCGAAGTTGCGCCCGGTCTCGCCGAGGACGACGGCGTGGCCGCCGGTCATGTACTCGCAGCCGTGGTCGCCCACGCCCTCCGAGACGACGGTGGCGCCGGAGTTGCGGACGCAGAAGCGCTCACCGGTGCGGCCGCGCAGGAACAGTTCGCCGCCGGTGGCACCGTACGCGATGGTGTTGCCCGCGATGGTGGAGTACTCGGCGAGGTGGTCGGCGCCCCGGTCCGGGCGGACGACGACGCGGCCGCCGGACAGGCCCTTGCCGACGTAGTCGTTGGCGTCGCCCTCCAGGCGCAGCGTGACGCCGCTGGGGAGGAAGGCGCCGAAGGACTGGCCGGCGGAGCCGGTGAAGGTGATGTCGACGGTGTCGTCGGGCAGGCCCGCACCGCCGAACTTCTTCGTCACCTCGTGACCGAGCATGGTGCCCACGGTCCGGTTGATGTTGCGGATGGCGACCTGGGCGCGGACCGGCTGGGCGGCCTCGGCGCTGTCGGCGCCGAGCGCGTCGGCGGCGAGCCGGATCAGCTCGTTGTCGAGGGCCTTGGCCAGGCCGTGGTCCTGCTCGGTGTTCCGGTGGCGGACGGCGCCCTCGGGCAGCTCCGGCACGTGGAACAGCGGGGCCAGGTCCAGGCCCTGGGCCTTCCAGTGGCTGACCGCGCGGTCGGTGTCGAGGAGTTCGGCGTGTCCGACGGCCTCCTCGATCGAGCGGAAGCCCAGCTCGGCGAGGAGCTCGCGGACCTCCTGGGCGATGAACTCGAAGAAGTTGACGACGTACTCGGCCTTGCCCGAGAAGCGGTCCCGCAGGACCGGGTTCTGGGTGGCGATGCCGACCGGGCAGGTGTCCAGGTGGCAGACGCGCATCATGACGCAGCCGGAGACGACGAGCGGCGCGGTCGCGAAACCGAACTCCTCGGCGCCGAGCAGCGCGGCGATGACGACGTCGCGGCCGGTCTTGAGCTGGCCGTCGGTCTGCACGACGATGCGGTCGCGCAGGCCGTTGAGCAGCAGGGTCTGCTGGGTCTCGGCGAGGCCCAGCTCCCAGGGGCCGCCCGCGTGCTTCAGCGAGGTGAGCGGGGAGGCGCCCGTTCCGCCGTCGTGGCCGGAGATGAGGACGACGTCCGCGTGGGCCTTGGAGACACCGGCGGCGACCGTGCCGACGCCGACCTCGGAGACCAGCTTCACATGGATGCGGGCGACCGGGTTGGCGTTCTTGAGGTCGTGGATCAGCTGAGCCAGGTCCTCGATGGAGTAGATGTCGTGGTGCGGCGGCGGGGAGATCAGGCCGACGCCCGGGGTGGAGTGCCGGGTCTTGGCGACCCACGGGTAGACCTTGTGGCCGGGCAGCTGGCCGCCCTCGCCGGGCTTGGCGCCCTGCGCCATCTTGATCTGGATGTCGTCCGCGTTGACCAGGTACTCGCTGGTGACGCCGAAGCGGCCGGAGGCGACCTGCTTGATCGACGAGCGGCGGGCCGGGTCGTAGAGCCGGTCCGCGTCCTCGCCGCCCTCACCGGTGTTGGACTTGCCGCCCAGCTGGTTCATGGCGATGGCGAGGGTCTCGTGGGCCTCGCGGGAGATGGAGCCGTAGGACATGGCGCCGGTGGAGAAGCGCTTGACGATCTCCGAGACGGGCTCGACCTCGTCGACGTCGATCGACGGGCGGTCCGAGGTGAAGCCGAACAGGCCGCGGAGCGTCATCAGCCGCTCGGACTGCTCGTTCACCCGGTCCGTGTACTTCTTGAAGATGTCGTACCGGCGGTTGCGCGTGGCGTGCTGGAGGCGGAAGACCGTCTCCGGGTCGAACAGGTGCGGTTCGCCCTCGCGGCGCCACTGGTACTCGCCGCCGATCTCCAGCGCGCGGTGCGAGGCGGAGATGCCGGAGGCGGGGTAGCCCTTGGCGTGCCGGGCCGCGACCTCCTTGGCGATGACGTCCAGGCCGGCGCCGCCGATCTTGGTGGCGGTGCCGTTGAAGTACGTGGCGACGAACTCCTCGTCGAGACCGACGGCCTCGAAGACCTGGGCGCCGCGGTAGGAGGCGACCGTGGAGATGCCCATCTTGGACATGACCTTGAGGACGCCCTTGCCGAGGGCGTAGATCAGGTTGCGGATGGCCTGCTCGGGCTCGATGCCCTCGATGAACGTACCGGCGCGGACCAGGTCCTCGACGGACTCCATGGCGAGGTACGGGTTGACCGCGGCGGCGCCGTAGCCGATGAGCAGGGCGACGTGGTGGACCTCGCGGACGTCCCCGGCCTCGACCAGCAGCCCGACCTGGGTGCGCTGCTTGGTGCGGATGAGGTGGTGGTGGACGGCGGAGGTGAGCAGCAGCGAGGGGATCGGCGCGTGCTCGGCGTCGGAGTGCCGGTCGGAGAGGACGATCAGGCGGGCGCCGTCCTCGATGGCGGTGTCGACCTCGGAGCAGATGGCGTCGATCCGGGCGGCCAGTGCCTCGCCGCCGCCGCTCACCCGGTAGAGACCGGAGAGGGTGGCGGCCTTCATGCCCGGCATGTCGCCGTCGGCGTTGATGTGTATGAGCTTGGCCAGCTCGTCGTTGTCGATCACCGGGAAGGGCAGCGTGACGCTGCGGCAGGACGCGGCGGTCGGCTCCAGGAGGTTGCCCGCGGGGCCCAGCGAGGAGCGCAGCGAGGTGACGAGCTCCTCGCGGATGGCGTCCAGCGGCGGGTTGGTGACCTGGGCGAACAGCTGGGTGAAGTAGTCGAAGAGCAGCCGGGGCCGGGCGGAGAGCGCGGCGATCGGCGAGTCGGTGCCCATGGAGCCGAGCGGCTCGCCGGCGGTGCGGGCCATCGGGGCGAGGATGACGCGCAGCTCTTCCTCGGTGTAGCCGAAGGTCTGCTGGCGGCGGGTGACGGAGGCGTGCGTGTGCACGATGTGCTCCCGCTCGGGGAGGTCCTCCAGCTCGATCTCGCCGGTCTCCAGCCACTCCTCGTAGGGCTGCTCGGCGGCGAGGGCGGCCTTGATCTCGTCGTCCTCGATGATGCGGTGCTCGGCGGTGTCGACGAGGAACATCTTGCCGGGCTGGAGGCGGCCCTTGCGGACGACCTTGGCGGGGTCGATGTCCAGGACGCCGACCTCGGAGGAGAGGACGACGAGTCCGTCGTCGGTGACCCAGTAGCGGCCGGGGCGCAGACCGTTGCGGTCGAGGACCGCGCCGACCTGGACGCCGTCGGTGAAGGTGACGCAGGCCGGGCCGTCCCAGGGCTCCATCAGGGTGGAGTGGTACTGGTAGAAGGCGCGCCGGGCCGGGTCCATGGAGTCGTGGTTCTCCCACGCCTCGGGGACCATCATCAGCACCGAGTGGGGCAGCGAGCGGCCACCGAGGTGGAGCAGTTCCAGGACCTCGTCGAAGGAGGCGGAGTCGGAGGCGTCCGGGGTGCAGACGGGGAAGATCCGGTCCAGGTTCTCCGCGCCGAAGAGGTCGGAGGCGAGCTGGGACTCGCGGGCCTTCATCCAGTTGCGGTTGCCCTTGACCGTGTTGATCTCGCCGTTGTGGGCGACGAAGCGGTACGGGTGGGCGAGCGGCCAGCTGGGGAAGGTGTTGGTGGAGAAGCGGGAGTGGACCAGGGCGACCGCGGTGGCGAAGCGGCGGTCGGACAGGTCGGGGAAGAACGGCTCCAGCTGCCCGGTGGTGAGCATCCCCTTGTAGACGACGGTGCGGGCGGAGAGCGAGGGGAAGTACACCCCGGCCTCGCGCTCGGCACGCTTGCGCAGGACGAAGGCCTTGCGGTCCAGGGCGATGCCGGTGCTGGTGCCGTCGGCGACGAAGAGCTGGCGGAACTCGGGCATGGTCGAGCGGGCGCCGTTGCCGAGGATGTCGGGGGTGACCGGGACCTCGCGCCAGCCGAGGACCTTCAGGC
Source organism: Streptomyces sp. NPDC024555 (assembly GCF_055559335.1). Taxonomy (NCBI): domain Bacteria; kingdom Bacillati; phylum Actinomycetota; class Actinomycetes; order Kitasatosporales; family Streptomycetaceae; genus Streptomyces; species Streptomyces sp. NPDC024555. The sequence goes on from NZ_JBVHKV010000006.1 coordinate 132,033, forward strand.
CCTCCTGGACGGCGATCTTCTCGATGGCGCGGACGGCGCCGGTGGAGTCGTCCGCGGGGAGGAAGGCGATGCCCACGGCGTAGCCGCCGGCCTCGGGGAGCTCGAAGGAGACCTCTTCGCGGAGGAAGGCGTCCGGCACCTGGAGCAGGATCCCGGCTCCGTCACCGGAGTCGGGCTCGGATCCGGTGGCGCCGCGGTGTTCGAGGTTGCGCAGTACGGTCAGCGCCTGCTCGACCAGTTCGTGGTCGGCCACACCGGTCAGCGTGGCGACGAATCCGACGCCGCAGGCGTCGTGCTCGTTGCGGGGGTCGTACATCCCCTGAGGGGCGGGGCGACCGTCCATGGGCGACCAGGCGTCGGTGCGCATCGGCTCTCCCGTCGTCGTCGTGGCATATGCGTGCCGAGGGACGACGTTGGCCCTCTGCGAAAGTTGATGCAGATTACATGATGGGTCGCTTCTCAAGAAGCGGATAGCTTGTTCCAACATGCGGACACCGCGCGAACGGTGGGGGGTGGGTCGCAGTCGGAGGATCGGCGCCCTGGGATGCCACAGAGAGCAGGCGTCGTTGCCTGCGGTGTCTACGGCTCATGCCCGGCGGAAAAGAAAACGAAACCGCCGGGTAATGGCTACTTATGTGTAGCCCTGCATAGAGACTCATTTTACGGGGCGTCCTGCCGATCCGCCCAGAGGCGGCGATCAGGACGTACATCACACACATGTTACGGGCGTGTGTCACACGAGCGGCGGACACGGCTTCGGCCACGCGCACCGGGGTGCGCGTGGCCGAAGGGACGGGGCCGTACGGGGGGTCAGCCGCCGACGGCGACGCCGAAGAGCCCGCCCAGGACGTAGGTGACCGCGGCGGCCGCACCGCCGAGCCCGAGCTGGCGCAGTCCGCTGAACCACCAGGTGCGGGCCGTGACCCGGGCCACCACCGCCCCGCAGCCGAAGAGCCCGACGAGGGCCAGCAGCACGGCCGGCCAGAGCGCGGTCGCGCCGAGCAGATAGGGCAGGACGGGCAGCAGCGCGCCCAGCGCGAAGGCGCCGAAGGAGGATCCGGCGGCGACGAGCGGCGAGGGCAGGTCGCCGGGGTCGATGCCCAGTTCCTCGCGGGCGTGGATCTCCAGCGCCTGCTCGGGGTCGCGGGACAGCTGCCGGGCGACCTCGCGGGCCAGCGGGGCGTCGACGCCGCGCGACTCGTAGAGCGCGGCCAGCTCGCGCTCCTCGTCCGCGGGGTGCTTGCGCAGCTCGCGGCGTTCGACGTCCAGCTCGGCCTCGACCAGCTCGCGCTGCGAGGCGACGGAGGTGTACTCGCCGGCCGCCATGGAGAAGGCCCCGGCCGCCAGTCCGGCCAGCCCGGTGATCACGATCGTGCGGTGCGACACGTCGCCGCCGGCCACTCCGGTCATCAGGGCGAGGTTGGAGACCAGACCGTCCATGGCGCCGAAGACCGCCGGACGCAGCCAGCCGCCGTTGACGTCACGGTGAGTGTGGTTGTCGCGGTGCGCCTCGTGCAGGACCGCTTCGGTCTCGATGATGGCCACGTCTCTCCCCTTCTTCCGGTGGCGGGACAACCGCGCCCCGCCCCCGCTCGACGCTTCGAAAGTACGCACGAAAAATCGCTCCCGCCAGCAAGGCAGGCCGTACTTACCACCCTGTGCAACCAACTGAGTACGGCCTTCCTTCCTGTCGGAAGACCGTCATCCGAGTGGACGTTTTGTGGTGATAATCGGCCTTCGCCGGGGCTTCGCGTGGCACAGATCCCACAGAGACGGATCGGGCTCGGTACGAGCGGAGGGTCGAGGCGATGGAGCTGACCGCGGGAAATCCGGCGGGGCCGGGGACGGGCGGGACGCGGGCCGCGGAGGGCCCGGCCGCCGGCCGGGCCAGGGGCGCGCTCGTCGGCCTCGCCGTCGGCGACGCGCTGGGCGCCCCGGCGGAGAACATGCGCCCCTCCGAGATCCGCCGCCGCTGGGGCCGGATCGAGGGGTTCGTGAGCGAGGACCCGGCGGGCACCGACGACACCGAGTACGCGATCTTCTCCGGACTGCTGCTGGCCCGGCACGGCTCGGCGCTGACCGTCACCCACGTCGAGCGGGCCTGGCACCGGTGGATCGCGGACCTGGACGAGGGTCCGTTCCGGGGCGCCGGTTTCAGCGAACGCGGCACCCTGGAGAACCTCCGCAGGGGCCTGGCCGCCCCGATCTCCGCCCAGCACCGGCACGCCTGGAGCGACGGACTGGCGATGCGGGCGGCCCCCTTCGGCGTCTTCGCGGCGGGCCGGCCCGCCGAGGCGGCCCGGCTGGTCGCGGTGGACGGCCGGGTCAGCCACGAGGGCGAGGGCATCTACGGCGGCCAGGCGGTGGCCGCCGGGGTGGCCGCCGCGATGACCGGCGCCGGGGTCACCGCGGTGATCGCCGCCGCGCTCTCCGTCGTCCCGATGGACTCCTGGACCGCCCGCTCGCTGCGCCGCGCGGTGACGGCCGCCCAGCGCGCCTACCCCGACCGGCTGACCATGGAGCGGGCGGTGCGCTCGGCCGTCGTCATCGGCGGCTATCCGTGGACGGACCTGGCGCCGGAGGCGGTGGGGCTGGCCTTCGGCGCGTTCGCGGCGGCCCGCGGCGACTTCCGTACGGCGGTGCTGACGGCGGTCAACATGGGACGCGACGCCGATACGACGGCGGCGGTGGCGGGGGCCCTGGCCGGGGCGCTGCACGGGGAGGAGGCGATCCCGCGCGGCTGGGCCGACGCGATCGGCCCGGTCCGGGGCAGCTGCCTGCCCTCGATGCGCGGCTACCACGTACGCGACATCGCGGAGCTGCTGACCCCGGACGACACGGAGGAGCACCGCTCCCCCGGCCCCGTCGGCCTCCCCGTCGCGGCCGCGCCGCGCGAGGCACCGCGCACACGGCCCGGTGGGGCCGCCGCCGCGCACGCCCCCGGGGCCGGCGCGGGTGCGACGGCGGTGCGGCGATGAGCGGCGGGCGGCGTGCCCGCATCGAGGGGCTGCTGCTGGGCCTCGCCTCCGGGGACGCCGCCGGCTGGCCGGCCGCCCGCCACCGGGCGGCCCGGATGCCGGAGTGGACCCGCCGCCTCACCCGGGAGCTCGACACCTTCGCCGAGCAGAACGCGACCACCACCCTGCCGGTCCCCATCGCCCTCAACCAGCCGCCCGAACCGTTGCGGCTCGGCCCCTCCGACGACGCCGAATGGGCGGCGTTCGCCGCCGGGACCGTGCTGACCTCGGCCGCGGGCGCGTTGCAGGGGCTGGCCCCGGAGCGCCGGATGCGGGCCGCCGTGGACGCCGCGTGGAACGCGCTCGCCGCCGAGGTCGCCGCGGCCGCCGCCCGCGCGCCCGAGGTGGAGTCCGCGGTACTGCCGCTGCGGGCCCGGATCTCGGTACGGGCCGGGCTCGGGAACCTCGCCGCGGGGCTGCGCCCGCCCGCCACCGGCCACGACAATCCGCACTACTTCGACGACGCCGCGTGCGTGCGCGCCGTCGTGCTGGCCGTGGCGCACCCGGGCGCGCCCGGACCGGCCGCCGCGCTCGCGGAGTTCGACGCGCGCTACACCCAGGACGGCGACGGGGTGCACGGGGCACGGGCCATGGCCGCGGCCGTCGCCGAGGCGCTCGGCGGGGCGGACGTGGACACGGCGGTGAACGCCGCGCTCGCCCAGCTCCCCGACGGCACCGAGATCGCCCGCAACGCCGCCCACGCGGTCCGGATCGCCCGCGACTTCGCCGGTGAACGGGCCGGCGCCTTCGCCCTCGTCCCGGTGCTGGAGCACCAGATCGTCGACCACGTCTACAGCTACGGCATCGCCGCGGCCGAGACCGTGCCGGTCGCCCTCGCCCTGGCCACCGCGGCGCGCGGCGAGATCACCCAGGCGGTTCCGGCGGCCGCCTGCCTCTCCCGGGTGGCGGACTCGGCGCCCGCGCTGGCGGGCGCGCTGACCGGGGCGCTCGGTTCGGGCGCCGCCGTGCCCGACGGCTGGCGCGAGGCCTGCCGCACCCTGGCCGGCTGCGCGCTGCCGCGGTTCGCGGGCACGGACCTCATCGAACTCGCCGGGCTGCTGGCAGACACGGAACCGGCCCCCATAGGGGGACAATTCGGGCATGACATCCACCGCGCCCCTGGCGCCCACCCGGTCCGCACCCCCCACGACGTCCACCCTCGATGACCGGATCGCGGGCGCGCTGATCGGCGCCGCCGTCGGCGACGCGCTCGGCGGCCCGGTCGAGGGGCGGCCGCCCGAGGACATCGTGGCCCGCCACGGCGGCCGGATCACCGGGATCGTCGGCCCCTGGGACGGCGACGCCTGGCGCACCGCCCGCCCCATCGCCCCGTACCACAAGGGCGACGGACACGTCACCGACGACACCCTGATGACCCATGCGCTGGTCCGGGTCTACGGCAAGGTCCGCGACCACCTCGACGCGTACGCCGTCGCCGACCACCTCGTCCCGGAACTGATCGCGAATCTGCGCTGGATCCCGGAGCTGGAGGCCGAGGCGCTGCCGCTCCAGCGGATCTTCCTCGCCGAGAAGTGGATCGTCGCCCGGCTGCACTACGGCCACGTCGACCCGCGCGAGGCGGGCGCCGGGAACATCGTCAACTGCGGCGCGGCGATGTACATGGCGCCGGTCGGCCTGGTGAACGCGGGCGACCCCCGGACCGCGTACGCCGAGGCGCTGGACGTGGCGGGCGCCCATCAGTCCAGCTACGGCAGGGAGGCGGCCGGGGTCTTCGCGGCGGCGGTGGCCGCGGCGTGCACCCCCGGCGCCACCCCCGCGAGCGTCGTCGAGACCTGTCTGGCGCTGGCCAAGGACGGCACCCGGGCCGCGATCGAGGCGGTCTGCGAGACGGCCGCCCGCCACCGGGACGTCGAAGGGGCCCTCCGCCCGCTGCGGGAGGCCGTCGCCCCGTTCGACACGGTCGGCCCCGACTACCGCGCCCCCTCGCTCGGCGCCCGCCGGCCCTCCCGGCTGCACTCCATCGAGGAGCTTCCCGTCGCCCTCGGCATGCTGCTGGCCGCGGACGGGGACTACCGCCGGGCGGTCCTCGGCTCGGTCAACTACGGGCGGGACTGCGACTCGATCGCCACGATGAGCGGCGCGCTCGCGGGCGCCCTGCACGGCGAGGGCGCCGTCCCCGCGGAGTGGGCGCGCGCGGTCGGCGAGGCCAGCCGGCTCGATCTGCACGCCCCGGCGCGCACGGTGGCCGAGGTCGCCCGCGAGGTGTTCGCCCGGGACACCGCGCGCCGGCGCACCCACGAGGCGGCCTTCATCGCGCTGGCGGCCCGCCCGTGACCGCGCCGGTGCGGGCCACCTGGGTGCAGCCGGAGGACCTGGTCGGACACGAACTGCGGCAGGCCGCCGAGGACGGCCGCGACGCCCGCGCGCTCGCCCACCGCTGGTACGAGGCCGGCGGTTCGCCCGCCCCGGAGCGCGCGGGCGCCTCCGCGCCCCCGGCCCCGCCCGCGCTGCGCGCCGTCGCCCTGCGGCTGCTGGACGAACTGGCACTGCTGGACGCGCCGCTGGCCGACGACGAACCGACGGAGCTGGACGCGATCCGGGCCGCCTGCCCGGACCGGCCGGGCCCGCCGGCCGGGCCGCGCACCGTGGACCGCGACCGGCTGCACGCCGCCTGGCTGGGCCGCGCCGCCGGCTGCCTGCTGGGCAAACCGGTCGAGAAACTGCCGCTGGAGGGCATCCGGGCGCTCGCCCGCGCCACCGGCAACTGGCCGCTGTCCACCTGGTTCACCGGGAAGGGCCTGCCGCCCGCGCTGGCCGCCACCTATCCGTGGAACCGGCGTTCCGCGCCCACCTCCCTGGCCGAAAATATCGACGGGATGCCCGAGGACGACGACCTCAACCACCCGCTGCTGGCCCTGCGGCTCCTCCAGCGGTACGGCCGGGACTTCGGCACGGCGGATCTGGCCCGGCTCTGGCTGGAGGAGCTGCCGGCCGGCCGCACGTTCACCGCCGAGCGGATCGCGTACCGCAATCTGCTGGACGGCATCGAGCCGCCGGAGACCGCCCGGCACCGCAACCCGTTCCGGGAGTGGATCGGGGCGCAGATCCGGGCCGACGTCCACGGCTGGACCCGTCCGGGCGACCCGGTCGCGGCGGCCGAACAGGCCCACCGCGACGCCTGTCTGAGCCATACCGGCAACGGGGTGTACGGCGCGATGTTCACCGCGGCGGCCCTCGCCGAGGCGGCCGGCGGCGGAACGGACGTGCACGGCTGCCTGGCCGCCGGACTGCGCGTGGTCCCGCCGCGCTCCCGCTTCGCGCGGGCCGTACGGGACGGCATCGCCACCGCCCGCGAGGAATCCGCCTTCGATACGGTCGTCGACCGGCTGCACGCGGCCTACGGCCGGTATCACTGGGTGCATGTCCTGCCCAACGCGGCCCTGCTGGCCGCCGCCCTCACCCACGCCGACGGCGACTTCACCGGTTCGATCTGCCGGGCGGTCTCCGGCGGCTGGGACACCGACTCCAACGGGGCGACCGCCGGTTCGCTCGCCGGTCTGCTGGCCGGGCACCCCGATGCGCTGCCCGAACGCTGGACCGCCCCGCTCAAGAACCGGCTCGCCACGTCCGTCCCCGGCTTCGACACGGTCGGCTTCGACACCCTCGCCGACCTGACCCACCGGCTCACCCAGGAGGAGGCACTCCGCCCATGACCAAAGTCGCGGTGCTCGGCAGCACCAACATGGATCTCGTGGCCTACGTCGACCGGGCCCCGGAGCGCGGGGAGACCGTCACCGGGCGGGAGTTCCGCACCGTTCCCGGCGGCAAGGGGGCCAACCAGGCGGTCGCCGCCGCCCGTGCGGGCGGTGACGTGATGATGATCGGCGCGGTCGGCGACGACGCGTACGGGCCGATGATGCGGGAGAACCTGGAGCACTCGGGTGTGGACACCGATCTCCTGCACACCGCCGAGGGGCCGAGCGGCACCGCGCACATCGTCGTCGACGCCGAGGGGTCCAACGCGATCGTGGTGATCCCGGGCGCCAACGGCACGGTCACCTCGCTCGGCCCCGGCGAGATCGCCGCCATCGCCGAGGCCGATCTGCTGCTGCTCCAGCTGGAGCTGCCGCTGCCGGCCGTGATCGAGGGCGCGCGGGCCGCCCACGCCCAGGGGGTGCGGACCGTGCTCACCCCCTCCCCCGTCCAGCCGCTGCCGGCCGAACTCCTGGACTGCGTGGACCTGCTGGTGCCCAACGAGCACGAGGCGGCCGAGCTGTCCGGGCAGTCGGAACCGCACGCCGCGGCCGAGGTGCTGCTCAGCCAGGTGCCCGCGGTGGTCATCACGCTCGGCTCCAAGGGCTGCCTGTACGCGGCCCGGGGCAGCCGGGCCGTGCTCTTCCCGGCGCCCGAGGTGACCGCCGTGGACACCACCGGGGCCGGGGACACCTTCGTCGGGACGCTCGCCGTGGCGCTCGGCGAGGGGCGCCCGGTGCCTCAGGCCATCGCCTGGGCCGCCTCGGCCGCCGCGCTCTGCGTACAGAAACCGGGTGCCTCGGTCTCCATGCCGTACCGCAGCGAGATCGGTGCCGCGTGACCGCCCCGGGAACGGCGCCGCTGAGCGGGCTGCGGGTCGTCGACCTCGCCACCCTGTTCGCCGGACCGCTCTGCGCGACCATGCTGGGCGATTTCGGCGCCGATGTGATCAAGGTCGAGCATCCGGTGCGGCCCGATCCCTCGCGCGGGCACGGGCCGGCGAAGGACGGGGTCGGCCTGTGGTGGAAGCTGCTGGGCCGCAACAAGCGCAATCTGACCCTGGACCTGTCCTGTCCGGACGGCCGCGATCTGCTGCTGCGGCTGGCCCGGGAGACCGATGTGGTCATCGAGAACTTCCGGCCGGGCACCCTGGAGCGCTGGGGGCTCGGACCCGCGGAGCTGCACGCCGTCAACCCCCGGCTGGTCCTGGTCCGGGTCACGGGCTTCGGCCAGTTCGGCCCGTACGCGCACCGGCCGGGCTTCGGCACGCTCGCCGAGGCGATGAGCGGCTTCGCCGCGATCACCGGGGAGCCGGACGGTCCGCCGACGCTGCCGCCGTTCGGCCTGGCCGACTCGATCGCGGCGCTCGCCACCGCCTTCGCCGTGATGGCGGCGCTGGCCGGCCGGGACCGCACCGGCGAGGGCCAGATCGTGGACATGGCGATCATCGAGCCGATCCTGACGGTGCTGGGCCCGCAGCCGCTCTGGTACGACCAGCTGGGCTACGTCCAGCCGCGCACCGGCAACCGTTCGCGCAACAACGCCCCGCGCAACACCTACCGCACCGCGGACGGCCAGTGGGTCGCCGTCTCCACCTCGGCGCAGTCCGTGGCGGAGCGGGTGATGCGGCTGGTGGGGCGGGCCGAGCTGATCGAGGAGCCGTGGTTCGCGTCCGGGGCCACCCGGGCCGAGCACAGCGAGGAGCTGGACGAGGCGGTGGGCCACTGGATCGCCCGGCACACCCGGGACGAGGCGGTCGACGCGTTCGAGAAGGCCGAGGCCGCCATCGCGCCCGTCCACGACATCCGGGACGTGATGGAGGACCCGCAGTACCGGGCCCTGGACTCCGTCACGGAGGTCGACGATCCGGAGCTGGGGCCGCTCAGGATGCAGAACGTGCTGTTCCGGCTCTCCGCGACGCCGGGGTCGATCCGCTGGGCGGGGCGTCCGCACGGGGCGGACACCGAGGAGATCCTGACCGGGCTCGGGCTGAGCGGCACGGAGATCGCCGCGCTGCGCGAGGAGCGCGTCCTGTGACCGGCGGAACGCATCTGACCTGGCTCTACGTCCCCGGGGACCGGCCGGACGTGGTCCGCAAGGCGCAGCGGGCGGGGGCGGATGTGGTGATCGTGGACCTGGAGGACGCGGTCGCCCCCGACCGCAAGGAGTACGCCCGCGCGGCCACCGCCGAACTGCTCGCCGATCCGCCTCCGGCCGGGGCGGTGCCGGTGCACGTCCGGGTCCACGCGGAGGCGGACGTGGTGGCCCTGGCCGGGCTGCCGGGCCTCGGCGAGCTGCGGCTGCCGAAGATCACGCACGCGGCGTCCGTCCACCATCTCGCGGCGCTGGCCCCCGGGGTCCCGCTCTGTCCGCTGCTGGAGTCGGCGCTCGGCATCGAGCACGCGTACTCGGTGGCGACGGCCCATGCCCAGGTCCGCTCCCTGGGCGTGGGCGAGGCGGATCTGCGGGCGGATCTCGGGGTACGGGACGACACCGGGCTGGACTGGGCGCGCAGCCGGGTCGTGGTGGCGGCCCGCGCGGCCGGGCTGGCCCCGCCCGCCCAGTCGGTCTTCCCTGACGTGCGGGACCTGGAGGGGCTGTGGGCCTCCTGCGCGCACGGCCGGGCCCTGGGTTTCCTGGGCCGGGCGGCGATCCATCCCCGGCAGCTCCCGGTGATCGAGCGGGCGTTCCGGCCGACCTCTCAGGAGGTGGCGGCGGCCGAGGAGATCGTGGCGGCGGCCGGGGCGGAGGCGGGTGCGCTGGCGCTGCCGGACGGCCGTTTCGTGGACGCGGCGGTGGTGGCCCAGGCCCATCGCACCCTGGCCCTGGCCGGCCGGCCGCGCTGAGGGCCGCCGGGAACGGAGCGAGGGGCCGCCGGATCTCCGGCGGCCCCTCGCTCGCGTGGGTGCGGTCCGGTCAGCCCTTGGCCGCCGATGCCTCGTCGTTCGCCTTGGAGGCTTCCGCGTCGGCGTCGGTGTCCGCGTCGGTGTCCGTGCCGGGGTCGTCCCCGTCGGCCTCGGCGGGCTTCGCGTCGGACGCCTCGGTCTCCGTACCGGTCTTCTCCATCGTGACGGCCTTGTCGTCCCCGGCGTCGGCCTCGGCGTCCGCGTCGGTGTCCGTGGCCTCCACCGCACCCGGCTCCACGATCTCCTCGCGGCCGGGCCGCAGCTTCGCCGAGACGATGATGTAGACCACGGCGAGCACGAAGACGATGAGGGCGGTCCACACGTTCAGGCGCAGACCCAGGATGTGGTGGGCCTCGTCGACGCGCATGTACTCGATCCAGCCGCGGCCCGCGCAGTACGCGGCGACGTAGAGCGCGAACGCCCGGCCGTGTCCGAGCTTGAAGCGGCGGTCGGCCCAGATGACCAGGAGGGCCACGCCGATGCACCACAGCGACTCGTAGAGGAAGGTCGGGTGGTAGGTGCCGGCGACCCGGTTGGGGCCCTCGCTGATCTTCAGCGCCCAGGGAAGGTCGGTCTGCTTGCCGTACAGCTCCTGGTTGAACCAGTTGCCCCAGCGGCCGCAGGCCTGGGCCACGGCGATACCGGGGGCGAGCGCGTCGGCCCAGGCGGGCAGCGGGATGCCCCGGCGGCGGCAGCCGATCCAGGCACCGACCGCGCCGAGCGCGATGGCCCCCCAGATACCGAGGCCGCCCTGCCAGATCTTGAAGGCGTCGACCCAGTCCTCACCGTCGCTGAAGTACAGCTGGTAGTCGGTGACGACGTGGTAGAGCCTGCCGCCGACGAGGCCGAAGGGCACGGCCCAGACCGCGATGTCGGCCACGGTGCCGGCTCTGCCGCCCCGGGCGATCCAGCGCCGGTTGCCGATCCAGACGGCGACGAAGACACCGATGATGATGCAGAACGCGTAGCCGCGGAGCGGGATCGGTCCGAGATCGATCACGCCGGTCGACGGGCTGGGAATGTAGGCAAGGTTCATGACAGCGTCGACGCTACCCTGCCGGACGGGCTGTACGGCAACCCGTCCGGCAACTTCTGGGTAACGAGCCGGTCATCGGTTCCCCCGGTCGGCCCTGGATTCAGGAGCCGGACGGGCTGGCCGTGACGGTGCCCGGCTTCTTGCCCTTGTTGGCCTCGGCGACCCACTTCTTCAGGTTGGCCACGGTGATCGGCTCGTTCCCCTTCTTGGGGAAGATCGACTCGCCGTTGAGCAGGGCCGTCGGGGTGCCCTGGAAGCCGCCGTTCTGGAAGGCCGTGTTGGACTTCTGCACCCAGGCGTCGTGCGTGCCGTCCTCGACGCAGCCGCGGAAGGCGGGCGTGTCGAGCCCGTCGACCTTCTTGGACAGCTCGATCAGCTTGTCGTTGTCGCCGAAGGCGTCGTCGGACTCCTGCGGCTGATTGCGGTAGAGCACGTCGTGGTACGCGGGGAACTTCCCGGCGTCCTGGGCGCAGGCCGCCGCGTTGGCCGCGCGGAGCGAGCCGCTGCCGCCGAGATTGCCGTCGATCAGGGTCGCGAAGTGGTAGTCGACCCGGAGCGCGCCGCTCTGCTCCATCTCGTGGATGGTGTCACGGAAGGCGTTCTCGAACTGGGCGCAGACCGGGCAGCGGAAGTCCTCCCAGACGGTGAGCGTGGACGGGGCGTCGTCCGCTCCCACCGGAATGGTCAGGCTGTCCTTGCCGGTGGCCCCGGACGGGGCGACCGTGGGCCCGGAGGCCTTGGCCTTGTCGCCCTTGCCGCCGCTGTTCGCCGCGATCACGCCGATGACGGCGGCCAGGCCCAGAACGCCCACCACGGCGGCGGAGACGATCAGCGTGCGCCGCCGGCGGTCGCGCGCCCTCGCCTGCTCGCGCTGCTGGGCCAGCCGGTCTCGCGCGGCCCTTTTTCCCTCTTGGTTCTTCTCGCTCACACCCGCAGCAACGAACCGGGGAGGCACTCGCGTGCCTCCCCGGTCCCAGATCCACCCGTTCGGGTGAGGTGCGGTGTCAGCGCTTTCGAACACCCTCGGCCAGGTCGGCCGCCAGCGCCCGGACGCCGTCGAGGCCGGCCGCCTCGTCGGGCGCGTCGAGCATCCGCTTGACGAAGGCCGAACCGACGATGACGCCGTCGGCGAAGCCCGCGACCTCCGTGGCCTGCTCGGCGTTGGAGACGCCGAGGCCGACGCAGACCGGCAGGTCCGTGGTCGCGCGGGTGCGGCGGACCAGGTCCTGGGCCTGCTCGCCGACCGAGGCCCGGGTGCCGGTGACACCCATCAGGGACGCGGCGTAGACGAAGCCGGAACCGGCCTCGGTGATGGTGGCGAGCCGCTCGTCCCGGCTGCTGGGCGCCACGACGAACACGGTCGCCAGACCGTGCTTCGCGGCGTGCTCGCGCCACAGCGCGGACTCCTGGACCGGCAGGTCGGGCAGGATGCACCCGGCACCGCCCGCCTCGGCCAGCTCGGCGGTGAAGCGCTCCACGCCGTACCGGTCGATCGGGTTCCAGTACGTCATCACCAGGATCGGGATGCCGGTCGCCTCGTACGCCTCGCGGACCGTGCGCATCACGTCGGCGATGCGGACGCCGCCGCGCAGCGCGATGTCGTCGGCGGTCTGGATGACCGGGCCGTCGAGGACCGGGTCGCTGTGCGGCAGCCCCACCTCGACGACGTCGGCACCGCCCTCGGCGACGGCCTTGACGGCCGCGATGCCGCCGTCGACGGTCGGGAAGCCGGCCGGCAGGTACGCGATCAGCGCGGCGCGGTCCTCGGCCCTGGCCGCCGCCAGGGTGGAGCTCAGCAGCTCGATGTTGCCGCTCACTTGGCGTCCCCCTCGATCTCCGCGCCGGTGCCGGCCGCGTCGGCCTCGACGGCCGCGTCGGTGTCGTACAGCCCGAAGTAGCGGGCCGCCGTGTCCATGTCCTTGTCGCCGCGTCCGGAGAGGTTGACGAGGATCAGGCCGTCCGGGCCCAGCTCCCTGCCGATCTCCAGCGCGCCGGCCAGCGCGTGGGCGCTCTCGATCGCCGGGATGATGCCCTCGGTGCGGGAGAGCAGCCGCAGGGCCTGCATGGCCGCGTCGTCGGTCACGGCGCGGTACTCGCCGCGGCCGATGTCCTTCAGATACGCGTGCTCGGGGCCGATGCCCGGGTAGTCCAGGCCCGCCGAGATGGAGTACGGCTCGGTGATCTGGCCCTCGTCGTCCTGGAGGACGTAGCTGCGCGAGCCGTGCAGGATGCCGGGCTCGCCCTCGGTGAGGGTCGCGGCGTGCTCGCCGGTCTCCACCCCGTGTCCGGCCGGCTCGCAGCCGACCAGGCGGACGCCCTCGTCCGGGACGAAGGCGTGGAAGAGGCCGATGGCGTTGGAACCGCCGCCGACGCAGGCGACCGCCGCGTCCGGCAGCCGGCCCGCCTTCTCCAGGATCTGCCGCCGGGCCTCGACGCCGATGACCCGGTGGAAGTCGCGGACCATCGCCGGGAAGGGGTGCGGGCCCGCGACCGTGCCGAAGAGGTAGTGGGTGCGGTCCACATTGGCGACCCAGTCGCGGAACGCCTCGTTGATGGCGTCCTTGAGCGTGCGGGAGCCGGACTTCACGGCGACGACCTCGGCGCCGAGCATCCGCATGCGCGCCACGTTCAGCGCCTGCCGCTCGGTGTCGATCTCGCCCATGTAGATGGTGCATTCGAGGCCGAAGAGGGCGCAGGCGGTCGCGGTGGCGACGCCGTGCTGGCCGGCCCCGGTCTCGGCGATGACCCGGGTCTTGCCCATGCGCCGAGTCAGGAGCGCCTGGCCCAGCACGTTGTTGATCTTGTGCGAGCCGGTGTGGTTGAGGTCCTCGCGCTTGAGGAAGACGCGGGCGCCGCCGGCGTGCTCGGCGAAGCGCCGGACCTCGGTGAGGGCGCTGGGGCGGCCGGTGTAGTCGACCATGAGCGCGTTCAGCTCGGCGGCGAACGCGGGGTCGGACTTGGCCTTGTCGTACTCGACGGCGACCTCGTCCACGGCGGCGACGAGCGCCTCCGGGATGAACTTGCCGCCGTAGGCGCCGAAGTACCCCTCGGCGCTGGGGATCAGACCCTCGGGGTCCGGAATGAAGAAGTCGGAAGACATGCGGAACGTGCTCCTCGTCCTGGCAGGGGTGATGTCACCGTCTGCGCCGTGGGCGGAGCGCCGCCCCGGGGACCGGGGCGGTTGCGGCCGCGCGAGGCCGCCGCCCTCGCGGGCGGGGCCGGTGCGGAGGCCGGGGCTCGCTCTACAGCGCGGGCCCCGTGCGCCATCGCATGCCGTTGACCTGTCCGGGCTCGGCGCCGATCACGTACCGCACCCGCCGGCCGCGCACACGGCGGGCCGGGGCCCGGCAGCCGCGGTGCCACGAGGGCAGCGCGCAGCGCACGGGCTCGGGGTGCGGGAGGAGGGACACGGCCGGGTCAGCCCCGTCCGTGCCGCAGGGCCGGGTGGGCGCCGGCGGCGACCAGGTCGGCGACGGCGGCCTTCGGGTCGCGGCCGGTGACCAGGGACTCGCCGACCAGCACGGCGTCCGCGCCGGCGTTGGCGTAGGCGATCAGGTCGTGCGGGCCGCGGACACCGGACTCGGCGACCTTGACGATGTGGTCGGGGATCTCGGGGGCGACGCGCTCGAAGGTGGAGCGGTCGACCTTGAGGTCCTTCAGATTGCGCGCGTTGACGCCGATGATGCGGGCGCCCGCGTCGACCGCGCGCTCCGCCTCCTCCTCGTCGTGCGCCTCGACCAGCGGGGTCAGCCCGATGGACTCGGCGCGCTCGATCAGGGAGACCAGCGCCTCCTGTTCGAGGGCGGCGACGATCAGCAGGGCGAGGTCGGCACCGTAGGCGCGGGCCTCCCACAGCTGGTACGAGGTGACGATGAAGTCCTTGCGCAGGACCGGGATGTCGACCTTGGCGCGGACGGCCTCCAGGTCGGCCAGGGAACCGCCGAAGCGCCGCTCCTCGGTGAGGACCGAGATGACGGACGCGCCGCCGGCCTCGTAGTCCGCGGCGAGCGCGGCCGGGTCGGCGATGGCCGCGAGGGCCCCCTTGGACGGGCTGGAACGCTTGACCTCGCAGATGACGGTCACGCCCTCGCCGCGCAGGGCGGCGACTCCGTCCTTGGCCTGGGGAGCGCGGGCCGCGCGTTCCTTGAGCTCGTCGAGGCTGACGCGCGCCTGCCGCTCCGCGAGGTCGGCGCGGACGCCGTCGATGATCTCGTCGAGCACACTCACGCGAGAGGCCCCCTTCCGGGACGGTGACAAGGGAACGGGTCGGACGTCCCGATGGTATCCGCAGCGGGGCGCAGGACCCGCATCCGACTGGTGGATGTCCCACTACCTGGGCATTCAGGGGGCGAGCGCCGAGCCGATCGGCAGGTTGCGGACCACGGAGAAGACCAGCAGGACGGCGCCGAACGCCCACCAGTGGACGGGCCGGGGTTCGATCCGCAGCCGGCGCCCGGACCAGGCGCGCCGCGCCCACAGGACCCACAGGGCGGCGAAGGCGACGTAGCCGACGACGGCGAGGGCGTTGGCGCCGAGCGCGGCCGCCAGATCGCCGTGGGCGAAGGCGTGGGCGCTGCGCAGGCCGCCGCAGCCGGGGCAGAGGACGCCGGTGAGCCGGAGCAGCGGGCAGACGGGGTAGTGGCCCGGTTCGTTGGGGTCGACCGTGGCGACGTAGCCGAAGGCCCCGACGACGGCGGCCAGCACCCCGGCCGGGACGGCGAGCCGCCGGATCCGCGGGACGGGGGCCGGGGCGGGCGGGTGACCGGGGCGGCCGGTGCCGGGCGGCGGGCCGGGGACCGGGGCGGTTGCGGGGGAAGGCGATGCGTCCACCCGGTGATTGTCGCCGGAAGCACGGCGAGGCGCAGCCCGGACCGGGCTGCGCCTCGCGCGTACGGGAAAGGGCTTCAGGAGGTCTGCGCCTGTCCGGCACGGGCACGGGCCGCCGCCAGCTCCGCCGACTCCTTCGGCATGCCGAGGCCGGCGGCCTTCATCGCGAGGCCGACGACACCGCCGAGGAAGACGACCACGATTCCGGCCCAGAAGCCGAGCGGGTTGGCCGCGACCATGAAGACGCCCGCGATGCAGAAGCCGATGAAGGAGATGATGACACCGGTCCAGGCGGCCGGGGTGTGTCCGTGGCTGCTGCCCGCCATGAGTTGCTCCTCGTTGGTGTTGCGCTGATGGGTTCGCTCGGGTCGCTGTGCGCGCGGGCGGTGCCGCTGCGGTCAGCTCAGGGACATTGTCCCGTACGTGCGGGTAGGACGTGAGCTGGGGGTCATGCCTCGCGCGTCGGGTCCTCGCCGCGGTCGAGGGCCTTCCACAGGTCCTCGGGGCGGTCCGGGTCGGGGGCGCGGGTGGCCTTGCGGGGGCGGGGGGTGCCGTCGCGCTCGTAGCGGCCGGACATCGTGGGCCAGCGGCTGCCGCAGCGCAGGGCGATCAGCCCTGCGGCCAGGATGAGCAGACCGCCGGCCGCGGTGACGAAGGGCCACGCGGTGTGGCCGAGGGCGTGGATGGTCGCGGCGGTGTCGCCGGTGGTCCGGGCGGCCTGCTCGTCGAGGGCCGTGCTGTCGGAGGCGCCGAGGTAGGCGCTGAGCGCGGCGCCGAGTCCGCTGAGGGCCAGCAGTCCGGAGACGGCGAGCCGGGCGGTGCCCCGGACGGCGAAGACGGCGACGAGGGCGGCCAGGCCGACGATGGCGAGGGCCGCGGGCAGGCCGGTGACGTCCTGCCCCTCGGCGCTGAGCGCCAGGCTTCCGCCGCCGACCTCGGCCTTGCCGTCGGCCCAGGTCTGCCCGGAGGAGAGCAGCACGACGGTGGCGCCGGCCGCGCCGAGGAGCAGGCCGGACGCCAGACTGCGGCGGTTTCCCGGGCCGTCGGGCGCGGTGGCGGCTTCGGCACGGGGCTGGGGTACGGGGACAGCACTCACATGTCCCACTATCCCCTACCGGCCCGCACGGCCCCACCGCGCCCCTGGCCCGGAGCGGTGCTCAGCGGGCGTGGAGCCGGTTGGCGGTGTGGACGGCGCGGAGCACCGCGGCGGCCTTGTTGCGGCATTCGGTGTCCTCGGCGACCGGGTCGGAGTCGGCGACCACACCGGCGCCGGCCTGGACGTAGGCGGTGCCGTCGCGCAGCAGGGCGGTGCGGATGGCGATGGCGGTGTCGGAGTCCCCGGCGAAGTCGAGGTAGCCGACGCAGCCGCCGTACAGCCCGCGGCGGGTGGGTTCGAGTTCCTCGATGATCTGCATGGCCCGGGGCTTGGGGGCGCCGGAGAGGGTGCCGGCGGGGAAGCAGGCGGTGAGGACGTCGAAGGCGGTGCGGCCCTCGGCGACCGTGCCGGTGACGGTGGAGACGATGTGCATCACATGGGAGTAGCGCTCGATCGACATGAAGTCGACGACCTCGACGCTGCCGGGTTCGCAGACGCGTCCCAGGTCGTTGCGGCCGAGGTCGACGAGCATCAGGTGCTCGGCGCGCTCCTTGGGGTCGGCGAGGAGTTCGTCGGCGAGGGCCTGGTCCTCCTGCGGGGTGGCGCCGCGGTGGCGGGTGCCGGCGATGGGGTGGAGCATGGCGCGGCCGTCCTCGACCTTGACGAGCGCCTCGGGGCTGGATCCGGCGACGTCGAAGCCGTCGAACCGGAAGAGGTACATGTAGGGCGAGGGGTTGGTGGCGCGCAGCACCCGGTAGACGTCCAGGGCGCCGGCCGTGCACGGGGTCTCGAAGCGCTGGGAGGGCACGACCTGGAAGGCCTCGCCGGCCCGGATGCGCTCCTTCACGTCCTCGACCGCCTCCTGGTAGGCGGGGCCGCCCCACAGCGCCGTGTACGGCGGCAGCTCGGAGGCGGGCAGGGCGGCGGGGGCGTTCTCGACGGGGCGGCGCAGATCGCGCTCCATCGCGTCGAGCCGGGCGACGGCGTCGGCGTGCGCCTCGTCGACCCCGCTCGTCAGGTCGTTGTGGTTGATCGCGTTGGCGATCAGCAGGACGCTGCCGTCCCAGTGGTCGAGGACGGCGAGGTCGGAGGTGAGGAGCATGGTCAGCTCGGGGAGCTTCAGGTCGTCGCCGCCGCTGTCGCCGATCCTCTCCAGCCGGCGGACGATGTCGTAGCCGAGGTAGCCGACCATGCCGCCGGTGAAGGGCGGGAGTCCGGCCTCCCGGTCGTGCGGGGTGTGCAGGGCCTCGATGGTGGCGCGCAGGGCGTCCAGCGGGTCGCCGTCGACGGGGACGCCGACGGGCGGGGCGCCGAGCCAGTGGGCCTCGCCGTCGCGGACGGTGAGGGTGGCGGCGCTGCGGACCCCGATGAAGGAGTAGCGCGACCAGGTGCGGCCGTTCTCCGCGGACTCCAGCAGGAACGTGCCGGTGCGTTCGCCCGCGAGCTTGCGGTACAGGCCGACGGGGGTGTCGCCGTCCGCGAGGAGCCGGCGGGTGACGGGGATGACGCGCCGGTCGATGGCCAGCTTGCGGAAGGTGTCGAGGTCCATGGCCGCAGACCCTACTGGCCGAGCAGGCGGTCGGCGTCGAAGCAGGTGCGGTCGCCGGTGTGGCAGGCGGCGCCCGTCTGGTCGACCTTGACGAGGACGGTGTCGGCGTCGCAGTCCAGGGCGACGGACTTGACGACCTGGATGTGGCCGGAGGTGTCGCCCTTGACCCAGTACTCCCGGCGACTGCGCGACCAGTAGGTGCAGCGGCCGGTGGTGAGGGTGCGGTGCAGTGCCTCGTCGTCCATCCAGCCGAGCATCAGCACCTCGCCGGTGTCGTACTGCTGGGCGATGGCCGGGACCAGTCCGTCCGCGCCGCGCTTGAGGCGGGCGGCGATGGCGGGGTCGAGGTCGCTGGCGGGCCGGGGGGTGCCGGGCGTGCTGGTCATGGCTCCATTGTGCGTGGTGGCGGGGCGCGGCCGGTGCCGCGTCCACTGGGCGGACGGGGGACGGCGGTCGTACGCTGGCGGGCATGTCGACCCATGCGAAGCGCGAACGACTTCTGCTCGCCGACCTGTTGGAGGCCGTGGGCCCGGAGGCCCCGACGCTCTGCCACGGCTGGACCGCCCGCGATCTGGCCGCCCATGTGGTGGTGCGGGAGCGCCGCCCGGACGCGGCGGCGGGGATCGTCATCGGCCCGCTGAAGAGCCGGAGCGAGCGGGTCCTGGCCGAGTTCACCGGGAAGCCGTACGAGGAGCTGATCCAGCTCATCCGTACGGGTCCGCCGAAGATGTCCCCGTTCGGGCTGAAGCAGCTGGACGAGGTGGCCAACACGGTCGAGTTCTATGTGCACACCGAGGACGTGCGCCGGGCGCAGCCGGAGTGGACGCCGCGCGAGCTGGATCCGGTCTTCTCCGACGTGCTGTGGTCGCGTACGGAGAAGGCGGCGCGGATGCTGGGGCGCAAGGCCCCGGTGGGGCTGGTGCTGCGGCGGCCGAACGGGCAGACGGCGGTGGCGCACAAGGGGACCCCGGTGGTGACGGTGACGGGCGACCCGGGTGAGCTGCTGCTGTTCGCGTTCGGCCGGCAGGCGGCGGCGCGGGTGGAGCTGGAGGGCGACCAGGACGCGATCGGCCGGGTGACGACGGCTCAGCTGGGGATGTAGCGCGGGGCCGCGGGCCGTACGGGCTTCAGTCCGGGAGTTCCGCGCGGCGCAGCGGGGCGAGGGCGAGGCCGATGAGGGCGCCGGCCGCGCAGAGCGCGGCACTGGCGACGAAGACCGGGCCGGTGCCCCAGAGCGCGACGGCGGCGCCGGTGACCGGGTAGCTGAGCGGTGCCAGGGCGTGGGTGAAGAGCGTCGAGACCGAGGTGACGCGGCCCAGGTAGACCGGGTCGGCGGTGCTCTGCATCAGCGCGCCGCACAGGGAGCCGCCGAGCCCGGCGAGGAGTCCGACGAGGACGGCGGCGCCCGCGGCGAGGGGGACGGAAGGCAGATACGCCACGGCGGCTATCGCGCCGGCGCCGATCAGAACGGTGGCGCACATGACGAGCCCGGCGCGCGGGATCCGGCCCCGGACGGTGAGCAGCAGGGCGGAGAGGCCCGCGCCGGTGCCGAAGGCGGCGACGACCCAGCCCATGCCGGAGGCGCCCCAGCCGCGTTCCTCGCTGAGCAGGATCAGGCCGAGGTTGAGGGGGCCGACGAAGCCCAGTTCGCTGACGGCGACGACGAGCATCAGGGGGCCGAGCACGCGGTGGCGGCGGATGTAGCGCAGTCCGTCGGTCAGGTCCCGCAGGGCGGTGCGGGCCGGACCGGCCCCGGTCTCCGGTCCCTCGGCCTCGTGGGCGGGGAGCGGGGCGATCCGTACGGCGAGGAGCAGCGGGAGCGAGACGGCGAAGAGGACGCCGGCGGCGGCGAAGGCGAGGACGGGGCCGCCGAGGGCCACGGCGAGTCCGCCGAGCGGGGCGCCGACGACGTTGGCGGTGCGGGTGGCGAGTCCGCGCATGCCCTGGACCCGGGCGAGCTGGGAGGCGGCGGTGATCCGGGGCGGCAGCGCGCCGACGGCGGGCAGGAACAGGGCGTCGACCGCGCCGAAGACGAGGGCGACGGCGACCAGCAGCCACACGGTGGGCGAGGTGAGCAGGAGCGCCCCGGCCAGTCCGAGGACGACCAGGCAGCGGGCGGTGTCGCTGGCGACGACGACGCGGCGCGGGCCGAGCCGGTCGGCGAGGACTCCCCCGCCGAGCAGCAGCACGGCCCGGGGTATCGAGCCGGCGGCGAGCACCAGTCCGGTCTGGGAGGCGCTGCCGGTCCGGGCGGCCGCCCAGGCGAGGGCCATGTAGTAGACGCTGTCGCCGACGGTGGACGCGGTGTAGGCGCCGAGCCAGCGCAGCACGTTGCGGTCGCGGTGGGCGGGGCGGGCGGCCGCCTCGACGGCGGGCAGGGTGGCGGTCACGGGGCGCGGTCCTCTCGGGGTGGCCGGATCGGCGGGGGCCGGATCAGGTGCGGAACGGGAAGCCGTACAGGTGCACCGCGACGTTCTCGCGGCCTTCCGTGTCCCCGGCCTCCTCGCGGGCGCGGCCCTCGGCCTCGTAGCGCTTGATGGTGCTGTTCAGCTCGCGTTCGAGGGAGGCGAGCTCTTCGGCGGTGAGCCGGGCCAGGTACTCCGAGGCGAAGGAGGCCGCGCGCCAGTCGGGGCTCCATGCGCGGCGGCTGTCGAGGTGGCGGCGGTACATCTCGACGTGCTGGTCGAAGGAGAGCCGGCTGGCGGCGCTGTGGGTGGCGACCTTCTCGGGCGCGTCGCTGAAGTCCTCGTCGTGGAAGCTCAGCCCCTCGGAGGCGGGCTGCCACCAGCGCTCGCGGCCGTCCGCGCCCTCGCGCTCGGCCTCCTCGATCAGTCCGTGGTCGGCGAGCTTGCGCAGGTGGTAGCTGACGAGCGAGACCGCCTCGTCGACCTGCTCGGCGAGCTGGGAGGCGGTGGCCTGCCGGGCGACGTACAGGGCCCGGTAGAGCTTCATCCGCAGGGGGTGCGCGAGCGCCTTGAGCGTGCCGAGGTCGGAGATCCGCCGTGATTCCTTGCTGGTCATGCCTCCACGGTAGATAGGAAAGAAAAGTTGCGCAATATCTATTGCGCAAGAAAAGTTGTACGACTCCGAGGGGCCTCCCCCGCCGTGGCGTGCGCCGCGCGCCGCCGCGTCCGCCGGCCGGTGCGCGAGCCGAGGTGGGCGAGGAGGAAGCCGGCCGGGATCGCCACCAGGCCGGGGGTCTGGAGCGGGAACCAGTGGAAGTCGCGGGACGGCAGGAGCGCGACCGGCGTACCGGAGAAGGCCGGCGAGAACACCATGAGGACCGCGATCAGCGGCAGCGTCCCGTACACGGTCCAGCGCACCCCGCGCGCGCCGAACCCGGGCCGGAACAGCGCGTACAGCAGGACCGGCGGCAGGACGGAGGCGGCGGCCGCGAAGGAGAGGGAGAGCAGGACCTGCGGATTGCGGTCGTGGGTGTAGGTGGAGGCCCAGACGGCGAGCGCCCCGGTCGCGACGACGGCGAGCCGGGCCCGCAGGATCTCCCGCCGGGCGGAGCCGCCGGAGCCGGTCCGCGGGGCGAGGTCGCGGGCCAGGGACGAGGCGACGGCCAGCGTGATCCCGGCGACGGCGGCGAGCGTGGTGGCGAACACGGCGCAGGCCACGAACGCGAAGAGCGGCGAGTCGCGCGGGCCGGCGGCGCCCGGGTCCAGGGCTCCGGTCACCAGCAGCAGCGCGGTGCCGCCCGCCGGGTCGGCGGCCCGGACGGCCTTGTGGCCGAGCAGCGCGGAGGCGCCGAGGCCGACCACCACGACCCCGGCGCACAGCAGGGCCACCGGGACGGCCGCCCAGACCGTGGCGCGGCGCGCGGTCCGGCGGTCGCGCAGGGGGTGGAGCCGCATCATGAGGTGCGGCATGCAGGCGGCGCCGAGGACCAGGGTGAGCTGGAAGCCGATCAGGTCCAGGACCCCGGCCGGGCCGTGGCCGAACTGGAGACCGGGCCGCAGATAGCCGGCGCCCGCCCCGCTGCCGTCGCGTGCCGCCGCGGCCAGGGCGAACGGGTTCCCTCCGTAGCGGGCGAGCACCAGCCCGGCGAGCAGGGCCACCGCGGGCAGCACCACGACGACCTTGAGGATCTGGATGTGCCCGGTGCCGCGCATCCCGCCGACGGCGGAGTAGCAGACCATCAGCGCGCCGCCCGCCACCGTGCACGCGGTGACCGCGCCCTCGGGCAGTCCGAACACGGCGGCCATCACCCGCCCCGCCGTGGTGAGCTGCACCAGCAGCAGCGGTGCCAGCACGACCAGCACGGTGACGCCCAGGGCCCGGCGCACGGCCGGATCGCCCAGCCGTTCCGCGAGGAAGTCGCCCAGGGTGAACACGCCCGCGCGGCGCAGCGGTTCGGCCAGGACCCGCATCACGAGCACCAGGGAGGCGACCGTGGCGACGGCGAAGAGGACCCCGTCGAAGCCGGCCAGCGCGACGGACCCGGTGGTCGAGAGCAGGGTGGCTGCCGAGAGGTAGTCACCGGCGATGGCCAGCCCGCTCCCGGCCGGCCCCAGCGCCGCGCCGCCGCCCGCGTAGAAGTGCTCCGGATCGTCCTGGTCGGCCGCCGCCAGCCCGCACAGCAGCAGGGACACGGCGACGAACCCGAGGAAGACGACCACGGCCAGCGACCGCGCGTCGAACCCGCCGCTCACCGGCGCACCCCCGGGCCGGGGACGACGCGGAACACGGAACGGGCACGGAACACCGGAGGCGGCGGCGACGCCGGGGGCACGAGGGGCATGCCGGACACGGCATCAGCCGCCGGGACCCGCGTACAGCGAAGGGCACGGGTGCGCTGCGCGCGTACAGCCGGTGCCGGGCGGGACTGTGCGCGGACACAGGGCGCCGGGCGGTGCCGGGCCGCCCGCGGCCCCGCACCGCGCCCCCTCGGCCGGGTCGGCGGGTGCCGTTACGCGGTCAGCAGGCGGCGGGCGGCCAGGGCGAGGGAGACCTCCACGGCGTCCGAGGGGCGGGTGAGGCAGCGGCCGGTGAGCTGTTCGAAGCGGCGGAGGCGGTTGAGGACGGTGTTGCGGTGGCAGTAGAGCCGGGCGCCCGCCCGCTGGGCCGAACCGTCCGAGTCGAGCCAGGCGGTCAGCGTCTCGATGAGCACCTCGCGGTCGGCCGGGTCCAGCCGGTCCAGCGGCCCCAGGACCCGGGCGGCGAGCGCCGAGCCGAGGTCCGGCGAGGAGACGACGAGCGCGGCGGGCAGATGCTCGTCGAGGAGGACGACCCCGCCGCCGGCCGGGCAGGCCCGCAGCGCGGTCTCGGCGAGCCGCCGGGCCTCCCCGAGCGCCGCCAGCCCCTCGACGACGGAACCGACGCCGACCCGGGCCCCGGCCGGCACCGACAGACCGGCCGCCAGCGCGGCGAGTTCGGCGTCGGCGGCGTCGAGGGGGGAGCCGGGCGCCGCGTTCTCCGTCCCGGCCGCGGCGGGCTCCGGGTCCTCGGCGCGGGCCAGCGGCAGGATCGCGAACTCGGCCTCGGGGCCGGGGTGCCAGAGCGCGTCGGTCCCGGCGGGCAGGGCGAGCGGCGGACGCGCGGTGCCGTGCGGGGCGCGGCGGGCGGCGGCGACCGCGAGCACGGCGTACCGGCCGCGTTCCGGGAGGCCCAGCATCGCGGCGGCGTCGGGGAGTTCGGCGATCTGGGCGGTGCCGTCCAGCAGCGCGGCCGTCATCAGGCGCTGCCGGTTCTCGCGCCGCCAGACGAGCCGGCGTTCGGTGCGGCGGTAGGCGTCCG
The DNA here is from genome assembly GCF_055559335.1 of Streptomyces sp. NPDC024555. NCBI lineage: Bacteria > Bacillati > Actinomycetota > Actinomycetes > Kitasatosporales > Streptomycetaceae > Streptomyces > Streptomyces sp. NPDC024555. The sequence goes on from NZ_JBVHKV010000006.1 coordinate 155,920, forward strand.
CGACGACCGCGCAGTGCTCGTCCACGAAGTTCCAGACATCGGCGGCGACATGGACCAGGAGCCGGACGTCCTCGGGGTGCCGGCGCCCGGTCTCGTCGACGAGGTCCTGCCAGACCATCGCCCCGCCCAGCCGGAAGGCGTGCAGGACGGCGTCGAGCGGCAGGCCCTGCTCGGCCCGGACCTCCCCGATCCGCCGGGAGGTGCGGTGGGCGGCCTCCCGGAACTCGCGGGGCTGGATGAGCGAGGCGACGTTGTGGCGCAGCGAGTGGTGCACCTCCTGCCAGATCTCCGCCGCGTCGGCCTCGATCGCCGACCGGTAGGCCGGTTCCCGCTCGCGCAGCGCCTCGACGAGCCGGTCCGTCAGCTCCGGCAGCGCCTCCACCAGCACCCGGGCGGCCCGGTGCAGTACGGCGACGGCCTCGCGATCGGCCAGCGAACGGAAGCGGCGCGGCATCGGCGCGACGGGGGGCGGTCCGTGCAGCGCCCTGACCCGTGAATGTACGACCTGCGGCATGGCGGCCTCCACCGGGATCGGCCGGCTCGGAATCGGCCGGCTCCGGTTCGCCCAGCCCGGCGTTGGGCATGAGCACACCGAATCATCCTGACGTCCGCAATATGGCATACCGGCCGGTCGGTACCTAGGGGTCTGCGGCCTCCTTCTCATCACGGTCCTGCAACCTCCGCGCCACACGGCCGCTCCCCGGGGCCGGTGCGGCCCTCAGTGGTCCAGCACCCGGGCGAGTTCGGTCCGCGAGCGCACCCCGAGGGCGGCGAAGACATTGCGCAGGTGGTGGTCGACGGTCCGGGTGCTCACCGAGAGCCGGAGCGCCACCTCGCGATTGGTCGCCCCCTCGGCCACGCAGCGGGCGATCCGCGCCTGCTGCGGGGTGAGCGCGGTCAGCGGATCGGGGCCGCCGTGCGCGGCCGGGGCCGGGGCCGCCTCACCGGCCGCCCGCAGTTCGCCGCGGGTCCGGTCGGTCCAGGCCCGCGCGCCGCACCGTTCGAACCCGACCAGGGCGTCCCGCAGCGGCTCCCTGGCCTCCCGGGTACGGCGCCGCCGGCGCAGCCACGCCCCGAACAGCAGCTGCGTCCGGGCGCGTTCGAAGTCGCCGCCCGCCCGGTCGTGATGGGCCAGCGCCTCCCCGTACCGCCCGGCCGCGTCCCCCGGCGCGGCCAGCAGGGCGCGGCAGCGGGCCAGTTGGGCGGGGACCTGGGGGTCGGTGGTCCGGGTCGCCCAGACGGCGAACTCCGCCACGGCCTCGGCGACCGGGCCGCCGCCCCTCCCCCGGTCCGCCCGGCCGGCCAGCACGGACGCCTCCACATAGCAGGGCACGGCCAGCATCCGGGTCGCGAAGTGGCCGCGCCGGGGGCCGGGGCGGACGAGGGGGTCCAGCCGGGCCGCGGCCTCGCCGCAGCGTCCGGCCGCCAGTTCGGCGCGGGCCAGCGCCCAGGTGGCGAGGGTGGCAGCTTGGGCGAGACCGTGCGGCCCGGCACCCGCGAGCGCCGCCTCGGCGTGGCCGGCGCAGTCCTCGGGGCCGCTCTCCACGGAGGCGGCGAGGGCGAGGACGGCGTGCAGATGGGAGGCGGCGTTCGGCTGCCCGGTGCGGGAGGCGGCGCGCAGGCCCTCCCGCGCGTGGGCACGGGCGCGGGCGTGCCGGCCGGCCCGCAGCTCCGCGTAGGCCAGATGCTCCAGCGCCTGCGGCAGCAGCGCCTCCGTGCCGGTGGCCCGTACGGCGGCGAGCGCCCTGGTCCCGCAGCGGCAGGCGGCCTCCAGATCGCCCAGCACCAGGGCCGAGACCGCGCCCCTCAGCAGCGCCACCGGGTCCCCCGTCCCGCCGGAGTCCTCCAGACAGCGCCGCAACAGGCCGCGCCCCTCCGCGAGATGGCCCCGCAGCAGGGCGCGGACACCGTCGCGGTAGGGCACGAGCGCGGGATCGGCGGCGACCGGGGCCCGGCTCAGCGCGTCCAGGTACGCGAGCGCGTCCCCCATCGCCCAGGCGGCCTCCGCGGCGGCCAGCCGGGCCTCCAGGGCGCGTCCCGGATCGGCCGGGGCGAGGAGGTCCGCCGCGGTGAGCAGCACCTGATGGGCGTCGGCGGCGGGCCCGTCGCCCAGGGCGAGCAGCCCCCGTACGAGATGGGCGCCGCCGTGCGGGGTCCGCGCGCCCACCCGGGCCAGCAGCGCGCGGGCCCGTCCGGCGTCCCCGGCGAGCCGGGTCTGTTCGGCGGCGGCGGCGAACCGCCCGGCCCGTACCGTCTCGTCGGTGGTCAGCCGCGCGGCGCGCGCCAGCGCCGCCGCCCGTTCGCCCGGGGGGCGCGGCGCCGTGGCCGAGGCCTCCAGCGCGTCGGCCAGCCGGTCGTCGGGCCCGTCGGCGGCACAGGCCCACTGCACGAGCGCGGGCAGCGCCGCGGCCCCGGGGGCGGGGCGCCCGGCGGCGGACGGGGCAGGGGCTCCGGGCGCCGGGGCGGCGAGGGGCTGCGCGCGGTCCGTGGTCCGCCGGTCCGTCCGGGCCGGGGGTGTCAGCAGGGCGGCGAGGAGGCCGTGTGCCGCGCGGAGCTGCCGGGGCGGGGCGCGGTGCAGGACGGCGCGGAGCAGCAGGGGGTGACCGAAGTGGACGCGGTCGCCCGCCCGTTGGAGGAGGCCCGCGGTGCGGGCGGGGGTGCGCAGGGCGAGGTCCGGGGCGGTGGTGCCGAGCCCGGCCGCGGCGGCGGCGCGCAGCAGCAGGGCGGTGTCGGCCCCGGTCCCCTCGGGTTCGTGCGCGTGGGCTGCGGCGGCGAGCAGCAGCAGGGCGCGGGTGGGCGGGGGCAGGGCGTCGAGGCGGGCGGCGTGCGCCTCCAGGACGTCCTCGGCGCCCGGCAGCGGCCAGGGCAGCGCGGTGCGGCCGGCGAGCTGGCCGGGGGTGAGCCGGGCGGTGAGGCCGGTGAGCAGCCGGGGGTTGCCGGCCGCCTCGCGCAGGAGTTCGCCCCGGACCACCGGGTCCACGGGGTCCACCGGGTCCGCCGCTCCCCCGGCGCCGGTGATCCGGTCCAGGAGGGCCGCCGCCGCGTCGTCGTCGAGCGGGCCGAGCCGGAGCGCGGGCAGCCCGGCGAGCCCCGTCCCCTCCCCGGCGGCGGCCAGCACGGCGACCCGGCTGCCCGCGCCGAGTCTGCGGGCCGCGAAGACGAGCGCGGCCAGCGACCGGGCGTCCCAGGCGTCGGCGTCGTCCACGCAGACCAGGAGCGGCCGGTCCGCGCCGAGTTCGCGCAGCAGGGCGAGCAGCGCGGCGGGGGCGATGCCCTCGCGCAGCAGCCGGTCCGGCGGCACCGGGAGGGGGCCCGGTGCCGAGCAGAGCAGGGCGTGCAGTCCGCTGAACGGCAGCCGCCGCTCGGCGGGGTCGGCGGTGGCGTACAGCACGGGGCCGGTGTGCCGGTCGCGGTGGAGGGCCGCGGCCCTCTCCAGCAGGGCGGTGCGGCCGGTCCCGGGGAGCGCCGTGAGGACCAGGGCGCCTCCGTCGCCGTACCGAAGGCGGGTCAACAGGGTGTCGATGATGGCGAGTTCACCGCTGCGGCCGTACAGCCGGAGCGGACTGTGCACGGTCGTCGAGGAAGTCACGTCCGGCACGTTACTTCCGCGTAAACAGGGCCGGAAGACATGCGTCCGCCGCCGCTCCCCGCGTCCCGGCTTGCGGTGCGCGCTCCCAGGAAGGACGGCGTCCGGCTGTGCGCGTGCACAGCGGGACGCCGTCCGGTCCCGGAGCACGACGACGGGGCCGCACCGCCCTTGAGCGGTGCGGCCCCGTCACCCGGCAGCCGGCCGGGCGGTGGTTCAGCGGACCGGGTGTCCGGCCTCTCCGAGGGCGCCCTTCACCTCGGAGATCCGCAGATCACCGAAGTGGAAGACGGACGCGGCGAGCACCGCGTCGGCCCCGGCGTCGACGGCCGGCGCGAAGTCCGCGAGCCGGCCCGCGCCGCCGGAGGCGATGACGGGCACGGTCACGTGCGCGCGGACGGCGGCGATCATCTCGGTGTCGTAGCCGTCCTTGGTGCCGTCGGCGTCCATGGAGTTGAGCAGGATCTCGCCCGCGCCCAGTTCGGCGGCCCGGTGCGCCCACTCGACGGCGTCGATGCCGGTGCCCCTGCGCCCGCCGTGGGTGGTGACCTCGAAGGTGCCGGCGGGGGTGCGCCGGGCGTCCACGGAGAGCACCAGGACCTGGCGGCCGAAGCGCTCGGCGATCTCCCGGATCAGCTCCGGGCGGGCGATGGCCGCCGTGTTGACGCCGACCTTGTCCGCGCCGGCCCGCAGCAGCTTGTCGACGTCGTCGGCGGTGCGGACGCCGCCGCCGACGGTGAGCGGGATGAAGACCTGCTCGGCGGTGCGGCGCACCACGTCGTAGGTCGTCTCCCGGTCGCCGCTGGAGGCGGTGATGTCGAGGAAGGTCAGCTCGTCGGCGCCCTCGGCGTCGTACAGCTTGGCCATCTCGACGGGGTCGCCGGCGTCGCGCAGGTTCTGGAAGTTGACTCCCTTGACGACGCGGCCGTTGTCCACGTCGAGGCAGGGGATGACGCGTACGGCCAGGGTCATCGGGCACCTCCCCGGCGCGCGGGTGCGGACGCGGTCATGCGGAGACCGCCTCCAGCGCCTCTTCCAGGGTGAACGCCTTCGCGTACAGCGCCTTGCCGACGATCGCGCCCTCGACGCCCTCGGGGACGAGCGAGGCGATGGCCCGCAGGTCGTCCAGGGAGGAGACGCCGCCGGAGGCGACGACGGGCTTGTCGGTGGCGGCGCAGACGTTCTTCAGGAGCTCCAGGTTGGGGCCCTGGAGCGTGCCGTCCTTGGCGATGTCGGTGACGACGTAGCGGGCGCAGCCCTCGGAGTCCAGGCGGGCCAGCGTCTCGTAGAGGTCGCCGCCGTCGCGGGTCCAGCCCCGGCCGCGCAGGGTGGTGCCGCGCACGTCCAGGCCGACGGCGATCTGGTCGCCGTGCTCCGCGATGACCTTGGCGACCCATTCCGGGGTCTCCAGGGCGGCGGTGCCGAGGTTGACGCGTCGGCAGCCGGTGGCGAGGGCGGCGGCGAGCGTGGCGTCGTCGCGGATGCCGCCGGAGAGCTCCACCTTGATGTCCATGGCGCCGGCCACCTCGGCGATCAGCGCCCGGTTGTCGCCGGTGCCGAAGGCGGCGTCCAGGTCGACCAGGTGCAGCCACTCGGCGCCGGAGCGCTGCCAGGCCAGGGCGGCCTCCAGCGGCGAGCCGTAGGAGGTCTCGGAGCCGGACTCGCCGTGCACCAGGCGGACCGCCTGGCCGTCGCGGACGTCTACGGCGGGGAGCAGTTCAAGCTTGGGCATTACAGCGTCTCGATCCAGTTGGTCAGCAGCTGGGCGCCGGCGTCGCCGGACTTCTCGGGGTGGAACTGGGTGGCCCACAGCGCGCCGTTCTCCACGGCCGCCACGAACCGTTCGCCGTGGGTGGCCCAGGTGACCCGGGGGGCACGGATCTGCGGGTTGGTGACTTCGAGGGTCCAGTCGTGCGCCGCGTAGGAGTGCACGAAGTAGTAGCGCGTGCCGGCGTCGAGCCCGGCGAACAGCTGGGAGTCCTCCGGGGCCTCGACGGTGTTCCACCCCATGTGCGGGACGACGTCGGCCTTGAGCGGGCCGACGGTGCCGGGCCACTCGTCCAGGCCCTCGGTCTCCACCCCGTGCTCGATGCCGCGCTCGAAGAGGATCTGCATGCCCACGCAGATGCCCATGACGGGGCGCCCGCCGGCCAGCCTGCGGCCGATGATCCATTCGCCGCGGGCCTTCTTCAGCCCCTCCATGCACGCGGAGAACGCGCCGACGCCGGGCACGAGCAGCCCGTCGGCGTTCATCGCGGTGTCGAAGTCGCGGGTGATCTCGACGTCGGCGCCGACGTGCGCCAGGGCGCGTTCGGCGGAGCGTACGTTGCCGAAGCCGTAGTCGAAGACGACGACCTTCTTCTTGGTGTCCATGTGCGCGCCCCTCAGTCCCAGAGTCCCTGGATCCGCATGACGCCCGCGACCAGGCACATCACGGAGGCCAGCCCGAGCAGCACGACGACGCCCTTGGGCATGCCCTGCTTGGCGAAGGAGTAGACGCCCCCGGCCAGGAAGAGACCGACCACGATCAGGACGGTGTTGAGGCCGGTCACAGCGCGCCCTTCGTGGAGGGGAGGATGCCGGCGGCGCGCGGGTCGTGCTCGCTGGCGTACCGCAGGGCGCGGGCGAGCGCCTTGAACTGGCACTCGACGATGTGGTGCGCGTTGCGCCCGTACGGGACGTGGACGTGCAGGGCGATCTGCGCCTGGGCGACGAAGGACTCCAGGATGTGCCGGGTCATCGTCGTGTCGTAGGCGCCGATCATCGGCGCCATGTTCTCCGGCTCGGTGTGCACCAGGTAGGGGCGGCCGGAGAGGTCGACGGTGACCTGGGCGAGCGACTCGTCCAGCGGGACGGTGCAGTTGCCGAAGCGGTAGATGCCGACCTTGTCGCCGAGGGCCTGCTTGAAGGCGGCGCCCAGGGCGAGCGCGGTGTCCTCGATGGTGTGGTGCGAGTCGATGTGCAGATCGCCGTCGGTCTTGACCGTGAGGTCGAACAGACCGTGCCGGCCGAGCTGGTCGAGCATGTGGTCGTAGAAGCCGACCCCGGTCGCGACATCGACCTTTCCGGTGCCGTCGAGGTTGATCTCGACCAGCACCGACGTTTCCTTCGTGGTGCGTTCCACGCGGCCTACGCGGGCGCTCATGCGTCGTGCTCCTTCTTGGCGTTCTCAGTGTCTAGCGTGCGAACCGCGTCGAGGAACGCGTCGTTCTCCTCCGGGGTCCCCGCGGAGACCCGCAGCCATCCCGGTACGCCGTTGTCCCGGACCAGGACGCCCCGGTCGAGGATCTGCCGCCACGCGGTGTGGCTGTCGGCGAAGCGGCCGAACTGGACGAAGTTGGCGTCCGAATCGGTGACGTCGAAGCCGAGGGCCCGCAGTGCGGTGACGATCCGGTCGCGCTCGCTCTTGAGCTGCGCGACGTACCCGAGGAGCGTATCGGTGTGCTCCAGGGCGGCGAGCGCGGTGGCCTGGGTGACGGAGGACAGGTGGTACGGCAGCCGGACCAGCTGCACCGCGTCGACCACGGCGGGGTCGGCGGCGAGGTAGCCGAGACGGAGCCCGGCGGCGCCGAACGCCTTCGACATGGTGCGCGAGAGCACCAGGTGGGGGCGGCCCTCGATCAGCGGCAGCAGCGAGGGGTGGTGGCTGAACTCGCCGTACGCCTCGTCCACGACGACCATCGACGGCTTGGCGGCCTGCGCGGCCTCGTACAGCGCGAGGACGGTGTCCGCGTCGACGGCGGTGCCGGTGGGGTTGTTGGGGGAGGTGATGAAGACGACGTCGGGGCGGCGCTCGGCGATGACCGCGCGGGCGGCGTCCACGTCGATGGTGAAGTCCGCGTTGCGCGGTCCGGAGATCCAGCCGGTGCCGGTGCCGCGGGCGATGAGGGCGTGCATGGAGTACGAGGGCTCGAAGCCGATCGCGGTGCGTCCGGGGCCGCCGAAGGTCTGCAGCAGTTGCTGGAGGACCTCGTTGGAGCCGTTGGCCGCCCAGACGTTGGCGGCGCCGACCCGGTGCCCGGCGGTGCGGGTGAGGTAGCGGGCCAGCTCGGTGCGGAGCTCGACGGCGTTGCGGTCGGGGTAGCGGTTGAGGTCGCGGGCGGCCTCGCGGACCCGTTCGGCGATCCGGTCGACGAGGGCGTCGGGGAGCGGGTACGGGTTCTCGTTGGTGTTCAGCCGTACGGGGACGTCGAGCTGGGGCGCCCCGTACGGGGACTGGCCGCGCAGTTCGTCGCGGATCGGCAGGGCGTCCCACGGGTTGGCCGTGGGACCGCCGGCGTTGCTGTTCGTCACTGCTGGGGAACCTTCCACCCGAACCTGGCCTTGAGCGCGGCGCCGTGGGCGGGGAGGTCCTCCGCCTCGGCGAGGGTCACCACATGGTGGGTGACCTCGGCCAGGGCGTCGCGCGTGTAGTCGACGATGTGGATGCCGCGCAGGAAGGACTGCACGGACAGGCCCGAGGAGTGGCAGGCGCAGCCGCCGGTGGGCAGGACGTGGTTGGAGCCGGCGCAGTAGTCGCCGAGCGAGACGGGCGACCAGGGGCCGACGAAGACCGCTCCGGCGTTGCGGACGCGGTCGGCGACGGCCGCGGCGTTCTCCGTCTGGATCTCCAGGTGCTCGGCGGCGTACGCGTCGACGACCTTGAGGCCGTCCTCCAGGTCGTTGACGAGGACGATCGCCGACTGGCGGCCGGCCAGGGCGGGCTCGATGCGGTCGGTGACGTGCTTGGTCGCGGCGACCTGCGGGACCAGCTCGGCCTCGGTGGCGGCGGCCAGCTCCTCGGAGTCGGTGACCAGGACGGCGGCGGCCATCGGGTCGTGCTCGGCCTGGCTGATCAGGTCGGCGGCGACGTGCACCGGATCGGCGGTGGAGTCCGCGAGGATCGCGATCTCGGTCGGCCCGGCCTCGGCGTCGATGCCGATGCGGCCCTTGAGGAGGCGCTTGGCGGCGGCGACGTAGATGTTGCCGGGGCCGGTGACGAGGTTGACGGGCAGGCAGTCCTCGGTGCCGTACGCGAACATCGCGACGGCCTGGGCACCGCCGGCGGCGTGGACCTCGTCCACCCCGAGCAGGGCGCAGGCGGCCAGGATCGTGGGGTGCGGCAGTCCGCCGAACTCCTTCTGCGGCGGGGAGGCGATGGCGACGCCCTCGACGCCGGCCTCCTGGGCGGGCACCACGTTCATCACCACGGAGGACGGGTAGACCGAGCGGCCGCCCGGCACGTACAGCCCGACGCGCTCGACCGGGACCCACTTCTCGGTGACGGTGCCGCCGGGGACGACCTGGGTGGTGTGCGTGGTGCGGCGCTGCTCGCGGTGGACGAGGCGGGCGCGGCGGATCGACTCCTCCAGGGCGGCGCGGACGGCGGGGTCCAGCCCGTCCAGGGCGGCGGCGATCGCGTCCGCGGGGACCCGGATCGCTTCCAGCCGCACGCCGTCGAACTTCTCCCCCCAGTCGATCACTGCCGCGGAGCCTCGATGGCGTACGTCGTCACAGATCGGCCGCACCGTCTCCAGGGCGGCTTCCACGTCGAACTCGGCACGGGGCAGCAGGTCGCGCAGGGCGCCGCCCTCGGGGAGGGCATCGCCGCGCAGATCGATTCGAGAGATCACACCGCAATTCTCGCAGACCGGCTCCGACGGCCGGACGCCCGTATCACTGGCTGATACATGCCCCGGCCGTCACGGCTGACTATGAGCGTTCACACAGTCACTCAGAGGGAATAACGGGATTACGGCCGACCGGAACCGGAGGGACCCCGTCCCCCGCCGGCCGGCGGCTCCGAACGAGAGGGGCGTCGGTGACCGAACCGCACGACGGGGATTTCCCGGACGACCTCAGCGCTGCCGAGCTGGGCATGTGGCAGTCCTTCCGGACCGGGACCACCTACGACCTGCGCGCCCGCGACACGGTGCGCGACGATCCGTTCGCCCCGCAGGGCTGGGGCGTCGAGCGCAGCGTGGAGGCCCGGGTCGTGGCGCGGCTGCTGCTGAGCGGGCCGCGTCCGCGGCCCGGCCGGGTCGCTGCGCTGAAGCTGCGGGGGCTGCGGATCACGGGGCGGCTGGATCTGGCCGGCGGCCGGGTCGATCCGTATGTGGAGATGACGGGCTGCCGGTTCGACGAGGAGGTCCTGCTGCCCGAATGCCATTTCACGACCCTGCGGATCGTGGGGTGCGCGATGCCCCGGCTGGAGGCGGCGCGGCTGCGCACCGAGGGCGATCTGCATCTGCCCCGGTGCCGGGTGGAGCGCGGGATCCGGCTCACGGACGCGCAGATCGGCACGGATCTGCTGCTCAACCAGATCGACATCGGCCCGGACCGGCAGGGGCGGGCGCTGCTGGGCGACGGGCTCTCGGTGGGCCAGGACCTCCAGGCGGAGATGGTCGAGACGCTCGGGGAGCTGAGCCTGCGCGGGGCGAAGGTGGGCGGCTCGCTGAGCCTGCGGGGCAGCCGGCTGCGGGCGGCGCAGGGCCGGCGCGCGCTCAACGCCCCGCAGCTGAGCGTGGAGCGGACGCTGTACATGAGCGAGGCCTGGGTGAGCGTGGACACGGGGAACCTGGGCACCACCCCGCCGTTCGGCATCTCCTCGTCCCCCACCCCGGCGCACGGCACCCGGCCGCAGGTCTTCCGCTGCCGGGGCGGGGTGCGGCTGGACGACGGGCGGTTCGGCGACGCGGTCGACCTGCACAAGGCGGTGTTCCGGCTGGCGGACCGCGAGGAGCTGTCGCTGCGCCGGATCGCCGTCCCCGAGCTGCGCTTCAACCCGGAGCGGCCCGCGCGCGGCCGGGTGGTGCTCAACGGGGCGAAGGTCGTCACGCTGATCGACGTGTCGAGCAGCTGGCCGGGGCCCGGCGGGCTGGCGATGGGCGGCTTCGTCTACGAGAACCTGGTGCCGTACGGCCATTTCCCGCTCGCCCGGCGTCTGGAGTGGGTGGCGGCGGCGACCCCGGAGTACGCGCCGGAGCCGTACGAGCGGCTGGCGACGGTGCTGCGGTCGAGCGGGGAGGACTCGGACGCCCGCGAGGTGCTGCTGGCCAAGCAGCGGCGGCGCCGGGAGACGCTGCCGCCCGCCGCGAAGCTCTGGGGCTTCCTCCAGGACTGGACGGTGGCGTACGGCTACCGGCCGGGGCGGGCCGCGCTGTGGATGGCGGTGCTGTGGGCGGCGGGCGCGCTGGTCTTCTCGCGGTACGAACCGGCCGCGATCAAACAGGACGAGCATCCGGAGTGGAACGCGTCGCTGTACGCGCTGGACCTGCTGGTGCCGGTGATCAATCTCGGCCAGGACGGCTACTGGCGGATGGAGGGCGGCTGGCAGTGGCTGGCGGCCGTGCTCGTCCTGCTGGGCTGGATACTGGCCACCACGGTCGCGGCCGGGGCCACCCGTCTGCTGCGGCGCGGCTGACTCCGCCGGGCCCGTTTCCGTACGCGCTCCGGGCCGCGGCCGCGGCCCGGCGGGCGGCGCCGCACCCCCGGAGCGGCCGGATCAAGCCAAAATCGACCCCATTCCTTTACTCTTTCTTGGCCATGGGCGGGGCAACCCTCCCACTCGGCACCAAAGCTTCACAGCACCCCTCTGGCGCCGTCCCGACCAGCGCTTTTCAATGGTCTGCACCATGTCTTTCCTCCGTGCTCTGCTCCGCACCGCGCGCATGATCCGGCCCGTGCCGGAGCTGCCCGCCGGCTGGCCGGCGGACCATGCGGTGATGCTCGACGCCCCCGACGAGCGGCTGTCGCCCGCCCTGGTGGCCGCCGCCCTCGGGGAGTACGAACCGGCGGCCAAACTGCTGGCGACCACCCGGGACGCGGCGGAGTGGGAGCTGCGGGACCGCTATCTCAACCGGCTGGTGGCCTTCGCCAGGAACCGGGACGGCTGGCTGCGGTCCTGGCTGGCCGCGGCCCCGCACGATCCCGACGCCACCCTGGTCAAGGCGCAGCTCGCCGTGGAGCGGGCCTGGGACTCGCCGGCCCGCGCCGAGCAGCTGCGCGCGGTCGGGCCGGTGATCACGGCGGCGGCGCAGGGCGATCCGCGCGATCCGGTGCCCTGGCGGCTGGCGCTGGACCACGCCCGGGGGACCCAGGCCACGCACACCACGTTCGAGGCGCTGTGGGAACAGGCCGTCCAGCGCTCCACCCACCACTACGGCTGCCATGTCGCGGCCCTTCAGTACCTCTCCGCCGCCTGGTACGGCTCGCACCGCGAGTGCTTCGACTTCGCGGAGCGGGCGGCCGAGGACGCGCTGCCCAGTTCCCTGGTGCAGGCGCTGCCGCTGCGGGCCGCCTTCGCCCTGCTGGCCGACGCCCCGGGCGCCTCGACCACCTCGGTGCAACTGGACCGGACCGACGCGGCCTGCGATCTGGCGATCGCGCTGTCCGCGTCCTTCGCGCCGGGCGACCCGTGGCCCGCCGAGGTCCGCAATCTGCTGGCGTACGTGCTGGTCGCGCGGGGTCGCTGGGCCGAGGCGCGGGAGCAGTTCGAGCGGATCGGGCCGCATGCGTCGTCGTTCCCGTGGGCGACGGTCTCGGCCGATCCGCTGGGGGTGTTCCTCGACGCGCGGGACACGGCGCGGCGGCGGGCGGCCGCCAGGAGGCCGTCCGGCGACCGGGGCCGGCCGCGCGGCCATTACGCTTGACCGCTGTGACCACCGCTCGCCTGCCCCTGTTCCCGCTGAACGCGGTGCTGTTCCCGGGCCTCGTGCTGCCGCTGAACGTCTTCGAGGAGCGCTATCGCGCCATGATGCGCGAGCTGCTGAAGACCGACGAGGACGAACCGCGCCGTTTCGCCGTGGTCGCCATCCGCGACGGCCGCGAGACCGCCCCGACGGGGGCCGGCATGCCGGACGCCGTGACGCTCCCGGCCGAACGCGGCCCGGCCGACGGTTTCGGCCCCGATCCGGTCCAGAGCTTCCACCGGGTCGGCTGCGTCGCCGACGCGGCGAAGATCCGGGAGCGCTCGGACGGCAGCTTCGAGGTGCTGGCGACCGGCACCAGCCGGGTGCGGCTGCTCTCCGTGGACGCGAGCGGCCCGTACCTCACGGCGGAGCTCGAAGAGCTGGAGGAGGACCCGGGCGAGGGCGCGGACGCGCTCGCCGACGGGGTCCTGCGGGCCTTCCGGGGCTACCAGAAGCGGCTGGCGGGCGCGAACGAGCGTTCCCTGACCACGGGGGCGGACCTCCCCGACGAGCCGTCCGTCGTCTCGTACCTGGTCGCCGCCGCCGCGGTCCTGGACATCCCCGCGAAGCAGCGGCTCCTCCAGGCCCCGGACACCGCGACCCGGCTCCGCGAGGAGCTGTCCCTGCTGCGCTCCGAGACCGCCGTCATCCGGCACCTTCCCTCGCTGCCCGCGGTGGACCTGACCCGCGCCCCGACCCACCCCAACTGAGCGACCGGAGCCTCCGTCCCGTGGCGAAGAAGCCGAAGAAGCAGACCCAGTCCGGCGGCACCCCCGCCACGGTGGCGCTGACCGCCGCGGGCACCGCCTTCACCGTGCACGCGTACGAGCACGACCCGGCGTCCGCCTCCTACGGCGAGGAGGCCGCCGAGGCCCTCGGGGTCTCCCCCGACCGCGTCTTCAAGACCCTCGTCGCCGACGTCGACGGCCGGCTGACCGTCGCCGTCGTCCCCGTGGCCGGCTCCCTCGACCTGAAGGCCCTCGCCTCCGCCGTCGGCGGCAAGCGCGCCACCATGGCCGACCCCGCCGCCGCCGAACGCACCACCGGCTACGTCCGCGGCGGCATCTCCCCCCTGGGCCAGCGCAAACGCCTCCCCACCGTCCTCGACGCCTCCGCCCGAGCCCACTCCACCATCTGCGTCTCCGCCGGCCGCCGCGGCCTGGAGGTCGAACTCTCCCCCGCCGACCTGGCCACCCTGACCTCGGCAACGTTCGCCCCGATCGGCCGCGCCTAGAACGCACACGACCCCGACCGGGAACCCACGCGCTCTCGGAGCGCGCGCGACTCCGGCCCGGAACCCCACCCTCGCTCCCACCCCGGCACAATCCAGCCCGTCCGGCGTTTGAGGACCGGGGGCCCGGGGGCAGCGCCCCCGGTTACGGGAAGGGGCGGGGAGGGGAAAGGCCCCGCGCAGCGGCACCCCCCGCACCCCGCCCCACGCTCACCCCGCGGCAGCCGGTCCAGCGGCCCCGGACGGCCCGTCACCATCGGACGCCGCGGGCGGCACAGGCGCACCGGGCGAACCGGACGCCCCGGGCCCACCAACCGCCCCCGGCCCCCCGACCGGCGCCTCCGGCGCCCCCGGCACCCCGTACACCCCCCACGGCTCCGGATCCCGGGGCCCGAACAACGCCGTCAGCCCCAGATGCACCGCCATCGCCGCCAGCGACCACGCCAGCAGCGCCCCCTTCGCATGCAGCTCCAGCGGCGCGTCGAAGATCACGCCCTTGCCGACCTCGCGCGCGTGCGCGACCACGTCGTCCGTCGGCCCGAGCCGCGTACCGAGCTGCCAGGCCAGCAGCGACCCGAGCACCCCGCCCACGGCGAGCCCGGCGACGAGCGGGATCCCGCCGCGCCGGTGGAACCAGAAGACGAGCCCCGCGGAGACCGCCCCGAAGGCCAGGCCCAGCAGCGCGAACGTGCCGTCGGCCCCGATCGCCTCCTCGCCCTCGCTGTCGCTGAGGAAGACCGCGCTGTCGTCGGAGACCAGCGGAACGCGCGGCGCCAGCCCGAGCCAGAGCAGTCCGAGGAGGATCCCGGCGACGGTCACGATGCCCGCGACGACCGCCGCGCGCCGCAGATCGGTACGGAGCGCCCCGTCGTCGTCCGTGTCCGGGACCCAGGGATGGGACCCCGTACGGCCGTCCCCTTCCGGCGGCTTCTGCCACGGGTCGTGGGGCGAGGGCTGGTGCGGCGGCGTCAGAGGTGCGGTCACCGTGCCATCGTGCCAGGCGCCCCTGTCCGCCGCCTCACCGGACCGACGCCCTGCGGTACGCCCAGGCCGCCACGGCCAGCGAGAGGACGCCCACGGCCGCGCAGACCCCGAGGTCGAGGGCGACGACCGCCCAGTCGGGCCGGGCGTCGAACGAGCGGGAGAGCGCCTCGACCCCGTACGTGGAGGGCAGCAGGTCCCGGGCCCAGCCCACCGGCCCCGGCAGCCGGTCGGCCGGCAGGACGCCCAGCAGCAGCGCCGCGGACATGCCGAGCTGGCCGAGCAGCGTGGCCAGTTCCTGGCGCGGGGCGAGCAGCCCGAGCGCGGCCCCGAGCCCGGAGAGCGCCGCCCCGGAGAGCGGGACGACGGCGACGAGCACCCAGAGATGGGCCATCGGCAGCCCGAACAGCACACTTCCGGCCACGGCCGTCACCACCGTGCCGGGCACGGTGAAGGAGGCGTACGCGCCGGCCGCTCCGAGCACCACGGCCGCGGGCGGCACCGGCAGCGTCGCGTAGTGGTCGAGCCCGCCGGCCGCCCGCAGCTGCCCGAAGTACTGGGCGAGCAGGTTCAGCGCGACGAAGGCGACGACCAGGACGCTGGATCCGGCCACCACCGCGCGCGCCTCGGCCCCGCCGTCCACGACTCCGCGCATCAGGACCATGATCCCGACGGACTGGAAGGTCGCCACGAAGAGCAGCGGGATCCGGGCCACCCGGGCCCGGCTGAGCTGCGCGCGGTAGACCGCGGCGAGGGAGGGGAACAGCCGGGCCCGGGGCGCCAGCGGCGCGGGCCCGGCTCCGGGCACGGGGCCCGTCCCGTCCGCCCCGTCCGTCCCGGAGGTCCCGGTGGCCCCGGCCACCGCACTGATCGCGTTCACGCCTTCACCAGTCCCTGCGTCGCTCCCCCGCCGAGCGCGAGATAGACATCCTCCAGGCTGGGGGTCGCCAGGGTGAAGTCGTCGAGGGCGGCGAAGGCCGCGCCGCCGGTCACCGCGGCGACCGCGGCCCGTGCCTCGTCGGGTCCGAGCCGCAGCACCCAGCGCCGCCCGGACTCCTGGGCCGAGGCCCGCAGGGCGGCGACCTCGGGCACGTCCAGCGGCGCCCGTTCCCGCCACACCAGCTCCACCCGCACCTCCCCGGCGACGCGTTCCTTGAGTCCGGCCGGGGTGTCGCAGGCGATGACCCGGCCGCGTTCGACCACGGCGACCCGGTCGAGCACGGTCTCCGCCTCGATGACGTTGTGGGTGACCAGCACCACCGTCGCTCCGCGCTCCGCGCGCCGCCGGTCGACGGCGGCCCAGACGGCGCGCCGGGCGACGGGGTCCATCCCGGTCGTCGGCTCGTCGAGGATCAGCACCGGCCGCTCCCCGACCAGCGCGGCGGCCACGCACGCGAGCCTGCGCTGCCCGCCGGAGAGCTTCTTCAGCGGGCGGGCGGCGAGGTCGGTGAGGCCGAGTTCGGCGAGGACGGCGTCGCGTTCGGCGCGGGCCTCTCGCACGGGCAGTCCGCGGAGCCGGCCGGTGGTCTCGGCGGCGAGCCCGACCGTCAGCTCGTCGAGCGCGGTCGACTCCTGGCCGAGGTAGCCGATGAGCCGGGAGGCCCGGTCGGGGTGGCGCACCAGATCGTGGCCGAGAATGTGGATGGAGCCCGCGTCGGGCCGCATGAGTCCGGTGAGCTGGCGCACGAGGGTGGACTTTCCGGCGCCGTTGGGGCCGAGCAGTCCGAAGATCTCACCGCGCCGGACGTCCAGGCTGATGCCGTCGGTCGCCCGTACCTCGGGGGTGGCGGGCGTCCCGCGCCGGCCCCGGGCCGCGGGGTAGGTCTTGACCAGATCCCGCACCGCGCACACGGTGCCGTCCGCCGTCTGCGCCTGTGCTGTGCCCGTACTCACGAGGTACGAGGGTACGGGGTCGGGAGCGCCGCATGACGCCCGGGGCCGCACCAATCGGACATCGACGCACGGGACGCCGACGGGGTTGAGCGGTGCGGATACCGATGCGGTCTCGGAGCGTCCGGGCGAGCCCCCGCCGGACCCGGGCACGGGGCTCGCCGGCACGCTCAGTCGCCGGAGGACACCGCACGCTCGGGCTGGGCGGCGGCCGGGGCCTGCCGCTCGCCTGCGGGGGCGTGCTCCGGTTCGGTGGTGATGTCGATCTCGCGCCAGAATCCGGCCCGGATCGCGTAGCGGTCGTGCTCGTCGATCTGGTCGTCCTTGTGGGCGAGGAGTCCGAAGCGGGCCGCGTACCGGAGCAGTTCGCCGTCGATGCGGTGCGGGATGCGCGGGTAGAGCGCCGACAGCTTCGCGATGTGGACGGCTTCGGGCAGCCGTTCCATCCAGCGGCGGGCGAAGACCTGCCCCACCTCGAAGGGGTCGCCGCCGACCGTGGTGATGTCCTCCTCGCGGTCCGCCCAGCGCTGCTCGGCGCTGGTGAGCTGCGCGAGCGTGGGCAGGGACGCGGTCTCGGGCGGCTCGCCGACCGGGCCGCCGCGCTCCACCCAGCCCCGGTCGGAGGACCACCGCAGGGTGGCTCCGGACGGGGCGGCGACGGGGTGCGGGGCGGCGGGCTGGGGGGCCGGGCCGCGCAGGGTGCCGGCCAGGTCCTTGGGGGTGGGGACGCCCCGGCCGCCGTGGGTCTGCGGGGCGGGGGCGGGGGCCGGGCCGGCCGGGGTGGTGCGCCCGCCGGGGGCGGCGGCCTCCGCCCGTGCCTCGGAGGCCCGTTCGGCGGAGGCGGCGAGGGCGGCCTCGGGCAGCGGGGCGGAGAGGATCGCGGCGATCTCGGGGCGCGGCACGGGCGGGGGCGCGCAGCCGCCGCCGGTCTCCTTGGCGCGGACGGCCCGGGTGATCCAGGCACGGTCCAGGACGCGGCGTTCGTCGGCCTCGGCGACCAGGTCCTCGGACTGGTTGTAGTCGCCGTCGGCGGCCTGGACGGCCCAGAGGTGGACGGCGACGCCGTGCTCCTTGGCGGACATCAGTCCGGGCAGCAGGTCGCCGTCGCCGGTGACCAGGACGACGTCGGAGCAGGCCCGGTTCCGGGCCAGTTCGGTCAGCTCGGCGTGCATGGCCGCGTCGACGCCCTTCTGCGCCCACCGCCCGTCGCTGCGGGTGAGGGCGCCCAGCCGCACGGTCACGCGCGGCATGACGCGCAGTCTGCGGTGCTCGGGCTGGGGTACGCGGTCGGGGGCGCCGTCGAACCAGTAGATCCGCAGGAGCGGCTGGGCGGTGTCGGCCTCGGCCCGCTCGCGCAGCCCCTGGATCAGGGCGGCGTGGTCGACCGTGATGCGGGAACGGGCGGGCTCCCCGGCCAGCAGGCTCGCGGCCGCGCCCAGCAGGTAGCCGGCGTCCACCAGGACGACGCAACGGTCCACGCGTTCCACCCTCTTCCAGGAATTCGGGAACGGACCCGGCGGATCCGCCTCGTGGGGGAAGGGGCGGGCCGCTCACTCAGGGTTTCCTTCGAGTCTGCCCGACCACGCGGAGGTTAACGGCCGGAACTGGATCATCGGCGTGGCGGATCGTGAAAAGGGCGCATGATACCCCCTCGCTACGCACGGTAATGATCCAACATGCGATGTATATCCGATTATGTGAATCTGACAGCGGTCCTGGCCCCGAGAGTCCCCACAGGAGGAACACCATGGCCAAGAACAAGAACCGCAAGCAGGGCGGACAGCAGGTTCGCGCGTCCGAGTCGGAGCAGGGCGCGCAGGACGCGCGTTCCAGCTCCTTCGAGTCGCAGAACCAGGCCCAGGCGCAGGCCCAGGGCAGCCCTGCCGATGTTGCGCGTAAGCATCAGCGGCGCTTCGGCCACAACTGACCGGACTTCTCCGGTACGGCCACAGGCCGGTAGCCGGGAGGGGCGCACCCGCTGTCGCGGGGCGCCCCTCCCGTGCGTGCGGGTGCGGGCGGCGGCTCAGCCGGCCAGGCAGGACGGGCCGAGGAGCACCTTCAGGTCGCCGAAGAGCGCCGGGTCGGGCTGCACCCGGTGGCGGTCGAGCCGGAGCACGGTGGTCTTGCGGGGGCCCTGGAGCTTGATCCGGACCTCGGTGTTGCCCCGGTGGTTGCTGAGCACCTCGCCGAGCCGGCTGACCATGGGCGGGGTGATCTTGACCGTGGGGATGGTCAGGACGACCGGGGCGTTGGTCCCCGCCGAGGACAGGTCCGGGACCTGCATCTCCATGGCGACGAGCCGGGGGACGTCCTCGCGCTTGTCGAGCCGGCCCTTGACGAAGACGACGGTGTCCTCGACGAGCTGGGTGGAGACCAGCTGGTAGGTGGCGGGGAAGAACATGCACTCGATCGAGCCGGCCAGGTCCTCGACGGTGGCGATGGCCCAGGCGTTGCCCTGCTTGGTCATCTTGCGCTGGAGGCCGGAGATGATGCCGCCCACGGTGACGATCGCGCCGTCGCTGTGCTCGCCGCCCATGAGCTGGGCGATCGCGGCGTCGGCCTTGTCGCTCAGCACGTGCTCGATGCCGAAGAGCGGGTGGTCGGAGACGTAGAGCCCGAGCATCTCGCGCTCCTGGGCCAGCAGATAGGACTTATCCCACTCGATGTCGGAGAACTCCACGTCGAGCCCGAAGGCCGGCTCGTCGCTGCCCTCGTCGCCGCCGCCGAAGAGGTCGAACTGTCCCTCGGCCTCCTTGCGCTTGACCTGCACCACGTTGTCGATCATGGACTCGTGGTGGGCGACGAGGCCCTTGCGGGTGTGGCCCATCTCGTCGAAGGCACCGGCCTTGATGAGCGATTCCACGGTCCGCTTGTTGCAGACGACCGCCTCGACCTTGTCCAGGAAGTCCGGGAAGGTGCTGTACTTCCCCTTCGCCTTGCGGCACCGGATGATCGAGTCCACGACGTTCTGGCCGACGTTCCGGACGGCCGTCAGACCGAAGAGGATGACGTCGTCGCCCTGGGCGGCGAAGTTGGACTCCGACTCGTTGACGTTCGGCGGGAGCACCTTGATGCCCATGCGCCGGCACTCGTTGAGGTAGACCGCGGACTTGTCCTTGTCGTCCTTGACCGAGGTGAGCAGCGCCGCCATGTACTCGGCGGGGTAGTTCGCCTTGAGGTACGCGGTCCAGTAGGTGACCAGCCCGTACGCGGAGGAGTGCGCCTTGTTGAAGGCGTAGCCGGCGAACGGCACCAGCACGTCCCAGAGCGCCTTGATCGCCTCGTCCGAGAAGCCGTTCTTCTTGGCGCCCGCCTCGAAGAGGACGAAGTTCTTCGCCAGCTCCTCGGGCTTCTTCTTGCCCATCACGCGGCGCAGGATGTCGGCCTCGCCGAGCGAGTAGCCGGCGACGATCTGGGCGGCCTTCTGCACCTGCTCCTGGTACACGATCAGGCCGTAGGTGAGGCCGAGGACCTCCTTGAGGGGCTCCTCCAGCTCCGGGTGGATCGGGGTGATCTCCTGGCGGCCGTTCTTGCGCTCGGCGTAGTTCGTGTGCGAGTTCATGCCCATCGGGCCCGGCCGGTAGAGGGCCGAGACGGCGGAGATGTCCTCGAAGTTGTCGGGCTGCATCTGGCGGAGCAGGGAGCGCATCGGCCCGCCGTCGAACTGGAACACCCCGAGCGTGTCGCCGCGGCAGAGCAGTTCGTAGGTCTTGGGGTCGTCCAGCGGCAGGGCGAGCATCTCCAGGTCGATGCCCTTGTTGGCCTTCACCATCTTGATGGCGTCGTCCATGATCGTCAGGTTGCGCAGCCCGAGGAAGTCCATCTTCAGCAGGCCGAGCGACTCGCACTGCGGGTAGTCCCACTGCGTGATGGTGACGCCGTCGGTGTGCCGCACCCAGACCGGGGCGTGGTCGACGATCGGTTCGCTGGACATGATCACGCCGGCGGCGTGCACGCCCATCTGCCGGACCAGACCCTCGACGCCCTTCGCGGTGTCGATGACCTTCTGGACGTCCGGCTCGTTCTCGTACATCCCCCGGATCTCGCCCGCCTCGCTGTAGCGCGGGTGCTTGGGGTCGGTGATGCCGCTGAGGTCGATGCCCTTGCCGAGGACGTCGGCGGGCATGGCCTTGGTGAGCCGGTCGCCCATCGCGTAGGGGTAGCCGAGGACGCGGGCGGAGTCCTTGATGGCGTTCTTGGCCTTGATCTTGCCGTAGGTGCCGATCATGGCGACCTTGTCGGCGCCGTACTTCTCGGTGACGTACCGGATGACCTCCACGCGCCGGCGTTCGTCGAAGTCGATGTCGACGTCGGGCATGGAGACGCGCTCCGGGTTGAGGAAGCGCTCGAAGATCAGCCCGTGCTGGATCGGGTCGAGGTCGGTGATGCCCATGGCGTACGCCACGATCGAACCGGCCGCGGAGCCTCGGCCGGGGCCGACCGCGATGCCGTTGTTCTTGGCCCACATGATGAAGTCGGCGACGACGAGGAAGTACCCCGGGAACCCCATCTGGATGATGATGTCCATCTCGTACTCGACCTGCTTCTGCCGGTCCTCGGGGACTCCGCCCGGGTAGCGGCGGGCCATGCCCACCCGGACCTCCTCCTGGAACCAGGTGACCTCGGTGAAGCCCTCCGGGATCTCGAACTTCGGCATCAGGTCGCGCTTCTCGAACATCCCGGTGGTGTCGATCTGCTGCGCGACCAGCAGGGTGTTGGCGCACCCCTGCTGCCAGGCGTCCGAGGAGTCGACGGCGTACATCTCGTCCGTCGTCTTGAGGTAGTAGCCGGTGCCGTCGAAGCGGAAGCGGTCGGGGTCGGAGAGGTTCTTGCCGGTCTGGATGCAGAGCAGCGCGTCGTGCGCGGTCGCCTCGCTGGCGTAGGTGTAGTGCGAGTCGTTCGTCACCAGCGGCGGGATGTTCAGCTTCTTGCCGATCTCCAGCAGCCCGTCGCGGACCCGGCGCTCGATCTCGATGCCGTGGTCCATCAGCTCCAGGAAGTACCGGTCCTGGCCGAAGATGTCCTTGTAGTCGGAGGCGGCCTGGACGGCCTCGTCGAACTGCCCGAGCCGCAGCCGGGTCTGCACCTCGCCGGAGGGGCAGCCGGTGGAGGCGATCAGGCCCTCGGACCACTGCGCGATGGTCTCCTTGTCCATGCGCGGCCACTTCTGGAGCCAGCCCTCGGCGTAGGCGTCGGAGGACAGCTTGAAGAGGTTGTGCAGCCCGGTGTTGTTCGCCGCCCAGATCGTCTTGTGGGTGTAACCGCCGGAACCGGAGATGTCGTCGCGCTTCTGGTGCGGCTGGCCCCAGAGGATCTTGCGCTTGTGCTTGCGCGACTCGGGCGCGACGTACGCCTCGATGCCGATGATCGGCGTCACACCCGCCTTCTGCGCGGAGTGGAAGAAGTCGTACGCCCCGTGCAGGTTGCCGTGGTCGGTCATGGCGATATGGGACATGCCCATCTCGTTGCACGCCTCGAACATGTCCTTGAGCCGCGCGGCACCGTCCAGCAGCGAGTACTGGGTGTGGACGTGAAGGTGCGTGAAAGGCGGCTTGGTCACGGCGCTGTGCCTCCGGGGGAACACGGGATCACGGGCTGGGGGGACAGCGTGGAAGTCTACGTCTCCCGGGTCACGAGTGACGGGCACTCCGCGATACGGTCGCGCGTTGGAAGGGCGGGGACACCCGTCCCTTTTGTCATGTACTTCGTCATGCAGGCCCGGTACCAGGAGGCACCCAGAGATGTCGGACACGCAGACCGGCGCAGCGTCGCGCGGGGAGCAGATCCTTGAGGTCTTCGACACGGCGTTCGGGGAGCTGCTGGCGGCCGACCCGGCCGCGTTCCGGGTGAAGTTCCGCAAGATGGCCGGCTCCGCCTTCGCGTTCTACCGGGGCACGGCCTGCCTCTTCTACCACGACCTGGCGCGCGAGCGGCACGGCGGCCCGTATCTGGACGAGCGCACCGGCCGGGTGTGGATCCACGGCGATCTGCACGCGGAGAACTTCGGCACCTACATGGACGCCAACGGCCGGCTGATCTTCAATGTGAACGACTTCGACGAGGCCTACGTCGGCCCCTTCACCTGGGACCTCAAGCGGTTCGCCGCCTCGGTCGCCCTGATCGGGTACGCGAAGGCGCTGGGCGACGAGCAGATCAGCGGCCTGGTCCGGGTGTACGCGGCGGCCTACCGGGAGCGGATCCACGCGCTGGCGACGGGCGCGAAGAGCACCGAGGTGCCGCCGTTCACGCTGGACACCGCCGAGGGCCCGCTGCTGGGCGCCCTGCGCGCCGCCCGTTCGCTGACCCGGTTCTCGCTGCTGGACTCGATGACCGAGATCCGGGAGTACGAGCGCCGGTTCACGGAGGGCGGCGGCGCGATCGACCTGGACGCGGCCACGCGCTACAAAGTGCTCGCCGCCTTCGACGGCTATCTGGAGACGCTGCCGGAGTCCAGCCTGACCCGCCCGGACTCCTACCGGGTCAAGGACGTCGTGGGGCGGCGCGGGATCGGCATCGGCTCGGCCGGCCTGCCCTCGTACAACATCCTTCTGGAGGGCAACAGCGACGCCCTGGAGAACGATGTGGTGATCTACCTCAAGCAGGCGCAGACCCCGGCCGTCTCGCGGCACGTCACGGACCCGGCGGTGCGGGGGTACTTCCAGCACGAGGGGCACCGCACGGTGATCTCGCAGCGCGCCCTCCAGGCCCACGCCGACCCGTGGCTGGGCTGGACCGAGCTGGACGGGGCCGGCCAGCTGGTCGCCGAGGTCTCGCCGTACGCGGTGGACCTGGACTGGTCCGACATCGACGAGCCCGACGAGATCGCGGCGGTCGTCGCCGACCTCGGCCGGGCGACGGCGACGATGCACGCGGCGGCGGACGACGAGAGCGGCCACTCGCTCGTGCCGTACTCGACGGAGCGGGCGATCGACGCGGCCGTCGCGGCCGACGAGGAGGGCTTCGGCGAGCTGCTGGTCGATTTCGCCCACTCCTACGGGGCGCGGGCGCGGGCGGACCACCAGATCTTCGTGGACCTCTTCCGCAACGGGCGCATCCCCGGGCTCTGAGCCCCCGGACGCCTCCTCCGGCACCCGGCCCCGTGGGCCTTCCCACGGGCCGGGGCCCCCTTTAGCGTTCGCTTACAGGTTCGCATGCGACACTCCAGGGCGATGGACATATCCGGGACGCAGCTCAGACTCGTGCGCGCGGCGCTCTTCACAGCGCTCGTCGTGACGCTCTCGGCTGCCTCCCATGTGCTGCTCTCCCGGGTCCCGCTGCCGCTGACCCTGGTCGCGGTGCTGGCCGGCGCGGTCTTCGTGACGGCGTTCGCGCTGGCGGGCCGGGAGCGCGGCTTCGGGGCCATCGCCGGGCTGCTGGTCCCGCTGGAGCTGGCCGCCGACACCGTCTTCACCACCGGCCAGCACGTCTGTTACGGGGCGGCCGGCGGCCCGATAGCGGGGCCGCTGCGTTCGGTGGGCGTCGACGTGCTCTGCGGCGGCGGCGACGTCGGACCGGCCGCGACGGGCCTCGGCGGCGTCGGTGACATGAGCACCCCGCTGGCCTCGGTGACCGCGGGCGGCCACGGCGCCGCCGCGCTGCTGGCCTCGCCGGGCCCCCTGGTGCCGTGGCTGCTGCTGGCCGCGCATGTGGCGGTCGGGCTGCTCGCGGCCGCCTGGCTGCACCGCGGCGAGCGGGCCCTGGCCGGTGCGCTGGGCGCGTTCGCCCTGATGGCGTTCCGGCCGCTGCTGATCGCGGTGGCCGTCGCCGGGACGGCCGGCCGCTCCGTGCGCCCGCGGGTCCGGGCCCTCGGCCGCGGCCCGCACCCGTCGCTCCGCACCCGGCTCCTCGTGCACTCCGTGGGACGGAGGGGACCGCCGTACTCGGCCGGCGTCACCGCCTGAGCACGTACGTCCCTGATCACGCACCACCCGCACCCACGGAGACCTCACCATGAGCAAGCGCAACAGCCAGGCCAACAAGTCCGCCGCCCGCGAGCGGATGCGCGTCGAGCGCGAGCGCCAGGCCAAGAAGGACAAGGCCCGCCGCCAGGTCGTCGTCGGCGTCTCGGTCGTCGCGGCCCTCGCCGTCGCCGGCGGCGTGGCGTACGGCGTCATGCAGATGAACAAGCCGGGCCACTGGGAGGACGCGGCCAAGTCCGGCAGCGTCACCGCCCCGAAGAACACCACGGGCGAGAACGGCACGACCGTCGTGATCGGCAAGGACTCCGCCAAGAAGACCCTGGAGCTGTACGAGGACTCCCGCTGCCCGATCTGCGCCTCCTTCGAGCAGACCGTCGGCGACACCGTCCACAAGGACGTGGACGCCGGCAAGTACAAGGTCAAGTACATCGGTGCCACGTTCATCGACAACAGCGACAACGGCGAGGGCTCGAAGAACGCGCTGAGCGCCCTGGGTGCGGCGCTCGACGTGAGCCCGCAGGCCTTCCTCGACTACAAGTTCGCGCTCTACTCGGCGAAGTACCACCCGCAGGAGACCGACGACAAGTTCAAGGACGACTCGTACCTGATCAAGGTCGCCGACACGGTGGACGCGCTGAAGGGCAACGCCGCCTTCCAGAAGAACGTCAAGGACGGCACGTACGACGCCTGGGCGATGAAGATGTCCGCCGCCTTCGACAAGAGCGGTGTCCAGGGCACCCCGACCCTGAAGATGGACGGCAAGGCGCTGACCGGTTCGGACGGGAAGAACGCCCCGATGACCGTGGCGGACTTCACCACCGCGATCACCGCCGCGCTGAAGGGCTGACCCTCTCCGCGGCACGCCGGGCGGCGCGGACCCCCTCGGGGGTGCGCGCCGCCCGTCGCGCGTCCCGATCCGTGCGGACCGTCGGATTCCGGCCAGGGCGACGCGTGTTGACGGGGGATGACGGTCCCGCGTCGGGCGTTTTTCGGTACGGATCCAATGCGGACACACCGCCCTCCGGGATCGGCCCATGAGATGACGTCCGTCTCTCAAACTCCCGGGCGGGCAGAAGATTTTCTTCCCGTTGCCCGATTCGCCCCATGAATGATTGGGCCGAATCGATTCTCCCCCACACATGACATGCCCACGTAATCTCCCGGCGGCAGGTGAGGAAATCCCTCCCCCCACACCCTCTGCTAGGAGTCCTCGTGCGCACTCTCGCCCGTGTATCCCCGCTCCTGCGTCACCGTGCGTTCGGCACCGCCCTGCTGGCCGGAACCCTGGCCCTGGCCCCCCTCACCGTCTCCTCGGGCGCCTCGGCGGCCTCCGGCACCACGACCGCCGCCTCGGCCGACGACTGTGCCGGCACGACCGCCCCGGCCGCCGCCCGCGAGGCCCGCCCCTCGGGCACGAAGCACGCCTCGGACCCCAATGAGGTGTCCACCGCCCAGGCCGCCGCCATGGACCGGCAGATGCGGCAGAGACTCGCCGAGCGGCGGGTCAGCGGCCCCTCGCTGGCCGCCGGCGCGACCATCCCGGTGTACTTCCACGTCATCCACTCCGGCACTGCGGGCAAGCTCAGCGCCTCCGCCATCAGCTCCCAGATGAGCGTGCTCAACGCCGCCTACGCCGGCCAGGGCACCGGCAACACCCCCACCGGCTTCCAGTTCACTCTGGCCGGGACCGACTACACGGACAACTCCACCTGGTACAACGTCTCGGACGGCACCTCCGCCGAGCGGGCCATGAAGACGGCCCTGCGCAAGGGCGGCAAGAACGCCCTCAACGTCTACACCGCCAACCTCGGCGGCGGGCTGCTCGGCTGGGCGACCTTCCCCAGCTCCTACAGCTCCAGCCCCTCCATGGACGGCGTGGTGATCCTGAACTCCTCGCTGCCCGGCGGCTCCGCCACCAACTACAACCAGGGCGACACCGCGACGCACGAGGTCGGCCACTGGATGGGGCTCTACCACACGTTCCAGGGCGGCTGCAACGGCAACGGCGACTACGTCTCCGACACCCCCGCGGAGTCGAGCCCCGCGTACGAGTGCCCGACCGGGCGCGACTCCTGCACCAACAAGACGGGCGTGGACCCGATCCACAACTTCATGGACTACACCTACGACTCCTGCATGTACCAGTTCACGGCGGGCCAGGTGCAGCGGATGAGCGACAGCTGGACCGCGTACCGCGGCTGACCACCGGGTACGCAGGAGGCCCCGCGCGGCGGCGCGGGGCCTCTCGGTGTTCCGGCCGGGTCGGCCGGGCGTCAGAGCGTGGCGAGGAAGCCGATCGCGACCTTCCACGCCAGCTCCGCCGCCTCCCGGTCGAAGTCCGGCAGCTCGGGGTCGGTGAACAGATGGCCCGCGCCGGGGTAGCGGTAGATCTCGACGTCGGCCCCGGTCCGCTGCATCTGCAGGTACCAGGAGTTCAGCCAGTCGGCCGTCTCGAACACATCGGGGTCCGCGACGTGCAGCTGCACCGGCAGCTCGTCCACCGAGGCGTTCTCCGCGATGTCCGAGGTGCCGTGGAACAGCAGCAGCCCGCGGGCCTTCGCGTCCCCGAGCGCCAGCGTCTGGGCGACGGACGCGCCGAGCGAGAACCCCGCGTAGACCAGTCCCCGGTCGGAGTAGGGCGCGGCGGCCAGCACGGCCCGCTTCAGCAGCTCCTCCTTGCCGGTCTCCTCCTTGAAGGCCAGCCCCTCCTCGACGGATTCGAAGGTGTGTCCCGCGAAGAGATCGGGCACGTGCACCTCATGCCCGACGGCACGCAGCCGGTCGGCCGCCGCGTGCACCGCGGGGCGCAGGCCGTACGTCGAGTGGAAAAGCATGATGTTCATGGGGCCATGGTGCCAGCCGGGGCCCCGTCCGCCGGACAGGCCCCACGGCCGGGAGGAGAGAGCGACGGCATGGAGAACGTACTGCGCCCGGTGATCGTCCTCGGCGGAACCGCCGTGGTGACCCTGGTCGCGGGCTGGCTGCTGGACCTCCTGCTCAGACGGGCCGACGGCCGGCACCACGAGACCCCGCTCTGGGGACTCCTGCGGCGCTGCCGGATCCCGTTCCAGCTGACGCTGGCCACGGCCCTGCTGCGGGCGACGTACACCCACACCCGGCTCGACCTGGTCCTCGACCACCGCACCGGCATCGGCCAGCTCCTCACCCTGGTGCTGATCGGGGCGTCGGCCTGGCTGGTGGTGCGGATCGCCGTGGCGATCGTGGACTCGGTGTACGCGCGCTACGCGGCGAACACCCGGGACCCGGCGCGCGTGCGGCGGGTCCGGACGCAGGTGACGCTGATCCAGCGGGTGGTCATCGCGATCGTGACGACCGTCGCCGTCGCCGCGATGCTGCTCACCTTCCCCGCGATGCAGACGGTCGGCACCTCGATGCTGGCCTCGGCCGGACTGCTGGGCATCGTCGCCGGTGTGGCCGCCCAGTCCACCCTGGGCAATCTCTTCGCGGGCCTGCAGATCGCCTTCGGCGACATGGTGCGGATCGGCGACACCGTGGTGGTGGACGGCGAGTGGGGCACCATCGAGGAGATCACGCTGACCTTCCTCGCGGTGCGGACCTGGGACGAGCGGCGGATCACGATGCCGGTGTCCTACTTCACCAGCAAGCCCTTCGAGAACTGGTCGCGCGGCGGGGTCCAGATGACCGGTTCGGTCTTCTTCCACCTCGACCACGCGGCGCCGGTGGCCGCCATGCGCGAGCAGTTGCGCGACATCCTGGGCGAGTGCGCGGCCTGGGACGGCCGCGACTGGTCGCTGGCGGTCACCGACACCACGCCCTCCACGATCCAGGTGCGCGCGGTCGTGACGGCCAAGGACGCGAACGACATCTGGACGGTGCGCTGCGTGGTCCGGGAGCAGCTGATCGGCTGGCTGCGCGACCACCATCCGTACGCCCTGCCGAGGATCGCCACGGCCCCGGCGGCGCTGCCGGACACCGACGCCCGGCCGGGCGACCGGGGACCGTCCGAGAAGCCCGCGGGCTGGGGCCGCGCCCCGCGCACCGGCCGCGGTTGAAGGGGCCCGGCGGGCGGGTCCGGGGTCAGTGCAGGCTGCGGACGTCCAGCTGGCGCAGCACCCGGTCGACG
Source organism: Streptomyces sp. NPDC024555 (assembly GCF_055559335.1). Classification (NCBI taxonomy): domain Bacteria; kingdom Bacillati; phylum Actinomycetota; class Actinomycetes; order Kitasatosporales; family Streptomycetaceae; genus Streptomyces; species Streptomyces sp. NPDC024555. Next base: position 184,301 of record NZ_JBVHKV010000006.1, read on the forward strand.
ACCTCGGGGTCGGCGCCGGCCTCGTTGCGGGCGGAGAGGACCGCGTGCCGGGCGGCCGACATCATCTCGCGCTGGACCCGGCCGACCGCCTTGAAGCGCTCCGCGCGCTGGGCGTACGCCTCGCGCCGTTCCTCGTCGACCATGTCCGGGCTGATCCGCGCCCCGACGTCGTAGGCCAGCCGCTGGATCCGCTCCACCATGTCCTCGGGGAAGTCCTCGACCTCCTGGATCTCCTTGAACCGCTGCCGGGCCGCCTTGGCGGCGCGGATCGCGAGGTCCCGCTCCAGCGCGGCCTCGGCCTCGGTGTCCGCGCGCACATGGAGCCGGCGCACCAGCCAGGGCAGGGTGAGGCCCTGGAAGACCAGGGTCACCATGATCACGACGAAGGCGATGAAGATGATCTCCTCGCGGCCGGGGAAGGGCTTCCCGTCGTCCGTGTGCAGCGGGATCGCCAGGGCCAGGGCGACCGAGGCCACCCCGCGCATCCCGGCCCACCACATGACGACGGTCTCCCGCCAGCCGGTGGGGATGTCCTCGCTGACGTCGCGGCGCCGGTGCAGCCGTTTGGCCAGCCAGGTCGCCGGGAGCAGATAGAGCAGCCGTACGCCGACGACGACCGCGCAGACGGCCAGGCCCCAGCCCACCATCTCCCAGCGGCGTCCGGCGGCCGTGCCGAAGACGTTGTGCAGTTCGAGGCCGATGAGGCCGAAGGCGACCCCGGTGACGAGGGTGTCGACGATCTCCCAGAAGGAGCGGCCGGTGAGCCGGCCGAGGACGTCGTCGGCGTCGGCGGTGTGCTCGGCGAGGAACAGCGCGGTGGTCAGGACGGCCAGCACGCCGGAGCCCATCAGCTCCTCGGCGAGCACATAGCTGACGAACGGCACGAGCAGGGTCAGCCCCACCTGGAGGGTGGCGTCGCCGAGCAGGCCCATGAGTTTGAGGGTGAGCCAGGCCAGGGCGAGCCCGACGGCCACGGCGACCACGGCGGAGAGCACCAGCAGCCCGAAGGCCTGGGGCAGCGAGAAGGTCCCGCTCACGGCCGCGGCGATCGCCACGTGGTAGAGCACGATCGCGGTGACGTCGTTGAAGAGCCCCTCGCCCTCCAGGATCGAGACGAGCCTGCGGGGCAGTCCGACCGAACCGGCGACGGCGGTGGCGGCGACCGGGTCGGGCGGGGCGACCAGCGCGCCGAGCGCCACGGCACCGGCCAGCGGCAGTCCGGGGACGATGCTGTCGGCCACCGCGGCCACCGCCGCCGTGGTGAGGAAGACCAGCGCCACGGCCAGCAGGAAGATCGGCCGTTTGTTGGAGGCGAACTGCCGCCAGGAGGTGCGCTGCACGGAGGCGTAGAGCAGCGGCGGCAGCAGCGCGGGCAGGATGATCTCGGGCGGCACGTCCACATTGGGCACGAAGCTGAGGAAGGCCATCACGACGCCCACCAGCGTCATCAGGACCGGCGCGGGCAGCCCGAGCCGGTCCCCGAGCGGCACCGTGACCAGGGCTCCGAGCAACAGCAGGAGCAACAGGGTCATCTGTTCCACGGGAGGCCTCCGGAGCACGCCGAACCCGGCCGCGGTGACCGGCCGGACTGGCATCACCCTGCCACGCGGGGCTCCGGATCCCGGTCACACCCCCTCGCGCCCCGGGACGCGCCGGTCGCTAGTGCCGCGGCAGTCAAGGTCTGCCCGGGGCGAACCTTGGCTGCCGCGGCACTACGCGTCGAGGACGCGGCGCATCGCCCGGTGCGCGATGCCCGCGTCCGGGAACTCCGGGCCGTACGCGACGTAGCCGAGCCGTTCGTAGAAGCCGAGCGCGTGCGTCTGGGCGTGCAGGTCGACGGCGGCGAGGCCGAGGCCGCGGGCGGCGTCCTCGATGGCCCGCACCAGCGCCGCGCCGACCCCGAGGCCGCGCGCCTCCCGGGTCACCGCGAGCCGGCCCAGCGAACCGACCGCGAGGTCGCCGCCGGTCCTGGACTCGGTGCCGGGGCCGTGCAGCAGCCGGCCGGTGCCGAGCGCCGTGCCGTCGGCCGCGACGGCCAGGACGTGCACCGCGCCGGCGTCGTAGGCGTCGTACTCGATCTCCTCGGGCACGTTCTGCTCACCCACGAAGACGTCCTTGCGGACCTGGAAGCACGCGGCGCGGTCCCGCTCGTCGGTGACCGTGCGGGTGGTGTACGCGAGGGGCGCAGCGGTCACGCGCTCTCCGCCGCGATCCGGTCCAGCGCCTGCTGGAGGTCCTCCGGGTACTGGCTGGAGAACTCCACCCACCGGCCGTCGGACGGATGCTCGAAGCCGAGCCGGACCGCGTGCAGCCACTGCCGGGTCAGCCCGAGGCGCTTGGCCATCGTGGGGTCGGCGCCGTAGGTGAGGTCGCCGACGCAGGGGTGGCGGTGGGCGGACATGTGCACCCGGATCTGGTGGGTGCGGCCGGTCTCCAGCTTGATGTCCAGCAGGCTGGCCGCGCGGTACGCCTCGATGAGGTCGTAGTGGGTCACCGAGGGCTTGCCGTCGGCGACGACCGCCCACTTGTAGTCGTGCTGGGGGTGGCGGCCGATGGGGGCGTCGATGGTGCCGCTCATCGGGTCCGGGTGGCCCTGGACCAGCGCGTGGTACTTCTTCTCGACGACCCGGTCGCGGAACTGGGCCTTCAGCAGGGTGTAGGCGCGCTCGGACTTGGCCACGACCATCAGCCCTGAGGTGCCGACGTCGAGCCGGTGGACGATGCCCTGGCGCTCGGCGGCGCCCGAGGTCGAGATCCGGTAGCCGGCCGCGGCGAGGCCGCCGATGACGGTGGTGCCGGTCCAGCCGGGGCTCGGGTGGGCGGCGACGCCGACCGGCTTCACGATCACGACGATGTCGTCGTCGTCGTGGACGATCTCCATGCCCTCGACGGGCTCGGCGACGATCTGCACCGGGGCGGGCGCCTGCGGCATCTCCACCTCCAGCCAGGCACCGCCGCGCACGCGCTCGGACTTGCCGACCACGGACCCGTCCACCTGCACCTTCCCGGCGGCGGCCAGCTCGGCGGCCTTGGTGCGGGAGAAGCCGAACATCCGGGAGATGGCGGCGTCGACGCGCTCGCCCTCCAGACCATCGGGGACGGGCAGGGTGCGGACCTCGGGTTGCGTACTCACCAGTCGAGTATGCCTTGCCCCCGCCCCTCCCCGTTCCCGGAGGTCGTCAGTCCTTGTGGACGGTCCCGTCGGGGTCCAGGCCCCTGAACGAGAGGAGAACGATCAGGATGCCGCCGCAGACGATCGCGGAGTCGGCCAGGTTGAAGACGGCGAAGTGCGCGGGGGCGATGAAGTCCACGACCGCGCCCCGGAAGACGCCGGGCGCCCGGAAGATGCGGTCGGTGAGATTGCCGAGCGCACCGCCGAGCAGCAGTCCTAGGGCGATCGCCCAGGGCAGGCTGTAGAGCTTGCGGGCCAGCCGGGCGATCACCACGATGACGGTCGCCGCGATGACCGTGAAGACGATGGTGTACGCCTCGCCCATGCCGAAGGCGGCCCCGGAGTTACGGAGCGCGTCCAGCTTGAGCCAGTCGCCGAGCAGTTCGACCGGCTCGTGGTGCTCCAGCTTCGCCACGACGACGAGCTTGCTGCCGAGGTCGATCAGATAGGCGAGCACGGCGACGCAGAAGAGCAGGATGATCCGCCGCCGACGCGTGGCGGGCGAGCGGTCGACCGCCTCCCCGCCGTCCTGTCCCTCCGGTGCGGCGGCCTCCGGGGACGCGTGCGGGCCGGCCTGTTCGGGCCCGGCCCCTTCGCGTCCCTCGGCCTCGGGGGTGTCCGGCGTATCGATGATGCGCTCCGCCTCTGCCACGTGAATCCCTCAACCTCGTTCCGACTGAGGACGAGGGTACGGCACGGCCGCGCGGATCAGCCGCGTCGCTCCTGTTTCTGTTTGTCCTCGACACAGAGCGTGGCGCGGGGGAACGCCTGCATCCGCGCCTTGCCGATCGGCTTGCCGCAGATCTCGCACAGGCCGTAGGTGCCCGCGTCGAGCCGGGCCAGCGCCCGCTCGGTCTGCTCCAGCATCTCCTGGGCGTTGGCGGCGAGCTGCATCTCGTGCTCGCGGGTGATGTTCTTGGTGCCGGTGTCCGCCTCGTCGTCGCCCGCGCCGTCCCCGGAGTCCCGCATCAGCCCGGCCAGGGCCTGGCCCGAGGCCTCCAGCTCACTGCGCAGGCGGGTGATCTCGCCGGTCAGCCCGGTGCGGGCCTCCGCGACCTCCTCGGGCGTCCAGGGATCCTCGCCCGGCCGTACGGCCAGCTCCTCCGGGGCCGTCGCGGCCCTGGCCGGGGGCACGGGCGCCGTGCTCCGGTCGGCCGTGCGGGTCCTGGCCGGGCTCTTCTTGGCTACCACCGTGTGGGCTCCCGTCTGCTCGGCGGCCTCGGCCGCCCCCGTGGCCGCCTCGGCGGCCTCCTTCGAGGCGGTCCGGGCTGTGCTCCGGCCCGCCGCGGTCCTCTTCCCGGCCGCGGTGCTCCCCGCGGCCTTCTTCGCGGAGTCCGCGGTCTTCTTCGCGGTCTTCGCGGTCTTCTTCGTCGTCTTCTTCGCGGCCGTCTTCTTCGCGGCCGTCCTCTTCGCGGTCCTCTTCGTGGTGCCGGTGGCCGCGGCGGTCTCTCCCGGGGTCGGGTCCGCGGCCTCCCCGGGCGCTCCGGCCACGTCCCGCGGCTCGGTCCCCGCCTTCGCGTCGGACGTCTTCTTCGCCACCATGGCCGCGGCCCCTTCACGCAGTGTGATCTTGCTCGCGAGTCGTGCTGGGACGATAAGTCGACCCCAGCCCCGCGGCAACGGGGCACGCCGCCGCATCGCCCCTCCCCGTCCGTGGACCTCCGCGCGCCTGAAAGCGTTGTGCCCAGCTCCCCGCCCGGTAATCCGCCTTCCGCCCTCCCGCCGGACCCCGTCCGGACCCGGCCGGGCCGCCCCTGGCCATTCGGGTCACGCGGCGGCGGGGAAATCCGGTCGGCCCGGTGTCCCGCGGGCCCTTACACTGGGCTCAGCGAGAGGCGTGGATGGGACGAGTAGCGTCGTACGCAGCCAGGAGCGACCCGGGGACGGTGGAAGCCCGGGGGCGAGCGCGTCGTGAAGATCACCCCGGAGCCGCCGGAAGAACGCCCGGGACCGTGGGACTCCCCCACCGGCCCCGGAGCCAGTAGAACCGGCTTCGCACCCCAATGAGGGGGTCTCGGGCGCACAGCCCGCGGCCAAGGAGGGTGGTACCGCGGGTTCCGGCGACGGTTCTCGTCCCTCCGACGGAAGGTGAAGACGTCCGCCGGAGGAAGCCCGCCCATGACATCGCCGCAGTACCACCAGGTACCCGCCCAGGTAGACCTGCCCGCGCTCGAACACGCCGTGCTCGACTTCTGGCGCGAGAACAAGATCTTCGCGCGGAGCCTCGAACAGTCCGAGGGCCGCCCCGAATGGGTCTTCTACGAGGGTCCGCCCACGGCCAACGGCATGCCGGGCGCCCACCACATCGAGGCCCGCGTCTTCAAGGACGTCTTCCCCCGCTTCCGCACCATGCAGGGCTACCACGTGGGCCGGAAGGCCGGCTGGGACTGCCACGGGCTGCCGGTCGAGCTGGCGGTCGAGAAGGAGCTGGGCTTCAACGGCAAGAAGGACATCGAGGCGTACGGCATCGCCGAGTTCAACGCCAAGTGCCGCGAGTCCGTGACCCGGCACACCGACGCCTTCGCCGAGCTGACGACCCGTATGGGCTACTGGGTCGACCTGGACGACGCCTACCGCACGATGGACCCCGAGTACGTCGAGTCCGTGTGGTGGTCGCTGAAGGAGATCTTCACCAAGGGCCTGCTGGTCCAGGACCACCGGGTCGCCCCCTGGTGCCCCCGCTGCGGCACCGGCCTGTCCGACCACGAGCTGGCCCAGGGCTACGAGACGGTCGTCGACCCCTCGGTCTTCGTCCGCTTCCCCCTGACCTCCGGCCCGCTGGCCGGCGAGGCCGCGCTGCTGGTCTGGACGACGACCCCGTGGACCCTGGTCTCCAACACGGCCGTCGCCGTGCACCCCGAGGTCGAGTACGTCGTCGCGACGAACGGCGAGGAGAAGCTCGTCGTCGCCCGCCCGCTGGTCGAGAAGGCGCTCGGCGAGGGCTGGGAGCCGACCGGGCAGACCTTCACCGGCCGCGAGATGGAGCGCTGGACGTACCAGCGCCCGTTCGCCCTGCTCGACTTCCCGGCGCCCGCGCACTACATCGTCAACGCCGAGTACGTGACGACCGAGGACGGTACGGGTCTGGTCCACCAGTCCCCCGCCTTCGGCGCCGACGACCTCGTGGTCTGCAAGGCGTACGGCCTGCCCGTCGTCAACCCGGTCCGCCCCGACGGCACCTTCGAGGAGGACGTGCCGCTGGTCGGCGGGGTCTTCTTCAAGAAGGCCGACGAAACGCTCACCGAGGACCTCGACGCCCGCGGACTGCTCTTCCGCCACGTCCCGTACGAGCACAGCTACCCGCACTGCTGGCGCTGCCACACCGCGCTGCTCTACTACGCGCAGCCGTCCTGGTACATCCGTACGACCGCGATCAAGGACCGTCTCCTCCAGGAGAACGAGAAGACCAACTGGTTCCCGGACTCGGTCAAGAACGGCCGCTACGGCGACTGGCTGAACAACAACATCGACTGGGCGCTGTCCCGCAACCGCTACTGGGGCACCCCGCTGCCCATCTGGCGCTGCGAGGACGACCACCTCACCTGCGTGGGCTCGCGCGCCGAGCTGTCGGAGCTGACCGGCACCGACCTCTCCGCGCTCGACCCGCACCGCCCGTTCATCGACGAGATCACGTTCACCTGCTCGCACGAGAACTGCCAGCTGGAGGCGTACCGCGTCCCGGAGGTCATCGACGCCTGGTACGACTCGGGCTCGATGCCGTTCGCGCAGTGGGGCTACCCGTACAAGAACAAGGAGATCTTCGAGAGCCGCTACCCGGCGCAGTTCATCTCGGAGGCCATCGACCAGACCCGCGGCTGGTTCTACACGCTGATGGCGGTCGGCACCCTGGTCTTCGACAAGTCGTCCTACGAGAACGTGGTCTGCCTGGGCCACATCCTCGCCGAGGACGGCCGGAAGATGTCCAAGCACCTGGGCAACATCCTCCAGCCGATCCCGCTCATGGACCAGCACGGCGCCGACGCGGTCCGCTGGTTCATGGCGGCCGGCGGCTCCCCCTGGGCGGCACGCCGCGTCGGCCACGGCACGATCCAGGAGGTCGTCCGCAAGACGCTCCTCACGTACTGGAACACGGTCGCCTTCCAGGCGCTGTACGCCCGTACGTCGAACTGGGCGCCCTCGGCGGCCGACCCGGCCCCGGCCGACCGCACGGTCCTGGACCGCTGGCTGCTCAGCGAGCTGAACGCCCTGGTCGACCAGGTCACCGAGGCGCTGGAGGGCTACGACACCCAGCGCGCCGGCAAGCTGCTGTCCGCGTTCGTCGACGACCTGTCCAACTGGTACGTCCGCCGTTCGCGCCGCCGCTTCTGGCAGGGCGACAAGGCGGCGCTGCGCACGCTGCACGAGGTCGTCGAGACGGTGACCCGGCTGATGGCCCCGCTGACCCCGTTCCTCACCGAGCGGGTCTGGCAGGACCTGGTGGTGCCGGTCGTCCCGGACGCGCCGGCCTCCGTCCACCTCTCCTCCTGGCCGAAGGCCGACCCGGCGGCCGTCGATCCGGCCCTGTCCACGCAGATGGCCCTGGTGCGCCGCCTGGTCGAGCTGGGACGGGCCACGCGCGCCGAGTCGGGCGTCAAGACCCGCCAGCCGCTCTCCCGCGCCCTGGTCGCCGTCTCGGGCTTCGAGACCCTCTCCCCCGAGCTGCACGCCCAGATCACGGAGGAGCTGAACGTCTCCTCGCTGGCCTCGCTCTCCGAGGTCGGCGGTTCGCTGGTCGACACCACCGCCAAGGCGAACTTCCGGGCGCTCGGCAAGCGCTTCGGCAAGGGCGTCCAGGCCGTGGCCAAGGCCGTGGCGGAGGCCGACGCGGCGGCGCTGTCGCTCGCCCTGCGCGAGGGCACGGCGGCGGTCGAGGTCGACGGGGAGCGGGTCACCCTCGCCCCGGACGAGGTCATCATCACGGAGACCCCGCGCGAGGGCTGGTCCGTCGCCTCCGACTCCGGTGCCACCGTCGCCCTGGACCTGGAGATCACCCCGGAGCTGCGTCGCGCCGGACTGGCCCGTGACGCGATCCGGCTGATCCAGGAGGCCCGCAAGAACAGCGGCCTGGACGTGGCGGACCGCATCGCCGTCCGCTGGGCGTCCACGTCGCCCGCGACGACGGAGGCCCTGACCGAGCACGCGCCCCTCATCGCCGATGAGGTGCTGGCCCTGGACTACGCCGAGGGCGAGGCCGACGACACGTACGGCACCCCGTTCGAGGACGAGGGTCTGTCCCTGACGTTCCGCCTCCGCAGGACCGAGGCGTAACCCGCACCCCGAGGGGCCCGGCCGGACACGTTCCGGCCGGGCCCCTCCCCGTTCCCCGCCCCGTCTCCTCGACCAGCGGGGGCAGCGCGCCCGGCGGCACGCAAAAGGGCCGGGCCCCGGGGAAAACCCCGGGGCCCGGCCCTCAGCCTGCCGACGGCTACGCGCTCACCGCGCGCAAGCCGGTCAGTTGTCGTCCTCGTCGATGAGGAACCCGCGCATCGGCGACGGAGCCTGCTGCATCGGCTGCGGCGCCTGCGGCCGCACCGGTGCCATCGGCTGCGTCATCGCGGGCGTCATCTGCTGCTGACCGCCGTAGGACGGACCGCCGCCCATGGACGGGTTGCCGCCCATCGGCTGGTTGCCGTGGTTGCCGCCCATGGTGTGACCCATGGCGCCCGCACCGGCCGGAGCCAGCGAGGGCGACGGCGGCAGCGACGCGGCGGCCGGGGTGCGCGGCGGGGCCAGCGAGTCGTCCGCCTGGGTCTCCAGCTGACGCAGCTGGCTCTCCAGGTAGGACTTCAGACGCGTGCGGTACTCGCGCTCGAAGCCGCGCAGGTCCTCGACCTTGCGCTCCAGCGTCGCACGGGCCGACTCCAGCGAGCCCATCGCCACGCGGTGCTTCTCCTGCGCGTCCCGCTCCAGCGCGTCGGCCTTGGCGCGGGCGTCCCGCTCCAGGCCCTCGGCGCGGCTGCGCGCCTCGCCGACGATCTTGTTGGCCTCGGAACGGGCCTCCGCGATCGCCTGGTCGGCGGTCTGCTGGGCCAGCGAGAGGACACGGGCGGCGCTGTCGCCACCGGGACCCTGCTGCTGCATCTGCGGCGGCTGCTGCATCTGCTGCATCTGCTGCTGCGGGTTGTGACCGCCCATGGGACCGCCCATCGGGCCGCCCATGGGTCCACCCTGCATCGGGCCGGGGCCGTGCGGGCCCTGCGGACCGGGGCCGTGCGGGCCCTGGGGACCGTGACCGCTGGGACCGGCGGGCAGCTGCGGAGCACCACCGGGCAGCTGGGGGGGACCCATCTGCGGGGGCTGCTGCTGGACCGGCGGACCCGATATGGCGGCGGGCACCGGGGCACCGGGACGGTCCTGCGGCTCCGGCTTCCGCATGCCCTGCTGCTGCTGGTTCTGCGCGGCGGCACGCGTGGCGGCGGCCAGCTTGGCGCGCAGGTCCTCGTTCTCACGGAGCAGGCGGGTCAGCTCGGACTCGACCTCGTCGAGAAAGGCGTCGACCTCGTCCTCGTCGTAACCCTCCCGTAGGCGGACCGTCGTGAACTGCTTGTTCCGCACGTCCTCGGGGGTCAGCGGCATCTCTTCTTCACCTCTACGTAGTCGTCGGCAGTCGGCAGGACCGTATCGCTCACACGCTGGTCACGATGCTGATCAGAATGGAAACGATGATCATCAGAACGAAGAAGGACAGGTCGAGTGCCACGCCCCCTAGACGCAGCGGCGGGATGAACCGCCGCAGGAGCTTGAGCGGTGGATCGGTGACCGTGTACGTGGCCTCCAGCACGACCACCATCGGCTTGCCCGGCTGCCATGAACGTGCGAACTGGAAGACGTAGTCCATGACCAGCCGGAAGATCAGCACGATGAGGAAACACATCAACGCGATGTAGACAACACTTTGTGCGACGCCCATCCTCGCGCTTCCCTCTCCCCTGACTCGTAGCTCCGGCCTCCCGGCCGGTTCGTTCCCGGTGTCGTGTTCTCAGCTCTGGTTGAAGAATCCGCCCTCTGCGATGCGGGCCTTGTCCTCCGCCGTGACATCGACGTTAGCAGGCGACAACAGGAACACCTTCTGCGTCACACGTTCAATGCTGCCATGGAGACCGAAGACGAGTCCCGCGGCAAAGTCGACAAGTCGCTTTGCATCCGTATCGTCCATCTCCGTGAGATTCATGATCACCGGAGTGCCCTCACGGAAGTGTTCCCCGATGGTACGGGCCTCGTTGTACGTCCGGGGGTGCAGCGTGGTGATGCGGTACGGCTCCCGCTCGGACACGACCTTGGGCATGATCACCGGTGCGTTCTTCTCCAGGTTCGGGCGTTCAGGTGTGATGGATGCCACGGGTGCGATCCGGGCGGGTCGCTCTCTCTCCGCGGGGATCTGGACCGGCTCCCGCTGGGCCGGCGGCTGGACCGCGCGGACCGGCTCCTCCCGATCCCGGTCCCGCTCCACCTGGTGCGCGGGCTGATGCCGGCGCCGGTCGCGCTCGGGCTCCGGCTCGGGTTCGAATTCGTCGTCGGGGTCGAACCCCGGACCGTCGTACCCATCGTCCTCCACGAGGCCGAGGTAGACCGCCATCTTGCGCATCGCGCCGGCCATGCTCTGAGTCCTCCGCTCTGTGGTGGATCGGCTTCTGTCACCAAGTGCCCGCGATCCACTTCGGCCTGCCCGCCATGGGCGGTAATGACCATATTTTCTGCTGTGGTCCGACCTGCTTGGCGACGTTACCCGAGCCCGGGGCGTACTCCGAGTACCGCAGTACCGACGCGTAGATGTGTCGCTCCGGCCGCCACCGCTTCCTCGAGGTCCGCACTCATTCCTGCAGAGACCATGTTCGCAGCCGGATGGTTCCCGCGCAGCCGGGATGAGAATTCCATCAGCCGGTCGAAGGCGGCCCGTTGCCGTCCGGCGAACGGACCGGCGAGCGGCGCGACCGTCATCAGCCCGTCGAGCCGCAACCCGGGCGCGTCGGCGATCGCGTCGGCCAACTCGCCGATCCCGTCGGGCCCGACCCCGCCGCGCTCACCGCGCTGTCCGCTCTCGGCGTCGAGCGCGACCTGGACGAGACAGCCGAGTTCGCGCCCGGCGCGCACGGCGGCGGCCGAGAGCGCGGTCACCAGCTTCGTACGGTCGACGGATTGCACGACATCGGCATAACCGACCACCGAACGAACCTTGTTGGTCTGCAATTGACCGACAAAGTGCCATCTGAGGGACAGATCCGCACATGCACCGGCCTTGGGCGCGGCGTCCTGGTCACGATTCTCCGCGACATGACGCACACCGAGTTCATGCAGGATTCGCACATCGCTCGCCGGGTAGGTCTTGGTGACCACGATGAGCGTCACCTCTTCCCGTTTGCGACCGGCGGCGGCGCAGGCGGAAGCGATGCGTTCCTCCACCTGTGCCAGGTTCGCGGCGAGTTGCTGCTTGCGTTCCGTCATGCCCTATCAGTCCAACCAGACATATCCGGCGAGCCGCCCGGTGGTGCGGTCGCGTCGGTACGAGAAGTGGTCAGCGGATTCGAGCGTGCACACCGGCGAGGACCGCCGGTCGGTGACGCCGAGTTCCGCGAGCTGGGCGAGGACTCCGCCGGTCACGTCCACGGCCGGGGTGCCCCAGCTGGTCTCGGACCATGCGGCGGGGACCTCGGCGGCGACCGCGTCGCGCATCACGGCCGGCACCTCGTAGCACCGGCCGCAGACGGCGGGCCCGGTGCGGGCGATGATCCGGGCGGGATCGGCGCCGAGTCCGGTCATGGCCCCGACCGCCGCCGGCACGACCCCGGCGAGCAGTCCCGGACGGCCCGCGTGTGCGGCTGCGACGACTCCGGCGACCGGATCGGCGAGCAGAACGGGAGTGCAGTCGGCGGTGAGCACCGCGAGCGCGAGTCCGCGCCGGGTGGTCACCAGCGCGTCGACCGCGGGGATCTCGCGGTCCTCGCCCCAGGGGCCGTCGACGACGGCGACGTCCCGGCCGTGCACCTGGTTCATCCAGACGACCCGGACCGGGTCGAGTCCGCGCGCCCGCGCGGCCCGCTCCCGGTTGGCGAGAACGGCGGCGGGGTCGTCACCGACCGCGCCGCCGAGATTGAGCTCCGCGTACGGAGCGGCGCTCACCCCGCCCCACCTGTCGGTGAAGGAGAAGTGAGCGCCGCCTTCCGAAGAAACAGAATCCTTCGCGTTCACAGCGTGGTGCGGACCTATCACTTCAAGAAGTCCGGGACGTCCAGCTCTTCGGCCTGGGAGTCCTGGTAGGGCCGGGCCGGCGGGACGACCGGCGGGATGTGCGTCTCGTGCGCCACCGGAACCGGCTCGGGCTGGACCGGCGGCTCCTCGCGCGGCGGGACCGAACCCAGTCCGCCGCTCTGGCGCACGGGCTCGGCGGCCCGGACCGGCGGGGCCGGCTCCTCGCGCTTGGCGGAGGCCGAGCCCAGGACGTTGTCCCGGCGGGCCGGCGGCTGTCCGCCGTCGAATCCGGCCGCGATCACGGTGACCCGGACCTCGTCGCCGAGCGCGTCGTCGATGACCGCGCCGAAGATGATGTTGGCCTCCGGGTGCGCCGCCTCGCTCACCAGCTGGGCGGCCTCGTTGATCTCGAAGAGACCGAGGTCGCTGCCGCCGGAGATGGAGAGCAGGACACCGCGGGCGCCGTCGATGGACGCCTCCAGGAGCGGCGAGGAGATCGCCATCTCCGCGGCGGCCACCGCGCGGTCGTCGCCGCGGGCCGAGCCGATGCCCATGAGCGCCGATCCGGCCTCGGACATGACCGACTTGACGTCGGCGAAGTCGAGGTTGATCAGACCCGGGGTGGTGATGAGGTCGGTGATGCCCTGGACACCCGAGAGCAGGACCTGGTCGGCCGACTTGAACGCGTCGAGCACGCTCACCTGGCGGTCCGAGATGGACAGCAGCCGGTCGTTCGGGATGACGATGAGGGTGTCGACCTCTTCGCGGAGCTCGGCGATGCCGTCCTCCGCCTGGTTGGCGCGGCGCCGGCCCTCGAAGGTGAACGGGCGGGTGACCACACCGATCGTCAGGGCGCCGAGCGAGCGCGCGATGTTGGCGACGACGGGTGCGCCACCGGTGCCGGTGCCGCCGCCCTCGCCCGCGGTGACGAAGACCATGTCGGCCCCCTTGAGGACCTCCTCGATCTCCTCACGGTGGTCCTCTGCCGCCTTGCGACCGACGGCCGGGTTCGCCCCGGCGCCCAGGCCCCGGGTGAGTTCACGGCCGACGTCGAGCTTGACGTCGGCGTCGCTCATCAACAGCGCCTGTGCGTCCGTGTTGATCGCGATGAACTCGACGCCCTTGAGGCCGACCTCGATCATTCGGTTGATGGCATTGACACCACCGCCGCCGACACCGATGACCTTGATGACTGCGAGGTAGTTCTGCGGTGCTGCCACGTCGAAGGCCTCTCGCCTCGAGTTACGTGTCGTCGCTTCGCGGTGGTCCCGCCGCGACGACGGATGCCGATTGGGACGGTCCGAATGCCGACCCGAACCCTAACCTTGAAGTTTAGGGTTACCAGTGTGTCTGCTTCATGGACTCTTCCGAACAGGACACTAAGTCGACAAGTGGCGCCCGTTCAACGAACACGCCGAACCTCCCGTTTTTCTTTTCACCCTATGTGATCACCCGTAGCGCTGACCAACCAGGGTGCTGGCCAGGACGAATACACGTCAACTGCTTGACACCGCGGGGGCGGTGGGCGCACTCACGTCGAAGTGTCCCGCTTTGGGAGAAGCTTTCATGAGCGCGGTGAGGACCTTCGCCTTCACCACACCTTCTTCACCGCTCCCCCAGAACACCGTGCGGTCCCCGGAGAGTTCCAGGGAGACCGCGTCGTACGAGGCGACCCGCACGACCCGGGTGTCCTCGGCGACCCCGTCGGGGAGATCGCCGGCGACCCGGACCGCCTCCCGCACCAGCCGGTCACTGCCGAAGCGGCGCAGGCTCGCGGACTGATCGGGGGTCAGTTCCAGCAGGGGCACGCGCCCGGGGGCCTTGTCCACCGTCGCGAAACGCACACCTTCGGCGTCCACTTCGACGAACTTCGTCCCCTTTTTCACCAACAGGACCGGCTGTCGTTCGGTCACTTTAAGTCCGATGCCGTGCGGCCATGACCGAACGACATCCACCGAATCGATACGAGGCAACTTCTGGCGCAACCGGTCGGCGACGGCACCGGTGTCCACGGAGAGGAGCGGGGCCCCCATCGGCACCGCGGCCGCGGCCTCCACCTCGTCCGGCGCGAGCACGTCGAGCCCGGTGATCCTGACCTGTTCGGTGCGGAACCAGGAGGAACCGTAGAGCGCCCAGACCGTGCCCGCGCCGAGCAGCAGCACGGCGGCCGCGCTCACGATCAGCAGGGTGCGCCGGGACATCCGGCGCACCCGGGGTCCCGCGCCCGGCGGGCCGTCCGGGGTCTCCTGCTGCTGCCCTGCACCGCGCTGGGCGGTCGTCGGTCCGGCCACGCTCGCTCCTTACGCGGGGCCCGGGGGTGTCGGCACCCCCGGACCCGTCCGCCTCACGCGCCTCGGCGCGAGGCAATCGCCTCGTACACCATGCCGACCAGAAGGTCGTCGGCGTCCCTGCGGCCGAACTCGGCGGCGGCGCGGGACATTTCGTACAACCGGTGCGGATCGGCCAGGACCGGGAGGACGTTGCCCTGCACCCACTCGGGAGTGAGCGCCGCGTCGTCCACCAGCAGGCCACCGCCGGCGTTGACCACCGGCTGGGCGTTGAGCCGCTGTTCGCCGTTGCCGATGGGCAGCGGGACGTAGGCGGCGGGCAGCCCGACGGCGGAGAGTTCGGCGACGGTCATCGCGCCCGCGCGGCAGAGCATCATGTCGGCCGCGGCGTACGCGAGGTCCATCCGGTCCACGTACGGTACCGGGATGTAGGGCGGCATCCCGGGCATGTTGTCGGCGCGCGGCAGTTCGTTCTTCGGGCCGACCACGTGCAGGATCTGGATGCCCGAGCGCTGGAGCAGCGGAGCGACCCGCTGGACCACCTCGTTGAGGTGGCGGGCGCCCTGCGAGCCGCCGGAGACCAGCAGCGTGGGCAGGTTGGGGTCGAGGCCGAAGGCGGCGCGCGCCTCCGGGCGGACCCGGGCCCGGTCCAGGGTGGCGATGGTGCGGCGCAGCGGAATGCCGATGTAGCGGGCACCGCGAAGCTTGCTGTCCGGGGTGGACACGGCGACGCCGTGCGCGTACCGCGAGCCGATCTTGTTGGCCAGGCCGGGCCGGGCGTTGGCCTCGTGGACCACGATCGGCACTCCGGCGCGCTTGGCGGCGAGATAGCCGGGCAGGGCCACGTAGCCGCCGAAGCCGACCACGCAGTCCGCCTTGGTGCGCTCCAGGATCTGCTCGGCGGCCTTGATCGTGCCGCGCAGCCGGCCCGGGACGGTGATCAGCTCGGGCGTGGGCTTGCGGGGCAGCGGCACGGCCGGGATCAGGGCGAGTTCGTACCCCCGCTCGGGTACGAGCCTGGTCTCCAGTCCGCGCTCCGTGCCGAGGGCGGTGATGCCCACGCTCGGGTCCTGCCTGCGCAGGGCGTCCGCGAGGGCCAGCGCGGGCTCGATGTGGCCGGCGGTCCCCCCACCGGCGAGTACGACATGCACCGAAATTCACCGCTCTCCGGACGGACGCTTCTTGACGCGCCGTCTCATCGTCTTCCATCTCACCCCGGGCCTCCGCGTGGCCAGGGCCGCCTTGGCGGCGGGATCCGCTCGCGCGAACGCGATCAGCAGCCCGACTGCGAACATGGTCGGCAGCAGGGCCGACCCCCCGTACGAGAACAGCGGGAGCGGGACACCGGCGATCGGCAGCAGACCGAGCACCGCACCGATGTTGATCACGGCCTGGGCCGTGATCCAGGTGGTCACACCTCCCGCCGCGTACCTCACGAAGGGGTCCTCCGTGCGTCCGGCCACGCGGATACCCGCATAGCCTAGAGCCGCGAAGAGGGCGAGTACCGACAGCGTCCCCGCCAACCCCAGTTCCTCCCCGGTGATGGCGAAGATGAAGTCGGTGTGCGGTTCGGGAAGTTGGCCCCATTTTTCCACACTTGCACCGAGTCCGGAACCGAACCATCCGCCCGATGCCAGAGCGTAGATGCCGTGCACGGCCTGCCAGCAGGAGCCCCCCGGACCGGGCTCGCTGGCTCCCATGCAGTCCAGCCGGGACATCCGGTTCGGACTGGTCTTGATCAGCAGGAACGCGACCGCTCCGGCGACGGCGAGCACCCCCGCGAACAGCCGGGTGGGCGCCCCGGCCAGCCAGAGCAGGCCGAACAGCACGGCCGTGAGAATGATCGCAGTGCCCATGTCACCGCCGAGCATGATCAGCCCGAGCAGCATGAAGGCGACCGGGACCAGCGGGACCAGCAGGTGCTTCCACTGGGTCAGCAGCCTCTTGTCCTGTTTGCGGGCCAGCAGATCGGCCCCCCACAGCACCAGGGCGAGCTTGCCGAACTCGCTGGGCTGGAGCTGGAAGGGCCCGCCCAGGTAGAGCCAGTTCCGGTTGCCGTTGACCGACATCCCTATCCCCGGCACCTGGACCAGCACCATCAGGAAGACCGCGCCCATCAGCAGCGGATACGACAGGGCCCGGTGCAGCTTGACCGGCATCCGGGCGGCCACCGCCATCAGTCCGGCGCCGATCACCGCGGCGAGGAACTGCTTGCGGAAGAAGTACGTGCCCGGTTTGTCGAGTTCCAGCGCCTTGATCATCGAGGCGGAGTAGACCATCACGAGCCCGAGCACGGTGATCAGCAGCCCGGCGCCCAGGATGAGGTAGTACGCCGTCAGCGGGCGGTCCCAGGCCCGCCGCAGCCGCTCGTGGAACCGCCGCACCCCGCCGCCCCGGGGCGAGCGGGAGCCGCCGGAGGCCCTGGAGCGGACCGCGGAGGGACGCCGGGGTCCGGCCGCGGCGGGACGCACGCGCAGCGCTTCACCGGCCCGGAGCGGGGCTCCCCCGGTCGCGAGGAGGGGCGGTCGCGGCGCCCGGCCGAACGCCGGATGCGCTCGTGAGCGGTCTGCGCCGGGTGCGGCGGAGCTCTCGTCGGCCGGCATGGTCCCTGTCCCCTCCACTGCTCGTGCCCGGGGCTCCGGCGCCGGGGCCGGGCCCCGCGCAGCCGCACCGTCCCGGTGGTCCCGGGACGGTGCGGCGTGGAGGCCGGGCCCGTCAGGCGTTCTCGGCGGCCAGCGCGCGGACGGCGTCCGCGAAGGCCTCGCCCCGCTTGTTGTAGTTGACGAACATGTCCATCGAGGCGCAGGCCGGGGCCATCAGTACGGTGTCTCCCGGCCGGGCGAGCCGTGCCGCCTCGCGGACCGCCTCGGACATCGCCCCAGTGTCGGTCCGGTCGAGGTCGGTCACCGGGACCTCGGGCGCGTGTCGCGCGAGGGCTTCGCGGATCAGGGCGCGGTCGGCGCCCATCAGGACGACGCCCCTCAGCCGCCCGGCGCACCCCTTGACCAGCTCGTCGAAGGTGGCGCCCTTGGCGAGGCCGCCGGCGATCCAGACGATCGGCTCGTAGGCCGCGAGGGACGCCTCGGCGGCGTGGGTGTTGGTGGCCTTGGAGTCGTCGACGTACGCGACCCCGGCGACGTCCGCGACGTGCTCGATGCGGTGCGGGTCGGGGCGGAAGGCCCGCAGCCCGTCGCGCACGGCGGTCGGCGGCACGCCGAAGGCGCGGGCCAGCGCGGCGGCGGCCAGCGCGTTGGCGATGTTGTGCGGGGCCGGCGGGTTCACGTCCGCGACCTCGGCCAGCTCCTGGGCCTGCTTCTGGCGGTTGGCCACGAAGGCCCGGTCGACGAGGATGCCGTCGACCACGCCGAGCTGGGAGGGGCCTGGGGTGGCGAGGGTGAAGCCGATCGCCCGGCAGCCCTCCTCGACGTCCGCCTCCCGCACCAGGTCCTCGGTGGCCCGGTCCGCCGCGTTGTACACGCAGGCGACCGTGTTGCCCTCGTAGATCCGGCCCTTGTCGGCGGCGTACGCCTCCATGGAACCGTGCCAGTCGAGGTGGTCGGGGGCCAGGTTGAGGACGGCCCCGGAGTGGGCGCGCAGCGAGGGCGCCCAGTGCAGCTGGTAGCTGGAGAGTTCGACGGCCAGGACGTCGTACGTCTCCTCGCCGAGCACGGCGTCCAGCAGCGAGACGCCGATGTTGCCGACGGCGGCGGTGCGCAGCCCGGCGGCCTCCAGGATGGAGGCGAGCATCCGGACGGTCGTGGTCTTGCCGTTGGTGCCGGTGACCGCGAGCCAGGGTGCGGGCTTCCTCCCGTCCTGTCCGCGCAGCCGCCAGGCGAGTTCGACGTCGCCCCAGACCGGGACGCCCGCCTCGGCGGCCGCGGCGAACAGCGGCTTGTCGGGCCGCCAGCCGGGGGCGGTGACGACGAGTTCGGTGGACTCCGGCAGGGTGGCGCCGTCGCCGAGGCGCACGGCGATGCCCTGCGCCTCCAGCTCCGCCGCCTGGGCGCGGGAACGTTCGTCGTCGCCGTCGTTGACCACGGTCACGACGGCGCCGAGGCCGTGCAGCACCCGGGCCGCCGGGATCCCGGAGACCCCGAGTCCGGCGACCGTGACGCGCTTGCCCCGCCAGTCCACGTTGCTCACTTCTTGGCTGCCCATCCTGCGTAGAAGAGGCCGAGGCCGACGATGACGCACATGCCCTGGATGATCCAGAAGCGGACCACCACAAGGACCTCGGACCACCCCTTGAGTTCGAAGTGGTGCTGGAGCGGGGCCATCCGGAAGACCCGCTTGCCGGTCATCTTGAACGAACCGACCTGGATGACGACGGACATCGTGATCATCACGAAGAGGCCGCCGAGGACCGCCATCAGGAATTCGGTGCGGGAGCAGATCGCGAGGCCGGCCAGGGCGCCGCCGAGGGCCAGCGAACCGGTGTCCCCCATGAAGATCTTGGCGGGCGAGGTGTTCCACCAGAGGAAGCCGAAGCAGGCGCCCATCAGCGCGGAGGCCACGACCGCCAGGTCGAGCGGGTCTCTCACCTCGAAGCAGGCGCTCGGGTTGGTGAGGGTGGCGGCGTTGGCGCAGGACTCCTGGAACTGCCAGAGGCCGATGAAGGTGTACGCGCCGAAGACCATCACCGAGGCACCGGTGGCCAGGCCGTCCAGACCGTCCGTCAGGTTCACGCCGTTGGACATGGCGAGGATCATGAACAGCGCCCAGACGACGAAGAGCACCGGGCCGATCGACCAGCCGAAGTCCTCGACGAAGGAGAGCTTGTCGGAGGCCGGGGTGTTGCCGCGGGCGTCGGCGAACTGGAGCGAGAGCACCGCGAAGGCGATGCCCACGATCAGCTGGCCGGCCATCTTGGCCTTGGCGCGCAGACCCAGCGACCGCTGCTTGACGATCTTGATGTAGTCGTCGAGGAAGCCGACCAGGCCCATGCCGGTCATCAGGAAGAGGACCAGCACACCGGAGAAGCGCATGTCCTCGCCGGTGATCACCTTGGCCAGGACGTACGCCATGATCGTCGCCAGGATGAAGGCGATGCCGCCCATGGTGGGCGTGCCCTTCTTCGATCCGTGGGTGCGCGGGCCGTCGTCCCGGATGAACTGCCCGTATCCCTTGCGGGCCAGGAGCTTGATCAGCAGCGGGGTGCCGACCAGGGTCAGGAAGAGCCCGATGGCCCCCGCGAAGAGGATCTGCCTCATCGGCCCGCGACCTCGCCCTCGGTCGCGCTCTCCAGCAGTGCCGTTACCACCTGCTCCAGGCCGACCGACCGGGACGCCTTCACCAGCACGACGTCTCCCGGGCGCAGTTCCCTGCGCAACAGGTCGACGGCAGCCTGTGCGTCGGACACAAGCACCGACTCCTCACCCCACGAACCCTCGTTGTATGCGCCCAGTTGCAGCCAGGAGGCCTCTCGGCCCCCGACCGCGACGAGCTTGCTGACGTTGAGCCGGACGGCGAGCCGTCCGACCGCGTCGTGCTCGGCGAGCGAGGCGTCGCCGAGCTCGGCCATCTGGCCGAGCACCGCCCACGTACGACGCCCCTTCCCCATGGCGACCAGCGCACGCAGTGCGGCCTTCATGGATTCGGGGTTGGCGTTGTAGGCGTCATTGACGAACGTCACGCCGTCCGGACGCTCGGTGACCTCCATGCGCCAGCGGGAGAGGGTGCCCGCCTCGGAGAGCGCAACGGCGATCTCGTCTGCGGACAGGCCCAACTCATGGGCGACGGCGGCCGCGGCGAGCGCGTTCGACACGTGGTGCTCACCGTACAGGCGCATGGTCACATCGCTGCACCCGGTGGGTGTGTGGAGGCGGAAGGCGGGGCGTCCGTCCGCGGTGAGGCGCACGTCTTCGCCCCGTACGTCCGCATCCGCGGCTTCGCCGAAGAGGACCACCCGGGCCTTGGTGCGGGAGGACATGGCGCGGACGAGGGGGTCGTCGGCGTTGAGGACGGCGACGCCGTCCTCGGGGAGGGACTCGACCATCTCCCCCTTGGCCTGGGCGATCTGCTCCTTGCCGCCGAACTCGCCGATGTGCGCGCTGCCGACGTTGAGGACGAGGCCGACGCGCGGGGGGACGAGGCCGGTGAGGTAGCGGATGTCCCCGATGTAGCGGGCGCCCATCTCCAGGACCAGGTGCTGGGTCTCGGCGGTCGCGCGCAGCGCGGTGAGCGGCAGGCCGATCTCGTTGTTGAGGTTGCCCGCCGGGTAGACGGTGGGGCCCTTGCGCTCCAGGAGCTGGGCGATGAGGTCCTTGGTGGAGGTCTTGCCGGCGGAGCCGGTGAGCGCGACGACGGTGCTGCCGAGGCGCTCGACGACGGACCGGGCGAGCGCGCCGAGCGCCGCCACCACGTCGTCGACGACGATCGCGGGGACGCCGACCGGGCGGGTGGCCAGGACGGCGGCCGCGCCCGCCTCGACGGCGCGCGCCGCGTATTCGTGGCCGTCGACGCGTTCGCCGGCGAACGCGGCGAAGAGGCTGCCTTGCTTCACCTCCCGGGAGTCGATGACGACGGGTCCGCTGACGGTGACGGCCGGATCCGGTATGTCGTGCGGCTGCCCGCCGACGATGTCCGCGATCTCGGCGAGGGAAAGGGCGATCACTTGGTCATCCCTGACTGTTGTTCTCGTGGGTGGCGTTCTCGTGGCCCCGGGACCGCTCGATGGCCTCGCGCAGGACCAGCCGGTCGTCGAAGGGGCGGACCACTCCGTGGATGTCCTGGCCCTGCTCGTGGCCCTTGCCGGCGATCAGCACGGTGTCACCGGGTCCGGCGCGGCGGACGGCGGCGGCGATGGCGGCGGCCCGGTCGGCGTCGACCAGGACGTCGCCGCGTTCGTGCACGGGGACGTCGGCGGCGCCGGCGAGCATGGCGGCGAGGATGCCCAGCGGGTCCTCGGAGCGCGGGTTGTCGGAGGTGAGCACGGCGGTGTCGGCGAGCCGGGCCGCCGCCGCGCCCATCGGGCCGCGTTTGGTGGTGTCGCGGTCGCCGCCGCAGCCGAGGACGATGTGCAGCCGGCCCTTGGTGACCTTGCGCAGTGAGCGCAGCACCGATTCGACGGCGTCCGTCTTGTGCGCGTAGTCGACGAGGGCCAGGTAGGGCTGTCCGGCGTCGACGCGCTCCAGCCGGCCGGGCACCCCGGGGACGGCGGCGATGCCGTCGGCGGCGGTCTGCGGGTCGACGCCCGCGACGGCCAGCGCGACGATCGCCGCGAGGGTGTTGGCGACGTTGAAGGGGCCGGGCAGTGGGGAGGCGGCGGCGATCCGCTCGCCCCCGGGCCCGACCGCGGTGAAGGTGGAGCCGAGCTGTCCGACCCGGACGTCGTCGGCGCGCCAGTCGGCGTCCGGGTGGCCCTCGGCGGAGAAGGTGGTGACCGGGACGGTCGCCTCGGTGATCAGCCGGCGGCCGTACGCGTCGTCGTGGTTGACGACGGCCCGCCGGCTGCGCTGCGGGGTGAACAGCCGCGCCTTGGCCTGGAAGTAGTCCTCCATGCCGGAGTGGAACTCCATGTGCTCCGGGCTGAGGTTGTTGAAGACCGCGACGTCGAAGACGCAGCCGTCGACCCGGCCGAGCATCAGGGCGTGGCTGGAGACCTCCATCGTCACCGCGTCCACGCCGCGTTCGCGCATCACCGCGAACAGGGCCTGGAGGTCGGTGGCTTCGGGCGTGGTGCGCTCGGACTTGATGCGCTCGTCGCCGATGCGGGTCTCCACCGTGCCGATGAGGCCGGTGGCGCGGCCGGCGCCGCGGAAGCCGCCCTCGATCAGATAGGCGGTGGTGGTCTTGCCGGAGGTGCCGGTGATGCCGACGCGGAGCAGGTCCGCGCCGGGGTGGCCGTAGATCTCGGCGGCGAGTTCGCCCATCCGGCCGCGCGGGTCCTCGACGACGAGCGCCGGGAGTCCGGTGGCGGCGGCGCGCTCGGCGCCGGCCGGGTCGGTGAGGATCGCGGCGGCACCGAGACCGGCGGCCTGGCCGGCGAAGTCGGCGCCGTGCAGCCGGGCGCCGGGCAGGGCCGCGTAGACGTCCCCGGGGCGTACCGCACGGGAGTCGTGGGTGATGCCGGTGACGTCGCCGGTGCCCGGTGGTTCTACTCCCAGCAGCTCTGCCAGGGTGACCAGGGAGGTCGGCCGCAGTCGTTCCGGGCGGGGCGCTCCCGGGTAGTTCACAGGGGCGTCCTTCGGGGTGGTTCGGGACTGTTCAGCGTGGGGCACGGCGGTGAGCGTACCGGGCGCACCCGGCCTCTCGCGAAGTGAGGGGGCAGGGGGGCGGGGGTTCCCGTTCCGGTTCCCGGGGTCGGGGGTGATGGTTGTCACTGGTGGTCTCCGCGCGTTACTCGCCGGGTTTGAAGGACACCGGCAGCCGGGCCGGTTCGCTGCCCGAGGGGGCTGTCTGGAGCGTTTTCAGCGCGAACTCCATGACCTGCTTGTAGATGGGTCCGCAGATCTGGCCGCCGAAGTGGCCGCCGCTGGTGGGGTTCTGGATGGCGCAGTACACGGTGATCTGGGGGTCGTCGGCGGGGGCGAATCCGGCGAACGAGGCGGTGTAGCCGTGGTAGCCGCCGCGCACCGGGTCGACCCGGTTGGCCGTACCGGTCTTTCCGGCGACCCGGTAGCCGGGGATCTTCGCCTTGGTGCCGGTGCCCTCCTCGTCGCCGACCACGGACTCCAGCATGGTGGCGAGGGTCTTGGCGGTCTTCTCGCTGACGACGCGGGTCTGCTCGGGCGCGTCGGCGGCGGTGAAGCGGCCGTCGGGGCCCTTGGTGCCGCGGACGAGGGTCGGTTCGATCCGGACCCCGCCGTTGGCGATGGTCGAGTAGATCGAGGCGGCCTGCATGGCGTTGAGGGAGAGTCCCTGGCCGAAGGGGATCGTGTACTGCTGCGAGACCGACCAGTCCTGCGGTTTGGCGAGGATGCCGGGGGTCTCGCCGGGGTAGTCGAGTCCGGTCGGTGAGCCGATGCCGAACTTGCGCAGGTAGGAGTAGAGCACCTTGTTGGCCTCGGGCTGGGTCTTCCCGAGCTGTCCGGTGGCGAGGATGGTGCCGATGTTGCTGGACTTGGCCAGGACGCCGTTGAGCGTGAGGTACCAGGTGATGTGGTCGATGTCGTCCTTGAAGAGCCGGTCGCCGCGGTGCAGCCGGTTGGGCACGGTGACATGGGTGAGGGGGGTGGCGGCCCCCTCCTCCAGGACGGCGGCCATGGACATGACCTTGCTGGTGGAGCCGGGTTCGTAGGCGTCCTGGAGGGCCGCGTTGCCCAGGGAGGCGCTGTCGGCGCCGGAGAGGTCGTTGGGGTCGAAGCCGGGCGCGTTGGCCATGGCGAGGACCTCGCCGGTGCGGGTGTTCTGGACGACGACGTAGCCCCGGTCGGCCTTCGACTTCTTCACCTGGTCGGCGATGGCCTTCTGGGCGGCCCACTGGATGTCGCGGTCGATGGTCAGCTCGATGTCGGAACCGGCCACGGCCGGAACCTCCTTGGTGCCCGCGGTGGGCACCCGGCGGCCGCCGGACTGGGCGTACTTGATCGTGCCGTCCTGGCCCGCGAGCTCCTTGTCCAGCTGCGATTCCAGGCCGCCGGCGCCCTTGCCCTCGGCGTTGACGTAGCCCAGTATCCCGGCGGCGAGTCCCCCGTTGGGGTAGACGCGCCTGGTGGTGGGCTCCTGGAAGACCCCGGCCAGCACATTGGCGCCGGGGCCGCCGGCCGCCTTGTCCTTCTGCGCCTTCTCGGCGAAGACGGACTTGAGGTCCTTGATCTGCTTCCAGACCTGCGGGGTCTGCCGGCGGGCGAGCACGGCGTACCGGCTCTTCGGCTTGGAGAGCTTCGCGGCCAGCCCGGCCGCGTCGGTCCCGAGGATCGGCGCGAGCAGCGACGCGGCCTGCTGGGGCGCGTCGGGGGCCTTGCTGTCCTCGGGCGTGAACATCTTGGGGTCGGCGGTGATGTCGTACGCGTCGACGCTGGTGGCCAGCGCGATGCCGCTGCGGTCGGTGATCTCGCCGCGCTCGGCGGCCACCGTGTAGCTCAGATAGCGGTTCTTCTCGGCCTTCGCGGCGTACGCCCCGGCGTCCACGGCCTGGACCTGCAGGAGCCGGACGACGAACGCGATCATGACGAGCGTCAGGGCGAGGCTGACCAGCCGCAGCCGGGGCCGCGGGCTGCCGAGGCGCAGCGGGCGGGAGGAGCGGGGTGCCTGCCCGGCGCGGCCGCGCGGGGCGGGCGCGGGCCGCCGGCGCGGTTCGGGCCGTCCGGAGCGGGGCGCGGCGCCGCGCGGGCGGGCCGGGCCGGGGACCCTGCGGCGCGGTGGTTCCTTGGAGGGCACTGCGTCACCTGCCGGGGCTCGGGGAGGGCGGTACCGCCGTGGTACGCGGGCTCGTGGAGGCGCCGGGCGTCACCGGGGCGCCGCTCGCGGAGGCCGGCGGGGCGGGGGTCGGCCGGGGCTGTCCGGAGGCCTGCGGGGCGGCCTGGGACACCGGTCCGGAGGAGGACGGCTTCGGCGGGGCCGGGGTGGGTTCGGCGGTGGCGGTGGAGGGCACGCCGCGGACCTTGCCGTCCGGGCCGAGGAAGACGGGGCTGCCGCCGGGGACCATGCCCAGCTCCCGGGCGCGCCGGGCGAGGGCGTCGGGCTCGGAGGCGCGGTCGACGTCGCGCTGGAGGGCCTGCTGGTCGTCGGTCAGATCGGTGGTCCGCTTGCGCAGTTCGCTGAGCCGGAAGGAGCCCTCGTTGAGCGCGGAGTTCAGCAGGAGCAGGCTGATCAGGCCGCCGCCGAGGAGCACCACGACCAGCAGCACGAACGGGGTCCGGGCCGCCTTGCTGGGCCCGGCCGGCATCAGCCTGCCGAGCCGTGCCGCCCGCCCCTTCAGCCGGCCCGCCGGGGTGCTCACCGCGCCGCTCCCGGACCGGACCCGGTCCGCGCGCGGGGGCCGCTCATCGCTCGTCCTCACGGATGCGCTGGGCGCCGCGCAGCCGGGCGGGGGCGGCGCGCCGGTTCTCGGCGACCTCTTCCTCGGTGGGCAGTTCCGCGCCCCGGGTGAGCAGCTTGAGCCGGGGCTGGTAGCGCTCGGGGACGACGGGCAGACCGGGCGGGGCCGTGTTCGCGGCGCCCGCCGCGAAGACCTGCTTGACCAGCCGGTCCTCCAGCGAGTGGTACGAGAGGACGGCGATGCGTCCGCCGACGGCGAGGCTGCGCACGGCGGCCGGGATCGCCCGTTCCAGGACGGTCAGTTCGCCGTTGACCTCGATGCGCAGGGCCTGGAAGGTGCGCTTGGCGGGGTTGCCGCCGGTGCGCTTGGCGGCCTGCGGCAGGGAGTCGCGGATCAGCTCGACGAGCCGGGCGCTGTTGGTGAACGGCTCCTTCTCGCGTGCGCGGACGACCGCGGAGACGATCCGTTTCGCCTGCTTCTCCTCGCCGTACGCGCGCAGGATCCGGACCAGTTCGCCCGGCGGGTAGGTGTTGAGCACCTCGGCCGCGCCGATGCCGGTCGTCTGGTCCATGCGCATGTCGAGGGGCGCGTCCTGGGCGTACGCGAAGCCGCGGTCGGCCTCGTCGAGCTGCATGGAGGAGACGCCGAGGTCGAAGAGGACGCCCTGGACGCGGGGGACGCCGAGCCGCTCCAGCACCTCGGGCAGTTCGTCGTAGACGGCGTGCACCAGGGTGGCGCGGTCCCCGTAGGGGGCGAGCCGTTCACCGGAGAGGCGCAGCGCCTCCTTGTCCCGGTCGAGCGCGATCAGCCGGGCGGTGGGGAAGGCGGAGAGCAGGGCCTCGCTGTGGCCGCCGAGTCCGAGGGTGCAGTCGACGACGACGGGCGGCTGCGCGGCGGGGGCCTCCAGAGCCGGGGCCAACAGGTCCAGGCACCGCTGGAGCATCACCGGGACGTGTCGGGTCTGGCTCATGCGCCCTCTCAGGCTCAGGTCCCGGGGGCGCTGCACGTACGGCCTGGTCCCCGCCCGCTCGCGAAGGGGAGGTCCGCCGGCGCCGGGGAAGGGGCGTCAGCCGACCGGCGAGCGGGAGAGGGCCGGGCCGTACGTACGCCGCGCACACGGGGAAAACATCGGAATGTGCAGGGTGTCGGTAACTTCCCGTCACTTTAGTCCACCCTGCCATTCGATCGATTCCCGATCAATCAACCCGGCAGCGCGTCGGCCCCCGCGTCGTTCACCCGGCCGGGTGGGCGGGTGTGAGGCTTGTGGGTTACCTCACAACAAGTGTCGTTGACGTTCTTTGTCCCCTTCCCCACCACGCCGACGGGCCCCTCGGGCACTAACGTCTAGAGCATGTCGACTTCTGCGCACTCCCCTGCCGCGGGCCAGGCCCGCACCGGCGGTACCGTCACCGACCAGCTGGTCGAGGCGAACGTCCAGTACGCCGCCGAGTTCACCGACCCCGGCATGGACGCCAAGCCCGTGCTCCGCGTCGCCGTGGTGGCGTGCATGGACGCCCGTCTCGACCTCCACAAGGCGCTCGGCCTGGCGCTCGGCGACTGTCACACCATCCGCAACGCCGGCGGTGTGGTGACCGACGACGTGATCCGCTCGCTGTCGATCAGCCAGCGCGCGCTCGGCACCCGCAGCGTGATCCTGATCCACCACACCAACTGCGGCATGGAGTCCATCACCGAGGAGTTCCGCCACGAGCTGGAGATGGAGGTCGGCCAGCGGCCGGCCTGGGCGGTGGAGGCCTACAGCGACGCGGACCAGGACGTCCGCCAGTCGATGCAGCGGGTCCGCACCTCGCCGTTCCTGCTGCACGCGGACGACGTGCGCGGTTTCGTCTTCGACGTGACGACGGGGCTGCTGCGCGAGATCCTTCCGGTTTCTTGACGCGACCCCTCCGCCGCGCCTCCGTCCGGCGGGGAAAATCCCTCCCGATCCGACATATCGACCCCGGTTGTCCACAGGCGAGTGACACGAAGCGGTAACGGCAACAAGAATGCGGAGAGACACCCCGCCGGACCCGTCCGGCGCGGTGTCCGCATTTCGGGGTGGGCCGGGCCGTACGAGGGCGCCGGCCCGTGACTGGGGAACCCGTGCTCCGTGCGAGCGCGGGGCAGGGCCGAGGAGGGCCGGGTGACGACCTATGACGATCGAGCGAGCCTCACAGATCTGACCACCACAGCGGAGCGGGTGCGCAGGTCGGTGGAGGGCGTGATCGAGGGCAAGCCCGAGGTCGTGAGCCTGGCGCTGACCGTGCTGCTCGCCGAGGGGCATCTGCTGATAGAGGATGTCCCGGGCGTCGGCAAGACCATGCTCGCCAAGGCGCTGGCCCGGTCCATCGACTGTTCGGTGCGGCGCATCCAGTTCACACCGGACCTGCTGCCGTCGGACATCACCGGGGTGTCCGTCTTCGACCAGCAGCGCCGCGAGTTCGAGTTCAAACCGGGCGCGATCTTCGCCCAGATCGTGATCGGCGACGAGATCAACCGCGCCTCGCCGAAGACCCAGTCCGCGCTGCTGGAGTCGATGGAGGAGCGCCAGGTCACCATCGACGGCCACTCCTACGAGCTGCCCGACCCCTTCATGGTGGTCGCCACGCAGAACCCGGTGGAGATGGAGGGCACCTACCCGCTGCCCGAGGCCCAGCGCGACCGGTTCATGGCGCGGGTGTCGATCGGCTATCCCAGCGCGGAGGCCGAACTGCGGATGCTCGACGTGCACGGCGGCGTCTCGCCGCTCGACGACCTCCAGCCGGTGGCGCACGCGCACGACATCGCCAAGCTGATCGAGGCGGTGCGCACGGTCCATGTGGCCGAGGCCGTCCGGCGGTACGCGGTGCAGCTGGTCGGGGCCACCCGCGGCCACGCCGATCTGCGGCTGGGTGCCTCGCCGCGCGCCACCCTGCATCTGCTGCGCGCCGCCAAGGCCTCCGCGGCACTGAACGGCCGCGACTACTGCCTGCCGGACGATGTGCAGGCGCTGGCCGTCGCGGTGCTCTCGCACCGGCTGCTGCCCACCGCCCAGGCGCAGCTGAACCGCCGCACGGCCGAGCAGGTGGTGCGGGAGATCCTCCAGCAGACCCCGGTGCCCACGGGCTCGGGCGGCGCGGCCGTTCCCCCGCACCAGCAGGGCGTGGGGTACGGCGGCCGGCCGCAGCCCGGCGCGCGGCGGCTCTGATGTCCGCCGGGGGGCCCACCGGGATGGACGAGAGCGAGGACAAGGGCGGTCTGCGGGCCGCCCTGGGCGGTCTGACCACCCGGGGCCGGTCCTTCCTCGCGGCCGGTGTGGCCGCCGCGGTCTGCGCGTATGTGCTGGGCCAGGCCGATCTGCTGCGGGTCGGCCTGCTGCTCGCGGTGCTGCCGCTGGTCTGCGCCACGGTGCTCTACCGCACCCGCTACCGGGTGGCCGGTACCCGCAAGCTCTCCCCGTCCCGGGTCCCCGCGGGCTCCGAGGCCCGGGTCCATCTGCGGATGGACAACGTCTCGCGGCTGCCCACCGGACTGCTGATGCTCCAGGACCGGGTGCCGTACGTGCTCGGGCCCCGGCCCCGGTTCGTGCTGGACCGGGTGGAGGCGGGCGGGCGCCGCGAGGTCTCGTACCGGGTGCGGTCGGATCTGCGCGGGCGCTATCCGCTCGGGCCGCTCCAGCTGCGGCTGAGCGATCCGTTCGGGATGTGCGAGCTGACCCGGTCCTTCAGCGCGTACGACACGCTGGTGGTCGTCCCGCGCACCGAGCCGCTGCCGCCGGTGCGGCTGTCCGGCGAGTCGTCGGGCTACGGCGAGGGGCGGCAGCGCACGCTGGCGCTGGCCGGTGAGGACGACGTCATCCCGCGCGGCTACCGGCACGGCGACGATCTGCGCCGCGTCCACTGGCGTTCCACCGCGCGCTACGGCGAGCTGATGGTGCGCCGCGAGGAGCAGCCGCAGCGGGCCCGGTGCACGGTGCTGCTGGACACCCGGCGGATCGCCTTCCGGGGCACGGGCCCCGACTCGGCCTTCGAGTGGGCGGTCTCCGGTGCGGCGTCCGCGCTGGTGCACATGCTGGAGCGGGGTTTCGCGGTCCGGCTGCTGACGGACGACGGCACCTCGGTGCCGGGCGAGGGCGAGAGCGGTTTCGCCGGTTCCACCCAGGACTCCGCGGAGTCGGCCGGTCTGATGATGGACACCCTGGCGGTGGTCGACCACTCGGAGGGGGGCGGCCTCTCCCGGGCGTACGACGTGCTGCGCGGGGGCAACGAGGGCCTGCTGATCGCCTTCTTCGGGGACCTGGACGAGGAGCAGGCGGCGGTGGCGGCCCGGATGCGCCAGCGCAGCGGCGGGGCGGTCGCCTTCGTCCTGGACAGCGGCACCTGGGTCCACGGGGACGGGCCCACGACGGACACGGCGGCCGGGGAGCGGCTGCGGCGGCTGCGCGAGGCGGGGTGGACGGTGGTGCCGGTCCCGCCGGGCGCGGAGCTGGCCGCGCTGTGGCAGCAGGCGAGCCGGCACGACGCCCTCACCCGCTCCGGCGCGGCGGGCGGGACGACGGGTTTCACGGATGGTTGGTCATGAGGGGACGTTCATGAGCGGTCGTGGTCGGCTGGCGCTCGGCGCCTTCGCGGCGACGCTGATGGCGGCGTGTTCGATGCTGCCGCTGGTCGACCCGGTCGCCTGGATCCTGCAGGCCGGGTTCCTGCTGGCCGTTCAGGTCGGTGTGGGGGTGCTGGGACGGCGGGTGCCCCTGCCCAGGCTGCTGATCGTGGCCGGTCAGGCGGTGGTGACGGTGCTGCTGCTGACCGCCGCGTTCGCCCGGGAGCAGGCGCTGGCGGGTTTCCTGCCCGGCCCGCTGTCGGTGCAGCGGCTGGCGGATCTGCTCAACGCGGGTGCGGACGACGTCGGGCGGTACGCGATCCCGGCACCGGCCACCGAGGGCATCCGGCTGATGCTGGTGGGCGGGGTGCTGCTGGTCGGGCTGCTGGTGGACGCGCTGGCGGTCACCTTCCGCAGCGCGGCGCCCGCCGGGCTGCCGCTGCTCGCGCTGTACTCGGTGGCGGCCGGGCTCTCCGACGGCGGCGCGGACTGGCTGTGGTTCCTGCTGGCCGCCTCCGGCTATCTGCTCCTGCTGCTGGCCGAGGGCCGCGACCGGCTCTCCCAGTGGGGGCGGGTCTTCGCGGGGGCGGCCCGGTCCCGGGGCCCCTCGTCGGCCGGTCTGGAGAGCGGGCGGGCGCTCGCCCCGGTGCGCACCGGCCGGCGCATCGGCGCGCTGGCCCTGGGCATCGCCCTGGTCGTGCCGGCCGCCCTGCCCGCGCTCGACAACGGGCTGCTGCTGGGCTCGGGCGCCGGGAACGGCAAGGGCGGCGGGGGCGGCACCATCTCGGCGGTCAACCCGCTGGTCTCGCTGCAGAACAACCTGAACCAGCCGGAGAACCGGGAGGTGATGACGTACCGCACCAACGCGACCGGAGTGCAGGACTTCTACCTCCGTATCCTGGCTCTGGACCAGTTCAACGGGAACGAGTGGCGGGCCTCCACACGACGGCTGCGGGACGTGCCGAAGCGGCTTCCGCAGCCGGCCGGCCTGGCGTCGGACGTCGCCGTCACGGAGGTCCGCACCAACATCTCCGCCGCGGACTCCTACCGGCAGACCTATCTGCCGCTCCCCTATCCGGCGACCGAGGTGCGGGTCGGCGGCAAGTGGCGGTACGAGCCGGAGGGCCGCACCCTCGTCGGGGACGACGGGGAGACGACCGGTGGCGCCCGGTACGAGATCTCCAGCCTGCTGGTGCAGCCGACGGCCCAGCAGCTCGCCAACGCGGGCCCGGCGCCGGAGGCCCTGCTGCGTGAGTACACCCATGTGCCGGACACCCTGCCCCTGGTGGTCAAGCAGACGGCCGAGGAGGTGACGAAGGGGGCGTCCAACGCCTACGAGCAGGCGGTGAAGATCCAGAACTACTTCGCCTCGGACGGCGGTTTCACCTACGACACCTCGGTGACCTCGGGGACGGGCAGCGCGGCGATCGGCCGGTTCCTGCGGGACCGCCGGGGCTTCTGCGTCCACTTCTCGTTCACGATGGCCGCCATGGCGCGGACGCTGGGCATCCCGGCCCGGGTCGCCGTGGGCTTCACCCCCGGCGCGCCCAAGTCCGACGGGTCGATGTCGGTCGGGCTGCGCGACGCGCACGCCTGGCCCGAGCTGTACTTCGAGGGCGTGGGCTGGACCCGCTTCGAGCCGACCCCGACCCGTGGCTCCACCCCGTCGTACACCCTGCCGGACGCCCCGGCCGGGGACACGGCGGATCCGGCGCGGCCGGAGAAGGACCCCTCGGCGGCAGCGGCGGCCACGCCGTCCGCCTCCGAGAGCTGCCCGGCGCAGATGCGCCGCCAGGGCGAGTGCGGCAGCTCGGCGCTGCCGGGGCTCGTGACGCCGAAGGACCCGGGGACCCCGGTCGGCACCGTGCTCGGTGTGGTCCTGCTGGTGCTGGTCGTGCTGCTGCTCCCGGCGCTGCCGATGCTCTGGCGCACCCGCGTCCGGGCCCGCAGGCTCGGCTCCTCCACCGGCCGGACCCCGGCGGACACGGCCGCGAGGACGCTGGCGGCCTGGCAGGAGATCACCGACACCGCCTGGGACCACGGCATCGCACCGGACGATTCGCTGACCCCGCGCAGGGCCGCCGAACGGGTGGCGCGGGAGGGGCGGCTGGACACCGAGGCGGCCGCCGCGGTGCACCGGGTGGCGGGCTCGGTGGAGCAGGTGCTCTACGCGCCGGAGCCGCGTCCGATGCCGGGTCTGGCCCAGGACGCCCGGACGGTCCGGGCCGGACTGCGACTCTCGGCCGACCGCCTCACCCGGCTCCGTGCGACCGTCGCTCCGCGCTCGGCCGTACGGGTGGTGTGGGCCCTGTCCGAACGCCGGGCTGCTCTGGCCGGACGGTGGCGGCTGCCGCGCCGGCCGGTCTGGTCCCGCCGCCCGTCCCGCCAGCAGGGCTGACCCCCGGTCCCGGGCGGCCTCCCTGCGGGGGGGGTGGCCCGGGGCCGTCGGGGCTGTGCGAGGGACCGGCCCCGGCGCGAGGCGCCACGGAACCCGGAGCGCCGTACGGCGGAGACGCGGGCCTCGGAGCCCCGGAATCCCGTGACCCAGGGCCCCAGGACCCGGGACCGCGGCCGAGGGACGCCACGCACGGCACACGACACGGAACGCTGTCCCGCCCCGCCGCGACCCGTCCCGGTCATGGGTGAGGGGCGGCCGCGACAACGCGACCGCCCCTCACCCGAACGTGTAAGAACGCTTACTGGCCCTGCTCGTCGCGGCGGCGCTGCCACCGCTGCTCGATCCGGTTCATGACGGAGCGGCGCTGTCGGCTCTGACGGCGTTCACCGGCACCGCCGGCCCGCACCGCCTGTTGCTCGCCCGGCTTCGGCGCCTTGCGCCAGCCGGTGACGGCCAGCACGGCGCAGCCCAGCATGACGAGGAACCCGACCACGCCGAGCGCCACCGTGATCCACATCTTCTCAGCGACCATTCCGGCCATGAGGAGCGCGATTCCCACCAGGAAGCCAGCAATTGCCTGGTAGACCCGTCGCCGGGTGTATGTACGCAGCCCACTTCCCTCGAGCGCTGTCGCGAACTTGGGATCTTCGGCGTACAGCGCTCGCTCCATTTGCTCGAGCATTCGCTGCTCGTGCTCCGAGAGCGGCACGGAGTCCTCCTCGTCGTCGGCCGCGGGGACGGCCGGTATGCGGCCCTTCCAGGATAGGCAGGGAATCGCCCCCGTGAAACCCGCCCTCATTGCCAATCAGCCAGTCCGGGCCGCCACGACGGCTCAGCTGCTGAGGCGTTGATTCCCCAACCTCCGATCCGTCATGCCGGATGGTGTCCCTCGATCATACGGGGCCAGGGCTCCGATCGGGGCTGCTGGGGCGTACTCCGTCTGCGGCTGCGTCGCTGATCAGCCACGCTGCCGCGGAGTCCGCACCGGGTTCCGGACGGTCCGTGCTCAGGGTCGGCGGGTGCCCAGGACGTGGAGCTGGGTGGCCACCGAGTGGAAGGCGGGCAGCTCGGCCGCCGCCGCCTCCAGCTTGAGCAGGGCTTCCATCGCCCCGGGCTCGGTGTCCACGAGGACCCCGGGGACGAGGTCGGCGAAGACGCGGACGCCGTGCACCGCGCCGACCTCGATCTTCGCGGCCTCGACCAGCTCGGTGAGCTGCTCGGCCGTGTAGCGCCGGGGCATGGGGTCGCCCTCGCCCCAGCGACCGTCGGGGTCGCCGAGCGCCTGCCGGGCCTCGGTGAAGTGGCCGGCGAGCGCGCGGGCGAGCACCGCCCCGCCGAGCCCGGCGGCGAGCAGGCTGAGCGCGCCGGACGGGCGGAGCGCCTCCACCGCGTGCCGTACGCCCTCGGCGGGATCGTCCACGAACTCCAGGACGCCGTGGCAGAGCACCGCGTCGTAGCCCCCGCGCTCGACCACGTCGAAGAGGCCGAGGATGTCGCCCTGCACGCCGTGGACGCGCTCGGCGACCCCCGCCTCGGCGGCCCGGCGCTCCAGCGCGAAGAGCGCGTTGGGGCTGGGGTCGACGACGGTGACCCGGTGGCCCAGGCGGGCGACGGGCACGGCGAAGTTGCCCGTGCCGCCGCCGGTGTCCAGCACGTCCAGGACGTCCCTGCCGGTCGCCTCGGCCCGGCGGTCGAGGGCGTCCTTGAGGACGTCCCACACCACAGCGGTACGAAGGGAGGCGCGGGGGCGCAGCTGGTCCGACACGGCTTTTGTCTCCTCGGCACGGCGCCGCCGCCGGGGGCGGGGCGTGAACAGCGCAGGTAACAGGTCCCTGCCACCCTATTGCCTCGCGCCGCCGGAGCCGTCATCCCGCGTCGTACCGCTCCGTGCGGGGCTGCGGCAGCACCGGCTGGAGCACCAGCAGCCGCTCCACCAGGCGCAGGAACATCGCCGCGTCGCGCAGGAGGTCGTCCGCGTCCCGCCGGCCGGCCGCCCCCGGTATGCCGGCCTCCGCGCGGGCCCGGCGCGCGGCGCCGGACGCGAAGAGCGCGCTCCATTCGGTCAGCTCGGGCGCCACCTCCGGCAGGACCTCCCAGGCGCTGCGGATCCGTTCGCGGCGGCGCGGGCGGGTCTCGGGGCGGCCCCGGACGGCGAGCACGGCGGCGGCCGTGCGCAGGGCGGCGAGGTGGGCGGTGGCGTAGCGCTCGTTCGGCACGTCGAGAACAGCTGCCTCCTCCAGGCCGGCGCGGGCCTGGGCGAGGAGATCGAGGGCGGCGGGCGGTGCGGTGGTGCGCCGCAGTACGGGATGGACGTCGTGCGCCGGGCCGGTCGGTGAGGGGGCAGGGCCGTCTGCGCGGCGTCGCGGAGCGGCTGCTGCGGACGAATGGGCCATGACGATACCTCCTGTCTCGTAACGGCTCGGTGGCCGTCTGTATCCATCGTGACGGCCCCCACTGACAATCGACCCGAATCCCCCTGTGACCTGTGCTTTTGCTTCGCTCGCGAGTTCGGGCTACCTTTTTAAACTGACCAGTCAGTTCAAAAAGGTGCGGGCGGCCCGGAACAGCCGCCCGCACACGGGGGAGGGTCCGTGGACAGCCCGCACGGGGCGGCCGTCACCGCCGACGGTCTCGGCGTCAGGGGAGCGCGCGGCTGGGCGTTCCGGGACGTGGCGTTCGACGCCGCGCCCGGCTCGCTCGTGGCGGTCGAGGGCCCGTCCGGCTCGGGGCGCACCTGTCTGCTGCTCACCGTCACCGGCCGGATGCGCCCCTCCGCGGGCGGGGCGACGACCGCCGGGCTCCCGCTGCCCCGCCGCGCCGCCGCCGTACGCCGGATCGCCGCGCTCGGCCCGGTGCCCGGCGTCAGCGAACTCGATCCGGCCTTCACGGTCGGCGAGCACCTGCGCGAGCGGGCCCTCCTCCAGCACCGCTACGGCGCCTCCCCGCGCGCGCTGCTGCGTCCGCGCGCCGAACGGGCCGCCGGCCGCCGGGCCCGGCTGGACGCGGCGCTGGAGGCGGCCGGGCTCGACCTCGCCGCGCTGCCGAAGGCGGAACGGACCGCGGTGCGGGACCTGGAACGCCTGGAGGCGCTACGGCTCTCCGTCGCCCTGGCGCTGATCGGCCGGCCCCGGCTGCTCGCGGTGGACGACACCGACCTCAAGCTCTCCGACGCCGAGCGCGCCGAGGCCTGGGACCTGCTGCGCGGGCTCGCCGCCGACGGCACGACCGTCCTGGCCGTGTGCAGCCAGGCCCCCGAGGACGCCGTCCTCGTCCGGACCGCACCCCCTCAGGCCCCGGCCGACCGCGCCGGACACACCGAGCACCCCGCTCACCACCACGACGACGAAGGGACGGCCGATGCGTGCGCCGCGACTGGCCGCTCTTGAGCTGAGGCGCTTCGGCCGCGGCAGGCTGCCGCGCGCCGCGCTCGCCGCCCTCCTGCTGCTGCCGCTGCTCTACGGGGCCCTGTACCTCTGGTCGTTCTGGGACCCCTACGGGCGCCTGGACCGGATCCCCGTCGCCCTGGTCAACGACGACCGGGGCGCCACCGCCGACGGCAGGCGCCTCGCGGCGGGTGACGAGATCACCGCGAAGCTGCTCGGCTCCGAGGTCTTCGACTGGCACGAGGTGAGCGGGGCCGAGGCGGCCCGGGGCGTCGAGGACGGGACGTACTACCTCTCGCTGACCATGCCGGCCGACTTCAGCCGGCGCATCGCCTCCAGCGCGGGCGACTCCCCCGAGACGGGCGCGCTCCAGGTCCGTACGAACGACGCGAACAACTACATCGTCGGCCAGATCTCCCGGACCGTGTTCTCCGAGGTGCGCACCGCCGCCTCCACGAACGCCTCCCGGAACTTCCTGGACCGGATCTTCATCAACTTCTCCGACCTGCACGACGCGACGGCGAAGGCGGCCAGGGGCGCGGCCGACCTCGAAGGCGGTATCGGCCGGGCCAAGAAGGGGTCGAAGGACCTCGCGGACGGCCTCAAGGACGCCAAGGCGGGCAGCGGCCGGCTGGCCACCGGGATCGTCACGCTCGACAAGGGCGCCGCCGATCTGGAGACCGGCTCCCGCGAGGTCGCCGCCGGCACCCAGTTGCTCGCCGACAAGGTCAACGGGGTGGCCGCCGACGTACGCCCCTTCCTGAAGGACAACGGCAAGGCCATCGGGGACACGGCCCGGCTGGTCGCGGACTCCGCCAAGACCGTCCGGGACAACCTCGGCCTGCTGGTGGAGGCGGCGCCCGCCGCCGCCACGGCCGCGCACACCGCCGCCGACGACCTCACCGCCGTCCACCGCACCCGCTGCGAGGAGCAGCCGCTGCCCGACGCGGAGGTCTGCGCCCCGCTGGGGCGCGCCGTGACGGCCGCGGCCGATGTCGCCGCCGTCGCGGACGACGTCGCCGTGCTGGTCGAGGACCAGGACGGCGACCTCAAGAAGCTGCGCACCCAGCTCACCACGCTCCGGAACCAGGCCGCCGCCCTCGCGGAACGGGCACCGCACCTGGACGAGGACCTGGAGGGAGCGGTCAAGAAGGTCAACGCGCTGAACACCGGGGCCCACAAGGTCGCGAAGGGCGCGGGCAGCCTGCACACCGGCCTCGGCACGGCGAAGACCGGTTCCGCCGATCTGAACACCGGCGTCGGCGACCTCAGGAAGGGCGCGACGAGCCTGGACAGCGGTCTGATCCGGCTGGGCGACGGCTCGGCGACCCTCGCGCAGGGGCTCGGCGACGGCGTCGGCCGGATCCCCGACTACGACAAGAAGGACCGCGACGCCCGTACGGAGGTCATGGCCGACCCCGTACAGCTGGCCTCGCAGTCGCTGCACCGGGCACCCAACTACGGCACCGGATTCGCCCCCTACTTCATCCCGCTCTCCCTCTGGGTCGGCGCGATGGTGGCGTACATGCTGATCCAGCCGCTCAGCCGGCGGGCCCTGGCGGCCGGGGCCCCGGCCTGGCGGATCGCGCTGGCGGGCTGGCTGCCGGTGGCGGCGCTCGGGGTGCTCCAGGTGGCCGCGCTGATGTCCGTCCTGCACTGGGGGCTCGGTCTGCAGATGGCCCGTGCCGCCGGGACGGTCGGCTTCCTCTCGCTGGTCACCTGCTGCTTCGCCGCGCTCGTGCAGTGGCTGAACGCCCGCTTCGGGGCGGCCGGGCGGATCCTCGTCCTGGCTGTGCTGATGCTCCAGCTCACCTCGGCCGGCGGGACCTATCCCGTCCAGACCAGTCCGGGCTTCTTCAACGCGATCCACCCGTATCTGCCGATGAGCTACATCGTCGAGGGGCTGCGCCGGCTGATCACGGGCGGCGGGCTCGGCCCGGTCTGGCAGGGGTGCGCGGTCCTGGTGGCCTTCACCGCCGGGGCGCTCGCACTGACGGCCCTGTCCGCCCGGCGCCGGCAGATGTGGACCCTGGACCGGCTCCGGCCCGAACTGACCCTGTGAGGCCCCCGGGACCTGTGAGAATCGGGACCATGGAAAGCAGCAGCACCACGCGCCGCCGCGCCACCCGGCAGAAGCTCTACGAGGCGGCCGTGACCCTGATCGCCGAGAAGGGCTTCTCGGCCACCACGGTGGACGAGATCGCCGAGCGGGCCGGGGTCGCCAAGGGGACGGTCTACTACAACTTCAAGAGCAAGACGGAGCTCTTCGAGGAGCTGCTGCGCCACGGCGTCGGCCTGCTCACCGCGTCGCTGCGCACGGCGGCCGAGGAGACCGCCGCACGCGGCGGCAGCCGGGTCGAGGCCCTGGACGCCATGATCCGGGCGGGTCTGGTCTTCATCGACCGCTATCCGGCCTTCACCCAGCTGTACGTGGCCGAGCTGTGGCGCACCAACCGCGCCTGGCAGTCGACGCTGCTGGTGGTGCGTCAGGAGGCCGTCGCCGTCGTGGAGGACGTGCTCCGGGAGGGCGTGGCGGGCGGTGAGCTGAGCGAGGAGATCGACATCCCGCTGACGGCGGCCGCGCTGGTGGGCATGGTGCTGGTGGCGGCGCTGGACTGGCAGGCGTTCCAGCCGGAGCGCTCCATCGACGATGTGCACTCCGCCCTGTCCCTGCTGCTGCGCGGGCGGGTCAGCGGGCGCTGACGCCCCGGACGTACGAGAGCGCCGGCCGCGCGGAGCCCGATCCCCCCGGGCCCCGTACGACCGGCGCTTCGTGTGCTGCCGGAGAACCCTCCCCCGTGACCCCGTGTCCCCCGTGGTCCCGAAGTCCTCCGTCGCGCACCCCCGTTCGGAAGGGCCGCCGCACCCCGCTCCGCCGCCCCGTGCCGGCGGTGGTGGCGCGACGCCCCGTCCGTGGTCCCCACTCTGCCGTCCGCGCAGGTGGGAACCCATCCGCGCGTCTACTCATCTCGGCGTCTAGGTACGGATACTCAGCGCTGTGCACCCGTTCCCTCCCGTACGGGTACGCCGCCTGGTTACGATCGCGTCCGTGTCCGTACTCCCTCTGGTGTTCACGAGTGGCTGGGCGAGCGGGATCAACGCCTACGCCGTGGTCCTTCTGCTCGGCCTCTTCGGCGCGACCGGTGTCTCCGACGAGGTGCCCGCGGCGCTCCAGCGCACCGACGTGCTCGTCGTCGTCGGTGTGCTCTTCCTGTGCGAGGTGGTGGCGGACAAGATCCCGTACGTCGACACCGTGTGGGACTCGGTGCACACGGTCGTCAGGCCGCTCTCCGGGGCGGTCGTGGCGGCGCTGCTGGCGGGCGAGAGCGGTTCGCTGCCGGAGCTGGCGGCCGGGGCGATCGGCGGTTCCACCGCGCTGGTGAGCCATCTGGTGAAGGCGGGCACGCGCATGGCCGTCAACACCTCCCCGGAGCCCTTCAGCAACATCGCGCTGAGCCTGGTGGAGGACCTCGGTGTCGCCGCCGTCATCACCTTCGCGATCTTCCATCCGTGGATCGCGGCCGGGTTCGCCCTGGCGATCCTGCTCACCGGTGTGGTGATCACGCTCTTCCTGGTCTCCCGGATCCGCCGGTTCCTGCGGCGCCGGGCCGAGCGGCGCGCGGAGAAACGGCTGGGGCGGGCCCCCTTGCAGCAGCCTGGCGGCTGAGCTGTCGGTGGCGGCCGTTAAGGTCGCTGGCATGGCACGTATTGCGGTGATCGGCGCCGGGATGGGCGCGATGTCGGCGGCGGCGCGGCTGGCCGTGGCCGGGCACCGGGTGACGGTGTACGAGCGCGCGGAGACGTACGGCGGCGCGCTGGGCAGCCATGCCCACGAGGGCTTCGCCTTCGACACCGGGCCCGGACTGCTCCATCTGCCGGCGGTCTACCGCGATCTGTTCGTGAAGACGGGCAAGGAGCCGCTGGAGGACTGCGTCACGCTGACCCAGGTCGATCCGGCGAGCCGTCATGTCTTCGCGGACGGCACGGACGTGTCCCTGCCCAACGCCTCGCGGGCCGGTACCGTCGCCGCGCTGGACGCGGCGCTCGGCACGGGTGCCGGGCGGAGCTGGGGGGACTTCCTCGACCGGGCCCGGGACGCCTGGGACCGCTCGCGGCGTCCGCTGCTGGAGGAGCCGCTGCGGAGCGACTGGCAGGTGCTGGGCCGCGATCCCTACCCCGCGCCGGTGCGGCGCCGGCTGCTGCGCCCGGCCCTGCGGGCGGGCACCCTGGCGGAGGTCGGCTCCTGGGAGCTGTCCGACCCCCGGCTGGCCGCCCTGCTCGACGGGTACGCGCTGTCGTACGGACTGGACCCCGCGCACGCCCCGGCGGGCGCGGCACTCCTGCCGTACATGGAGGAGACCTTCGGCAGCTGGTACGTGGCGGGCGGGCTGCGCGCCCTGGCGCGGGCCGTGTACGAGCGGTGCCTGGCCCGGAAGGTGGCGTTCGTCTTCGGGGCGGAGGCGGCCCGGATCGTCGGGAAGGACGGCCGGGCGGCCGGCGTGGAGCTGGCGGACGGGACGGTGGCGGAGGCGGATCACGTGGTGCTGGGCGCCCGTCCGCATCCGGGGCTGACGCCCCCTCAGGAGCTGTGGCGGGACGGTGAGGTGACGGTGCAGCCCCGGTCCGGGGGCGCCGCGCCCACCGGCCGGTTCCTGGTGCTGCTGTCGCTGCGCGGTGCCCGTCCCTCGGACGCCGCCCACCGGACGGTGGTGCACCCGGCGGACGGGGCGGCCGAGCGCGAGGCGGTCTTCGACGGCCGGCTCGCCGCGCGTCCCACGGTGACGGTGCTGCGCCCCGATGATCCCTCGACCCGCCCCGACGAGGCCCACGAGGCGGTGACGCTGACGGCGACGGTCGCCCCGCACGGTCCGGTGGACTGGACGGACGAGGCGCTGCGGGCGCGGTACGCGGACACCCTGATCGACGCGGCGGCCGCCGCGGTGCCCGGTCTGCGGGAGCGGGTGCTGCACCGGGAGGTGCGGACCCCGGCGGAGACCGCCGCCGCGACCGGGGCCGAGGGCGGCGCCGTGCCCGCGCCCTCGCTGGCGGGCGCCGCGGGCGGCTTCCTCCACCCGGGCAATCCCACCCGCCTGCCCGGTCTGCTCCTGGCGGGCGGCTGGTCGCATCCCGGCGGCGGACTCGCCCACGCCGGCATGTCCGGGGCGCTGGTGGCGGGTCTGATCGTGGAGGGCGAGGGCTTCCGCGGCTCGCAGTGAGGTGAGCCGGA
The DNA here is from genome assembly GCF_055559335.1 of Streptomyces sp. NPDC024555. Lineage (NCBI taxonomy): Bacteria > Bacillati > Actinomycetota > Actinomycetes > Kitasatosporales > Streptomycetaceae > Streptomyces > Streptomyces sp. NPDC024555. The sequence continues at coordinate 225,454 of NZ_JBVHKV010000006.1, forward strand.
GGGCCCCGGGGTCCCGGGGGAACGGGGTCCGGGTCCCGTGCGGACGAGGCCCCGGAGAGGCCTGGGGTCAGACAGGCCCTAGGGCGTGTCCGGAAAGTAGCGCCGTCCGCCCGCAGGGCGGGCTCGGCGGCGTCTGGTGCGTGCGATCGCAAGGCGGAGGGTCGCCCCGATACTGGATGTATCGGGGCGATCCCGACAACGCCGGAGGGGGTCCCCCCGTGGTCGAGCGAAGCCGAGGCCGTGGGGGAGTGCGTGCCAGGCGTCGCCGAGCAGGCGGGACTTTCCGGACACGCCCTAGTAGCGGTACGGCTCGTTGCCGTTGCCGTAGCCGTTGTCGTAGCCGTTCGGGTACGGCGTCTGCTGGGCGGGCTGCTGCGGGGGGTGCTGCTCGCCCTCGCGCTGCTGGGGGACCCAGACGCCCCCGGGCGGGGTGTCGGGGGCGTAGCCCTGTGCGGCGTACGGGTCGGCGAACTGCTGGCCGGTGCCGTAGCCGTCGTACTGCTGCGGGGTCCCGTAGTCCTGGTACGTGCCGTAGTCGGGGGTGCCCGCGGTGGTGCCGATGTACGGGTCGGAGTACGCGGCGTACTGCTGGTGGTCGGTGCCGTAGTCGTAGGAGCCGGTGGCCGCGTAGGTGTCCTGGCCGCCCTGGGCCGGGTAGCCGGAGTAGTCGCCGTATCCGTCGTAGCCGCCGTACTGCGGCTGCGCCTGGGGGGCCTGGTGCTGTCCGGGGTCCTGGGTGGCGGGGGCCGGGTCGTTGTAGATCCCGTAGCGGCCGGTGTCGTCGGGCATGGGCTCGGGCTCGTAGACCGCGGCGGCCGGCCGGGGCGCGGGCTCCTGCCGGGCCGGCGCCTCCGGCTCGTACTCCATCTCCAGGTCGGAGACCTGGAGCGTGGGCTCGCGGTCGGCGGCGCCGCGCCTGCGCCGGCTCTCCCCGGGGCTGCCCCCTATGGCCCAGCCGGTCGAGAAGCCGCGGCGGAAGGAGAGCGTCACATAGGTCTGGCCGATCGCGAAGGCGACGGCGCCCAGGGCGATGACGAACACGGACGGCATCAGCACGCCGACGACCACACCCGCGAAGCCGGTGAAGGCGAGCAGCCGCCAGCGCAGCCGTGCCTTGTACTGGAGCAGCACCTCGCCGAGCAGCCACAGCGCAACGATGCCGAACGCGATGTAGAGGACCGTCCAGCCCATGCCCGCCCCCTTCCACGGCCACCGCCCCGGGGTGGTGGCGGGTACGGCCGGTCACAACTGCTTGTGCAGTCCGAGATTCTCGTAGATTTCGAGCGTCGCCGTCGAGTTGTTCAGCGTGATGAAGTGCAGCCCGGGGACACCCTCGGAAAGCAGCCTCGCGCAGAACCGCGTCGCGAAGTCGATGCCAATGGAGCGTACAGCGGCGGGGTCGTCCTTGGCGGCGAGGATGCGCTCTTTCAGCTCCTCGGGCAGGGACGCGTTGCTGAGCTGGGGGAATCGCTCCAACTGGCGGACGCTCGTCACCGGCATCACCTCGGGGATGATCGGCGTCTCGCCACCCGCGGCGACCACCCGGTCACGCATCCGGAGGTAGTTCTCCGGATCGAAGAACATCTGCGTGATCGCGTAGTCGGCGCCGGCCCGGCACTTGTCCACGAAGTGCCGGACGTCGCTGTCCCAGTCGGGCGAGCGCGGGTGCCGTTCGGGAAAGGCCGCGACGCCGACGCAGAAATCGCCGGACTCCTTGATCAGCCGCACCAGATCGGCCGCGTACCGCACGCCCTGGGGGTGCTCCACCCAGGGGCCCATGGGGTCGCCCGGCGGGTCGCCGCGCACCGCGAGGATGTTCCGGATCCCGGCGTCGGCGTACTGCCCGATCATGTTGCGCAGCTCGGCGACGGAGTGGTTGACCGCCGTGAGGTGGGCGACCGGGGTGAGGGTGGACTCGGCGGCGATGTCCTGGGTGGCCTTCACCGTCCCGGACCGGGTGGATCCGCCGGCGCCGTACGTCACGGAGACGAAGTTCGGACGCATCGCCTCGACCCGGCGGAGCGCGTTCCACAGATTGCGCTCGCCCTTCTCGGTCCTGGGGGCCCAGAACTCGAACGAGTACAAGGTCTTGCCGGTCGCGAGCATCTCACGCACGGTGGGCGCGTGATCTGTCCTGGTGGAGGGGGTGCCAAGGGCCATACGGGCAGGTTAACCAGGCCCGGCCCGGCACCCAACCGAACTGGGGTGATTTGGCTTGAATGCCCGGTTCTTTGTCCACGCCTCGGACACTTCCGTCCCGGAACGGCTCCCCGGCCTCCCCCGGATCCCCCGCCTCCCGGGTCACTCCCCCGTCACGCCTCGGCGCGCTCCCTGATCCGGCGGGCCAGCTCCGCCGCCGCGGCCCCCGGGTCGGAGGCCTCCGTGACGGCGCGCACGACGACGATCCGGCGCGCCCCGGCGTCCAGCACCTCGTCGAGGTTGTCCGCGTCGATGCCGCCGATGGCGAACCAGGGGCGGTCCGGGGCGAGCGAGGCGGCGTGGCGGACGAGGCCGAGTCCGGGGGCGGTGCGGCCGGGCTTGGTGGGGGTGGGCCAGCAGGGGCCCGTGCAGAAGTAGTCCACTCCGGGCTGGGCGAGGGCCGCGTCGACCTCCGCCTCGGTGTGCGTGGAGCGGCCGACCAGGACGTCGGGGCCGAGGATCGCGCGGGCTGCCGGGACCGGCAGGTCGCCCTGGCCCAGGTGCAGCACGTCGGAACCGATGGCGTGGGCGACGTCGGCCCGGTCGTTGACCGCGAGGAGCGCGCCGTGGCGCTTGCAGGCGTCGGCGAAGACCTGGAGGTGGTCCAGCTCCTCGGCCGCCTCCATGCCCTTGTCGCGGAGCTGGACGATGTCCACCCCGCTCGTGAGGACCGCGTCGAGGAAGGCGGGCAGGTCGCCCTGGCGGCGGCGGGCGTCCGTGCACAGGTAGAGCCGGGCGTCGGACAGCTGCGCGCGAGGCGTGGACATGGTGCGGTTCCCCCCGGGGACGGTGACGGCGGTGGTACGGGTGCGGCACCGCGCCGGGGTGCGACACCGCACCCCGGCGCGGCCGGAACGTGTCCCGCGGTCCGGCCGGGGTGTCGCCCCGGTCCGGCCGACGGGTCACGGATCAGACGGCGAGCGCCTGGGCGCGGCGCTTCACCTCCGTGCCGCGGTTCTCACTCAGCGCCTGGGCGGGCGTGCCCGGCAGGCTCGGGTCGGGTGTGAAGAGCCACTCCAGCATCTCCTCGTCGGAGAAGCCGTCGTCCCTCAGGAGCGTCAGGGTCCCCGAAAGGCCCTTGACCACCCGGTCGCCGTCGATGAAGGCGGCGGGCACCTGGAGGGCCCGGTTCTCCCCGCGGCGTACGGCGATGAGCTGGCCCTCCTTGACCAGCTGCCGCACACGCGTCACCTCGACGTCGATCATTTCGGCGATGTCGGGCAGGTGGAGCCAGGCGGGGACGAGAGCATCGGTCTTTGCGTCAATCTCGGTCACGGGGACAAGCGTGCCATCCCGGACCGACAGCCGGTACCCGGGCGGCCCGTCCGTGGGGCCGGTGCGGTGGTCAGCGGGTGGCCGCCTTCAGCGGTACGGAGGGGTCCGCGACCCGGTCCGGGTCCAGTTCCGCGCCCGATTCGATGAGCCTGCGGCCCTGGGCGAGATCGCGCGGACGGCCGACCGCCAGTACGGCGACGAGCGCGCCGGAGCGCAGCCAGCACACCGACCACGCCGGGCCGTCCGGGTCGCCCCGCCGGACCAGGGCGTCCGCCTTCGCATGGTGCCCGGCGTACTGGACGAAGCGGCCGAACTGCTCGGACCAGAAGTAGGGCACGGGGTCGTAGACCGGGTCCGCGCCGCCGTCCTCCGGACCGGCGGTGACGGCGGCGGCCACGGTCCTGGGCCCCTGGAGGGCGTTGTCCCAGTGGTGGACCAGCAGCCGCTCCCCGTACCGGGCGGAGGGGAAGGAGGCGCAGTCGCCGACCGCGTAGACGTCCGGGAGCGAGGTGCGCAGCGAGGCGTCGGCGGTGACCGATCCGTCGGGGCCGAGCGCGATCCCGGACCCGGTGAGCCAGCGGGTCGCGGGACGGGCGCCGATGCCGACGACGACGGCGTCCGCGGGCAGGACGCGGCCGTCGGCCAGCTCCACCCGGCCGGGCTCGACGGCGGCGACCCGGGCACCGGTGAGGAGGACGGCGCCGCTCTCCCCGTACCAGCGGGCCATCGGGGCGGCGGCCTCGGCGGGCAGGGCCCCGGCCAGCGGGCGGGCGGCGGCCTCGACGACGGTGACCTCGCAGCCGGCCGCGCGGGCGGCGGTGGCGAACTCGGCGCCGATCCAGCCCGCGCCGACGACCACGACCCGGTGCCGCCGCTCCAGGACCGGGCGCAGCCGCGCGGCGTCGTCCAGGGTGCGCAGCAGATGGACCCCGGGCACGCCCTCGGCGCCGGGGAGGGTCAGGGGTTCGGCACCGGTGGCGAGGACCAGGACGTCGTAGGGGACGGGCCCCTGCGGGGTGTCCAGTTCGCGGGCGTCCGGGCGCAGCCCGGTCACGTCGAGGCCGAGCCGCAGGGTGACGTCCAGTGCGTCGAAGTCGATGTCGAAGGCGGAGCTCTCCGCCGTGCCGAGGAGGACCGCCTTCGACAGCGGCGGCCGGTCGTAGGGCTGATGGGGCTCGGCGCCGATCAGCGTGACGGGGCCGGTGAAGCCCTGTTCGCGCAGGGCGACGGCGGTCTGCACCCCCGCCATGCCCGCTCCGGCGATCACGACGCGGCGCCCGTTCCGCGCCGTCTGCTGCTGCTGTCCGGTCTGCTCGTCCACCCGCCCACCTTAAACACCTGACGAATCGTCAGGAAGCGGGTTCCCGGATCGGCGTTCCCCGGCCGGGTTTAGGGTGGCCGTGCAACGCACTCGCGGGAGCCCGGACGCACCGGGCTGAGAGGGAGGCTGGACGGCCTCCGACCGTACGAACCTGATCCGGGTCATGCCGGCGAAGGGAGGGGCTGGACGCCCATGCCCATCCACCGAAGAGCAGGGTCCGACGTCCTCGTCATCGGCGGCGGCGTCATCGGACTGGTGACGGCCTGGCGGGCCGCGCAGCGCGGTCTGTCCGTCGTGGTCGCCGACCCCGATCCCGGCGGCGGGGCCGCCCGGGTCGCGGCCGGGATGCTGGCCGCGGTCACCGAACTCCACTACGGCGAGGAGATGCTCCTCGGCCTCAACCTGGCCTCGGCGGCCCGCTATCCGGCCTTCGCGGCCGAACTGGAGGAGGCGAGCGGACAGGACATCGGCTTCCGCGCCTGCGGCACCCTGGCCGTCGCACTGGACGCCGACGACCGGGCCCATCTGCGCGAACTGCACGCCCTGCAACGGCGTTCGGGGCTGACGTCGGAATGGCTCTCCGGACGCGAGTGCCGCCGTCTGGAGCCGATGCTCGCGCCGGGGGTGCGCGGCGGGCTGCGGGTCGACGGCGACCACCAGGTCGATCCGCGCCGGCTGGCCGCCGCGCTGCTGACCGCCTGCGAACGGGCCGGGGTCGTCCTGGTCCGCGCCACGGCCGAACGCCTCGCGGTGACGGGCGACCGGGCCACCGGGGCCGTCCTGGCCGACGGCGGCCGGCTCGACGCCGGTCAGGTCGTGCTGGCGGCCGGCAGCCTGAGCGGGCGGCTCGCGGGCGTGCCCGAGCACGTCCTGCCGCCGGTCCGCCCGGTGAAGGGCCAGGTGCTGCGGCTGACGGTGCCGCCCACGTACGCCCCCTTCCTCTCGCGCACCGTGCGCGCCGTCGTCCGGGGCAGCCACGTCTACCTCGTCCCGCGCGAGAACGGCGAACTGGTCGTCGGCGCCACCAGCGAGGAGATGGGCTGGGACACCACGGTCACGGCCGGCGGGGTGTACGAACTGCTGCGGGACGCCCACGAGCTGGTCCCCGGCCTCACCGAACTGCCGCTCACCGAGACCCTGGCCGGGCTGCGCCCCGCCTCCCCCGACAACGCCCCGCTGCTCGGCCGCACCGCGCTGCCCGGACTGCACCTCGCCACCGGCCACCACCGCAACGGGGTGCTCCTCACCCCCGTCACCGGGGACGCGATGGCCGCGCTGCTGGCCGACGGCGAACTGCCCGAGGCGGCCCGCCCCTTCTCCCCCGGCCGGTTCGCGCCCGCCGCCGCCCCCGTACGTCAGGAGCAGCCCGCATGACCGAGTCATCCGCCCCCTCGGTGCACGTCTCCGTGAACGGCGAGCGCCTCGCCGTCGCGCCCGGGACCACCCTGGACGCCCTCGTCGCCACGCTCACCGAGGCCCGCTCGGGCATCGCCGCCGCGCTCAACGAGACGGTCGTGCCGCGCGGCCAGTGGGCCTCGGCCCCGCTCAGCGAGGGCGACCGGGTCGAGGTGCTGACCGCGGTGCAGGGGGGCTGACCGTGTCCGACGACCTCTTCACCCTCGGCGACACCGCCTTCGGCTCCCGGCTGATCATGGGAACGGGCGGGGCGCCCAGTCTGGACGTGCTGGAGCGTTCACTGGCCGCGTCCGGCACCGAGCTGACCACCGTCGCCATGCGGCGCATCGACCCCACCGTGCGCGGTTCGGTCCTGTCCGTCCTGGAGAAGCTGTCCGTCCGGGTGCTGCCGAACACGGCCGGCTGCTTCACGGCGGGCGAGGCGGTGCTGACCGCCCGGCTGGCCCGCGAGGCGCTGGGCACCGACTGGGTCAAGCTGGAGGTGGTGGCCGACGAGCGCACCCTGCTGCCCGAACCGATCGAGTTGCTGGACGCGGCGGAGACGCTGGTCGACGACGGCTTCACCGTGCTGCCCTACACCAACGACGATCCGGTGCTGGCCCGGCGGCTGGAGGAGGTGGGCTGCGCGGCGGTCATGCCGCTCGGCTCCCCCATCGGCTCCGGCCTCGGCATCCGCAATCCGCACAACTTCCGGCTGATCGTCGAGCAGGCCCGGGTCCCGGTGATCCTGGACGCCGGGGCGGGCACCGCCTCGGACGCGGCGCTCGCCATGGAGCTGGGGTGCTCGGCGGTGATGCTGGCCTCGGCGGTGACCCGGGCGCAGGAGCCCGAGCTGATGGCCGCCGCGATGCGCCACGCGGTGGAGGGCGGGCGGCTGGCGTACCGGGCCGGCCGGATCCCCCGCCGGCACTTCGCCGAGGCCTCCTCGCCGGCCGAGGGGCGCGCGGTGCTGGACCCGGAGCGCCCGGCGTTCTGACCGGGAGGCCCCCGGGACCGGCCCCGCGCGCGGCCGGTCCCGGGTCCCTGTCACGGCTCGGCTGCAGTACGGCCCCGGGACCGCACCGGCCCGTCGGCGCTGTCCGTGGCGGCTCGTAGACTCGACCGCGTGGACACGACCCTTCAGGACCCGCTCGTCGGGCAGCTGCTCGACGGCCGCTACCGCGTCGATGCGCGCATCGCCGTGGGCGGCATGGCCACGGTCTACCGGGCGATGGACACCCGGCTCGACCGGGTGCTCGCCCTCAAGGTGATGCATCCGGCCCTCGCGACCGACGCCACGTTCGTCGAGCGCTTCATCCGCGAGGCCAAGTCGGTGGCGCACCTCGCGCACCCCAATGTGGTCGCGGTCTTCGACCAGGGCGCCCAGGGGCAGTACGTGTACCTGGCGATGGAGTACGTCGCGGGGTGCACGCTGCGCGACGTGCTGCGCGAGCGGGGGGCGCTGCGGCCCCGCGCCGCCCTGGACATCCTGGACCCGGTGCTCGCCGCGCTGGGCGCCGCGCACCGGGCGGGTTTCGTCCACCGGGACATGAAGCCGGAGAACGTGCTGATCGGCGACGACGGCCGGGTCAAGGTCGCCGACTTCGGACTGGTCCGCGCGGTCGGCTCGGTCACCAACACCACCGGGACGATCCTGGGGACGGTCTCCTACCTCGCCCCCGAGCAGATCGAGCACGGCACGGCGGACACCCGCGCCGATGTGTACGCCTCGGGCGTGGTGCTGTACGAGATGCTGACGGGCGCCAAGCCGCACACCGGGGAGTCCCCCGCCCAGGTCATCTACCAGCACCTCCACGAGGACGTCCCGCCCCCGTCGGCCGCGGTGCCGGGTCTGGCCCCGGCGCTGGACGCGCTGGTGGCGAGCGCCACCGCGCGCGACCCGGAGGTCCGCCCCTTCGACGCGGTGGCGCTGCTCGCCGAGTCCCAGCGGGCGCGGGCCGCGCTCACCGACGCCGAGCTGGACGCGGTGCCGCCGCAGGCCACCGGCGACGCCCCGGACGAGGCCGACGACCGCACGAGCGTGATCCCGCGCGTCCTGCCGGTGGGCCAGGGCACCGCCCACCACACCAGCAGGCTGGAGACACCGCCCCCGCCGCCGCAGCCGCCCACCGGACGCCCCGGCGGATCCGGCCGCTCCCGCGCGCCCCGGCGCGGCATCGTCACCGCGCTCCTCGCCGTGCTGCTGGTCCTCGGGATCGGCGGCGGCGTCTGGTACATCAACTCCGGCCAGTTCACCCGGGTCCCCGCGCTGCTGGGCCAGACCCAGAAGGCCGCCGAGGGCCGGCTGTCGGACGCCGGGCTCGACGTCAAGGAGGTCCGGCGGGCCTACAGCGACACGGTCGACCGGGGCACGGTGATCAGCAGCGACCCGAAGCCGGGCGCCAAGATCCGGCGGAACAACTCGGTGACGCTGGTCGTCTCGCGCGGCCCCGAGATCGTCACGGTCCCGGACGTCACGGGCGTGGAGCTGGCCGAGGCCCGGCGGCAGCTGAAGAAGCGGGGACTGGTCCCCGGCATGGTCACCAAGGAGTTCAGCGAGGACGCCGCGGCCGGCGAGGTGCTGCGCACCGATCCGGCGGGCGGCGCCGAGCGCCATCCCGACTCCGCGGTCGCGATCGTGGTCTCCAAGGGCAGCCCGGTCGACGTCCCGGACGTCACGGGCGAGGACGTGGAGGACGCCCGCGCGGAGCTGGAGGACGCCGGCCTCCGGGTCGAGGTCGCGCCCGGCCGGGTCAGCTCCCCGGAGGACGCGGGCACGGTCGCCCGCCAGTCGCTCGCCGAGGGCACCCAGGCCGCCGAGGGCGACACCGTCACCCTGACGGTCTCCAAGGGCCCCCGCATGATCGACGTACCGGACGTCACCGGCAAGAAGATCGACGAGGCGCGGAGCCTGCTGGAGGACGCGGGCTTCGAGGTCAAGGTCGACCGGCCCTTCCTGTCCTTCAGCGACACCATCGCCGGCCAGTCCGTCGACGGGGGCGACCAGGCCCCCGAGGGCAGCACCATCACCATCAAGACCAAGGGACTGTAGATCCGTATGCGCAACCCCGTCGGCGGCCACGTCCCGGTGGCCGGCGGCCTCGCCAGGGTCGGCCTCCCCTATGCCCGGGAGATGGGCGCGGAGGCCGTCCAGGTCTTCGTCGCCAATCCCCGGGGCTGGGCCACCCCGACCGGCACCCCGGCCCAGGACGAGGCGTTCCGGGCGGAGTGCGCCGAGGCCGGGATGCCGGCGTACGTGCACGCCCCGTACCTGATCAACTTCGGTTCGCACACCCCGGAGACGGTGGAACGGTCCGTGGAGTCGCTGCGCCACTCACTGCGCCGGGCGCGCGCGATCGGTGCGCTGGGCGTCGTGGTGCACACCGGCTCGGCGACCAACGGCCGCCCCCGCGAGGAGGCGCTGGCCCAGGTGCGCACGCACATGCGGCCGCTGCTGGACGAGCTGACGCACGACGACGACCCGTTCCTGCTGCTGGAGTCCACGGCCGGCCAGGGCTTCTCGCTCTGCTCGCGGACCTGGGACTTCGGCCCGTACTTCGAGGCGCTGGACGCCCACCCGAAACTGGGAGTCTGCCTGGACACCTGCCACGTCTTCGCGGCCGGACACGACCTGTCCGCCCCGGGCGGCATGAAGGAGACGCTGGATCTGCTGGTGGAGACGGTCGGCGAGGGACGGCTGAAACTGATCCACGCCAATGACTCCAAGGACGTGTCCGGCGCCCACAAGGACCGTCACGAGAACATCGGCGCGGGGAGGATCGGCGAGGAGCCCTTCCGGGAGCTGTTCTCCCACCCCGCCACCGAGAACGTGCCGCTGATCATCGAGACCCCGGGCGGCAAGGAGGGGCACGCGGCGGACGTGGCCCGCCTCAAGGATCTGCGCGCACGGGTCTGACCGGACCGGTCAGAGTTCGGGGCCGTCCCCCGGCCCCTCCTGGTAGGAGTAGCGCTGTTCCTTCCAGGGATCGCCGATGTTGTGGTAGCCGCGCTCCTCCCAGAAGCCTCGGCGGTCGGCGGTCATGTACTCGATGCCGCGCACCCACTTCGGGCCCTTCCAGGCGTACAGGTGCGGAACGACCAGCCGGAGCGGGAAGCCGTGCTCGGCGGTCAGCAGTTCACCGCCCTTGTGGGTGGCGAACAGGGTCCGCTCCGAGGTGAAGTCGTCGAGCCTGAGGTTGGAGCTGAAGCCGTACTCGGCCCAGACCATCACATGGGTGACGTGCGGCGCGGGCGGCGCGAGGGCCAGGATCTCGCGGGCGAGGACCCCGCCCCATTCGGCGCCGATCATGCTGAACTTGGTGACGCAGTGCAGATCGGCGACCACCGAGGAGAACGGCAGGGCCGAGAACTCCTCGTGGTTCCAGCAGTGCTTCTCGCCGTCGGCCGTGGCGCCGAAGACCCGGAACTCCCAGCGCTCCGGTTTGAACTTGGGCACCGGTCCGTAGTGGGTCACCGGCCAGCCGCGCTGCAGTCGCTGGCCCGGCGGAAGCCCGGACTGCTCTGATGCGCGGTGTTCCCGGCTTTCCGGCTGACCCATGACTCCATGGTGACAGACAGGCGGGGGTGGTCATGACCAGGGCAGAGTCGATTCCGGACAACTCGCAGTAAGCGTGCACTTACTGGACGCCTTCCGGGTGCGGTGCAAAGATTCGCCCCACTTGCCCGTACACCGCTGGAAGGAGCCGCTGCGATGCAGGGCGACCCCGAGGTCCTTGAGTTCCTGAACGAACAGCTGACCGCCGAGCTGACGGCCATCAACCAGTACTTCCTGCACGCGAAGATGCAGGAGAACTTCGGCTGGACCAAGCTCGCGAAGTACACGCGCTCGGAGTCCTTCGACGAGATGAAGCACGCGGAGATCCTGACCGACCGCATCCTCTTCCTCGACGGCCTGCCGAACTACCAGCGGCTCTTCCACGTCCGGGTGGGCCAGACGGTCACCGAGATGTTCCAGGCGGACCGGCAGGTCGAGGTGGAGGCGATCGACCGCCTCAAGCGCGGGATCGAGCTGATGCGCGGCAAGGGCGACATCACGTCCGCCAATATCTTCGAGTCGATCCTGGAGGACGAGGAGCACCACATCGACTATCTCGACACCCAGCTGGAGCTGATCGAGAAGCTCGGTGAGCCGCTGTACATCGCGCAGCTGATCGAGCAGCCGGACAGCTGATCCCGGGAGGGTCAGGCGGCGTCGGGGAGCGGCCGCAGGGAAGGCACGGACTCCGTCTGCGGGGCGGGGGCGGCACCGCCCGGTGCCCGCTTGCCGTCCAGGAGCTCGCGGCGCGGGCAGCCGCCCCGGCCGAGCATCGCCTGGATGGTGCGGACGCAGCCGCCGCAGTCGGTGCCCGCCTTGCAGGCGGAGGCTATCTGGCGCGGCGTGCAGGCGCCGGCGTCCGCATGCTCCCTGACCTGCTGCTCCGTAACGCCGAAGCATGAGCAGACGTACACGCGGTTCACCTCCCGGCGGGACGGATCGTAACGGCCACCCCGTACTCGGTGAGGCTAACCTAACCTTACCCGGCGGCGGGGAGCCGTAAAAGCCCCGGAATGCCCTGTGGGGCACGGATCACATCGATCCGTGCCCCACAGTCGTACGCGCGCCGCGCTCGGTGACCGTCTACTGGTCCCGGTACATCTCGGCGACGAGGAAGGCCAGGTCCAGCGACTGGCTCCGGTTGAGCCGGGGGTCGCAGGCCGTCTCGTAGCGCTGGTGGAGGTCGTCCACGAAGATCTCGTGGCCGCCGCCGACGCACTCGGTGACGTCGTCGCCGGTCAGCTCGACATGGATGCCGCCCGGGTGCGTGCCGAGGGCCTTGTGGACCTCGAAGAAGCCCTTGACCTCGTCCAGGACGTCGTCGAAACGGCGCGTCTTGTGGCCGGAGGCGGCCTCGAAGGTGTTGCCGTGCATCGGGTCGGTCACCCAGGCGACGGTGGCGCCGGAGGCGGTGACCTTCTCGACCAGCTCGGGCAGCCGGTCGCGGACCTTGTCGGCGCCCATGCGGACGACGAAGGTCAGCCGGCCGGGCTCGCGGTCGGGGTCGAGCCGCTCGATGTAGCCGAGGGCCTCCTCGACGGTGCTCGTCGGGCCGAGCTTGATGCCGATCGGGTTGCGGATCTGCGCGGCGAACTCGATGTGCGCGCCGTCCATCTGGCGGGTGCGCTCACCGATCCACACCATGTGGGCCGAGGTGTCGTAGAGCCGGCCGGTGCGCGAGTCGGTGCGGGTCAGCGAGGACTCGTAGTCGAGCAGCAGCGCCTCGTGCGAGGCGTAGAACTCGACGGCCTTGAACTCGGCCGGGTCGGTGCCGCAGGCCTTCATGAAGTTCAGCGCGTTGTCGATCTCGCGGGCCAGGGCCTCGTAGCGCTGGCCGGACGGGGACGACCGCACGAAGTCCTGGTTCCAGGCGTGCACCTGGCGCAGGTCGGCGTAGCCGCCGGTGGTGAAGGCGCGCACCAGGTTCAGCGTGGAGGCGGAGGCGTGGTACATCCGCTTCAGGCGCTCCGGGTCCGGGACCCGGTCCGCCTCGGTGAAGGCGAAGCCGTTGACGGAGTCGCCGCGGTAGGTCGGCAGGGTCACGCCGTCGCGGGTCTCGGTGGGCTTGGAGCGCGGCTTGGAGTACTGGCCGGCGATGCGGCCCACCTTGACGACGGGCACGGCCGCCGCGTACGTCAGCACGGCGCTCATCTGGAGCAGCGTCTTCAGCTTGGCCTTGATGTGGTCGGCCGACACGGCGTCGAAGGCCTCGGCGCAGTCGCCGCCCTGCAACAGGAACGCCTCGCCCTTGGCGACGGCTCCCATACGGGCACGCAGCTGGTCGCACTCGCCCGCGAAGACGAGCGGCGGATACGACGCGAGCTCCGCGAGTACATCGCGCAGAGCCTCGGCATCGGGGTACTCGGGCTGCTGCGCCGCGGGAAGGTCTCGCCAGGTGTTGCCACCGGCGACGGAGGTATTGGCGTTCACGGTCACGGCTCCCACATTACGGGGTCGCGTCCAATGTTTTTCCGGATGCTCAACGGCTGAGACGGAGGCCCGGACCGACCGGTGACGGGGACCACATCCGGCCCTGCTAGCCTCACACCTTTCAGAATTGAACAAGTGGACCACAGGGGTGGGGCTTTGAAGCGCAATCACCGCAGGGACCTCAAAAAGAGACGTCTGCTGTACGGGGCGGGGGCCGCGATCGTCGCGACAGCGACCATCGGCACGCTCGCCATGGCTTCGCAGGACTCCACGGACAAGGACGGCAAGGCCGTCCCGGCGAGCGCGGAACTGCAGAAGCAGTTCGCGGACGCGGCGTCCGAGTTCGACGTGCCGCAGAGCGTGCTCATGGCGGTCTCGTACCGGCAGACGCGCTGGGAGAGCCACGACGGCGAGCCGAGCACCAGCGGCGCGTACAACGTGATGGGGCTGACCAGTGTGTCGCCCGGGGACGTGGAGCAGCCGGACGACAAGGAACGTCTGGCGCACATGAACATGTCCGGCCGGCCGGAGATCGAGAAGACCTTCGACGCGGCCAAGGCGCTGGCCTCGCTGCCGAAGAAGACGGTCGACACCTCCGACCCCCGGCTGCACACGCTGGACGAGGCCGCCGATCTGATCGACACGGACACGGAGTCCGTGCGCAACGACTCCGAGGACAGCATCCGCGCGGGCGCGGCGCTGCTCGCCGAGTACCAGCGCGACGCGAAGGGCTCCCTGTCGGACGACCCGTCCCAGTGGTACCCGGCGGTCGCGCGGTTCAGCCAGTCGCCGGACAAGAAGGGCGCCGACCTCTTCGCGAAGCGCGTCTTCGAGTCGATCCGCACCGGTGAGAGCGCGCTCACCCAGGACGGCCAGCAGGTCTCGCTGCCGGCCGCCCCCGCCGTCCAGCCGGTCAAGCCGGCGAACGTGCCGCTGGCCGCGACCTTCGCGAGCACCGCCGCGGCGCCCGCACCGGAGTGCCCGTCCGGTCTGAACTGCAACTTCGTCCAGGCCAAGACGTCGAGCACGGGCAAGCGGGGCTACACCCCCGCGGTCCGGCCCGCCCAGGGCGTCGACATCCGGCAGATCGTGATCCACGACACCGAGGGCGACTACGCCAGCTCGCTGTCCACGCTCACGAACCCCGAGACCGCCGCGAGCGCGAACTACCTGGTGCGCGCCTCGGACGGCCTGGTCACGCAGATGGTCGAGAACAAGGACCTGGCGTGGCACGCGGGCAACTGGACCCTGAACATGCACTCCATCGGCGTGGAGCACGAGGGCTACGCCATCAAGGAGGGCAGCTGGTACAGCGAGTCGCAGTACGAGTCGACCTCGGCCCTGGTGAAGTTCCTGGCGCAGAAGTACGGCATCCCGCTCGACCGTGAGCACATCATCGGCCACGACGAGGTGCCCGTTCAGCTGGACCGGAACATCTCGGGCACGCACTGGGACCCGGGCCCGTACTGGGACTGGAACCACTTCATGGGCCTGATGGGCGCCCCGACCGGCGCGGAGGGCGCCGGCGGCCCCGTCAAGGCGGGCCAGGTGGTCCGGGTGGTGCCGCCGTTCACCACGGCCAACCAGCCGAAGCTGACGTACGGCACCAAGGCGGTCGGCTCGCGGCCGGCGAACTTCGGCTACCTCTACACCTCGCCGTCGACCACCGCGGCCACGCTGACCGACCCGTACTTCACGTCCCTGTGGAGCGAGGGCTCGAACTGGGGCAACAAGGTCCGCGCGGGCGACACCTACGTCGTCGCCGAGGCGCGGACGAACTGGACGGCCATCTGGTACGGCGGCAAGAAGGGCTGGTTCTACAACCCGGGCGGCCAGTACACCGCGCCGCTCCCGGCGGGCCCGCGCATGGTGAAGGCCAAGGCCGGGGTGACGGTCCGGATCTACGGCCGGTCCTACCCGGAGACGGCCGCCTACACGGCCGCCAAGCTGGAGGCCCCGACGGACAACCCGGACTACCTGACGAAGTACACCCTGCCCGCGGGCCAGGCGTACGCGCTGGGCGGCACCGAGGTGAAGGGCGACGACTGGTTCGGCTCCGTCCAGCAGAACGTGATCGGCTCCACCGGCTATCTGCCGATCCGCTACAACCACCGCATGGCGTGGGTGAAGGCGAGCGACGTCCAGACCGCCACGAGCGTCGGGCCGGACGCCGGGACCAACCGGTACAACATCCTGGGCCGCGACGCGTCCGGTGTCCTCTGGCAGTACCAGGGCACCGGCGGCGCCACCGCGCCGTTCTTCACCCGCTTCCGGGTGGGTCCGGGCTGGCAGGCCTACAACGCGATGACCGCCATGACGGCGCTGCGGGCCGACGGCACGGGTGACATCGTGGCCCGCGACACGAGCGGGTACCTCTGGTACTACCGGGCCGGCAACAACCCGAGCAAGCCCTTCCAGACCCGGCTGAAGGTCGGCGGCGGCTGGGGCGTCTACAACGGCATCTGGGGCGCCCGGGACCTGAACGGTGACGGGAAGGCCGATCTGATCGCCCGCGACGGCTCCAACGTGCTCTGGTACTACCAGGGCACCGGCGACCCGGCGAAGCCCTTCGCCGCCAAGGCGAAGATCGGCGGCGGCTGGGGCGTCTACAACACCCTGGTCTCCACCGGCGATCTGACCGGTGACGGCAAGGCGGACCTGGTGGCCCGGGACAAGTCCGGGGTGCTGTGGCTCTACAAGGGCACCGGCAGCGCCACCGCCCCGTACGCCACGCGCGCCCAGATCGGCAAGGGCTGGGGGGTCTTCAAGGACCTGCTGGGCCCGAGCGACCTGAACCGCGACGGCATCCCGGACCTGATCGCCCGGGACAAGGACGGAGTGCTCTGGTACTACCGCTCGACCGGTGACGCGGCCAAGCCGTTCGCGCCCATGGCGCGCGTCGGCGGCGGCTGGAACATCTACAACTCGCTGGTCTGACCCGCCTCGGACCGGCCACGGAGGGGCCCCGTTCCGCCCATGGGGTGGAACGGGGCCCCTCCCGCGTGCTTCATGGGTTATGGTTCCGCCATGTTCGCGCACTCGACCCGTAACTGGTGGTGGACCGCTCATCCGGCGGCCCACTGATCGCGCGTACACCGACGCACAGGCCGCCCGAGGGGCGGCCTTTTCCGTGTCCACGGGGCCGTTCCTCCCAGCAGATCACCCGATCCCCGTGGAAGGAACACTCCTCATGGCACCGCACACGACGCCCCGGACGCTCATCGACCGGCTGCTGGGCGACGACTGCCCGCCCTTCGCCCTGCTGCGCAGGCGCACCCCCGGCCACGACCACGACACCGTCGAGGTGCTGATCGGCCGGGTGCACGAGGCCGGCCGGCTGGCCGACATCCCGGTGGGCGAGCGGCCCTCGCTCGCCCTGGTGCCCTTCCGGCAGATCGCCGAGCGCGGTTTCGACGTCCGCGACGACGGCACCCCGCTCTCCGTGCTGGTCGCCGACGAGAGCCACGTCCTGCCGCTCGGCGAGGTGCTGGCGCTGCTCCCCCGCCACGAGGTGCGGGTGGAGGGCGGTGCGTTCGACGTGCCGGACGCGGAGTACGCGCGGACCGTGCGGCGGGTCATCGAGGACGAGATCGGGCGGGGCGAGGGCGCCAACTTCGTCATCCGGCGCACCTTCCGGGGCGAGATCCCGGACTTCGGCCGGGCGGACGCACTGGCGCTGTTCCGGCGGCTGCTGGCCGGTGAGCGGGGGGCGTACTGGACGTTCGTCGTGCACACCGGGGAGAGGACGCTGGTGGGAGCCAGCCCCGAGGTGCATGTGCGGATGTCGGGCGGGACGGTCGTGATGAATCCGATCAGCGGCACCTACCGCTACCCGGCCGAGGGCCCGACCGCCGAGAACCTGCTGGCCTTCCTGGGCGACCGCAAGGAGACCGAGGAACTCTCCATGGTGGTCGACGAGGAGCTCAAGATGATGTGCACCGTCGGCGACATGGGCGGGGTGGTGATCGGCCCCCGGCTCAAGGAGATGGCCCATCTCGCGCACACGGAGTACGAGTTGCGCGGACGCAGCTCGCTGGACATGCGCGAGGTGCTGAAGGAGACGATGTTCGCGGCGACCGTCACGGGCTCGCCGGTGCAGAACGCCTGCCGGGTCATCGAGCGGTACGAGGACGGCGGGCGGGGCTACTACGCGGGCGCCCTCGCGCTGCTGCGCCAGGGTCCCGACGGGGCGCAGACGCTGGACTCGCCGATCCTGATCCGGACGGCGGACATCTCGGCCCGGGGCGAGCTGCGGGTGCCGGTCGGGGCGACGCTGGTGCGCCACTCCGACCCGGAGAGCGAGGTCGCCGAGACCCATGCCAAGGCGGCCGGGGTGCTCACCGCGCTCGGGGTGCGGCCGGGCCGGCCGCGCGACGAGGAGGCGCGTCCGCTGCTGGCCGACGATCCGCGGGTGCGGGCCGCGCTGGACGCCCGGCGCGAGGGGCTGGCCCCGTTCTGGCTGCGGATGCAGGAGCGGGCGGACACGCTGAGCGGACACGCGCTGGTGGTCGACGGCGAGGACACCTTCACCTCGATGCTCGGCCATGTGCTGCGGGCCTCGGGCCTGGAGGTGACGGTGGTCCGCTACGACGCGCCGGGGCTGCGCGCGGCGGTACGGGCGCACGAGGGGCCGGTCGTGCTGGGCCCGGGTCCGGGCGATCCCGGTGACCGGACGGACCCGAAGATGGCGCTGCTGCGGGAGCTGGCCGCGGAGCTGGTCCGGGAGCACCGCCACGGACTGCTCGGGGTGTGCCTGGGCCATGAGCTGATCGCGGCGGAGCTGGGCCTGGACATCGTGCGCAAGGCGGTGCCGTACCAGGGCGCGCAGACCCGGATCGACCTGTTCGGCCGGCCGGAGACCGTGGGGTTCTACAACAGCTTCACGGCGCGGTGCGACGACGCGGAGGCCGCCGGGCTGGCGGCGCGCGGGGTGGAGGTCAGCCGGGACGCGGCGAGCGGGGAACTGCACGCGCTGCGCGGCGGGGGCTTCGCCTCGGTGCAGTTCCACCCGGAGTCGGTGCTGACGCTGCGGGGTTCGGTGATCGTGGCCGAACTGCTGGCCGGGCTGCCGGTGCGCGGCTGAGCGGTGCCCGCCGCGCCCGGCTCAGGGCGCGGCGGGGACCAGGACGTTCTCGCTGCGGCGGCCGGCCAGGTAGTCGTCGACGTTGCGGACGGTGGCGTCGACGATCTGGCCGACGGCGTCCTCGGTGTAGTACGCCTGGTGCGAGGTGACCAGGACGTTCGGGAAGGTGACGAGCCGGGCCAGGGTGTCGTCGTCGACGCCCTGGAGGGAGCGGTCGACGAAGAAGAGCCCGGCCTCGGCCTCGTACACGTCGAGTCCCACGCCGAGGAAGCGTCCGGCCCGCAGCTCCTCGACGAGGGCCTTGGAGTCGACGAGGCCGCCGCGGCTGGAGTTGACGAGGATCGCGTCGTCCTTCATCCGGGCCAGCGCCTCCCGGCCGATGATGTGGTGGGTGGAGGGCAGCAGCGGGACGTGCAGGCTGATCAGGTCGGACGCCGCGAACAGTTCGTCCTTGCCGACGTAGCGCATGCCCAGCTCGACGCAGGCGGGGTTCTCGGCGACGTCCCAGCCGAGCAGATTCATGCCGAAGCCGTGGGCGATCCGGGTGAAGGCCTCGCCGATCTTGCCGGTGCCGACGACGCCGACGGTGCGGCCGCGCATGTCCCGGCCGAGGAGGCCGTCGAGGCGGAAGTCGAAGTCCCGGGTGCGGGTGGTGGCGCGGACCACGCGGCGGTTGACCGCCATGGCGAGGGTCCAGGCGAACTCGGCGACCGAGTACGGGGAGTAGTACGAGACCCGGGCGACGCGCAGCGCGAGCCGTTCGGCGACGTCCAGGTCGATGTTGTTGAAGCCGGTGGAGCGCTGGGCGATCATCTGGGTGCCGCCGGCGGCGAGGGTCTGCAGGACCCGGGCGCCCAGATCGGCGTTGACGCTGGTGGAGATGATCTCGTGGCCGGCCGCGATGGGTGCGGTGTCCTGGTTCAGGAAGACGTCCAGGCAGTGCACCTCGTGCTTCCCGGCGAAGGCCTTCTCGATCAGCGGCTTCTCGTCGGACTGCACTCCGAAGGCCAGGATCTCCACGATGTCTCCCGTGACGGCTGCGGGCGGGGTGCCGGGCCGGTCGCGCAGCGGGGTGCGCGAGCGGTCCCGGCCGGTCCGTTCCTCGCGAATATACGGCCGGGCCGCTCCGTCCGCCGCTCAGCCGAAGAAGACCCCGGCCTCCGCGTAGAGCGCCGGGTCGACGGTCTTGAGCCGGGCGGTGGCCTCCGCGATCGGCACCCGCACGATGTGGGTGCCGCGCAGGGCGACCATGGTGCCGAAGTCGCCGTCGTGCACGGCGTCGGCGGCGTGGAGTCCGAAGCGGGTGGCCAGCCAGCGGTCGAACGCGCTGGGGGTGCCGCCGCGCTGGACGTGGCCGAGCACGGTGGTCCTGGCCTCCTTGCCGGTGCGGTTCTCGATCTCCTTGGCCAGCCACTCGCCGACGCCGGAGAGGCGGACATGGCCGAAGGAGTCCTGCGAGCCGTCCTTGAGGACGACCTCCCCCTCGGCGGGGGCGGCGCCCTCGGCGACCACGACGATGGGCGCGTACGTGGCGCGGAAGCGGGAGGTGACCCAGGCGCAGACCTGGTCGACGTCGAAGCGCTGTTCCGGGATGAGGATGACGTTGGCCCCGCCTGCCAGCCCCGAGTGCAGGGCGATCCAGCCGGCGTGCCGGCCCATCACCTCGACGACGAGGACCCGCATATGGGATTCGGCGGTGGTGTGGAGCCGGTCGATGGCCTCGGTGGCGATGCCGACGGCCGTGTCGAAGCCGAAGGTGTAGTCGGTGGCGGACAGGTCGTTGTCGATGGTCTTGGGCACGCCGACGCAGGGGATGCCGTACGTGTCCGAGAGGGTGGCGGCCACCCCGAGGGTGTCCTCGCCGCCGATGGTGACGAGCGCGCCGACCCCGTGCGCGGCCAGGGTGGCGCGGACCCGGGCCACCCCGTCCCCGGCCTTGAGGGGGTTGGTGCGCGAGGAGCCGATGATGGTGCCGCCGCGCGGCAGGATGCCGCGCACCGCGGGGATGGAGAGCGGGACCGTCTCGTCGTCCAGCACCCCGCGCCAGCCGTCCCGGAATCCGATGAACTCGTAGCCGTACTCCTGCACGCCCTTGCGGACGAGGGCGCGCATCACCGCGTTGAGCCCGGGGCAGTCGCCGCCCCCGGTCAGTACTCCGACCCTCATGGAGCGTCCCTTCGTCGAAGTGAGCCCGTTCCTCACCACGCTAAGGTGACGCAGCTCACTCCGGGACGGTCGCGACGGTCAATTCCCTTCCCCGGTACGGCTGTCGACCGGCGATCACAGACCTTAGGCGTCGTCCAGGCCGCGTTCGATCGCGTACCGCACCAGTTCCACCCGGTTGTGCAGCTGGAGCTTGCCCAGGGTGTTCTGGACGTGGTTCTGCACGGTGCGGTGCGAGATGACGAGCCGTTCGGCGATCTGCTTGTACGAGAGCCCCTTGGCGACCAGCCGCAGGACCTCGGTCTCCCGGTCGGTGAGCTGCGGGGCCTTGGGCTCGTCCGGGGCGGCCGGCGCGGGTTCGGAGGCCAGCCTGCGGTACTCGCCGAGGACGAGACCGGCGAGGCCGGGGGTGAAGACCGGATCGCCCGCGGCGGTGGAGCGGACCGCCTCGGTCAGCTCCCGGGTACTGGCAGACTTCAGCAGATAGCCGGTGGCTCCGGACTTCACCGCCTCCAGCACGTCGGCGTGCTCACCGCTGGCGGAGAGCACCAGGACCCGCAGCCCCGGCTGCGAGCCGACCAGTTCCTTGCAGACCTGGACGCCGGGCATCCCGGGCAGATTGAGGTCCAGGACCAGGACGTCGGGCGTGACGGCCCCGGCCCTGCGCACCGCCTGCGGGCCGTCGCCGGCCGTCGCGACCACGTCGAAGCCCGACTCCGTCAGATCGCGGGCGACGGCGTCCCGCCACATCGGATGGTCGTCGACCACCATCACCCTGATCGGCCGCCGCGCCTCGGCGCCCTCGTCGTTCACCGCGTTCATCGGGTCTTCTCCGCCTTCCCCCGTGCCGTTCTCGGAACCTTCAGTTCGACCTCGGTGCCCTGGCCGGGCACCGAGATCAGTTCTGCCGTGCCGCCCAGATCGCGCAGCCGGCCCCGGATCGACAGGGCGACGCCCATCCGGCCCTCGCCCTCGGCCTGGGCGAGCCGCCCCTCCGGGATGCCGGGCCCGTCGTCCCGGACCGTGACGATCACCTCGTCCGGCCAGTCCTCGACCAGGATCCACGCACGGGCGTCCTCCCCCGCGTGCACCCGCACATTGTCCAGGGCCGCGCCCACCGCCGCCGCCAGCTCCGCGGCGGCCGCCGCGGGCAGCGGCACCGGGGCACCCGGCTCGGAGAACGTCACCCGGGATCCGGCGTGCGGGGCGAGCAGCGACCGCAGATCGGTCTCCCCGGACGCGCCGGGGCCGTCCTCCTCGTCGTCCGTCTCGACGGTCCGGACGACGGCGCCCTCGGCCGCGTCCTCGGAGAGCCGGGTGGGAGGGACCAGACCGCTGGAGACCAGGGAGCGCAGGGCGATCTCCTGCTCCCCGGCCATCCGGCCCAGCTCGGCCGCCTCGCCGCCGAGGGCCGCGCCGCGCCGCTGCACCATGGCCAGGACCTGGAGCACGCTGTCGTGGATGTCCCGGGCCAGGCGCTCCCGTTCGCGGGTGGCGGCCTCGATCTCCAGGGCGCGGGCGAGGGTGCGCTCACTGGCGCGGGCCACCTCGACGACGTAGCCGATGGCGATGGAGGCGACCCAGACCAGCAGGACGTTGTGGAGGGTGTCGCGGCTGGGCTCGGCCCGCTCGATGAGGTTGGCGACGGCGACGAGGCTGGAGGCGAAGGCCGCCCACCGCCAGCCGCCCTTGATCGCGAAGGCCAGGACGGAGCCCGCGGTCCAGATGGACGGCAGCGTGGTGCCGTCCACGTGCTGGGCCTCGAAGTCGGCGAGCGGGGTGATCAGGATGCCCACGAGCGCCACCGCGAGGTCGGCGCCGAGGAAGCGTTTGGTGCAGGCCGCGGCGCTCGCCACCCGCGGCAGGGTGGCCAGCGTCCACACCGCCATCGCGGCGAGGAAGGCGACGGCGACCCAGGGGCGGTCGTACTTCTCGCGTCCGAAGACGGAGAGCAGGACCGCGTAGAGCATCGTCAGGACGCGGTACGCCGTCAGGGCGCGCCACAACGGCTGCTCGACCGACATCCGCACCACGCGTACGCGTTTGACCATGCTGGTGTTCTCCCCCGCCCCCCGGCGGACCCGCGCGCCCTCAGGCGTCGTCGCGGTCCGTCTCCGTGCCCCCCGGACCCGAGGGCCCCTTCTTCGCGGCCTCGGCCCGTCGCTTCGCCTCGTCCGCGATCCGCCGCTTGGCCGCGGTCGCGTAGATGTCGACGTACTCCTGGCCCGAGAGCTTCATGATCTCGTACATCACCTCGTCGGTGAGCGAGCGCAGGATGAAGCGGTCGCCCTCCATGCCGTGGTAGCGGCTGAAGTCGAGGGGCGCGCCGATCCTGATCCCGGGGCGCATCAGCCGGGGCACGACCTGGCCGGGCGGCTGGATCTTCTCGGTGTCGATCATCGCGACGGGGACGACGGGCGCCCCGGTCGCGAGCGCCACCCGGGCCAGTCCGCCGGGCTTGCCCCGGTAGAGCCGCCCGTCGGGCGAGCGCGTCCCCTCCGGGTAGATGCCGAAGAGCCCGCCGCTCTCGATGACCTCGATCCCGGCCCTGATCGCCGCCTCCCCGGCCCCGCGCACACCGGAGCGGTCCACCGGGAGCTGGCCGACGCCCTTGAAGAAGGCGGCGGTCAGCCGGCCCTTCACCCCGGGCGAGGTGAAGTACTCGGCCTTGGCGATGAAGGTGACCTTGCGGTCCAGCACGGCCGGCAGGAAGAACGAGTCGGAGAACGACAGATGGTTGGAGGCGAGGATCGCCGGGCCCTGCGCGGGAATGTTCTCCAGGCCCTCCACCCACGGCCGGAAGGCGAGCTTCAGGGACCCGCCGATGGAGAACTTCATAGCGCCGTAGATCAACTCGGGTGCCTCCTGTGTGCTGTCCGACAGACCCTAACCCGTGGCGCGGCCGGGGCCCGAGCACGGCGCCCCGCACCCCGCCCGGTGACGGCCCTGGTCGGTGTCGGCCCGGTCGCGTACGGTGAAGTAATCCTTCCGCGCTCCCCCCTTCCGCTCCCCTCCGAGCCTCACGAACAGGAGACCCCGGTGCCGGTCCTTCCTGGAGCCGAGCCGTTCCGCCACGAGGGCGGAGAGGTCGGCGTCCTTCTCTGCCACGGCTTCACCGGCTCCCCGCAGTCGCTGCGCCCCTGGGCCGACCATCTGGCCGCGCGCGGGTTCACGGTCTCGCTGCCGCTGCTGCCGGGGCACGGCACGCGCTGGGAGGACATGCAGATCACCGGCTGGCAGGACTGGTACGCGGAGGTGGACCGGGCGCTGCGGGCACTGCTGGAGCGGTGCGAGCAGGTCTTCGTCTTCGGTCTGTCCATGGGCGGCGCGCTCGCCCTGCGCCTCGCCGCGCGGTACGGGGACGCGGTGGCGGGTCTGGTGCTGGTCAATCCTGCCAACAAGGTGCACGGCCTCTCGGCGTACGCGCTGCCGGTCGCCCGCCATCTGGTGCGGACGACGAAGGGGCTGGCGAGCGACATCGCGAAGGAGGGCGTCCAGGAGACGGGCTACGACCGGGTGCCGCTGCACGCCGCGCATTCGGTGCGCACTTTCTTCCGGCTGGTCGACACGGAGCTGCCCCAGGTCACCCAGCCCGTGCTGCTGCTCCACAGCCGCCAGGACCATGTGGTGCCGCCCGCCGACACGGTCCGCATCCTGAGCCGGATCTCCTCCACGGACGTCGAGGAGATCCTGCTGGAACAGAGCTACCACGTCGCGACGTTGGACCATGATGCGGAGCGGATCTTCGACGAGAGCGTCTCGTTCATCGGCCGCCTCGCGCCGAGCCTCGGGAAGAAGGGGAGCACGTCCGGTGGCTGAGCACGACGCGGAGCGCACAGGCAGCGAGGAGGAGCGCGAGCCGCTCCACGCCGCGGGAGCGGCCGCGCCCGACGAGGAGGGCGGCGCGCCGACGGCGCCCGCCGACCCGGCCCCGGCCGACGGGCCGGAGCGCGGAATCGACGAGGAGGCCGCCTGGAAGGCGATCGTCGCGGGATACGGCGAGGAGCCGCCGGACCCGCCGGGCGCCCGGCCCTTCCGCTCGGTGGAGGACCTCGCCCTGCCGGAGGACCCCGTCGACCCGGCCCCGGACAAGGGCCTCGGCAAGAGCGCGCCCCGGCCCCCGGAGAAGCCGCTCGGCAGCTCCGTCGTCTTCGCCCCCGGCGTCGGCCCGCGCGACTACGAGCCGGCCGAGCCCGGGGAGAACGACCTCGACGGCGAGGACGAGGGGCACTTCGTGCCGCCGGAGCCGCCGCCGCTGCCGGAGGCGGACGTCACCTCGAAGTTCGCCTGGCTCGCGGTGGTGGGCGGGCCGGTCCTGCTGCTGCTCGCGGTGCTCCTGCGCTGGGAGATGACCTGGTGGCTGACGACCGTGGGCGTCGGCGGCTTCCTGGGGGGATTCGTCACGCTGGTCGCGCGGATGGACCCGGACGACGAGGACGGGGACGACCCGGGCCGCGGCGCGGTGGTCTGAGACCGGGCACGCCGCCGGCCGGTCCGTGCGGCACGCGGGCCGGCCGGCTCAGCCGCCGGCCGGCACCCTCAGCGCCGCCAGCACCGGCAGATGATCGGTCGCGGCGAGCAGATCGGAGCGCCGGATCCCCGGCAGGTCCTCCGGCACCCCGCAGCCCAGCACCTCGATGCCCCGGGTGACGAAGACCGCGTCCAGCCGCCGCAGCGGGTCGTGCTGCGGGAAGGTGTACTCCCCGCCGAGGGGATGCGCCTCCCAGCAGTCCTGGAGCCGCCCGGCGAGCAACCGGAAGGCCCGCCCGCTCGGTACGTCGTTGAGGTCACCGGCGACGACCACATGGTCCACGCCCATCGCGTCCACCGTCTCCAGCAGCAGCCGCGCCTGTGCCAGACGCTCCCTGCGCTGAAGGCTCAGATGGCAGCTCAGCACCCCGATCCGGGTCCCGGCGATCCGGACCACGGCGGTGGCGAACCCCCGGCGGTGCAGCCCCGGGGTGAGCGGCAGCAGGATGTCCTCGGTGCGCTCCACCGTCGCCCGCAGCGAGCACAGCAGCAGCGGACCGGCCGCGGTGGCACCGCCGCCCAGGACCACCAGATCCGTGCGGGCGGCCAGCCAGGCGACCCGCTTGCGCCACCGGAAGAAGCGCGGTGCCTCCTGGATCAGCACCAGGTCCGGGTCGCAGGCGCGGACGACGCGGGCCAGCGCCTCGCAGTCGTCGCGCATCGACCGGATGTTGTAGCCGAGCACCCGGACGACGGCCGAACCGTCCTGTTCGGTACGGGACTCGGGCAGCGACGTCATCGTGGCCATGCGCCTCACGATACGACCGGACGCCCGTCGCTCCCCAGAGGGCGCGACGGGCGTCCGGTCGATTCGTCCGTGACGGTGGATCAGCCCTGGCGGGCCAGGTCCGCCGCGCCCACCAGTCCGGCCTTGCCGCCGAGTTGGGCCGCGAGGACCTGGGCGTGCGGGCGCCATTCGCCGCCGATCAGCCAGCGGCGGAAGGACTTGCGGATCGGGTCGAGGACCAGCTCGCCCTCGTCCGAGACGCCGCCGCCGACGATGAACGCGGAGGGGTCGAAGAGCGAGGCGAGGTCGGCCAGTCCGGCGCCGGCCCAGCGGGCCAGCTCGCGGAAGGAGTCGACGGCCACGGGGCAGCCCTGCCGGGCGGCCTCGCTGATGTGCTTGCCCTCGATGCCCTCGACCGTGCCGTCACCGAGCGCCAGGAGGATCGTGGCGTTCTCGGGGGTGGCGTTGGCGCGCTGCTTCGCGTACCGCACGAGGGCGCGGCCGGAGGCGTACTGCTCCCAGCAGCCCTGGCTGCCGCAGCCGCAGAGCAGCCCGTCCGGGACGACCCGGATGTGGCCGAACTCGGCGGCCACGCCGAAGCGTCCGCGGCGCAGCTTGTTGCCGATGATGATGCCGCCGCCGAGGCCGGTGCCGAGCGTGATGCAGATGACGTCGTCGTGGCCCTGGCCCGCGCCGAAGCGGTACTCGCCCCAGGCGGCCGCGTTGGCGTCGTTCTCGACGACGACGGGAAGGCCGACGCGCTGCTCGACCTTGTCCTTCAGCGGCTCGTGCCGCCAGTTGATGTTCGGTGCGAACAGCACCGTGGCCCGCTTGTCGTCGACGTAGCCGGCGGCGCCGATGCCGACCGCCTCGACGGGATGTCCCTCGCTCGCGCCGGACACCGCCGCGGCGATCGCGTCCACGATGCCTTCGGCGGTCGGCGGGGTCGGCACCTTGAACGTCGAGAGGATGTGGCCCTCCTCGTCGACCACTCCAGCCGCGATCTTCGTGCCGCCGATATCGACGCCGATGGTGAGTCCCATGAATCCCTCAGTTCCGGTCGAGCCCCGCTGAGGCAACCGTACCCGAGGCCGGGGCCTGTCCTGACGCTGCGGTCAGTCCAGGTCGATGTGTTCGCCCCCGCCGGGACCTTCGTCCCGGGGGCCGGAGGCGTCGTCCGCCTTCGATTCGGTGCCCGCGGGGTCGCCCGCGCCCTGGGTCCAGCGGCGTTCCTGCCCCTCGACCGCCGAGCGGTAGGCGGCGAGCAGTTCGCTGCCGGCTGCGGCGATGTGGTCGAAAACGTCTGGATTGCGCTCGATGACGGGCTCGACGGCGGCCTTCGCCTGGCGGATGGCCTGCTGGACGGCGCCCTGGGCGGCGGCGCCGAGCAGCGGCGCCTGGAAGGAGCCGAGCTTGTCGGCCACGGCGTCGACCAGCTTGCGCAGCTCCTCGGCGGCGGAGCCGGGCGGCGCGCCGTGCTCGGCGCGGCGGCGGGCCTTCTCGGCGGCGAGGTCCTCGGCGCAGGCCTGGGCCCAGGCGTCGTCGTCGACGGGACGATCGGTGGCATCGCTCATGGCGGACTCCTGCGACGTGGCGGGCCTGCGGCCCCGCGCACCGGACGGATACCGGTCGCGTACCACCGACGTTACCCGAACGGTGGTACGGCGTTCAGCCCGTCCTGGGCCACAGCTCCGGGTCGGGGACGAACCGCACGCGCAGCACCCCGTCGGTGAGGGCGGCGCCCGCGACGGTGCAGCGGCGCAGCGCGGACTCCAGGGGGACGATGCGGTGGAACGCGCCGACGGTCAGCAGCAGTTCACCGCCCCTGCGGACCAGTTGGAGGTCCTTCTTGACGGCGCCGGGCAGCCGCAGGCACCAGACGAGTATCCCGTCGGCCCCCGCACCCCCTTCGGCGCCCTCGGCACCGGCGGCCTCCTCGATCCACCAGGGGTCCTCGGCGCGTCCCTCCTCGCGGCGGTCCGGCGCCGGGGCGTCCAGGGCGGCCAGGTCCTCGGGGCCCCGGGGGTCGCGGCCCAGGTGCGGCAGGCGGACGGCGGCGGCCCCGGCGGGCGGCTCGGCGTCCCAGCGGTCGAGGGTCTTGTCCTGCTGGGCGGCGAGCGCGGCGAACCAGGGGTCGGCGGAGTGCCGGGGCAGCACCCGGTTGGCGAGCAGGGCGTCGACGCGCAGTCCGTGCAGGGCGAGGCCGGTGCGGGCGGCGCGCAGGGCGTCCTCGGCGGCGGGGCCCGGTTCGGCGACGAGCCGCAGGGTGGTGGCGCGGTCCTCGATCAGGGCCTGGACCTCGGCCAGTTCGGCGTCGCGGCGGGCGGCGGCCTCGTACAGCCACTGGGCGGGGGCCGGCACCCCGGCCAGCTGGGCGAGCATCGGGCGCAGGGCGCGGGCGGCCTGGCGCTCCTGCGGGAGCAGCCGGCGCAGATAGCGGCGGAGCCGTTCGGGCAGGGCGAGCAGGGCGAGGGCCTCGCGCAGCGGGGGCAGGTCGACGACGAGGAGGTCGTAGCCGGGCCGCGACCAGTCGCCCCGGGCGGCGCGGCGCAGGGTGTGGAGCAGGGCCAGTTCGGTGCTGCCGGGCAGTTCGGTGAGTTCCTCGCCGTCCAGCGGGTTGCCGCCGAGCAGTCCGAGGAGACCGGACAGCTTCTCCTGGAGGGCGAGGAGTTCGGCGCGGAAGTGCGTGCCGGAGTCGACCGTGACGCAGTCCAGCGTGTCGGTGACGGCGGTGGGAACGGCCTGGGCGGGGAGTCCGGGGACGGGGCCGGCCGTGATCAGCAGGGTGCGGTCGCCCCGTCGGGATCCGGCCAGGGCGGTCGCCGCCGCCGCGGTGGTACGGCCGGCGCCGCCGGGGCCGGTGACCAGGACCGTACGCACGGGGTTCAGCCCTTCGGGACGGACTCGACGCGCTTCTTGAGACCGGCCAGGGCCCGGTCGATGATGACCTTCTCGGCCTTGCGCTTGATCATGCCGAGCATGGGGATCTTGACGTCGACGGTCAGCCGGTAGGTGACCTCGGTGCGGTCGCCGTCGCCGAGCGGCGCGAGCGCGTACGAACCGTCCAGGGAGCGCAGCATCTGGGACTTGACCAGGGTCCAGCCGACCTCGTAGTCGCCGATCCAGGTGTACGCGAGGGTGTGGTCGTCCTTGATCGCTCCGGCGTCCAGGACCAGCCGGACCTTCTCCGCGCGGCCCCGGTCGTCGGTGGCCAGGACCTCGGCCTCCTTGACCTCGCCGGTCCATTCCGGATAGCGGTCGAAGTCGGCGATCACCCGCATGACGTCGGCCGGTGCCGCCTCGATCGTGATCGTCGAGCTGGTGTGTTCAGCCATCGCTGTGGCCCTCCAGTGCGGTGTACCGGTCCGTCGGCAGAGGCCTGCCGCCAGAAGGCTATCGCGTGCGTCCGGCGCTCCGGGCCCGGGGCGCGGTCACCACTCCAGCGCCCAGGGCAGCCCGGTCGAGGCGAAGTGGCCGACGTTCACGCACTCGGTGGCGCCGATCCGCATCCGGCGGACCAGCGGCTGGTGGACATGGCCGAAAAGCGCGTAGCGGGGGCGGGTGCGGCGGACGGCGTCGAGGAGGGCCCGGCTGCCGCGTTCGAAGCGGCGGGCCACGGTGTCGTAGGTCAGCTCGGGGACGTCGGGCGGGATGTGGGTGCAGAGCACGTCGACGTCGCCGACCGCCTCGATCTTGGCTGCGTACTCCTCGTCGTCGATCTCGTACGGGGTGCGCATGGGGGTGCGCAGGCCGCCGCCGACGAAGCCGAAGACCAGTCCGCCGATCTCGGCGCGCTGGCCGTCCAGGACGGTGGTGCCGGGGCCGGCGTACTCCGGCCACAGGGCGGGGATGTCGACGTTTCCGTAGGTGGCGTACGTCGGCGAGGGCATCGCGGCGAACATCTCGGCGTACTGCTTGCGCACGGCGGAGGCGATCGCGGCGTCGCGGTCCCGGCCCGCCCAGAGCGCCCGGCCGAAGTCCCGGGCCTCGTCGAAGCGGCGCGCGGTGCGCAGGGCGACGATCCGGTCGGCGTTCTCCACGCCGAAGAGGTCGGGGAAGATGCCGCGCGAGTGGTCCGCGTAGTCGAGGAAGAGCACCAGGTCACCGAGGCAGACGAGGGCGTCGGCGCCGTCCCCGGCGCGGGCCAGCGCCTCGGTGTTGCCGTGCACGTCGCTGACCACGTGGACGCGGGTGCGCCCCTTCCGGACCGCTGTCCCGGCGTTCGCTGCTGCTCGCATGGCGCTCACCCTAGGACTCCGGCCCGCGTCTGGACAGAGGCGGTCCTACCTGCGGTTACCTCCGCCGGGCGGTCCCGGTGCACTACTGTGCGGGAGAGGACCACCAATCTGTGTGACGCATAAGACATCTGGCCCGAACCCCCTATCCGGAACCGAGTACTGGTGGGTAACGTCCGGGCAGTCCAGTCGTGCTCACCCCACTGAGCACCCGCCATCTTGGACCGCGCCGGTGCATCACACAGAGCCGTGGCACCGGAGCCCGATGAGGAGCAGCAGTCTTGCGCGAGTTCAGCCTTCCGGCCCTGTACGAGGTCCCCTCGGACGGCAACCTGACGGATCTCATCCGCCGCAATGCCGCTCAGCATCCCGATGTCGCGGTGATGAGCCGCAAGGTGGCGGGCGTCTGGACGGACGTCACCGCCACGGCCTTCCTGGCCGAGGTCAGGGCCGCCGCGAAGGGCCTGATCGCCGCGGGCGTGGAGCCCGGCGACCGGGTCGCGCTGATGTCGCGCACCCGCTACGAGTGGGTGCAGCTGGACTTCGCGATCTGGAGCGCGGGCGCCGTCACCGTGCCGGTGTACGAGACCAGCTCCGCCGAGCAGGTGCAGTGGATCCTCGGCGACTCGGGCGCGGTCGCGGTGCTGGTGGAGAGCGACGCGCACGCCGCGACCGTGGCCTCCGTGCGCGACCGGCTGCCCGAGCTGCGCCATGTGTGGCAGATCGACCGGGGCGCGATCGACACGCTGACCGCCGAGGGCGCCGGCGTCTCCGAGGAGACCGTGGAGCTGCGCGCCGCGAGCGCCAAGGCCGACGACCCGGCCACCATCGTCTACACCTCGGGCACCACGGGCCGCCCCAAGGGCTGTGTGCTCACCCACCGCAGCTTCTTCGCGGAGTGCGGCAACGTGGTCGAGCGGCTGAAGCCGCTGTTCCGCACCGGCGAGTGCTCGGTCCTGCTCTTCCTGCCCACCGCGCACGTCTTCGGCCGGCTGGTCGAGGTCGCCTCCGTGATGGCGCCGATCAAGCTCGGCTGCGTACCGGACATCAAGAACCTCACCGACGAACTCGCCTCGTTCCGGCCCACGCTGATCCTCGGCGTGCCCCGGGTCTTCGAGAAGGTCTACAACTCGGCGCGGGCCAAGGCGCAGGCCGACGGCAAGGGAAAGATCTTCGACCGGGCCGCGAACACGGCCATCGCCTACAGCCGCGCGCTCTCCACCCCGCAGGGCCCCTCGCTGGGCCTGAGGTTCCGGCACCGGGTCTTCGACCGGCTCGTCTACAGCAAGCTGCGCGCGGTCCTCGGCGGCCGGGGCGAGTACGCGATCTCCGGCGGCGCCCCGCTCGGCGAGCGGCTCGGCCACTTCTACCGGGGCATCGGCTTCACCGTCCTGGAGGGCTACGGGCTGACCGAGACCTGCGCGGCCACCGCCTTCAACCCCTGGGACCGGCAGAAGATCGGCACGGTCGGCCAGCCGCTGCCCGGCTCCGTGGTCCGCATCGCGGACGACGGCGAGGTGCTGCTCCACGGCGAGCACCTGTTCTCCGGCTACTGGAACAACGAGGCGGCCACGGCCGAGGCGCTGGCCGACGGCTGGTTCCACACCGGGGACATCGGCACCCTCGACGAGGACGGCTACCTCGCGATCACCGGCCGCAAGAAGGAGATCATCGTGACGGCCGGCGGCAAGAACGTCGCCCCCGCCGTCATCGAGGACCGCATCCGCGGCCACGCCCTGGTGGCGGAGTGCATGGTGGTCGGCGACGGCCGTCCGTTCGTGGGCGCACTGGTGACCCTGGACGAGGAGTTCCTGGGCCGCTGGGCCGAGGAGCACGGCAAGCCCGCCGGTTCCACCGCGCTCTCGCTGCGCGAGGACCCGGAGCTGCTGGCCGAGGTGCAGCGCGCGATCGACGACGGCAACGCGGCGGTGTCCAAGGCCGAGTCCGTCCGCAAGTTCCGCATCCTGGGCGCCCAGTTCACCGAGGAGGCGGGCCACATCACCCCGTCGCTGAAGCTCAAGCGGAACGTGGTGGCGAAGGACTTCGCGGACGAGGTGGAGTCGATCTACCGCTCGTGACCGCGTGAGCCGTACGCGAGGGGGCCCGCACCGGACCGGTGCGGGCCCCCTCGCGCGTACCGGCTCAGAGCAGTTCCCTCAGCCGTTCGGCCAGCAGGTCCCAGCGCCATTTCTCCTCGACCCAGGCCCGGCCCCGCTCCCCCATCCGCCGGGCCAGCTCCGGATCGTCCAGCAGCGCGAGGATCCGCTCCGCCGCCTCCTCGGCCGAGCCGCCGCGCACCACCCAGCCGGTCTCCCCGTCGAGCACCGCGTCCGGCGCGCCGCCCGAGTCGCCCGCGACCACCGGCAGCCCGGTCGCGGAGGCCTCCAGATAGACGATGCCCAGGCCCTCCACGTCGAGGCCGCCGCGCCGGGTCCGGCACGGCATCGCGAAGACGTCACCGGCCCCGTAGTGCGCGGGCAGCTCCTCCCAGGGCACCGCCCCGGTGAACCGCACCGAGCCGGCCACCCCGGTCTCCCGGGCCAGCTTCCGCAGCTCCGCCTCGTAGGGCCCGCCGCCGACGATCAGCAGCACCGCGTCGGGGCGCCGGGCCAGGATCGCGGGCATGGCGAGGATCAGGGTGTCCTGGCCCTTGCGCGGCACCAGCCGGGAGACGCAGACGACGACCGGCCGGTCGGTGAGCCCGAGCCGGGCCCGCACCCGGTCCCCGCCCGAGTCCGGGTGGAAGGTCTTCTCGTCGACGCCGGGCGGCAGCTGGACCATCCGGGCGGCGGCCGCCGGGGTGAGCGCGGAGGCGATCCGCGTACGGGTGTACTCGCCCAGATGGGTGATCGTGTCCGTGGACTCCCCGATCCGCCGCAGCAGCTGCCGGGCGGCGGGCAGCTGGGCCCAGCCGGCCTCGTGGCCGTGCGTGGTGGCGACCAGCCGGCGGGCGCCCGCGCGGCGCAGGGCCGGGGCCATCAGACCGAGCGGGGCGGCGGCGCCGAACCAGACGGAGGTGCAGCCGTGCTCGCGCAGCAGCGCCGTGGCCCGCCGGGTCGCCCCGGGGGTCGGCAGCAGCATCGTCGTACGGTCGCGGACCACCGGGAAGGGCTGCTCCGCGTCGAAGGCGGCGGTGGCCGCCGCTCCCTCGGCGCCGTGCTTCCAGGTCGAGGCGTAGACGACGACCCGGTCCGGGTCGAGCCGCAGCGCCATGTTGTGCAGGAACGCCTGGATGCCGCCGGGGCGCGGCGGGAAGTCATTGGTCACGATCAAGGTCTTGTCCATCGCCGCCGACAGTACCGGGCGGCCCCGTCCGATGGGTTTCGCACCGGGCGACCGGGCATCATGGCTCCTCGTACACGCGGACAACGGGTGAGGGCGGGTCATGAGGGGTACGAGCGGCACGCGGTCGGCGGCCTTCGCGGTGTGGGCGCTGACCAGGTCCCTGCTGCTGCTCTGCGTGGTCAAGGTGATCACGCTGCCGGGTCCGGACGTGACGAGCGACGTGTCGGTGATCTACCACGGCTGGGCCGATGTGCTGAGGTCGGGCAGTTATCCGCAGTCGGACGTCACCTGGCAGTACCCGCCCGCGGCGGCCCTGGCGATCCTCTCCCCGGGGCTGCTGCCCTTCCTGGACTACGCCTCGGCCTTCTTCGTGCTGGCGTTCCTCTGCGACGGGCTGGTGCTGGCGCTGCTGCTGCGCGCGAGCGACGGGCCGGGGCGGCGCACGGCCGGGGTCTGGGTCTGGGTGGCCGGGGTGCCGCTGCTGGGCACGACGGCGTACGCCCGTTACGACGTGATGGTGACGGCCGTCGCGGTGGCGGCGCTGCTGGCGGGGCTGCGGCATCCCCGGGTGCTGGGCGCGCTGGCCGCGTTCGGGGCGCTGCTGAAGGTGTGGCCGGTGCTGGTGCTGGCCGGGACGGCGCGCGGCCGGGCGACCCGGCTGGCGTGGACGACGGCGGCCGGGGCGGCGGCCGGTCTGCTGGTGCTGTGCGCGGCGGCGGCGCCGGGCGCGCTGGCGTTCCTGGGCTTCCAGCGCGACCGGGGCACCGAGGTGGAGTCGCTGGGGGCGCTGGTCTTCCATGTGGCGCGGCAGTTCGGCTGGGAGGGCCGGGTGGAGCTGCACTACGGCTCGCTGGAGTTCCTGGGCCCGCACGTGCCGCTGGTCAGCACGCTGGCGCTGGGGCTGAGCGCGGTGGCGTTCGGCTGGCTGCTGGTGTGGCGGCTGCGGGCGCGGACGTTCGGGGTGAGCACGCCGGCGGACGCGGCGTTCACGGCGGTGCTGCTGTTCACCACCACCAGCCGGGTGATCAGCCCCCAGTACATGCTGTGGCTGGTGGGGCTCGCCGCGGTCTGCCTGGTGCTGCGGGAGAGCCGGATGGCGTGGCCGGCCGGGCTGGTCCTGGTGGCGACGTTCGTCACCCAGCTGGAGTTCCCGCTGGGCTTCATCCATGTGGTGACCAGTGACGCCACCGGGGTGACCCTGATGTTCCTGCGCAACGGTCTGCTGGTCGCGGCGTGCCTGACGGCGGGCGCGACGCTGTGGCGGGACACGGTGCGGCCGGCGCCTCGGGCCGCGGCGCCGGCCCCCGTGGACGCGGAGCCGGCCGAGGTCAGCCGAGCCGGCTCTCCAGATACTCCCGCCAGCGCGCGGTGAAGTCCTGCGGGGTGGTCCCCAGCACCTCGTGCAGGGCCTGCTCCACCGCCCCGTCCCGTCCGGAGTGCCCCCCGACGGCCCGGTAGAACGCGAACAGCTTCGCCTCGCCCCACTCGTCGGCGATCAGCGCGCAGGCCAGCCAGCCCCCCTCGTACGCCCGCGCCAGCCGGCCGGCGTCCCCGGCGAAGCCGAAGTCCTCGTCGGTGGGGAGCGCGGCGGGCACCTCGCCCGCCCGGACGGCGTCGGCCAGCTCGGGCGCGACCTCGGCGGCGGTGCGCTCCTCGTCGCGGTAGGCGGCCCAGTCCGCGAAGCCCTCGGAGAGCCAGGAGGGGGTGGCCGAGGAGGTCCGGGCGCGGGTCGCGACATGGGTGGTCTCGTGGGTGAGGACGACGTGCTGCCCGAAGGAGCCGAGCATCGTGTACGCCTCCGGGTTGACGATCACCCGGTCGGCGGGCGCCTTCCCCGAACCGCCGGTCTCCCCGGTGGTGACGGCCGCTATGCCCCGGTAGTTCGCGGCGGGCGAGCCCAGCAGCTCCGCCATGCCGGTCACCGTGCCGGGCACCAGCACCACCACGCGTCCGGCCCAGCGCTCCGGCCAGGCCGCCGAGACGGCCGGGACGGCCGCGTCCGCGGTGGCCGCGATCCCGTCCAGTTCCGCGCGGGAGCGGCCGACGCCCAGCACCAGGCTGTGGCTGCCGCGCACCACCTCGATGTCGCCCTGCTCCCACAGCTGGCGCCCGCCGCCGGAGGCCGCCCGGTCGGCCGTGAGGTACCAGCGGCCGTCCTCCGCGTCCCGTTCCAGCTCCAGGACCCGGTCCACGGAGACGGGAGCGGCGTCGTAGTCCTTGATCCGGTAGCCGAGCCGGACCTCGGCGGTGACCCGGTCGGCGCCGTGCGGGTCCAGATCGGTCACCCGGTAGCTCCAGGAGCCGATCGGCACGTCCGCGAGGCGGGCGATCTCCCGGCGCTGGGCGGTGCGCAGGGCGGTGGCGTCCGGGGCGACGACCGCGAGATAGCCCCCGGGGTCGTGGTGGAGCACGGCGTCGGCCCGCCGGTCCAGGGTGGCGCGGACGTCGCGGGCGGTGGTGTCGGGGGCCCGGTCGGCGGGGGCCCCGCAGCCGGCCGCGCCCAGCAGGACGGCGAGCACGGCACCCGCCGCCCGCCGTCGTCCCTCGCGCGCCCGCACCGCGGTACGCCCCTGACCAGCCACATGACCGAGGGTACGGTCAGACCCGGGTGACCGAGGAGACGGGCATCATGCCGACCGGGTCGTAGCGGACGGCGGCGCCGGGGTACGGGGCGTGGATGACGCGTCCGCCGCCGACGTACATGCCGACGTGGCTGGCGTCCGCCCGGTAGACGACGAGGTCGCCGGGGCGGGCCTCGGAGAGCGGCACCTGGCGGCCCGCGTACCGCTGGGCCTGCGAGGTGCGGGGCAGGCTCACCCCGGCCTGGGCGTACGCCCACTGCATCAGTCCGGAGCAGTCGAATCCGGAGGGGCCGTTGGCTCCCCAGACGTACGGCCGGCCGAGCGCGCCGGTGGCGGCGGCGACGGCGGCGGCCGCGTGCGAGGAGCCCGCCGGGAGTCCGCCCAGGACCCAGGAGGCGTCGGTACGGGCGCCGCGCGAGGCGCGGCCGTAGCTGTCGCGGTCGCTCGCGGGGAGCGCCTTGAGGAGCCGGCGGGCCTCGCGGAGCTTGCGTTCGACGGTGCGCTTGTGGCTGCTGACGGCCGCCCGGCCGCGCTCCAGTTCGGCCAGGGCCCCGGCGGCCTCGGCCCGGGTCTGGGCGAGCGCGCGCTGGGCCTTGCGGAGCCGGGCCAGGGTGAGGGCCCGGCTGTCGTGCACCCGGCCGAGCGTGGCGGCCCGGTCCAGATAGGTGTCCGGATCGGAGGAGAGCAGCAGGGCGAGGGAGGGGTCGATGCCGCCGGAGCGGTACTGCTCGCGGGCCGCCGAGCCCAGCTCCTCGCGCAGTCGGTTGACGCGTTCCTGGACCCGGGCGGCCCGGTCCTGGGCCCGGCCGATCTGGCCGCGCAGCCGGACGGTGTCCTCCGCGGCCCGGTTGTACTGCTCGGTGGCGCGTTCGGCCTCGGTGAAGAGGCGGTCGACCCGGGCCCCCGCGGTCTGCGGTGTGTCCTGCGGTTCGGCGTGCGCCGCGCTCGCGCCGAGCGCCGCGGCGGCGGTCGCCGCCGCGGCCGAGACGACGGTCACCCGGACGCTCCGGCTCGTGCCGGGCTGTGTGGAACGGCGATGGGACACCACAGGACGCCGTACTCCCTTCCGCTGTGCGCAGGCGCGCGCGGCCCCCGCCGCCCGGGGCGGGCGGACCGGAGCGGAGCTGCGCGGCAGCCAGAGAGTAGTCGCGTGATCACACGGCGGACAAAGACCACGCCGGGCCCGGCGGCGGTACACACAGTGACGCCCCGCCGGTGACCTGTGGTCTCCGGCGGGGCGGCGGTCAGTTCGGGGCGCGTGAATTTCGCCCGTTCGGGCGTGATCAGATGCGCACGGCGGTCTGGTAGCTGCCGACGGTGTTCATCGATTCGTAGCGCACGTAGGTGCCCGGCTTCGGGGCGTGCAGCACGGTGTTGTTGCCGGCGTACAGGCCGACGTGCGAGGTGCCGCTGAAGAAGACCAGGTCGCCGGGCTTGAGCTGGCTGCGGGCGATCTGGGTGCCCTGGGCGATCTGGCTGTACGTGGTGCGGGTGATGTTGGCACCGGCCTGGGCGTACGCCCACTGGGTCAGGCCCGAGCAGTCGAAGGAGCCGGGGCCGGTGGCGCCGTAGACGTAGGGCAGTCCGACGCGGGTGCTGGCGGCCTTGAGGGCGGCGGCGCCGAGAGCGGAGGCGGGGGCCTCGTTGCCCAGTTCGATGCGCTCACCGGCGGCGCGGCTGGCGCGGAGGTCGTCCTGGCGCATCTTGGCGCGCTCGGCCTCGGTGAGGGTGTTGAGGAGCTTCTGCGCCTCGGCGAGCTTGGTCTGCTGCTTCTTCTTCTTCTCGCCGAGGGTCTTGCGGACGTCGGCGAGGTCGCTGAGCTTGTCCTGGGCCTCCTTGCGCTCCTGCGCGAGGCCCCGCTGCTTCTCCTGGATCTTCGTCAGCGACTGGGCCTGCTTGGCCGTCAGCTGGTCCAGCGCGGAGGCCTGGTCGAGGAAGCTGTCCGGGTCCGAGGAGAGGAAGAGCTGCACGGAGGGGTCGAGCCCTCCGGAGCGGTACTGCGCGGCGGCGAGGGAACCGAGGCCCGAGCGGAGCGTGTTGAGCTCCTGCTGACCGCGCGCCACCTTGTCCTGGATGGCGTCGATCTGCTTCTGGAGCTTGGTCTGCTTCTCCTTGGCCCCGCTGTACTGCTCGGTGGCCTCCTCGGCCTCGTGGTAGAGCTTGTCGACCTTCGCCTTGACCTCGCTCTTGGTCGGCTTGGGGTCGGCGTGGGCGGCCTGGGAGGTGAGGGCCACGGCTGCGGCGGCGGTGGCGGTGAGCACGGTCACACGGGTGCGGCTCGGCTGCTTGGGACGACGGTGGGACGCCACGAAGGCGAGCTCCTTCTTCCTCGAGCCGCCTACCGGGCAGTGGGGGAGGTAGATCCCCGGCTCCGTATGTTCACGGACTCGGCGGTTCCTTCACTGCCACCCCGGATGGGTGATCAACCGCGCGAAGGTTCGAGGCCCGACCTTAGTAACCATCTTGTGATCAGTTCAAATCCTCACGGGAAAAAACTGACCTCGGACGGCACTTCTTTACTCACATCGCACGGGGTGTAGCGGCGACTTGACGGTCCGTTCCGCGATATCCGGCGAGAACGGACAACCGGCGTCAGACACGCGAAAGCCGCTTGAGGAGCAAGAGGGACGCTACGGGGCGAGCACCCGCCTTCGCCACTCCGTCGGCCACCTCGCGGTCGGTGGAGACGACCACGACCGGGCGTCCGGGCGGTTCGGCGCGGGCCAGTTGACGGATCAGCTCGTCCGCCGTGACACCGGGCTTGCTGAACAGCACCCGCACCCCGCGCGGCGGCGCCAGCAGCACCGGAGCGGCCAGCTCCGCCCCGTCGAAGACACAGGTCATCTCCGCGCCCGTCTGCGCCGCGAGCATCGAGAGCCCGCCCAGCAGCCGCAGCCGCTGCTTCTCCAACGGCATCTGCGGATAACCCGTTTTGGTGACGTTGTAGCCGTCCACGATCAGATGGGCCTGCGGCAGCGCGAGCAGCTGGTCGAGCAGCGCGGGATCGGTCTCCGACAGGGCGCGGGCGGCGATGTCCTTGGGCGACATCCGGCCGGGCTCCACCGCGTCCACCCCGTCCGCGGGGCGCATCGACGAGGGCGGCAGGGCCAGTTCGCGGCGCAGCCCCGAGGC
The DNA here is from genome assembly GCF_055559335.1 of Streptomyces sp. NPDC024555. Taxonomy (NCBI): domain Bacteria; kingdom Bacillati; phylum Actinomycetota; class Actinomycetes; order Kitasatosporales; family Streptomycetaceae; genus Streptomyces; species Streptomyces sp. NPDC024555. Next base: position 264,366 of record NZ_JBVHKV010000006.1, read on the forward strand.
CGCCTCCAGCACCGTGTCCAGCAGCAGCCGCAGCCGCATGTCCTCCACCGAGCGCCCCTCCCGGGCGGCCCTGCGGCCCGCCTCGACGGACGCCTCGGCCTCGCCGAGCCTGGCCCGCAGCCGCCGGGCCTCGCTCTCGGCCGCGGAGAGCTGGGCGGCCGACTCGGCGCGCGCGGCGTCGGCCTCGGCCCCGGCCCGGCGCAGCGCGGCCTCGCCGCGCTTCACCTCGTTGAGGGCGCTGCGCAGCTTGCGCTGGAGGGCCTCGGCCTCCTTGCGGGACGCCTCCAGTTCGGTGCGGAGCCGGTCCGTCTCGCTCTTCGTCTGGGCGCGGGCCCGCTCCAGCTCCTCGCGCAGCCGGTCCAGTTCGAGCCGGCTCTCCTCGTCGGCGCGCTCGGCGTCGGCCCGCTGGGCCTCCTCGCCGGCGGCGGCGACCAGCTTGACCCAGCCGGCCGGCCGCAGCACATAGGCCACGGCCGCCACGTCGACCGGATCGGCGGCGGCGGGCGGGGCGCCCGCCGTCAGCGCGGCGGTCAGCTCCGGCTGGGAGTCGCCCAGCCGCTCACCGATGCGCCGGCGGAAGGACGGATCGCTCTCCAGGGCGGCCGCCATCGCGTTCCCGGCGAACTTGGCCCGGCGGGTCGGCGTGAAACGGGCGTACTGCCTCAGCTGGGCCGGGAGTTCGGTGACCGTGAGACCGCCGAACGCGTCTGCGACCAGGGCGACGACCCGCCGCCGCACCCGTTCGGGCAGCGGACGGTCGAGCGCCTCCGCGGCGTCGCCTGCCGCCTCTGCCGACGCGGCGCTGCCGGCGGGCTGCTCCACGATCCGTCACCTCGTTCCGTCTGGGCTCGGCCCCGTCAGGAGTCGGCGCCCGGCCTGTCGACCAGCTCGATCTGGTCCACCGCGTTGCACCAGCGGCACCGCACCGACTCGATGGTCTCACTGACCACCTCGCGTTCCTCGACGCTGGACTCCCCGGCCAGGTCGAGATGGACGTACTCGACGACCTTGGACGTACGCGTCACGTCGAACCGGGTCAGATTTCCGCAGAGCGTGCAGCGCCAGCGAGTGGTGTCGGTCGGCTGGGGAACCGTCGTCATCGGTGTGTCCTCTTATCTAGAGCCGTGAGCTGCCGGACCAAGGATCTCGCGGTGCGCCGTCGAACTGCGGATGTCCTGCCGTTACCCTACGGCCTTGTCGCTTCCCACCGGCACGGCGAGGCGGTCTGTCCGGTTCCCTCCGCTTGCGTCATGCTCTGTTCATGATCGATCGGCGGGCTGCGGCCGGCAGAATCCTGCGGGCGGCCACCTCGGGCGGGCCCCCGGTGACGTACACCCTCATCGCGCTGTGCTGTGTGATCTTCCTGATCAGCCCGCTGTCCGGGTTCAACCCGGTCTACGGCACCGGGGACGCCCTGCTCGCGGCCCAGGCCGGCTACTTCGAACGCTGGGGCGTGATCCCGAGCGAGCTGTGGGACGGCTCGGCACACGCCGTGCTCACCCCGCTCACCGCGCTCTTCGTCCACGGCAGCTGGCTGCACCTGCTGGGCAACATGCTCTTCCTGTACGTGTTCGGCGCGATGGCCGAGGAGCGGATGGGCCACACCGAGTTCGCGCTCTTCTACCTCGGCTGCGGCTATCTCGCCCTGCTGGCCTACGCCGCCGCGCACGCCACCTCCGACCAGACGCTCGTCGGCGCGTCGGGGGCGATCTCGGCGGTGCTCGGGGCCTTCCTCTATCTCTTCCCCCGGGCCCGGGTCACCAGCCTGTTCCCGTTCCTGCTCTTCCTGCCGCTGCGCTTCCCCGCCTGGATCGTGCTGATCTTCTGGTTCGCGCTCCAGTGGCTGGCGGCCGAGGGGGCGGGCAGCGGACCGGGCGTGGCCTATCTCGCCCATGTGGTGGGCTTCGCCACCGGCTTCCTCTACACCTGGGGACGCTACCGGCGCGATCCCGGCCCGGCGCGTTCCCGGCACAAGGCTCTAGAGTGAAGTCTCCAGCCACGGCCACCGAGGGAGAAAGCCAGCCGTGATCACCGCGATCGTGCTCATCAAAACCAGCGTGGACCGGATTCCCGAGATCGCCGAGGCCATCGCCGCGCTGGACAGCGTCAGCGAGGTCTTCTCGGTCACCGGTACCTACGATCTGATCGCCATGGTCCGGGTCCCCCAGCACGACGACCTCGCCGACATCATCCCCGGCCGGATCAGCAAGATCCCCGGCGTCGAGGCCACGGACACCCATGTGGCGTTCCGTACGTACTCCCAGCACGATCTGGAGGCGGCGTTCGCCATCGGCCTGGACGGCTGAGCCGGACGGACCACCGCAGCACGGCGGCCGGGTACGGGACGATCCCGTACCCGGCCGCCGTGCTGTCGGGCTCAGATCTGGGCGGCGCCCCGGTCCGGGACGCAACGGCCGTCCTCGGTGCGGTACTTCCACCGGGCGCCCTTGCCGACGAGCTCCCTGACCGCGCCGAGGAAGCGCTCGATGTGCTCGTCGGGCGTACCGGCACCGAAGCTCACCCGGATGGCGTTGAGGGACCTCTCGCCGGGGGCGGCCTCCGGCGCGCCGCACTCGCCGACCTCGCGCGGGTCGCTGCCGAGCAGGGTGCGCACCAGCGGGTGGGCGCAGAAGAGGCCGTCGCGCACCCCGATGCCGTACTCGGCGGAGAGCGCGGCGGCGAAGTGGGAGCTGTTCCAGCCCTCCACGACGAAGGAGATGACACCGACGCGGGGGGCGTCGTCGCCGAAGAGCGAGAGGACCTTGACCTCGGGGACCTGGGCGAGTCCGGCGCGGACGGCGGCGACCAGGTGCTGCTCGCGGGCGACCAGCTCGTCGAAGCCGGCCTCGGTGAGCGCCTTGCAGGCGGAGGCGATGGAGTACACGCCGATGACATTGGGCGAACCGGCCTCGTGGCGGGCGGCCGTGGTGTGCCACTCGACGTCCACTCCCCCGTCGGCGCGCCGGGCGACCGTGCGGGAGGCACCGCCGCCTGCCAGATAGGGCTCGGCGTCGCGCAGCCAGTCGGCGCGGCCGGCGAGGACGCCGGAGCCGAAGGGCGCGTAGAGCTTGTGTCCGGAGAAGGCGACCCAGTCGACGTCCAGTTCGCCGATGTCGACCGGGTGGTGCGGGGCCAGCTGGGCGGCGTCGAGCACGATCCGGGCGCCGTGGGCGTGGGCGGCGGCGGCCAGTTCCCTGACGGGCCACAGTTCGCCGGTGACGTTGGAGGCTCCGGTGACGCAGACCAGCGCCGGACCGTACGGGTCGCGGTCGGCGAGCGCCCGCTCCAGCGTGGCGACGGCCTGGGCGGGGGTGCGCGGGGCGTTGAGGTAGGTCACCCGGGCGTCGCGCCAGGGCAGCAGCGAGGCGTGGTGCTCGGTCTCGAAGACGAAGACCTGGCAGTCGGCGGGCAGGACCGCGGCCAGCAGGTTGAGCGAGTCGGTGGTGGAGCGGGTGAAGATCACCTGGTCCTCGGCGCGGCAGCCGAGGAACTCCGCGACGGTGGCGCGGCTGGACTCGAAGAGGTCCGTGGAGAGCTGCGAGAGGTAGCCGGCGCCGCGGTGGACGCTGCCGTAGTACGGGGCGTAGGCGGCCACGTCGTCCCAGACCCGCTGGAGGGCCGGCGCGCTGGCGGCGTAGTCCAGCGCGGCGTACGTGACCTCACCGCCGGTGACCAGCGGGACGGTGACGTCCTTGCCCAGAACGGGCAGCGGGGCACAAACCGAACGGTCGGAGGCGGCGGTGACGACAGACATGGCGAACTCCCGTAAGAGGCAGGCGAGATCCACGTGCCGGCGGATACGCGGCAGCACGGGGAGAAGAGAGAAAAGGGTGTGCGGAGAAGGGCTCGGGCCGTACGGACCGAAAAGCCCTAGCGCATTCGCGTGCTCACAAGAGGCTCCCTGAGGACCAGGACCCCACGGGTGGACATCTCACGATGTCGAGGGGTCCGCGCTTGCCGTAAGCCTCGCTGCCCACGGCCTGGTCTTCACCCGGGGCACCCCGCCACGGACGGAGGGTTGCCGGACAGCGGGCCGGGGCCGTAGTCGCTGTCACTCATGACCTGACCAGCATCTTGCCATACGCCGGGGAACGCGCAAGGCGCGGTCCAGGATCCGGACCGCGCCCCGTGGCGTCTCCCCGCCGGGATCAGGCGTTGCTGGCCACGACCCAGCGCTCCAGCGCCCGGCCTGCGGCGCCCGAGTCGATGGACTCGGCGGCCTTGGCCATCCCCTCGGCCAGCCGCGCGGCGAGCGGGGCGTCCGAGGGCTCCAGGGCGGCCAGCGCCGCCGCGGAGTTCAGCAGGACGGCGTCGCGCACCGGACCCGTCTCGCCGGCCAGCAGCCGGCGGGCGACATCCGCGTTGTACGAGGCGTCAGCGCCGCGCAGCGCCTCCACCGGCACCAGGTCGAGGCCGACGTCGCGCGGGTCGAAGACCTCCTCGCGCACCTCTCCGTTCCGGGCGATCCAGACGCGGGAGGTCGCGGTGGTGGTCAGCTCGTCCAGGCCGTCGTCGCCGCGGAAGACCAGCGAGGAGTTGCCCCGCTCGGCGAGGACGCCCGCGACGATCGGCGCCATCCGCAGATCGGCGACGCCGATGGCCTGGGAGCGCACCTTGGCCGGGTTGGTGAGCGGGCCCAGGATGTTGAACGTGGTCGGGGCGCCCAGCTCGCCGCGCGCCTTGGCCGCGTGCCGCAGCGAGGGGTGGAACTTCACCGCGAAGCAGAAGGTGATGCCCGCCTCCTCGGCCACCTCGGCGACCCGCTGCGCGGACAGCTCCAGATTGACGCCCAGCTTGCCCAGGACGTCGGAGGAACCGCTCGCGGAGGAGGCGGCCCGGTTGCCGTGCTTGACGACCTTGGCCCCGGTGCCGGCCACCACGATCGCGGACATGGTGGAGATGTTGACCGTCTTGGCCATGTCCCCGCCGGTGCCGACGATGTCGACGGTGGGTCCGGGCACCTCGATGGTGACGGCGTGCTCGTACATCGCGCGCACCAGGCCGGAGACCTCCGAGACGGTCTCGCCCTTGGCCCGCAGCGCGACCGCGAATCCGGCGATCTGCACATCGGTCGCCTCGCCGCTCATGATGCGGTTCATCGCCCAGGCGGTGTCGTCCGCGCTCAGGTCCTGTCCGCGCAGCAGGGGGGTCAGCACGCCCGGCCAGGAACGGGCCGCCACGCTGTCGCCGCCGTCCGGGGTCACAACGTTCATGGTCCGCTCCTGGGGTCCATTGCCGAAAAAAGGGATGGGGTCACCCTATCGAGAGCCGCGGACAGCGAAGAGCCCCGTCCAGCGAATGGACGGGGCTCCTGCTGTGGCGATCAGGTCAGGTGATCAGTGGTGGCCGTGGCCGCTGGTGATCTCCTTGTACTCCTCGGCGGTGGGCTTGGCGATCTGGTTGTCCTCGCCGTAGTAGCCCTTGCTGAGCTTGGCCCGCAGCTTCTGCACCGCGGACACCTTGCGCGCGACACCGTTCTCGTCGACCAGGGGGCCGATCTCGACCGGCTTGTACTGCTCGTGCGCGGTGAGCGTGTGCAGCTGGGCCGGCGAGAGCGGCTCGTGGACCTCGACGAACTCACCGTGCGGCAGGCGCTTGATGAGCCCGGACTCGCGCCCGTGCAGCACCTTCTCCTTGTCCCGGCGCTGGAGGCCGAGGCAGATCCGCTTGGTGACGACGAACGCGAGGACCGGTCCGACGAAGAAGAAGATCCGGACGAACCAGGAGATCGCGTTCAGCGACAGGTGGAAGTGCGTCGCCCAGAGGTCGTTGCCGCCGCCCACGAGACCGATGAAGTACAGCGTGATCCAGGCGACACCGAAGGCCGTACGGGTCGGGGCGTTGCGCGGGCGGTCCAGGATGTGGTGCTCGCGCTTGTCCCCGGTGACCCAGGACTCGATGAACGGGTAGACCGCGATCGCGCCGAGGATCAGACCGAAGAGGGTCAGCGGGATGAACACGCCCAGGACGAGCGTATGACCCCACAGGTTGATCTCCCAGCCCGGCATCACTCGGATCAGACCCTCGGCGAAGCCCATGTACCAGTCGGGCTGGGCGCCGGTGGACACCTGGTCCGGGCGGTACGGGCCGATGGCCCAGATCGGGTTGATCGTGGCGATGCCCGCGATGATGGCGATGACGCCGAAGACCAGGAAGAAGAAGCCTCCGGCCTTCGCCATGTACACCGGCAGCAGCGGCATGCCGACGACGTTCTTGTTGGTCCGGCCGGGACCCGCGAACTGCGTGTGCTTGTGGTAGAAGACCAGGATCAGGTGGCCCACCAACAACCCGAGCATGATGCCCGGCAGCAGCAGGATGTGGATCGAGTAGAACCGCGCGACGAAGTCGCCGCCCGGGAACTCCCCGCCGAACAGGAACATCGAGATGTAGGTGCCGACGATCGGCACCGACAGGATCGCGCCCTGGGTGAAGCGGACACCCGTGCCCGAGAGCAGGTCGTCCGGGAGCGAGTAGCCGGTGAACCCGGTGAACATGCCCAGCGCGAACAGCAGGAAGCCGAACAGCCAGTTGATCTCACGGGGCTTGCGGAACGCACCCGTGAAGAACACGCGCATCATGTGCACGAACATGCCGGCCAGGAAGATCAGCGCGGCCCAGTGGTGGATCTGGCGGACCAGCAGACCACCGCGGACGTCGAAGCTGATGTCCAGCGTCGAGGCGTAGGCCTCGGACATCTGGATGCCCTGCATGGGCTCGTACGGGCCGTGGTAGACGACCTCGTTCATGCTCGGGTGGAAGAACAGCGTCAGATACACACCCGTGAGGATGATGATGATGAAGCTGTAGAGGCAGACCTCACCGAGCATGAAGGACCAGTGGTCCGGGAAGATCTTGCGCATGTTGGCCTTGGCCAGGGAGTAGATCCCGAGCCGGCCGTCCGCCCAGTCGGCCACCCGCTCACCGGCGGGCGCCTTGCGCTTCGTATCGGTCGCAGTACTCATCCGCGCTCCCAGAATGCAGGACCGACGGGCTCTTCGAAGTCACCGAGGGCTTCGAGGTTGCCCTCGCTGTTCACACCGATCCGCAGCTGCGGAAGGGCGTGACCGGCCGGACCGAAGATGACGCGGGCGCCGTCGGAGAGGTCGAAGGTGGACTGGTGGCACGGGCAGAGCACGTGGTGCGTCTGCTGCTCGTACAGGCTGATCGGGCAGCCGACGTGGGTGCAGATCTTCGAGAAGGCCACGATGCCCTCGTGGGCCCACTCGCGCTCGCGCTTGTCCTTGATGTTGTCCGGCTCGATGCGGATGATCATCAGCGCGGCCTTGGCGATCTGCGTCTGGAAGTCGTGGTCCTCCTCCTTCAGCCCCTCGGGCATGGCGAAGGTGAGCGAACCGACGGCGACGTCCTCGGGACGCAGCGGCTCCATCGTGTTCATGTTGATGAGCTGCTTGCCCTTGGCCCACAGGGTCGAGCGGAGCTTCTTCTCCGGCAGCGGACCGAGGTCGCGCAGCAGCACCACACCGGCGAGCGGCACCAGGGCCAGCGCACCGAACATCGTGTTGCGGATCAGCTTGCGCCGGCCGAACGCGGACTCCTCGGCACCGGCCGCGAAGTCGGCGAGCACCTTCGCCTTGACCTCGGGCTCGGCCGAGATCGCGTGGCGCTCGTCGGCGACCTCCACGTCCGACATCAGGGTGCGCGCCCAGTGGACGGCGCCCGCGCCGATCGCGAAGAGCGCCACACCCAGGGTCAGACCCAGGGAGAAGTTCAGCGCGCTCACATGACCGAACGGGAAGATGTAGACGATCTTGTCGACCGGGAAGATGACGTAGGAGGCGATGAAGCCGACCGTCGCCAGCATCGACAGCAGGAACAGGAACGCGACCGCGCGCTCCGACCGCTTGGCGGCCCGCTCGTCGATGTCCTGGATGCGCGGCCGGTGGGCCGGCAGCCCCGGGTCGGCGAACGGGTCGCCGGCACCCTCGACCGCGCCGTGCGCGGCGTCCTGCTCTGCGGGCAGGTTCTCTTCTGGAATCTCTTGGCTACTCATGACTTCTTGGCCTTAGCGGTGTGGGCCGCGACCCAGACGGCGACGGCGATCAGTGCGCCGAGCCCGAAGATCCAGGCGAAGAGGCCCTCGCTGACCGGACCGAGGCCGCCGAGCGACAGCCCGCCGGGGCTCTCCGACTCGGAGCTGTTGACGGTCTGGACGTACGCGATGATGTCCTTCTTCTGCTGCTCGGGCATCGTCGAGTCGGGGAAGGACGGCATGCTCTGCGGGCCGGTCTGCATGGCCTCGTAGAGGTGCTTGGGGCTCACGCCCTCCAGGTTGGGCGCGGACTTGCCCTTCGTCAGGGCACCACCCGCACCGGTGAAGTTGTGGCACTGCGCGCAGTTGGTACGGAACAGCTCGCCGCCCTTGGCGACGTCAGCGCCCGAGGGGTCGACCTGGCTCTTGGTCGGGACGATCGGACCGGCGCCGAGCGACGCGACGTACGCCGCCAGCTGGTCGATCTCGGCCTGCGAGTAGATGACCTTCTTCTTCGGCACCTGCGCGCCGGGCTGCTGCGCCGGCATACGGCCCGTGCCGACCTGGAAGTCCACGGCGGCGGAGCCCACGCCGACCAGGCTCGGCCCGTCGGTGGTGCCCTGACCACCGGTTCCGTGGCAGCTGGCGCAACCGACGGAGTACAGCTTCTTGCCCTCGTCGATCGCGAGGGACTGGGCGGTTTCGTCGGCCTGCGCCTTACTCGCGGGCGCAAACGCGGCGTACAGCCCCCCAGTAGCCGCCAGCGCGAGGAGTAGTACGACGACCGCCGCCAACGGATGGCGTCGTCGTGCGGAGAGCTTTTTCACGGATTACCCCGGTGTCAGGATCTTCTGCGTCGATGATGGGTCGGGTGCGGGCCCGGTTACTTGATCATGTAGATCGTGGCGAACAGGCCGATCCACACGACATCGACGAAGTGCCAGTAATAGGACACGACGATGGCTGCGGTCGCCTGCTCGTGGGTGAACCTCTTGGCTGCGTACGTCCTGCCCAGGACGAACAGGAAGGCGATGAGCCCGCCTGTCACGTGCAGTCCGTGGAAGCCGGTGGTCAGGTAGAACACCGAGCCGTACGGGTCCGAGGACAGCGAGAGGCCGTCCTTCTTCACCAGCTCCGTGTACTCGAAGACCTGGCCTCCGATGAAGATCGCACCCATCACGAACGTGATCACGAACCACGTGCGGAGCTTCTTCACGTCGCCCCGCTCCGCGGCGAAGACGCCGAGCTGGCAGGTGAGTGAGGAGAGCACCAGGATCGTGGTGTTGGTCGCCGAGAACGGGAAGTTCAGGGCGGACGCCATTTCCTTCCAGTGCTCCGGTCCGGTCACCGATCGCAGGGTGAAGTACATCGCGAAGAGGGCCGCGAAGAACATCAGCTCGGAACTCAACCAGATGATGGTTCCGACGCTGGTGAGGTTCGGTCGATTGACCGACGGGTGCGCGTGCCCGGTTTCTACTGTCGTTGCTGTCGCCACGACCGACATTATGTCGGTCGCTTATCCCGCCCTCACTCCGGGGGGTGCCGTTCGGTGTGTCAGGGGGGTGTGTCCTCCCCGAACGGCCCAGGGATCCGTGCTCCGGAGCGGTGCTGACAGGCTGTCGGGCGGAGTACGATCCGCGCATCGGTTCATGCCCGGCACGCCCAGAGCGCCCCGAAGACACAGACGTCACGGAGGAACAATGCAGCCGACCGCCACGGTCCTGGTCTACAGCGACAACGCGCACACCCGTGAGCAGGTGAGGCTGGCGGCCGGACGCAGGCCCGCCGCGGACCTGCCCGAGGTGGAGTTCCTGGAGTGCGCCACCCTGCCCGCCGTCCTGGACGCCCTGGACCACGGCGGCGTGGACGTCTGCGTGCTGGACGGCGAGACGGCTCCGGCGGGCGGTATGGGCGTCTGCCGGCAGATCAAGGACGAGATCTTCCGCTGCCCGCCGGTCCTGCTCCTCATCGGCCGTCCGCAGGACGCCTGGCTGGCCACCTGGAGCCGCGCGGACGCCGCGGTGACCCTTCCGGTGGAGCCGGTCGAGTTCGCCGACGCACTGGCCGCCCAGCTGCGCGCCCGGCTCTCCGTGGGGGCCTGAGGCCCCGGCGCGGCGCGGCTGCCGCGAGGGGCGGCGCACCCCCGGGCGTCAGACCTGGGGGCGCAGCCGCGCCGCCCGGACCGTGTCGACGCGGTCCGGCGTGGTGCTGTTGGTGAGGGCGCTGCCCTTCTGCCACTTGGCCCAGGACAGGTTCCAGTCGCCGTAGCCGTTGTCGAAGGGCGTCATGGTCTCGCCCTCGCTGCCGACGACCTTGACGATGTCGCCCTCGCGCACGGTGTTGAAGAACCACTCGGCCTCGCTGGTGCTCATGCCGGTGCAGCCGTGGCTCACGTTGGCGTACCCCTGTGATCCGGTGGACCAGGGCGCCGCGTGCACGTACTCGCCGCTCCAGGTGACCCGGGTGGCGTAGTAGACGTCGAGGTCGTAGGCGTCGGCGGAGTCGGCGGAGATGCCGATGGACTCCCCGCGCATACGTACGTAGTACTCCTTGCCCAGCACGACCTTGACGCCGTTGCGGGTGGAGAAGCCCGGCTTGCCGGTGGTGACCGGAATGGTGTTGATCACTTCGCCGTTGCGCAGGACCGTCATGGAGTGCGCCGAGGCGTCCGTGATGGCCTCGATGCGGTCGCCGGTCCTGAGCTTGAGGGCCTTGGTGGGCGCCCCGTACAGCGCGTTGGTCACCTTGATGCCCGTCAGGGCGCTGCTGACCTCGATGGTGGCCTTGGCGGGCCAGTAGTCCTTCGGGCGGTAGTGCAGCGTCTTGTCGTCGACCCAGTACCAGGAACCGGTCACCGCGGGGGTGGAGCGCACCTTCAGGGCGCGTTCCACGGTGGCGCGGGAGGCCCGGTCGGCGACCGGGGCGCTGAGCTGGGCGGTGACGGGCTGTCCGACGCCGTAGGTGCCCGCCTGCGGGCCGAAGGTGACCTTCAGCAGCTTCTTGGCCGCGGCGGTCTCGAAGGAGAGCGTACGGCTGCCGGGGGCGCCGTCGTCGTCCTCCATGCCGACCTTGACGGTGTAGCGGGTGCCGGCGGCGAGCGGGGCGGTGGAGCGCCAGCGGTGGCCCTCCGCGTCGAGTTCGCCCGCGAGGTGGCGGCCCTCGCCGTCCACGGCCGTCACATCGGTGATCCGGCCGTCGTCACCGTCGACGGTGACTTCCAGCGGCTTGTCGGGATCGATCTTCTCGCCCCCGTCGGGAATGCTGGAGGCGATCTCGTCCGCCGCGTCGAACGGCTGTGCCGAGAGCGGGTGGCCGTCGGAGTCCCCGCAGGCCGTCGCCCCGGCGACCAGGGTCACGACCAGCAGAGTGCAGCTCACTACGGGGCGGATGCGCGGCGTGTGGTTCATGCACCCACGCTAAGAAGATTCATCCGTTTCAGCGCGCGGGGTGACTGCAAACGGGGGGCCCGCACTCCGTGTCGGAGCGCGGGCCCCCCGTCTGGGTGGACCGGTGTGCTACTGGGTGCGGTTCTCACCGTGGTAGTACTCGAAGACCCAGCCGAAGAGACCGATCAGGATGATCGGGGCCGAGAAGTAGAGCAGCCACCAGCCGAAGACGACGCCCATGAAGGCGAGCAGGCCGCCGACCGCGAGCGAGAGCGGCTGCCAGCTGTGCGGGGAGAAGAACCCCACCTCGCCGGCCTCGTCGGCCACGTCGGCTTCCTTGTTGTCCTGCGCCATGTCGTCGACCCGCCGGGCCGTGAAGGCCAGGTAGAAGCCGATCATGAGGCTCAGGCCGAAGCCGAGGACGAGCGCGGTGGTGCCGACGGGCTCCTTCGACCACACCCCGTAGGTGATGGCCATGATGAGGATGAACAGCGCCAGACCGAGGAACATCTTGCCCTGGATCTTCACTTGCCCGCCTCCTTGCCGCCGGCGAGGGCCTTGTCGTCCGCGGAGTGGTGCTCAAGCTGTTCGAGCGCCGCGATCTCCGGGTGGTGGAGGTCGAAGGCCGGGGATTCGGAACGGATCCGGGGCAGCGTGAGGAAGTTGTGCCGCGGCGGCGGGCAGGAGGTCGCCCACTCCAGCGAACGGCCGTAGCCCCACGGGTCGTCGACCTCGATCTTCTTGCCGTACTTGGCGGTCTTCCAGACGTTGTAGAAGAACGGCAGGATCGACAGGCCGAGCAGGAACGAGGAGATCGTCGAGATCGTGTTCAGCGCGGTGAATCCGTCGGCGGCCAGGTAGTCCGCGTAACGGCGCGGCATGCCCTCGGCACCCAGCCAGTGCTGGACGAGGAACGTGCCGTGGAAGCCGATGAACAGCGTCCAGAAGGTGATCTTGCCGAGCCGCTCGTCGAGCATCTTGCCGGTGAACTTCGGCCACCAGAAGTGGAATCCGGAGAACATCGCGAACACCACGGTGCCGAAGACGACGTAGTGGAAGTGCGCGACCACGAAGTACGAGTCCGAGACGTGGAAGTCCATCGGCGGCGAGGCCAGGATGACACCGGTCAGACCACCGAAGGTGAAGGTGATCAGGAAGCCGATGGCCCAGAGCATCGGTGTCTCGAAGGACAACGATCCCTTCCACATCGTTCCGATCCAGTTGAAGAACTTCACCCCGGTGGGTACCGCGATGAGGAACGTCATGAAGGAGAAGAACGGCAGGAGCACACCGCCGGTGACGTACATGTGGTGGGCCCACACGGTCACGGAGAGACCGGCGATGGAAATCGTCGCGGCGACCAGGCCGATGTAACCGAACATCGGCTTCCGGCTGAAGACCGGGATGACTTCGGAAATGATTCCGAAGAATGGCAGCGCGATGATGTACACCTCTGGATGGCCGAAGAACCAGAAGAGGTGTTGCCAGAGCAATGCCCCGCCGTTGGACGCGTCGAAGATATGCGCACCGAATTTACGGTCCACTTCCAGCGCGAAGAGCGCGGCGGCCAGCACCGGGAAGGCCAGCAGGACCAGCACACCGGTCAGCAGGACGTTCCAGACGAAGATCGGCATGCGGAACATCGTCATGCCGGGAGCGCGCATGCAGATGATCGTGGTGATGAAGTTGACCGAACCGAGGATCGTGCCGAAGCCGGAGAAGGCCAGACCCATGATCCACATGTCGGCGCCGACACCCGGCGAGCGGACGGCGTCCGACAGCGGGGAGTAGGCGAACCAGCCGAAGTCGGCCGCACCCTGCGGGGTGAGGAAGCCGGCCACCGCGAGCAGCGAGCCGAAGAGGTACAGCCAGTACGCGAACATGTTCAGCCGCGGGAACGCCACGTCGGGCGCGCCGATCTGCAGCGGCATGATCCAGTTCGCGAATCCGGCGAACAGCGGCGTCGCGAACATCAGCAGCATGATCGTGCCGTGCATCGTGAACGCCTGGTTGAACTGCTCGTTCGACATGATCTGCGTGCCGGGACGGGCCAGCTCGGCGCGCATGAAGAGCGCCATGAGTCCGCCGATGCAGAAGAACGCGAACGACGTGACCAGGTACATCGTGCCGATCGTCTTGTGGTCAGTGGTGGTCAGCCACTTGACGACGACGTTGCCCGGCTGCTTCCGCCGGACCGGCAGCTCGTCCTCGTAGGAGTCGTCTGCTGCCGCGGCACCCTGAGGTTCGTTGAGGATGCTCACAGTTTGTTGGTCTCCGCATTCCTGGCCGGGTCAGTCTGCTCGATACCGGCCGGCACGTAGCCCGTCTGGCCCTTCTTCGCCAGCTCCTTCAGGTGCGCCTGGTAGCGCTCCGGGGAGACGACCTTGACGTTGAAGAGCATCCGGGAGTGGTCGACGCCGCAGAGCTCGGCGCACTTGCCCATGAAGGTGCCCTCCTGGTTGGGAGTGACCTCGAAGGCGTTGGTGTGGCCCGGGATGACGTCCTGCTTCATGAGGAACGGCACCACCCAGAAGGAGTGGATGACGTCGCGCGAAGTCAGGATGAAGCGGACCTTCTCACCCTTGGGCAGCCACAGGGTCGGACCCGGGTGGCCGTTCTGGGGGTTCCGGGTTCCCGGGACGCCGACGTCGTAGACGCCGTCCGCACCCTTGGGGAAGTCCGTGCGGAACCGGTCCGGGATGGCGTCGAGCTCCTTGGGAACTTCGTTGCCCGTGGCGGCGGAGCCGTCCACGTCCTCGATGTAGTTGAAGCCCCAGCTCCACTGGTAGCCGACCACGTTGATGGTGTGGGCCGGCTTCGGGGAGAGTTCGAGGAGCTTCGATTCGTCGCGCGCGGTGAAGTAGAACAACACCGAGACGATGATCAGGGGGACCACGGTGTACAGCGCCTCGATGGGCATGTTGTACCGGGTCTGCGGAGGCACCTCCACCTTGGTGCGGCTGCGCCGGTGGAAGATGACGCTCCACAGGATCAGACCCCAGACCAGCACGCCCGTGGCGAGCGCTGCCGCCCACGAGCCCTGCCAGAGGGAGAGGATCCGTGGCGCCTCTTCCGTTACCGGCGTAGGCATACCAAGGCGGGGGAAGTCCTTGTATGTGCAACCGGTTGCGGTCGCAAGGATCAGGCCCGCAGTCAGCACCTGCGGCAGCTTCCGCCGCATCGGGCGCCGCGACGAGCGGTCGGAGCCGTTGGGACTCACGTAGCGCCTTCCCGAGAGTCTCGCCCGCACGGTCGGCGCGGCCGGTCTCGCTGGTCGGTCGCCGGCCCTGTTGCGGGCAGGGGTTTGGATGTTTATGCGGACCAAACCCTACTGGACGCTATTTGGGGTCGCGCGGGGAGGGTGCCCAACGCGCCGCCCGACTCCCCGAAGGGGTGGAATCCGGCGCTCCGGCCGTCATCTGACGCCCTCTCTCCCGCCCCCGGGGGCGGCCGGTCCCGGGCTCCGGCCGGTGCCGGGCTAGCGTGGCCGGGTGCCCTACTTCGACGCCGCGTCCGCCGCTCCCCTCCACCCCGTCGCCCGCCAGGCGCTGCTTGCCGCCCTGGACGAGGGCTGGGCCGATCCGGCCCGGCTGTACCGGGAGGGGCGGCGGGCCCGGCTCCTGCTGGACGCGGCCCGGGAGGCCGCGGCCGAGGCCGTCGGCTGCCGCGCGGACGAGCTGGTCTTCACCTCGTCGGGGACCCGGGCGGTGCACTCCGGAATTTCCGGCGCGCTCGCGGGCCGTCGGCGTGTCGGCCGCCATCTGGTGGTGTCGGCGGTCGAACACTCGTCGGTGCTCCATTCGGCCGCCGCCCATGAGCAGGGGGGCGGTTCGGTCACGGAGGTGCCGGTGGAGCGCTCGGGCGCGGTGGACGCCTCGGTGTACGCGCGGGCGCTGCGGCCCGACACCGCGCTGGCGTGTCTCCAGTCCGCCAATCACGAGGTCGGCACCGAGCAGCCGGTGGCCGAGGCCGCCGCGGCCTGCCGGGAGGCGGGGGTGCCGCTGCTGGTGGACGCGGCGCAGTCGCTGGGCTGGGGGCCGGTGCCGGAGGGCTGGTCGCTGCTGACGGCGAGCGCGCACAAGTGGGGCGGGCCGGCCGGGACGGGGCTGCTGGCGGTCCGCAAGGGCGTGCGGTTCGCGCCCCAGGGACCCGCCGACGAACGGGAGTCGGGGCGGGCGCCCGGTTTCGAGAACCTGCCGGCGATCGTGGCCGCCGCGGCCTCCCTGCGCGCGGTGCGGGCGGAGGCGGCCGGTGAGGCGGCCCGGCTGCGGGCCCTGGTCGACCTGATCCGGGCGCGGGTGCCGGAGCTGGTCCCGGACGTGGAGGTGGTCGGCGATCCGGTGCGGCGGCTGCCGCATCTGGTCACCTTCTCCTGTCTCTATGTCGACGGGGAGACACTGCTCCAGGAGCTGGACCGCTCCGGATTCTCCGTTTCCTCCGGTTCGTCCTGTACGAGCAGCACGCTGACGCCGAGCCATGTGCTCAGGGCGATGGGGGTGCTCTCGGAGGGCAATGTGCGGGTGTCGCTGCCCGCGGGCACCACGCGGGAGGACGTGGACCGCTTCCTCGCCGTGCTGCCGCCGGTGGTGGCGGGCGTACGGGAGAAGCTGGGCGCGACCGCCGGAGTGCCCGCGGCGGCCCCCTCCCCCGCCCCGGCGGACTCCCTGGTGGTCGACGCGCTCGGCCGGCGCTGCCCGGTCCCGGTGATCGAACTCGCAAAGGTGATCGGGGAGGTACCGGTGGGCGGGACGGTGACGGTGCTCGCCGACGACGAGGCGGCGCGCCTGGACATTCCGGCCTGGTGCGCGATGCGGGAGCAGGAGTACGTGGGAGAGGAGCCGGCGGAACGGGGCTCGGCCTACACGGTCCGCCGGCTGGTCTGACCGGGACCCGCCGCTCGGGCGGGTCCCGGCCGGCGGACCGTCCTACGCGAGGTGCGCGCGGACCTCGGCGGCGGCCTCGTGGCCGTACGCCTTGGTGAAGCGGTCCATGAAGTGGGTGCGGTGCAGGGTGTACTCCTGGGTGCCGACCGTCTCGATGACGAGGGTGGCGAGCATGCAGCCGACCTGGGCCGCGCGCTCCAGGCCGACGCCCCAGGCGAGCCCGGAGAGGAATCCGGCGCGGAAGGCGTCGCCGACGCCGGTCGGGTCGGCCTTGACGTTCTCCTCGGGGCAGCCGACGACGATCGGCTCCTCGCCGGCGCGCTCGATGCGCACGCCCTGGGCGCCGAGGGTGGTGACCCGGTGGCCGACCCTGGACAGGATCTCCTCGTCGGTCCAGCCGGTCTTCGACTCGATGAGCCCCTTCTCGTACTCGTTGGAGAAGAGGTAGGTGGCACCGTCGAGGAGGATGCGGATCTCGTCCCCGTCCATGCGGGCGATCTGCTGCGAGAAGTCCGCGGCGAACGGGATGCCGCGCGTACGACACTCCTCGGTGTGGCGGAGCATGCCCTCCGGGTCGTCGGCGCCGATGGAGACGAGGTCGAGTCCGCCCACCCGGTCGGCGACGGCCTTGAGCTCGATGAGCCGGGCCTCGCTCATGGCGCCCGTGTAGAAGGAGCCGATCTGGTTGTGGTCGGCGTCGGTGGTGCAGACGAAGCGGGCCGTGTGCAGCACCTCGGAGATGCGCACGGAGCCGGTGTCGACGCCGTGCCGGTCGAGCCAGGCGCGGTACTCGTCGAAGTCGGAGCCGGCGGCACCGACGAGGATCGGGCGGGTGCCGAGGAGCCCCATGCCGAAGCTGATGTTGGCGGCGACCCCTCCCCTGCGTACGTCCAGGTTGTCGACGAGGAAGGAGAGCGAGACCGTGTGCAGCTGGTCGGCCACCAGCTGGTCGGCGAAGCGGCCCGGGAAGGTCATGAGGTGGTCGGTGGCGATGGAGCCGGTGACTGCGATACGCACGGGGAGACTGCTCCTGCGGAGGTCGAGGGGAACGGCGTCGGCGTCCCCCGGGGCGGCGTGACAGTTCACGCTACCCGCTCGGGCAGTCGGGCGAACGGGAGAAACTACCCGATAGTAGGGCTTTCCTCCCGAGTGTGGTGATGCCTACGGTGCGGATATGTCGAACCACATCGCCCCGCACGAGACGTCCGAATCCGGTCTGGCCGAGCTGCGCGGGGACTGCGCGCGGATGGCCCCGCACTGGGTGGCACCCGCGCGCACCGCCGCCGCCCCGGTGCCGCCCGCCCTGATCCACGGGGTGACGGTGCCGCCCGCCTCCGCCCGGCTGATCGACGCGATGTCCGAGTACGGGGACTGATCCGGCCCGCCTCCGCGCCCCGGCCGGCCCCGGAGGGAACCGGCCGCGCGCCCGCCCCGTCCCACAGGTGTCCGCAACCCCATGGGCCGGACGATACGCCGCACGGCGGCGTATGACGGCGATACGGCGAAGGAGCGATCCGGTGAGCACCGAGCGACCCGACAACGATGTGACGGGACCCCGGCGGCGGCGGCCGCTCGCCGTGGCCTCGGTGGCGGCTGCCGTCCTCCTGGCCGGCGGCGGCGCGTATCTGGTCGCGGCCGAGGCGAGCGAGGGGAAGAGCACGCCCTCGTCCGGCGCGGCGGGCGCCGCTCCCCCGACGCTGGCCCTGGACGGACCGGCGGCCGGTGCGGAGACACCCGGGCCACGTCCCTCGGCCCCGCCGGAGGGCATCGCCCCGGGCGAACCCGACCCGAACGGCGGCCGGGTCGTCTACCGCGCGTCCGGCACCCTGCCGAAGGGCCCGGACCGGGCCGCCGTCCAGCGTCCGGCCGGGGCGGTCACCGCGGCGGAGGTGAGCCGGCTGGCGAAGGCGCTGGGCGTGTCCGGTACGCCGAGGACGGAGGGCACCACCTGGACGGTGGGCTCCACCGGGGACGGTTCGGGTCCGGTGCTGCGGGTGGCCAAGGAGGCCCCGGGCACCTGGACGTTCGCCCGGTACGGCACCGGAGGCACGGACAACTGCAAGAGCGCGACGGTCTGTGCGGACAAGCCGGTGGCACCGGGCGGCGGTTCGGGCTCCCCGGTGAGCGAGCAGGCGGCGCGGGCCGCCGCCGCGCCGGTCCTCAAGGCGGTCGGCCAGGACGGTGCCGCCCTCGACGCGCGGCAGCTGATGGGCCCGGTCCGGGTGGTGAACGCCGACCCGGTGGTCGACGGGCTGCCCACGTACGGCTGGGCCACAGGTCTCCAGATCGGCCCCGACGGTGACGTGACCGGCGGGAGCGGGCAGCTGAAGGGGCTGGAGAAGGGTGCCGAGTATCCGGTGATCGGCGCGGACGCGGCGCTGAAGGAGCTGAACGCCGCGCAGCCGAGGAGCGGCGGGAACATCGGCGGCTGCATCGATCCGCCGCCGGCCGGGGAGGGCGAGGCGGCGCCCCACTACCGCTGCGGGAAGACGACCGGGGCGGAGCCGCCGCTGCGCACGGTGACCGTCGACAAGGCGGTCTTCGGACTGGCCGCGCAGTACGTGGACGGCAGGCAGATCCTCGTACCGTCGTGGCTCTTCACCGCGCGGGCGGACGGCGGCCGGGGCGAGACGGTGGCGCAGGTCGCGGTGGACCCGGCGTTCCTGAAGAAGGACGCCCCCGCGACGCAGCCGCCCGGCGACTCCACGGGCACCACGTCCGGGCCGGTGATCCTGTCCTACGGCACCGACGGGCGGACGCTCTCGGTGACGTTCTGGGGCGGTGCGTGCAGCACCTACACGGCGAGCGCGAGCGAGGACGACGCGACGGTGCGGGTCACCGTGACGGAGAAGAAGGACGATCCGGGGAAGGCCTGCATCATGATCGCCAAGCAGCTGACGCGCACGGTGACGCTGGACCGGCCGCTCGGCGACCGCACGGTCACCGACACCTCGTCGGGCCACCGGGTGCCGCGCGCCTGAACCCCTCCGCGCACACGACGGCGGCCCCGGGATCGGAATCCCGGGGCCGCCGTCGTGTGCGCGGGGCCTTTCGGCGGCTCAGCTGAAGGAGTCGCCGCAGGCGCAGGAACCCGTCGCGTTCGGGTTGTCGATCGTGAAGCCCTGCTTCTCGATGGTGTCGACGAAGTCGACGGAGGCGCCGCCCAGGTAGGGGGCGCTCATCCGGTCGGTGACGACCTTGACGCCGCCGAAGTCCTTGACGACGTCACCGTCGAGCGAACGCTCGTCGAAGAAGAGCTGGTAGCGCAGGCCCGAGCAGCCTCCGGGCTGAACGGCGACGCGCAGCGCGAGGTCGTCGCGGCCTTCCTGCTCCAGCAGGGCCTTGACCTTGGCTGCGGCGGCGTCGGACAGGAGGATGCCGTCGCTCACGGTGGTGGTCTCGTCCGATACGGACATCTGCTTCTCTCCCGGGTTGTACGGAGACTGCTTGTCGACGGTGCAACCGCCGGGGCCGCTGATTCATTCCCCGCCGGGCCGTTCGCCTGTTCCCTTCATGCTCGCACACCGCCCCGCCAGGCGGATGCGTCACATCGACGCTATCGGCATCGTCAAACTGACGTGAAGCGGATATGATAGATAGCGTCAATTAGACGAAAAGCTCCTCCCGCAGAGAAGAAAGGGTGCGTGACGTGACCACGGCCCACCCCGTCCAGGATCTCGATGTCCAGCCGACGCCCCTCGCCCTGCTCCTGCTCGGCCGCGACGCCGACCCCAGGAGCGAGCGCGGTGTCGAATGCCCCGGCGACCTGCCCTCCCCGTCCGACCCGGACCTGGTGGAGCGCGCCCGCGCGGCCAAGGAGAAGCTGGGCGAGAAGGTCTTCGTCCTCGGGCACCACTACCAGCGCGACGAGGTCATCCAGTTCGCCGACGTGACCGGTGACTCGTTCAAGCTCGCCCGGGACGCGGCGGCGCGCCCGGAGGCGGAGTACATCGTCTTCTGCGGTGTGCACTTCATGGCCGAGTCCGCGGACATCCTCACCTCCGACGAGCAGAAGGTCGTGCTGCCGGACCTGGCCGCCGGCTGTTCGATGGCCGACATGGCCACCGCCGAGCAGGTCGCGGAGTGCTGGGACGTGCTGACCGAGGCGGGGGTCGCCGAGCAGGTCGTCCCCGTCTCGTACATGAACTCCTCCGCCGACATCAAGGCCTTCACCGGCCGCCACGGCGGCACCATCTGCACCTCGTCCAACGCGAAGCGCGCCCTGGAGTGGGCCTTCGAGCAGGGCGAGAAGGTGCTCTTCCTGCCGGACCAGCACCTGGGCCGCAACACCGCCGTGCGGGACATGGGCATGTCCCTGGAGGACTGCGTCCTCTACAACCCGCACAAGCCGAACGGCGGCCTCACCGCCGAGGAGCTGCGGAACGCGAAGATGATCCTCTGGCGCGGCCACTGCTCGGTCCACGGCCGCTTCTCGGTCGAGTCCGTCAACGACGTCCGCGCCCGCATACCCGGCGTCAACGTCCTGGTGCACCCCGAGTGCAAGCACGAGGTCGTCGCCGCCGCGGACTACGTCGGTTCGACGGAGTACATCATCAAGGCCCTGGAGGCCGCCCCGGCCGGTTCGAAGTGGGCCATCGGCACGGAGCTGAACCTGGTCCGCCGCCTGGCGAACCGTTTCGCCCCCGAGGGCAAGGAGATCGTCTTCCTCGACAAGACCGTCTGCTTCTGCTCGACCATGAACCGCATCGACCTGCCGCACCTGGTGTGGACCCTGGAGTCCCTGGCCGAGGGGAACCTGGTCAACCGGATCGAGGTCGACCCGGAGACGGAGAAGTACGCGAAGCTCGCGCTGGAGCGGATGCTGGCGCTGCCGTAACGCCTCTCCTTCGCACGGAAAGGTCCGGACGCGGCCGATTTCGTCCGGACCGGCTCGGAAGCCCGTCCCCCGTATCTACGCTGCTGTCCTCATCCGGCGGTTGGTGTGGATACGGGGGACAGTCATATGGCGCGACGAGGCGGGGTCGACGATCTAGTGGTCGTCGTCCCGGGAATCCTCGGCAGCACGCTCGCGGACGCGGACGGGCACGAGGTCTGGGCGGCCTCCGGGAAGGCCCTGCTGCGGGGCATCCGCACCTTCGGGAACTCGGTCAAGAACCTGACGCTCCCGGCCGGTCTGGGCGACGAGCACCCCGGCGACGGCGTACGGCCCACCGGCCTGATGTCCGATGTGCACGCGCTGCCCGGGGTGTGGAACCCGGTGGACGGCTACAGCGGTCTGCTGGACTGGCTGGAGCGGAACTTCACCCTCCGGCGCCGCCTGCCGGGCGAGGCGGCCGACGTCCCGGCCAACCTGGTCGGCTTCGCGTACGACTGGCGGCTCTCCTGCCGCTACAACGCGGAACGGCTGGCCGAGCGGGTGGACGAGGAGCTGGGCCGCTGGCGGGCGTCCCGCGCCGACCGGCGGGACGCGAAGGCGGTCTTCCTCTGCCACTCCATGGGCGGCCTCGTCACCCGCAGCTATGTCGAGCAGTGCGGGGGCGCGGAGGTCACGCGCCGGGTGGTCACGCTGGGGACTCCGTACCGGGGTTCGCTCGACGCGCTGATGTATCTGGTCAACGGCATGCGGTACGGGATCGGCCCGGTGGGTCTCGACCTCACACCGTTCGCCCGGAGCCTCCCGTCGCTGCACCAGCTCACCCCGGACTACGCCTGCCTGGCGACGGCGGGCGGTGCGCCGCTGCGGTACGCCCGTGAGGTGCCGGGCCTCCCCGGGGTGGACGGGGAACTGCTGTCGGCCGCCGCCCGGTTCCACGCGGAGCTGCGGGCATCGGACGCGGGTGCGCGGTACGGCGTGGAGTACGTCCCCGTCGGCGGGGCGCGCCAGCCGACGCCGACGACCGCCGAGACGGAGGGCGACGGTCTGCGCGCGCTGCTCACCATCGACGGGGCGGACGAGGGAGGCGACGGGCGGGTGCCGGACCTCTCCAGCCGGGCGGTGGGCGCGGGCCGGCACACGTACACCGCGTGGGAGAAGCACGGCTCCCTCCAGAACAACAAGGCCGTCCGCCAGGGCCTCGACGCATGGCTGTCCCCCGAGCCGCCCGTCCACCGGGGGCCGGGCGACGGCGAGGTGCCTCTGTGCGTGGACGCGCCGGAGCTGCTGGTCGAGGGGGACGCGTACGAGATCCGGGCCACGGTTCCCCCGGGCACGGCGGGCCATGACCGGGTCGCCGTGTTCGCGGGGGTGGAGGGCGGTCCGATGCGGACGATGACCAATCGGGGCGGTGGGCTGTACACGGCCCGGGTCGGGAACCTTCCGCCGGGCGGTCACCGGGTGCGGATCGGTACGCGGGTTCCGTCCCATGTCGTGATGACCGCGCTGGTGCTGGTGCTGGAACGGGGGTGACGGCGACGCGTCCCCGTCTTCATCGGCAGTCGTTCGCCTCCGCCGTGGTCACTTCGCCCTCCGGAGCCGTGAGGGCGGGGGCCAGACGGTGTCCCCGGCTCTCCGCGATCCTCAGGGCGGTCTGCAAGGACTCCGCGAGCCAGACCCCGGCGAACCTCAACTCGCGTGTCCCCACCCCCGCTTCCGCGAGCAGCGTCCGGGCCTCCGTCAGCACGTACTCGGCCGAGTCGAGCAGGTCCGTCTCCACCTCGTCGGCCAGCCGCGACATCCGGCTGTCGGGGTTGTCCGTGCTCAGGTAGCACGGATTCCCGCTCTCGCCGGTCCAGGGGAGCAGCCTCATCGGACGGCCCTCCGCGTCGAACATCATGTCGCCCCTGCCTTCGTTCGGGAAGCGCTCTGGCCTCCGGTCACACCGCCTGGTTACGGTGTGTGCCGCAATCGTCGCGCTGCGGCGGACCCTTCCAACAGGACCGCCCCGTCCCGACGTTCAGCACGGGACATACGGAAGGCCCGCTCCATGACGTTCAGGCCCCAGCCGCTCACGCCCTACCTCTCCGCCCGCCACTACTTCGGCTCCGAGCAGCGCCGCCACCGCGAGCGCGCCAAGCTCTCCCTCGTCCAGCTGGCCGACATCCTGAACTCCAGCAAGAGCACCCTCGCCCGGATCGAGACGGCGGAGCTGATGCCGCCGCCGGACATCCCGGGAGCGCTCGACGTCGCCTTCGGAACGGACCGGCACTTCCACGGGCTGTACGAGCTGGCGAAGCGGGAGATCCATCCCGACCAGTACCAGCGGTACATGGACTTCGAGGCGCGGGCCGACCGGATAGAGCAGTACGGCGCGCAGGCCCTTCCCGGTCTGCTTCAGACCGAGGAGTACGCGCGCACGTTCCTTCGCTGCCAGACGGACCTGGACGCCGAGCAGGTGGAGGAACGTGTTGCCGCGCGTATGTCGCGGCAGGAGCGGCAGCATTCGGAGAACCCGCCCTTACGGTGGGCGGTCATCGACGAAGGCGTACTCCGGCGGCAGATGGGCAGCCGGTCCTGCATGCACCACCAACTGGCTTCCCTGTTGGAGCAGGTGGATGCTCCGGACAGTAAAGTTCAGGTGATGCCGTTCAGTGCGGGACTCCACTCGCTGCTGGGGGGCGCGCTGACTCTGCTGACCCTGCCCGACGGCACTTCGGTGGCGTACGAGGAAGGCATTCAGGCCGGTCACCTCTACGAGGATCCGGCTGCGGTGAAGAAGTGGCGGTGGCAGTACGAGGTGCTACGTGCCAACTCCCTCACCTTGGCCGAGTCGGCCGATCTGATCCGGACCGTGATGGAGGAGTACCGACCATGAACCGCACCCCCGAGCTGAGTAACGCCCGCTGGCGCAGCAGCAGTTACAGCAACTCCAACGGTGGCGAGTGCGTCGAGGTCGCCGACGGCTTCCCCGGCCTCGTCCCCGTACGCGACAGCAAGAACCCGACCGGTCCCTCGCTCGTCGTCAACGCCGCCGCCTGGAGCGAGTTCGTCTCGTCGCTGAAGTAGCGCGCAGCGCAACGGCCTGTCCCACACGCGGGTGTGGGACAGGCCGTTCCCTTATCACCCGGGGACCGGAAAGAGTCGAGTTTGTCCGGACCGGCACCCCGGCGTCCGATCCGTGCATACGCTGCTGTCCATTTCGACGGCGTGTGTACGGGAAGGCGGAGCGCCCGATGGCGGATGAGGCGGATGCGGTGGGCGGCGAGGCCGTGGGGACCGCGTTGTGCGTGGTGTGTGAGACGTACACCGACGAGCGGACCTTTCCCCGGCTGACCGGCGCGACGGCCCAGATGGAGGGGATCGTCAACCGCCTTGAGACGCTGGGGATCGCGACCCGTATGGCGGGGGGCGGCAACCCGTCCTGGACGGCCTTCGACCGGGACCTCACCGCCTGGAGCGCGTCCGGTGCGGGGAAGCCCGCGATCATCGTGTGGTCCGGGCACGGCGTGCTGGTGGACGACGAACTCCGGCTGGCACTGTGCGACTTGGATCTCGACGTCGAACAGGTGGTCCGGGACGCGCGCGCCCTGCGGCACGGGGTGTCGGCCGAGACGCTGGTGAACGAGGCGGTGGCGTCGGGGGCGGATCAGATCCTGGTGATCATCGACGCCTGTCATGCGGGGGACGCGGTGGGCCGGGGCCTGGAGAAGGCGTTGCGGCGTTGGGAGACCACGTCGGCGCCGCCGGGGCGGGTGCAGTGGTTCGGGATCATGGCGAGTTGCCGGCGCGGTGAGACGTCGGACGGCGGTGGGCCGCTGCTGGAGGCGCTGGCCGAGGTGCTGCGGGAGGGCCCGGTCACCCGGGAGTACCGCTCGGCGTGGAGCGCGCACAACGCGTGGGTGAGCGGTACGGACGTGCTGGCGGCGCTCGGGGAGCGGTGGCGGGGCGAGGGTCAGACGCCGGTTCCGGCCGCGCTGGGGACCGGGCGGCCGGTCTTCCCGAATCCGCGCCATGTGCCGGGGGCGCCGGCCCGGCTGGTGGAGCATCTGGTGCTCGCGGCGCGCGGGGTCGGGTTCCGGGAGGAGGGCTGGTTCTTCACGGGGCGGAAGCAGGTGCTGGGCCGGATCACCGCCTGGCTGGAGACCGACGAGGCCGGGCTCTTCCTGGTGACCGGTCCGGCGGGCTGCGGCAAGTCGGCGGTACTGGGCCGGATCGCGACGCTCGCCGACCCCGTGCGGCGCGCGGAGACCGAGACGCACGGCGGGCTGCGCGCGGGCGATCCCGACCCGGGTCCGGGGCGCTCCCTGGCCGCCGTACATCTGCGGGGTCTGAGTCCGCTCCAGGCGGCGTCGGAACTGGCGGCGCGGCTCGGGCTGCCCGAGCCCCGCAACACGGACGACTTCCGGGGTGAGCTGCGCGAGCTGGACCGGCGTCCGGTGCTGGTGCTCGACGGGCTGGACGAGGTGCCCGCCGAGCATCTGCGGTCCATGATCGAGGAGTTGGTGTTCCCGCTGAGCCGGGCCGTCCCCGTTCTGCTCGGTTCGCGGGAGCGGGCGTTCCGCAGCCGCCTGGCGGACGGCGGGCACCGGGACGAGACCCTGCCGGACGCGCTGGCCCGGCTGATCGGGGCGGGCGTCATCACCGCCGACCTGGAGCAGGAGCCCCGTACCCAGGAGGACATCGCCGCGTACGTGTTCCGCCGGTGCGCGGCGGCCGGGGTCCCGGAGGAGCGGGCGCGGGAGGCGGGCGACGCGGTCGCGGCGCGGGCCTCGGCGGTGGGCGGCGGGTTCCTGTTCGCCCGGCTGGTGGCCGGATCGCTGCTGGCGGAGGGGCGGCTCGCGGAGGAGGAGCGGTGGCGGGCCGGGCTGCCGGAGTCCATCGGCGCCGCGTTCGAGGACGATCTGCGGGCGGGCCCGGTCAGGGTCCGGGCGGACGGCCGTGAACTCCCCTCCGCCGCCCGGGATCTGCTGACCGCGCTGGCCTGGACGGCGGGGCGCGGCATGCCCGCCGGCGGTGTCTGGGAGGAGGTCGCCGGGGCGCTCGGGGGCCGGGACGTGCCGTACGACGAGAGCGATGTGGACTGGGTGCTCTCCGCGTACGGGCGCTACATCGTCGAGGACGCGGAGGACGGGCAGGCGGTGTACCGCCTGTACCACCGGGAGTTCGTCTCCCATCTCGCCGCCCGCCCGGGGCCGCGCGGCGCGGAGCCCGCCGAGGTGGTGGCCCGCGCACTCGTCGCGCACGCCGGGCGGCGGGTACCGGACGGCGGCTGGGCGGCGGCGGACCCGTACGTGGTCCGGGCGCTGTCCTTCCACGCGGTACGGGCGGGCGAGGCGGGGATCGGGCTGCTGCGGGGACTGGCGGAGCGGCTCGGGCCGGTCGCGGTGCCGCTGCTGGCCCATGCGCTGCACGGCTTCTCCGAACACCTCGGCACGGAGGGCGACCTGGACGGGGCGCTGGACGCGGCGCGGGAGTCCGCCCGGCTCCTGACGGATCTGGAGGGGCCCGCCGCCGGACGCCGGACGCCGGCGCTGGTCCGCTCGCTCATCAACGTCGCCAACCGGTACGCCGAGGCCGGGGACCGTGAGGGGGCGCTGGTTCCGGCCCGGGAGGCGGTCGCGCTCCAGCGCGGCGTCACCGAGGCGGGGGGCGACGCGACCGGGGGCGATCTCGCCCTGGCCCTCGCCACGCTCGGCCGGCGGCTCCACGAGACCGGGGACCGCGAAGGCGCGCTGACACTCACCCGGGACGCCGCCGATGTCTTCCGGGAGCTGTCCGAGAAGGACCCGGCGGCCTACCGTCCGCGCCTCGCCGCCTCGCTGAACAACCTGGTGGTGAGCCTGTCGGCCGTCGGGGAGCGCCGGGCGGCCGTCGCCCCCGCGCAGGAGTCGGTCCGGATCACCACCGAACTCGCCGCCGCGCGCCCGGACGAGTTCCTGGGGCCCCTGGCCGCCTCCCTGACCAATCTGGCCTACGCCCTGAAGTCCGTCGGGCGGCACGCGGACGCCCTGCCGCACGCGGAGGCGGCGGTCCGGGCCAACCGGAAGGTGGCCGAGCGCCATCCCGCCGCGCTGCGGGCCGAACTGGCCGGGTCCCTGGCCAATCTCTCCGAACACCGGGAGGACGTGGGCGATCTCGCGGGGGCCCTGGCGCCCGCGCGGGAGGCCGTGGAGATCTGCCGGGACCTCGTCGCGCGCCATCCGGCCGCCTTCCAGCAGGACCTGGCCGTGTCCCTGCACAATCTGGCGGACCGGCTCTCCGCCACCGGGGACCACGAGGGCGCGCTCGCCCCGGCCCGTGAGGCCGCGCGCACCTTCGCCCGGCTCGCCAACGACCATCCGGACGTCTTCCAGCCCGATCTCGCCCGGTCCCTGACCTCCCTGGCCAACAAGACCGCGGCCGCCGGGGACCGCACCACGGCCGTGCTGTTCGCCCGCCAGGCCCTCCAGCTCCAGCGCGATCTGCTCCGCAGCCGTCCGGCGGCCTCGCTCCCCGGACTGGCGGGGATGCTCAACAACCTCGCCACGCACCTGGCCGCCGACGGCGAGCTCGCGGAGGCCCTCCCCCACGCCGAGGAGGCCGCCGCGCTCTACGGGCGCCTCGCCGCCGAGGACCGCGAGGCGTTCCTCCCGGACTACGCGGTGACCCTCAACAACGTCGGCAACCACCGCGCGAACCTGGGCGATCTGTCCGGGGCGCTCACCGCGGGACGGGAAGCGGTCGCCCTCCGCCGGGAACTCGCCGTGCGGCGGCCCGCCGTCTTCCGGCCCGAACTGGCCACGGCACTCGCCAACCTCGCCGCCCATCTGAACCGGGCCGGCGAGTCCGGCGAAGGGCTGGCCGCCGCGACCGAGGCCGTGACGCTGCTGCGTGAACTCGTCCCCGACGCACCCGTCCTGCGCTCCTCGTTCGCGGGGGCCCTCGGCACCCTGGCCCAGAACCTCGCCGACACCGGCAGTCCGGAGGAAGCCCTGACGGCGGCCCGGGAAGGCGTCGTCCTCTGGCACCGGCTCGTGGCGGAGCACACCGGCGCCCACCTTCCCGATCTGGCGCTCGCCCTGCGGAACCTCGGCAGACTGCGCGGGATGAACGAGGACCTCGAAGGGGCCGTCAGCACGGCGCGGGAAGCCGTCACCGCCTACCGCACCCTGGCCCTGGAGAATCCGCGCGCCTTCGCGGACGATCTGGCGCGCACGCTCGGCGACCTGGCCCGCGCGCTCGCCCGCACCGGCGACCACGCCTCGGCGGTCGAGGCGTACGAGGAGTGCGCGGCGGACTTCGCCGCCACCGACCCCGCGACCCTGCGGCTCCTCGACGTCGAGCGGGGCGCCCTCCTGCTGGACTGTCCCGGTCCCCTCCCCTCGGAGGGCGTACGCGCGCTCGTCTCGTTCCTGGCGCGGGACGCCGGCACCGAACCGGACGGCGGCCCGGACCGGGTGACCGTACGGGCCCGGCGGGCGCTGCGCGCCCATGGCGACCCGCAGGCGGTACGGGCCGCGTGGGAGGCGGAGACCTCGGGGCCGGCGCCCGACTGGCTGTCGCTGTCGGCCGGAACGCTGGAGCTGGTCGGCACCTGGATGTTCGCGCCCGACTGGCCCGCGTCGCGCGATCTGTGGTCCCGGCACGCCGACGCGCTCGGCGGCGCGGAGGCGGCGACGGCGCTCGACGAGCTGGCGCTCCTGGATCCCGTGACCGCGCGCCGGCACACCGCGCTCCGCGAGCTGGTGCTCGCCCACGGTGTGACCGCCGCCTACGATCCGCTGATCCTGTCGGAGCAGCTGGCCGCGTGGGTGGGGTGCGGATCCTGGGCCGAGTCGCGGGCGTACCTCCAGGACCATCCGCGTCTCCTCCAGGTCCGGCCGTCCCCGGACACCCCGCTCTCGCATGTGGCGCTCCTCGACATCGGCCGCGCGGAGGGCTTGGACGCCGCCTATCGCCTCGTGGAGGACCGCGAGGCCCTTCATGCCTATGTGGAGCGGTCGATGGCCGCCGGGGACGGCACCGCGCTGATGCACGCGGCGGCCATCGAGGGGCAGGTCTTCGACGACAAGCTGTCCTCCCTCACCCATGCGCAGGCGGGCATGGTGCTGGCCGGTGCGGTGGAGGGCGTCGAACCGGACGAGCTGACCACGCTGATCCCCCGTGCGCGCGAGGAGATCCGGGTGCGGCTGCTGCGGGAGATCGCCGGTCTCAGCGTCCGGCACGCGCAGCCGCACGGGGAGCTGTGGCTCCGTATGGTCCAGGCGCTCAGCGGGGCCTGAGACCGGAACGGGAAGGGGCCCGGCCCGCACGATGTCGTGCGGGCCGGGCCCCTTCCGTCCTGCCGGGCGGATCAGGCCTTCGCCGGCTCCGGCTCGTCGGAGGAGTCCGGGGAGGCGGAGGACGACGTGCTCTCCTCGGACTCGGCCGGGGCCGGGATGCCCGCCTTCCTGGCGCGCTTGGCGGCCTTCTTCTTGCGGCGGCGCTCCTTGAAGAGCTCCACCATCGTGTACAGCGTGGGCACCAGGAGCAGCGTGAGCAGCGTCGAGGTGACCAGGCCGCCGATGACGACGACGGCGAGCGGCTGGGAGATGAAGCCGCCCTCGCCGGTGACGCCGAGTGCCATCGGGAGCAGGGCGAAGATGGTCGCCAGGGCGGTCATGAGGATCGGGCGCAGACGGTGGCGTCCGCCCTCGACGACCGCCTCGACGACGCCGAGGCCCTGGGCGCGGTACTGGTTGATCAGGTCGATCAGGACGATCGCGTTGGTGACCACGATGCCGATGAGCATCAGCATGCCGATCATCGAGGCGACGCCCATCGGGGTGCCGGTGATGACGAGCAGGCCGATGGCTCCGGTGGCCGCGAACGGGATGGAGACCAGCAGGATCAGCGGCTGGATCAGCGAGCGGAACGTGGCGACCAGCAGCATGAAGACGATCGCGATCGCCGCCAGCATGGCCAGGCCCAGCTTCAGGAACGCGTCGTCCTGGTCCTCGGTGACGCCGCCGATGGTGGCGGTGGCGCCCTCGGGCAGGTCCAGGGCCTTGAGCTTGGCCTGGAGGTCGGTGCCCACGGCGCCGGTGTTGTCACCGGTGGGCCGGGCCGTGACCGTGGCGGCGCGCTGGCCGTCGATACGGGTCATGGAGACCGGTCCGGGGACCAGCTTCACATCGGCGATCTGACCGAGCTTGACCGGACCGAGCGGGAGGTCCTTCAGCTGCTGCATCGTGGTGGCCGGGTGGGCGGACGTGATGAGCACATCGCGCTCGGTGTCGTCCATGATCGCCTTGCCGGCCGGGGTGCCGCGCACCGCTCCGGCGACGACCGCTCCCAGGGCGGCCTGGTTGAAGCCGGCGTCGGCGGCCTTGGCGTTGGCCGTGACCGAGATCCGCGGGATGCTCTGGGCCAGGTCGCTCTGGACGTCGGTGACGTCCTTGAGCTTGGCGACCTCGGCGCGGACCTGCTCGGAGGCCTTCTTCAGGGTGTCCGCGTCGGCGGCCTTGACCACGACGCTGAGGTCCTGGGAGCCGAAGCCGTCACCGGCGGAGATGGTGGTCTCGCCGATGCCGTCGAGCTTGGCCAGGCCCTGCTCGATGCGGTCCTGCGCGGCCTCGAAGTGCTTGGAGTCCTTCAGCGTGACCTGGTACGAGGCCTGGTTGGAGCCCGTACCGCCGCCGAAGGCCGCCATGAAGCCCGAGGAGCCGACGGTGACCTGGTAGTCCTTGACGTCCTTGTCGTCCGCGAGGAGCTTCTCGATCTTCTTCGCGGCCTCGTCGGAGGCGGCCAGGCTGGTGCCGGGGGCCAGCTCCTGCTTGATGGAGAGGACCTCCTGCTCGCCCTGGTCGAAGAAGTTGGTCTTCAGGAGCGGGGCCATGCCGAAGGTGCCGATGAGGATGGCGACGGCGATGACGACGCTGGTGATGCGGCGCCGGGTGGCGAAGCGCAGCACCGGCAGGTAGATCCGCTGGAGGCGGCTGCGGGCTTCCTTCTCCTCGGCCTCGCGGCGGGCCTTGTCCGGGTCCTCGGCGCTGCCCTTGGGGGCGCGCAGGAACCAGAACGAGAGCACCGGGACCACGGTCAGCGAGACCAGCAGGGAGGCCAGCAGGGCGGCCGTGACGGTGAGCGAGAAGGAGCCGAACAGCTCGCCGACCATGCCGCCGACCAGGCCGATGGGCAGGAAGACGGCGACGGTGGTGAGGGTCGAGGCGGTGACCGCTCCGGCCACCTCCTTCACCGCGGTGATGATCGCGGACTGGCGCTCCTCGCCGTAGCCGAGGTGCCGCTTGATGTTCTCCAGGACGACGATCGAGTCGTCGACGACCCGGCCGATCGCGATGGTCAGCGCGCCCAGGGTGAGCATGTTGAGCGAGAGGTCGCGCGTCCAGAGCACGATCAGCGCGAGGACGACCGAGAGCGGGATGGAGACCGCGGTGACCAGGGTGGAGCGGATCGAGGCCAGGAAGACCAGGATCACGATGACCGCGAAGACGAGGCCGAGCGCGCCCTCGGTGGTCAGACCGGAGATGGCCTTGGAGACGGCCGGGCCCTGGTCGGAGACGATGGTCAGCTCGGCGCCGGAACCGAGGTCCTGACGGAGCTTCGGGAGCTTGTCCTTGACGGCGTCCGAGATGGCGACGGCGCTGCCGTCCTTGTCCATCGTGGCCATCACGGCGAGGCTCGGCTTGCCGTTGGTCCGGGTGAGGGAGACCGCGGTGGCGGGCTCCTGCTTCACCGTGGCGATGTCGCCGACGCGGACCGGCTTGCCGGCCTTGCCCGTCGCCGGGTCCTGGGCGGTGACCCGCAGGTCCTCGATCTGCTTCAGCGAGGTGAAGGCGCCGCCGACCTGGACGGTGCGGCTCTTGCCGGACTCGGAGAAGGAGCCGGCCGGGACGGTGGCGCCGCCGGCCTGGAGCGCCTGGGCGAGCGAGGCCGCGTTGAGGCCGGCCGCCGCGAGCTTCTTGTCGTCGGGGGTGATCGAGACCTGGAGGTCCCGGACACCGTCGACGGCGACCTGGCCGACCCCGTCGATGTCCTCCAGGGCGGGGACGACGGTGCGGTCCAGCTGGTCGGCGAGCGCCTGCTGGTCCTTGTCGGAGGTGACCGCGAGGACGACGGTCGGGATGTCGTCGGTGGAGCCCGCGATGACCTGCGGGTCCACGTCGTCGGGCAGCTGGACGCGGGCGCGGTTCACCGCCTGCTGGATGTCCGCGACGAGCTGCTTGGTGCCCTCGTCGCCGAAGTCGAAGGACGCCATGATGACGGCGTTGCCCTCGCTGGCGGTCGAGGTGATGCCGGTGACCCCGTCGACGGCCTTGATCGAGTTCTCGAGCGGTTCGACGACCTGCTTCTCGACCACGTCGGGGGACGCGCCCTGGTAGGGGGCGAGCACCGACACCATCGGGAGCTCGATCGTGGGCAGCAGCTGCTGCTTGAGCTGCGGGATCGCGATCGCGCCGAAGACGAGCGCGACGACCGACATCAGCCCGATCAGGGCCCTTTGCGCGAGGCTGAATCTGGACAGCCAGGACATGGGTGGGGTCTCTTTCTGTGGCGTACGCGGCAGGCGGGCGGGCAACCTGGGGACAGGCCCGGCCCCTCTATACGATCGCTCACTCCCGGAGCCGGAAGGGGCGACCCCAGGCCGATATCTCACACCGCGCATACCGCAGCTGGAGTACGCCGGGGTGCACCCCTCACTCCACCCGTGGGCGCACCAGGCCCGATTCGTACGCTATGACCACCAATTGGGCCCGGTCGCGGGCGCCGAGCTTCGCCATCGCGCGGTTCACATGGGTCTTGACGGTGAGGGGGCTGACGACCAGCCGTTCGGCGATCTCGTCGTTGGAGAGCCCGCCGGCGACGAGGACCAGCACCTCGCGCTCCCGGGTGGTGAGGGCCTCCAGGCGCGCGGAGTACGCCGCGGCGCCCGGCCCCGCCTCGTCCGGACTGCCGCCCTGCGCCAGGAAGGTGGCGATCAGCCCCTTGGTCGCGGCGGGCGAGAGCAGTGCTTCCCCGGCGGCGGCGATCCGGATGGCGTTGAGCAGTTCCTCCGGTTCGGCGCCCTTGCCGAGGAAGCCCGAGGCACCGGCGCGCAGCGACTGCACCACGTACTCGTCGACCTCGAAGGTGGTCAGCATGACCACGCGCACCTCGGACAGCTCCGGGTCGGCGCTGATCATCCGGGTCGCGGTCAGTCCGTCGGTGCCGGGCATCCGGATGTCCATCAGCACCACGTCGGCGCCGGTCGTGCGGGCCAGTTCCACGGCCTGCGCCCCGTCCGACGCCTCGCCGACCACCCGCATGTCCGGCTCCGAGTCCACCAGCACCCGGAACGCGCTGCGCAGCAGCGCCTGGTCGTCGACGAGCAGCACCCTGATGGCGTCGTCGGTCATGTGTGTCCCCCCGTACGGCCCGCCGCGTCCGGCCGCTCCGGCTCCTGTGCGCGGGCTTCGAGGGGCAGGATCGCATGGACCCGGAAGCCGCCTCCGTAACGGGGTCCGGCGGTGAGGGTGCCGCCCAGGGCGGTGACGCGTTCGCGCATGCCGAGCAGTCCGTGGCCGCCGCCGGTGGGGGCGGCGCCGGGGGCGAAGGGGGTGCCGCCGCCGTTGTCCAGGACCATGATCTCGGCCGTCGCGCCGACCCGTACGACGCTGATCTCGGCCTTCGCCCCGGCGCCCGCGTGCTTGCGGACGTTGGTCAGCGCCTCCTGGATCACCCGGTACGCGGCCAGGTCCACGGCGGCGGGCAGCGGCGGGCCCTCCTTCGCCGCGCAGGCCACCTCGACGGGCAGCCCGGCCCGGCGGACGGTCTCCACCAGTGCGTCGAGGACGGCGAGGCCGGGGGCCGGTTCGGTCGGGGCGGCCGGGTCGCCGGACTGGCGCAGCAGCCCCACGGTGGCGCGCAGTTCGTTGAGCGCGGAGCGGCTGGCCTCGCGGACGTGGGCCAGCGCCTCCTTGGCCTGGTCGGGGCGGCGGTCCATGACGTGGGCGGCGACCCCGGCCTGCACGTTGACCAGGGCGATGTGGTGGGCGACGACGTCGTGGAGGTCGCGGGCGATGCGCAGCCGCTCCTCGGCGACCCGGCGCCGGGCCTCCTCCTCCCGGGTCCGCTCGGCCCGTTCGGCGCGTTCCCTGATCGCGTCGACGAAGGCGCGCCGGGAGCGGACCGCGTCCCCGGCCGCGCCCGCCATCCCGGTCCAGGCGAAGACGCCGAGGTTCTCCTGGCTGTACCAGGGGGCCGTGCCGAAGCACATCGCGGCGGCGGTGAGCGCCGCCATGGTGAGCAGGCCGACCCGCCAGGTCGTCGGCCGGTCGGTGCGGGCGGCGACGGTGTAGAGGGCGATGACGGCGCTCATCACCACGGGCGACGGCGGGTCGGCGGTCACCAGCTCCACGACGGTGAGCACCCCGGTGGCGCCGAGCACGCACATGGGACTGCGCCTGCGCCAGACGAGCGCGAGGGCGCCGAGTCCCATCAGGAACACGCTTCCGGCGGCGGGGGTGCGGGTGCCGAAGGTGGGTCCGTTGTGGGCGTTCGGGTCGGCGAAGGACCCGATGAACATGGCCACGAACACGGCCAGGGCGAGGGCGCCGTCCAGCGCGAGGGGATGGTCGCGCAGCCAGTTCCGGATGCGCAGGAGCCCGGTTCCGAGGGTGGTCACGTCAAGCTACGTTACGGCGTGTCGCACCGGAATCGTCCCGGCGCGGAGGAAAGCCGGACCCTGCGGTGCGTACGGCGGTGCCCCGTGTCCGGCGGGGCTGCCGGTTCACGGGGCACGGTCGGGACTGCCGGGGGACGGGGGTCCGCCCAGGTGTGCTCAGCCGGGGATCAGGCCGTCGTCGCGGAGCATCGCCCGTACCTCTTCGAGCGTGGCGTCGGGCGACGGGAGGATCAGCTCGGACGGCTCCAGGGAGTCGTCCGGCAAGGGTGTGCCGAGCTCGCGCACCCGGGCCAGGAGCGCGTGGAGCGTGGCGCGGAACCCCGGTCCGTCGCCCCGCTCCATCTCGGCGAGCAGGTTGTCGTCGAGCTTGTCGAGCTCGGCGAGATGACTGTCGGCCAGGACTGCCTGGCCCTCCCCCATGATCCGTACGATCATGACGCTGCCTTAATTCTTGTCGAACTTGTGGGTGGTCCGGTCCTGCGGGACGGCGTCCTGCGGGCCGCCCTCGATGGCCTGCTGCTGGGCGGAGGGGCCTCCGGCCAGCTCGGCCTTCATGCGCTGCAGTTCCAGCTCCACATCCGTACCACCCGAGATGCGGTCCAGCTCGGCGGCGATGTCGTCCTTCGCCGTGCCGGTCGGGTCGTCCAGGGCGCCCGAGGCGAGCAGTTCGTCGATGGCGCCGGCCCGTGCCTGGAGCTGCTGGGTCTTGTCCTCGGCCCGCTGGATCGCCAGGCCGACGTCGCCCATCTCCTCGGAGATGCCCGAGAAGGCCTCGCCGATCCGGGTCTGCGCCTGGGCCGCCGTGTAGGTGGCCTTGATGGTCTCCTTCTTCGTACGGAAGGCGTCGACCTTGGCCTGGAGGCGCTGGGCCGCCAGGGTGAGCTTCTCCTCCTCGCCCTGGAGCGTGGTGTGCTGCGTCTCCAGGTCGGTCACCTGCTGCTGGAGGGCGGCGCGGCGGGAGAGCGCCTCGCGGGCCAGGTCCTCGCGGCCGAGCGCGAGCGCCTTGCGGCCCTGGTCCTCCAGCTTGGACGTCTGGCCCTGCAGCTGGTTCAGCTGCAGCTCCAGGCGCTTGCGGGAGGTCGCCACGTCGGCGACGCCGCGGCGCACCTTCTGAAGCAGCTCCAGCTGCTTCTGGTACGAGTAATCGAGGGTTTCGCGCGGGTCCTCGGCCCGGTCAAGGGCCTTGTTCGCCTTCGCGCGGAAGATCATCCCCATACGCTTCATGACACCGCTCATGGGCTTCGCGCGCCCCCTTCTGACTCAACCGGTCTTCCAGCAGTCCGACAGAACCCACAGTACGGGCCCTGTCTCTATTACCGCACTGTTCGAGCACGGATGGGGTCCTCCCCAAGGACGAGTGCCGTCGGTGACGGCTCCGGCCCAGGGAGTAGACGACGGCCGGGGAAACCCGGTGATGAAGCCCGTACCGTGCGGTCCGGACACCGGCAAGGACGCCGTCCGTTGCCGGATCGTTCCCGGCCGGCCTGGGGTCGTGGCCTTCGACCCCGTACCCTTGGGCCTTGTGTTTGGTAGCCGCTCCAAGGAAGAGAAGGCCCCCACCGGCAAGGTGACGGCGGACCTCTCCAAGACGCCCCGTGACCCTGAGGCACCCAAGGGTCGCCCCACCCCGAAGCGCAGCGACGCCCAGTCGCAGCGCCGTCGCGCCTCCAGCAGCGCGCCGCTCGACCGCAAGGAGGCGGTGAAGCGCCAGCGAGAGGCACGCCGGGTCGACCTGGCCAAGCAGCGCGAGGCCCTGGCCAACGGGGACGAGCGGTATCTGCCGGCCCGTGACAAGGGTCCGGTGCGGCGCTTCGTCCGCGACTTCGTGGACTCCCGTTTCTGCATCGCCGAGTACTTCCTGCCGCTGGCCGTGGTCATCCTGATCCTCAGCGTGATCCAGGTGCGCGGGATCCAGAACATCTCGCTGCTCCTGTGGCTCGGTGTGATCGTGCTGATCGTCGTCGACTCGATCGGGCTCGCCTTCCGGCTGCGCAAGCAGCTGAACGAGCGCTTCCCGGACACGCCCAAGCGCGGCGCGGTCGCCTACGGTCTGATGCGCACGCTCCAGATGCGTCGGCTGCGGCTGCCGAAGCCGCAGGTCAAGCGCGGGGAGCGACCCTGAGCGCGGACCCCTCCGGACCGGCCGGCGGGGCGCCCCGCGGGCGGACGGACGCCGTGGTCTCCGGGTTCACCGGGGCGGCTCCGGACTGGCTGAAGGGGCTCGGCGGGCTGCGGAACACCGTGCGCCAGGAGCTGGTGGCCCGGCAGCTGGACGAGCAGATCGGAGCCCGGTTCCCGGTCGGGCAGCGGCTGCGGATCCTGGACGTCGGCATGGGCCAGGGCACCCAGGCCCTGCGGCTGGCCCGCGCCGGTCACAGCGTCACGGGGCTGGAGTCCGATCCCGAGATGCTGCGGATGGCGCGCGAGTCGCTGGCCGGTGAACCGGCCGGGATCCGTGAGCGGGTCCGGCTCATCGAGGGCAACGGCCAGGACACCGGTGTGCACTTCCTGCCGGGCAGCTTCGACGTGGTGCTGTGCCACGGGGTGCTGATGTACGTCCAGGAGTCCGACGCCATGGTGGCCGGGCTGGCCAGGATGCTGGCGCCGGGCGGGCTGCTCTCGCTGCTCGTGCGGAACGCGGACGCGCTGGCGATGCGGCCCGGCATGGCCGGGGACTGGGACGCGGCGCTGGCCGCGTTCGACACCGACCGCTACACCAACCGCCTCGGGCTCTCCGTGCGCGCGGACCGGCTCGCCGATCTGACCGCGACGCTGGCCGGGATCGCCGCGCCGCTGCACGCCTGGTACGGGGTGCGGATCTTCACGGACAACGTGAGCAACGACGTCGAGCTGCCGCCGGCCGCCGAGCTGGAGCGGGTGCTCGCGGCGGAGGACCGGGCGGGGCGGACCGATCCGTACCGGGGCGTCGCGGCGCTGCTGCATCTGTGCGGGGTGCGCGGCTGAGGCGACGACGCCCGGGGCGGGTCCCCGGGCGGGTGCGCTCGACGGGCCGCCAATGGGGTTAATAGTAATAATCCGGACATGGATGCCATTCATGCCCGCAGCCGTGTGCGCCGGCTGCTGATGCCCCTGTCCGCCGGTGTCTGCGCGATCGCGCTGGTGAGCGGTTGTTCCGACGCGGACTCCAGCTCCTCCGGGACCACCCCGACGAAGTCCGGGGCGGCCCAGCAGGGCTCGGCCTCGAAGGCCAGCGGTGACCTGCAGAGCGAGTACCAGACCGTCATCGAGAACGTCCTGCCGTCGGTGGTGCAGATCGACGCCTCCGAGAGCCTGGGCTCCGGCATCGTCTACGACGACAAGGGCCATATCGTCACCAACGCCCATGTGGTGGGCAGCGAGAAGACCTTCAAGGTCACCGTGGCCACCGGCGAGAAGGTGCTGAAGGCCTCGCTGGTCGCCGCCTATCCCGAGCAGGACCTGGCGGTCATCAAGCTCGACAGCGTCCCGGAGGGGCTGAAGCCCGCGAGGTTCGGCGACTCGGAGAAGGTCGAGGTCGGCCAGATCGTGCTGGCCATGGGCTCGCCGCTGGGGCTCTCCAGCAGCGTCACCCAGGGCATCGTCTCGGCCCTGGGCCGGACCGTGAGCGAGAGCCGGGCGGGCGGCGGCACGGGCGCGACGATCGCCAACATGGTGCAGACCTCGGCGGCGATCAACCCGGGCAACAGCGGCGGCGCGCTGGTGAACCTCGACAGCGAGGTCATCGGCATCCCCACGCTGGCGGCCACCGACCCCCAGATGGGTGACAGCGCGGCACCCGGGATCGGCTTCGCGATCCCGGTCTCGATGGTGAAGACGGTCGCGGACCAGATCATCAAGAGCGGCAAGGTCACCGACTCCGGCCGCGCGGCGCTGAACATCACCGGCCGCACGGTCGTCAACAGCAGCTACCAGCCCGCCGGGGTCGCGATCGTCAGCGCCACGAGCGGCGGCGCGGCGCAGAAGGCCGGGCTCCGGTCCGGCGACATCATCACCAAGGTCGGTGACACCCCGATCACCACGATCACCTCCCTGTCGGAGGCGCTGGCCTCCGACAGGCCCGGCGAGAAGGTCACCGTGACCTATCTGCGCAACGGGGCGGAGAAGACGGCCGAGGTGACACTCGGCGAGGTGTAGACCCCGGACCCCGGGTGGGGCCGACAGCACGGCGGGCGGGCCCGGGAGGGTCCGCCCGCCGCGCCGTACGGGTCAGCCCTGGTCGGCGTGGAGGCTCATCGGGCCGTAGATCTTCGTCCCGTCGTCGAACAGGGTCACCTGGTCCGCGCCGCCGTCGGCGAGTTCCTTCCAGTACTCACCGACCCAGGACTCCGCGTCGCCCTGCGTCGTGAACTCCTCCGGCTGAAGGGCCGGCTCCGTCTCCGTTCCGTCGGACTTCTCGAACCGCCACGTCCACGCCATGTCCGCCTCCTGGATCACGTCTCTGCTCAAGTCCGCAGCCTAGGGCCTTCCGTACGGATCACGCCGACAGACCCCGTGCGTGGGTCCTGCCCCGGACGGGCCCCCGCGACTCCGTTCACCCCCCACATCGCGCAGCCGGTGCGGGGACGCGGGAGGATCGGGGCGTGGAACTGACACTGCTCGGCACCGGCGCCCCCGACGGGCTGCCCCGGCCCGACTGCCCCTGCGCCGCCTGCGCCGCCGCCCTGGGGACGGGTGCGCGCGCCGCGACCGCCCTGCTGATCGACGACGCGCTGCTGCTCGACCTGACCCCCGGGGCCGTGTTCGCCGCCGCCCGCGCCGGACGCTCCCTGACCGGCGTACGGCAGGTGCTGCTCACCCACCCGCACGACGGACCGGCCGTCGAGCTGCCGGCCGGGCTGCCCCCGGCGGGCCGGGTCCCCGACGGGCGGGTGCTGACGCTGATCAGCGGTCACCGGGTGCGGGCCGTGCCGATGGACGCGCCGGGCACCGGGTACGAGGTCGTCTCGCCGGACGGGGAGCGGCTGCTCTACCTGCCGCCGGGCGGCGCCCCCGCCGGGCTGACCGAGCGGGCGGCCCAGCCGTACGACACGGTCGTCGGCGATCTCGTGGGGCGGCCCGACGCGCTGGCCCGGCTGCGGGCCGTCGAGGCGGTCGGCCCGGCCACCGAGGTCGTCGCCGTCCATCTCGACCACGACGCCCCGCCCGGCCCCGAGCTGGAGCGCCGGCTGGCCGCGGCGGGCGCGCGGGCCGTCCCGGACGGGACGACGCTGCCCGTCGGCGGTTTCCGGGCGGTGCCGGAGCCGCCCCGGCGCACCCTGGTCACCGGGGGCGCCCGCTCCGGCAAGTCGCTGGAGGCCGAGCGCCGGCTGGAGACGTATCCGGAGGTCGTGTACGTGGCGACCGGCGGCGGCCGGGACGGCGACGCGGAGTGGGCGGCGCGGATCGGGCTGCACCGGGAGCGCAGGCCCGCCGCCTGGCGCACCGAGGAGACCTGCGAGCTGGCGGAGCTGCTGACGTCCGACGGGCCGCCGCTGCTCGTCGACTGCCTGTCGCTGTGGCTGACGGACGCGATGGACCGGGTGGACGCCTGGGACGACACGGCGTGGGCGGGGGGCGGCGAGAGCGCGCTGCGGAAGCGGACGGCCGAGCTGGTCGCCGCCGTCCGCGCCACCCGGCGCACCGTCGTGCTGGTGACCAACGAGACCGGGTCCGGGGTGGTCCCGGCGACGGCGGCCGGGCGGCGCTTCCGGGACGAGCTGGGCCGGCTGAACGCCGCCGTGGCCGAGCAGTGCGAGCAGGTGCTGCTGGTGGTGGCCGGGCAGGCGCTGGTGCTGCGCGGCTGAGGGGCGGGGGCGGAGGTCCCCGTCAACTGCGGTGCGGGCGGCGGCGGGCGCACGGCGGAGGGGCGGAAAACGCGGCGGGTACTGTTCCGCAGTGAGGTTCTCGCGTGGCCGCGCGGTCCGGGATCGCCCGGGAGCCTCCGTTCCCGTCGGCGGGCCCCGGCCCCCACCCCGTATCGACCCGCGAGGCAGACCCCCGTGAATCTGGACGACTTCTCCGACCTGATCGAACGCCCCGACGGGGGTGTACGGCGTGACGCCGAGGAACGCCGGGAGCGGTTCCTCGTGCCGCCCGGTGCGCTCGGCCGTCTCGACGAACTGGGCGAGTGGCTGTCCGCCGCCCAGCAGGCCGTGCCGGTCCGGCCGGTGGAGCAGGCCCGGGTGGTGCTGTTCGCGGGCGACCACGGGGTGGCGGAGCTGGACGTGTCGGGGCGTGCGGCCGGGACGGCGCACGAGCTGGTGCGGGCCACGCTGGACGGCACGACGCCGCTCGCCGTGCTGGCCCGCCGGTTCTCCGTGCCCGTGCGGATCGTCGACGCGGGTCTGGACTGCGATCCGGAGCTGCTGCCGGAGTCCGTGGTGCGGACCCGGGTGCGGCGGGGCAGCGGCCGGATCGACATCGAGGACGCGCTGACGGTCGAGGAGGCCGAGGCGGCGGTCCGGCTCGGCATGGCGATCGCCGACGAGGAGGCGGACTCGGGCACCGATCTGGTGGTGCTGGGCGATCTGAGCGTCGGCGGCACCACGGCCGCGGCGACCCTGGTCGCGGCGCTCTGCGGCACCGACGCCTCGGTCGTCACCGGACGCGGCGGCGCGGGCATCGACGATCTGGCCTGGATGCGCAAGTGCGCGGCGATCCGTGACGCGCTGCGCCGGGCCCGGCCGGTCCTGGGCGACCAGCTGGAGCTGCTGGCGACGGTCGGCGGGGCGGACCTCGCGGCGATGACGGGCTTCCTGCTCCAGTGCGCGGTGCGCCGGCTCCCGGTGATCCTGGACGGTGTGGTCTCCGCCGCCTGTGCGCTGGTCGGTCAGAGGGCCGCGTTCCGGGCGCCCGACTGGTGGCTGGCGGGCCAGCTGAGCGGTGAGCCGGCCCAGGCCAAGGCGCTGGACCGGATGGCGCTCAACCCGCTGCTGGACCACGGCGTCATCGTCGGCGAGGGAAGCGGCGCGCTGCTCGCGCTGCCGCTGGTGCAGGCCGCGGCCGCGCTGGCGGCGGAACTGCCCGAGCGCGCGCCGGAGGGCGACGAGGAATCCGGGGACGACGAAGAGCCGGAGGCCTGAGACAGGACCCGGGCCGTCGGCACGAAGGGCGACGGCGAGCGGTGACGCGTACCCCCGGACGAAGCGATACGCCCCATATGATCGCTTTTCATGGGAGAGGTCCGTATGGCCACCGAGGAATCCACGCACGCCGCGGCCCGGCCGCCGAGCACCGAACGCTCGCGCCGGGGCGCGGCGTTCGCCCTCTGGTATCTGCGCGTCGTGTCGTTCCTCAATTTCCTCAGCGCCGTCTGGGTCACCTTCGGCCAGGACCTGCGCCGCCACAACACCGAGAACTACTTCACGCCGTATCTGCTGACGGCCGGGTTCTCCTCGGGGGTCGTCGCGCTGTTCCTCGCCGTGACGATGCGGCGGCGCAAGCGCGCCGCGTGGATCGTCAACATGGTGCTGAGCGGCCTCACCCTGCTGCTCTTCGCCGCGGTGATCGGCTTCCCGGAGATCCGCCGCTATCCGCAGAACTGGATCTCCCTGGCGCTGACCGCCGCCTTCGTCCTCGCCCTCGCGCTCGGGCGGCGGGAGTTCTACGCGAAGGGCGACCGCTCCAACCCGAAGCTGGCCGCGCTGGTGGCGGTCGGCGGACTGCTGGTCACCTCGCTGATCGCGGCCGCTCTGGTCACCGTCACCAACCGGGCGCACGACGAGTACCGTTCGACGTTCCTGGACCGCTGGCGCTACGGCACGCTGCGGCTGATCTCGGTGGCCTCCGACGACTCCCGCTTCCCCGGCATCACCGCCCCGGGCTGGGTGAACGTCGCCATCAACATCCTGTCCACGCTGCTGCTGATCGCCGTCGTCTACGCGGCGTTCCGCGCCCGGCGCGCGGTCGACCCGCTCACCCCCGAGGACGAGGCGGCGCTGCGCGCCCTGCTCGACAGGCACGGCGACCGGGACTCGCTCGGCTACTTCGCGCTGCGCCGCGAGAAGAGCGCGATCTGGTCGCCGACCGGGAAGGCCGCGGTCGTCTACCGGGTGGTCGGCGGGGTCTCGCTGGCCTCCGGCGATCCCCTCGGGGACCCGGAGGCCTGGCCCGGGGCGATCGCCCCCTGGCTGGCCGAGGCCCGCGAGCACGGCTGGATCCCCGCGGTGATGGGGGCGAGCGAGGAGGGCGGCACGGTCTACGCCCGGCACGGCATGGACGCCCTGGAGCTGGGTGACGAGGCGATCGTGGAGACCGCCGACTTCACCCTGGAGGGGCGGGCGATGCGCACGGTCCGCCAGGCGTACAACCGGGTCGGACGGGCCGGTTACGAGGTGACGGTGCGCCGGCACGCGGACATTCCGGCGGCCGAGATGGCCGAACTGGTGCGCCGCGCCGACGACTGGCGCGACGGCGCGACCGAACGCGGCTTCTCGATGGCGCTGGGACGGCTCGGCGACCCGGCCGACGGACAGTGCGTGATGCTGGAGTGCCGGGACGCGGGCGAGGACGGGCGCCCCGGCGAACTGCGCGCCCTGCTGAGCTTCGTGCCCTGGGGCCCGGCCGGCCTCTCCCTGGATCTGATGCGCCGTGACCGGGACGCCGAGAACGGGCTGATGGAGTTCATGGTGATCGAACTCCTGCAACGGGCCGGGACGATCGGGGTCACCCAGGTGTCGCTGAACTTCGCGATGTTCCGCTCGGTCTTCGAACGCGGCTCGCGGCTCGGCGCCGGACCGGTGCTGCGGCTCTGGCGCTCGCTGCTGAGCTTCTTCTCGCGCTGGTGGCAGATCGAGTCGCTGTACCGCGCCAACGCCAAGTACCGGCCGATCTGGGAACCGCGCTACATGCTCTTCGAG
Organism: Streptomyces sp. NPDC024555; assembly: GCF_055559335.1. Classification (NCBI taxonomy): domain Bacteria; kingdom Bacillati; phylum Actinomycetota; class Actinomycetes; order Kitasatosporales; family Streptomycetaceae; genus Streptomyces; species Streptomyces sp. NPDC024555. The sequence continues at coordinate 307,941 of NZ_JBVHKV010000006.1, forward strand.
CGGAGCGCCGACCTGCTGCGCATCGGCGTCTCCGCGGGCCGCGCGGAAGGCTTCCTGGAGGCGCCCGGACTGCCCAAGTGGCTGCACCGCTCGCAGCTCGGACCGCGCGAGTGACCGTGCCGGCGGTCCTCGGCCGGGCGGCGCGGGCCGAATGGGGGCCGCTGTGGGCGACCGTACGGGCGGCACTGGCCGAGCGGCGGCTGCGGGCCGTGCCGATGACGCTGGGCGCGGTCGGTCTGACCGGGCTGGTCCAGATCGTGCAGAACCGCTCCTGGGGCTACGGGCCGGTGCAGACCCTGGGGGCGGTGCGCGCCGAGGACCCGCTCTGGGCGGCCCTGCTGCGCACGCCCCTGTCGCTCTTCGTGCCCGCCCTGGACCTGCCGGTGTGGGGCGCGCTGGTCCAGATCCTGCTGGTCTTCGGGACGGCCGAGATCTGCCTGGGCCGCTGGCGGACGCTGCTGATCGCGTACGTCGCCACGCTGGCCGGAACGCTGTACGCGCGGATCGGCGTGGCCCTCGGCCCGGACGCCTTCCTGGGCCTGCCCGGCAGTGACGCCCGGATCGTCGACACCGGCCCCTCCGCCGCCGTCGTCGCCCTGGCGGTCTGTGTCTGCTGCGCCTACCGGGCCCGGTTCACCGGGGCCCTGGTGATCGCCGCGATGGTGGCGGAGGTCGTCGTCAAGGACAACCTGGCGGGCAAGGAGCATCTGGCGGCCATCGTGGCGGCGCTGGCCCTCTGCGCGGTCCCGGCGCTGCGGGTGCGGCGGCCTCCGCGGCGCCGTCAGGGCTTGGACGAGGGGGCGGGGACGCGGTCGGGGGCTCCGCCGATCAGGTCCTGGAAGCGGCGGCGGGGGCCGGCCCAGCGGACGTCGTGGTGGTAGGCGCGCAGCACCGCGCGGGAGCGGGCGCGGTGGCGGTGGCGGTAGAAGCGCCGGGCCCACGGCGAGGTGGGCCGGGCCAGCCGGACCGCCCCGACGACGGCGACGAACGGGACGAGGGTGCCGACCACCGCCATCCGCGCCTTGCCCTTGAACAGGGTGATCAGCACGAAGCCGAAGTTGACGACGAGGGTGAGGACGGCGCCGAGCCGGTTCTGCTGCTGGGTGTCGCTGAGATCGTCCACCCCGAGCGGCGAGAAGCCGCCGAGGACCAGCAGGACGAGCGCGGCGGTGAGGACCACCATCTCCACGCTCTGCCGGCCCTCCTCCGTCCAGTACACGTCGTCCAGGTGCAGGATCAGGGCGAACTCGTCCAGCACCAGCCCCGCGCCCACCCCGAACAGGACCGCGCAGATCCCCGCCGCGACGCCGTGCTGTCCGCTGGCGACCGCGCCGAATCCGCCGACCACGCTGAGCACCACCCCCGGCACCACATGGTGGATGTGCACCCCGCCGGGCGTGATGTTGCGGAAGGGTCCCTTCCCGGCCCGGATCATCCGGGTGATGACCCGGGTGACCGCGAAGGTCAGCACGAACGCGGCCAGGGCCAGGAGCAGCGGGAGCTTCCCCGGCTCGACGATGTTGCGGGCGAACCAGTGACCCATCCCACCCACTCCCGATCAACCACATATGCCCGCATACGCACGGCTTCGCCCCAATCTAGCGGGCGGGGCCGCCGATTAGCCTGCGGGCCGTGACCTCCCTGAACAGCCACGGGCTGCGCTTCGCCTTCGGCACCCTCACCGTGCTGCCCGTCCGCGTGACCCGCTGGGACCGGGACACCGCGCGCACCGGCATGCTCTGCGCCCCGCTGGCCGGCCTCGTCGTCGGGGTGCTCGCGGCGCTGCCCGGCTGTCTGCTGCTGCTCTGCGGTGCGGGCCCGCTCCTGGCCGCCGTCGCCTCGGCCGCGCTCCCGGCGGCCCTCACCCGGGGCCTCCACCTCGACGGACTCGCCGACACCGCCGACGGACTGGGCAGCGGCCGGCCGGCCGAGGACGCCCTGCGGATCATGAAGCAGTCGGACATCGGGCCCTTCGGCGTGATCACCCTGCTGTTCGTGCTGCTCGCCCAGGTGGCGGTCCTCCAGCAGCTGTACGCCCGGGGCTGGGCCGAGGGCGCGGCGGCTGCCGTGGTCGCGGCGGTCGCCGCCCGGCTCGCCCTCACCCTCGCCTCCCGGCGCGGGGTGCCCGCGGCCCGCCCCGAGGGACTGGGCGCCGCCGTCGCCGGCACCGTCCCGCCCGGGTCCGCCGCGCTCTGCGCCCTTGCCGTCGTGGCCGCCTGCGCCGGGACGGGCGCCCTCCTCGGCGGGTCCGGGGCACCGCACCACGCCCTGGCCGCGCTGGCGGGCCTCGTGGCGGCGCAGGTGCTGCTGCGGCACTGCGTGCGGCGGTTCGGCGGGGTGACCGGCGATGTGTTCGGCGCGCTGGCGGAGACGGCGGCGACGGTGACGCTGGTGGGACTGGCCCTGGGCTGAGCCCTCCCCCGTCAGGCCCCGGCCGCGCAGCTCTCGCGCCAGGCGTCCAGCTCGTACCGTTTGCGCAGCGAGCTGAGCCCCAGTTCCCGGGAGCGCTCGCAGAACCGGGCCGCCGGCAGTTCGTACTCGACGTGGTAGACCGGTTTGCCCGCCTTCACGAACGGGGTGAGCTTCTCGCACTCGTCGTACTGGGCGCACTGCTCGTTGACCGCGAAGTCGAAGTCCCCGACCAGTTCGGGGATCTGCGGCAGATCGTTCTTCAGGCCGACGGCGAGGCCGTGGCGGTGGGCGATGCGGGCGACCAGCCGGTTGTAGCGCAGCTGGTCGGCGGCGGTCAGCGGGAAGCCGGTCGGATTGCGGTAGCCGTCCATGTTGTCCGGCTCGACCGCGTCGAAGCCCTTCTTCGCGCACATGGCGATCCGGCTCTCCATCAGCGGCTCCAGGACGTCCACCCGCCGGATGTCGAGCCAGCGCTCGCCCTCCCAGCCGTTGCCCCGGCCCAGGAGCGCGGTGGGGAACCGGGCCGCGTCCGGGCGGAACTCCTCCCAGGCGCCGGTCGACAGGTAGCAGATGACCTTGCGGCCCGCCCGGTGCAGCGCCGCCACCTCGGAGGCGTCGCGGTCGAAGCCGTCGACGTCGTACACCGGCACGTCCACGGAGGCGTCCAGCCGGCCGGAGAGCTGCCACTGCCAGTCGGTGCCCGGCTCGGGCCTCCAGCGCGCGGAGGCGGGGCCTCCGGACGGGTCGGGCGGCGGGGCGGTCCGGGGCGCCGCCGTGCAACCGGCCAGCATCGCCAGAAGAATCAGTACGGTGGCGGACCGTACGGTCCCGCCGGTCCGGGGTGCGGTCACCCGGTCGTGCATCGTTCCCCCTCGTCGTCCGACCGCCGCCGAGGCCCGGCCGCCGGTCGTCCCGCCCGGGACGGACGGCCCGGGGACGACCACCGTACGGCCCCCGCCGGGCACGGACCCACCGCGCCGTAATCGGGCAGCAAAGGCGCGCGTAGGCTCATTCCCGGCACATCCGGGGGCGTCTACGATGCGCCGGGCACGGTCGCCCACCCCGTCGACCTGCACTGACCGACACAGAACTCAAACGGAAGCGAGATTTCACCACCGTGACTGCTCTCACTCTCAGCACTGCCGGTGCGGCGACGCTGCGCGCCGACGCGCTCGTCGTCGGCGTCGCCAAGGGCTCCAAGCCCGGAGACCTGGTCCTCGCACCGGGCGCCGAGGCCGTGGACAAGGCGTTCGGCGGGAAGCTCGCCACCGTCCTGCAGACCCTGGGCGCCACGGGTGCGGAGGGCGAGCTGACCAAGCTCCCCGCCCCCGACGGGCTGAAGGCCCCGGTCGTCGTCGCGGCCGGTCTCGGCCGGGCCCCGGAGAAGGACGCCGGTTACGAGGCCGAGGCGCTGCGCCGGGCCGCCGGCTCCGCCGCCCGCTCGCTCGCCGGTGCCAAGAAGGCCGGCTTCGCGCTGCCCGCCGCGACCGTCGAGGACGCCGCCGCCGTCGCCGAGGGCGCGCTGCTGGGCGCGTACGCCTTCACCGCCTACCAGGCCGGCGAGAACAAGCTCGCCCCCAAGGGCGACAAGCCCGCCGCCAAGCTGCCCCTGGCCGAGATCGCCCTGCTGGGCGCCAAGCCCCGCGACAAGGCGTTCAAGGCCGCCGCCGAGCGCGCGATCGCGCTGGCCGAGGAGATCAACCGCGCCCGCGACCTGGTGAACACCCCGCCGAACGACCTGTACCCCGAGTCCTTCGCCGCCGTGGCCACCGCCGCGGGCAAGGAGCACGGCGTCAAGGTGCAGGTCCTCGACGAGAAGGCGCTCGTCAAGGGCGGCTTCGGCGGCATCCTCGGCGTCGGCCAGGGCTCGACGCACGGCCCGCGCCTGGTCAAGCTCGCCTACACGCACCCGAAGGCGGAGAAGACCCTGGCCCTGGTCGGCAAGGGCATCACCTACGACTCGGGCGGCATCTCGCTGAAGCCGGCCGGTCACAACGAGACGATGAAGTGCGACATGGCCGGTGCCGCCGCCGTGTTCGCCACCGTCGTCACGGCCGCGCGCCTGGGCCTGAAGGTCAATGTCACCGGCTGGCTGGCGCTCGCCGAGAACATGCCGTCGGGCAGCGCCACCCGTCCGGGCGACGTGCTGCGCATGTACAGCGGCAAGACCGTCGAGGTCCTCAACACGGACGCCGAGGGCCGGCTGGTCCTGGCCGACGCGCTGACCCGCGCCTCCGAGGAGAAGCCGGACGCGATCGTCGACGTGGCGACCCTGACCGGCGCGATGGTGCTGGCCCTGGGCAACCGCACCTTCGGGATCATGGCGAACGACGACGCCTTCCGCACCTCGATCCACGAGATCGCCGACGAGGCCGGCGAGGCCGCCTGGCCGATGCCGCTCCCGGCGGACCTGCGCAAGGGCATGGACTCGCCGACCGCCGACATCGCCAACATGGGCGAGCGCATGGGCGGCGGCCTGGTGGCCGGACTCTTCCTCAAGGAGTTCGTGGGCGAGGGCATCGCCTGGGCGCACCTGGACATCGCCGGCCCGGCCTTCCACGAGGGCGCGCCGTACGGCTACACGCCCAAGGGCGGCACCGGCTCCTCCGTCCGGACCCTGGTCCGGCTGGCCGAGCGCACCGCCGACGGCGACCTCGGCTGAGGTTCCGGCTCCCGTCGTCAGCGGCCCCGGGCATAGGTCCGGGGCCGCTGGTGTTCCCCCCATGGCTCCCCTGCGGGGCGCGGGCGGTTTCGCTCTCGACGAAACCCGGCCGGAGCGGCCCGCCCCCACGCAGCGGCGACCGTCCGGGACGGACGATCATCCGTCCCGGACACGGGCCCCGCGTCCCGCTCACCGTCAACAAGTGCGAAGATGGGTTCTCGGCAGGACAGGGCCCCCACCACAGGGCCGAAGACAAAGCGGCCGAACACCAGCCGACCGGCCGGTAACACCCCGAGGACGGGGCCCGGCGTACGGCGCACATGCATGGAGGACGTGACGTGGCGAACGACGCCAGCACCGTTTTCGACCTAGTGATCCTCGGCGGTGGTAGCGGCGGGTACGCCGCGGCCCTGCGCGGAGCGCAGCTGGGCCTGGACGTCGCTCTGATCGAGAAGGGCAAGGTCGGCGGCACCTGCCTGCACAACGGCTGCATCCCGACGAAGGCGCTGCTGCACGCCGGCGAGGTCGCCGACCAGGCGCGCGAGGCCGACCAGTTCGGCGTCAAGGCCACCTTCGAGGGCATCGACATGGCGGCCGTCCACAAGTACAAGGACGACGTGATCTCGGGCCTGTACAAGGGCCTGCAGGGTCTCGTCGCCTCCCGCAAGGTGCACTACATCGAGGGTGAGGGCCGGCTCTCCTCCCCCACCTCGGTGGATGTGAACGGCCAGCGCATCCAGGGCCGCCACGTGCTCCTGGCGACCGGCTCCGTGCCGAAGTCGCTCCCGGGCCTGGAGATCGACGGCAACCGGATCATCTCCTCGGACCACGCGCTGAAGCTGGACCGCGTCCCGAAGTCCGCGATCGTGCTGGGCGGCGGCGTCATCGGCGTCGAGTTCGCCTCGGCGTGGACGTCCTTCGGCACCGACGTCACGATCATCGAGGGTCTGAAGCACCTCGTGCCGGTCGAGGACGAGAACAGCTCCAAGCTTCTTGAGCGCGCCTTCCGCAAGCGCGGCATCAAGTTCAACCTCGGCACGTTCTTCCAGAGCGCCGAGTACACGCAGGACGGCGTCCGCGTGACCCTCGCCGACGGCAAGACCTTCGAGGCGGAGGTGCTGCTGGTCGCGATCGGCCGCGGCCCGGTCTCGCAGGGCCTGGGCTACGAGGAGGCCGGGGTCGCCATGGACCGCGGCTACGTCCTGGTCGACGAGTACATGCGGACCAACGTCGAGACGATCTCGGCCGTCGGCGACCTGGTCCCGACGCTCCAGCTGGCGCACGTCGGCTTCGCCGAGGGCATCCTCGTGGCGGAGCGGCTGGCCGGTCTGAAGACCGTCCCGGTCGACTACGACGGTGTCCCCCGGGTCACGTACTGCCACCCCGAGGTCGCCTCCGTCGGCATCACCGAGGCCAAGGCCAAGGAGCTCTACGGCGCGGACAAGGTCGTGGCGCTGAAGTACAACCTCGCGGGCAACGGAAAGAGCAAGATCCTCAAGACCGCGGGCGAGATCAAGCTCGTCCAGGTCAAGGACGGTGCCGTGGTCGGCGTCCACATGGTCGGTGACCGCATGGGCGAGCAGGTCGGCGAAGCCCAGCTGATCTACAACTGGGAGGCGCTGCCGGCCGAGGTCGCGCAGCTCATCCACGCCCACCCGACCCAGAGCGAGGCGCTCGGCGAGGCCCACCTGGCCCTGGCCGGCAAGCCCCTGCACTCCCACGACTGACGGTCGACCCGGGCGCGACGACCGACCACTTCCGCATTTTCGTTAGGAGCAACTGAAACCATGTCGGTTTCCGTAACCCTTCCGGCGCTCGGCGAGAGCGTCACCGAGGGCACTGTCACCCGCTGGCTGAAGGCCGAGGGCGAGCGCGTCGAGGCCGACGAGCCGCTTCTCGAAGTGTCGACCGACAAGGTCGACACCGAGATCCCGGCCCCCGCCTCCGGCATCCTGGCCTCGATCAAGGTCGCCGAGGACGAGACCGTCGAGGTCGGCGCCGAGCTGGCCGTCATCGACGACGGCACGGGCGCGCCGGCCCCCGCCGCGGCTCCGGCCGCCGAGGCCCCGGCCGCTCCGGCCCCGGCGCCCGCCGCCGAGGCCCCCGCCGCTCCGGCCCCCGCGGCCGAGGCTCCGGCCGCCGCGCCGGCCGGTGGTGCCTCCGGCACCGACGTCACCCTTCCGGCGCTCGGCGAGAGCGTCACCGAGGGCACCGTCACCCGCTGGCTGAAGGAGGTCGGCGAGGAGGTCACCGAGGACGAGCCTCTGCTGGAGGTCTCCACGGACAAGGTCGACACCGAGATCCCGGCCCCGGTCTCCGGCGTGCTGCTGGAGATCGTCGTCGGCGAGGACGAGACCGCCGAGGTCGGCGCCAAGCTGGCCGTCATCGGTGCGGCCGGTGCCGCTCCGGCCGCGGCCCCCGCTCCCGCCGCCCCGGCCCCGGCCCCCGCCGCAGCTCCGGCTCCGGCCGCTCCCGCCCCCGCTCCGGCCGCCCCGGCGCCGGCTCCGGTGGCACCCGCGGCCCCGGCCGCTCCGGCCCCGGCTCCGGCCGCTCCGGCCCCCGCTCCCGCCGCCCCGGCTCCGGTCGCCGCTCCGGCTCCGGCCGCCCCGGCCGCGACCTCCGGTGACGACGGCGCGTACGTCACGCCGCTGGTCCGCAAGCTCGCCGCCGAGAACGGCGTCGACCTGGGCGCGGTCAAGGGCACCGGCGTCGGTGGCCGTATCCGCAAGCAGGATGTCGTCGCCGCCGCGGAGGCCGCCAAGGCCGCCGCCGCTGCCCCGGCACCCGCCGCCGCTCCGGCCGCCGCCTCCAAGGCGCCGAAGCTGGAGGCCAGCCCGCTGCGCGGTCAGACGGTCAAGATGACCCGCATGCGCAAGGTCATCGGCGACAACATGATGAAGGCGCTGCACTCGCAGGCCCAGCTGACCTCGGTCGTCGAGGTCGACGTCACCAAGCTGATGAAGCTGCGCGCCAAGGCGAAGGACGGCTTCGCGGCCCGTGAGGGCGTCAAGCTCTCCCCGATGCCGTTCTACGTGAAGGCCGCCGCCCAGGCGCTGAAGGCCCACCCGGTCATCAACGCCCGGATCAACGAGGACGAAGGCACCATCACGTACTTCGACTCGGAGAACATCGGCATCGCCGTGGACGCCGAGAAGGGCCTGATGACCCCGGTCATCAAGGGCGCGGGCGACCTCAACATCGCCGGTATCTCGAAGAAGACCGCCGAGCTGGCCGGCAAGGCCCGCGGTGGCGGTCTGACGCCGGACGACATGTCCGGTGCCACCTTCACCATCAGCAACACCGGTTCGCGCGGTGCGCTGTTCGACACCGTCATCGTGCCGCCGAACCAGGCCGCCATCCTGGGCATCGGCGCCACCGTGAAGCGTCCGGCCGTCATCGAGACCGCCGAGGGCACCGTCATCGGCGTCCGCGACATGACGTACCTCTCGCTCTCCTACGACCACCGTCTGGTGGACGGCGCGGACGCCGCCCGCTACCTGACCGCGGTCAAGGCGATCCTGGAGGCCGGTGAGTTCGAGGTCGAGCTCGGCCTCTGAGCACCCCGGCTGTAACCAGCCTCACCAGCGGCGCCCCCGTCCGGAACACTCCCGGGCGGGGGCGCCGCCGTATTGTCTAGACACCACCGGTCGCTCCGGCCGCCGAGTTGGTGCAGGCAGCACCGGTTTGCCCCGAAGGAGCCCCTCATGACCCCGCCCGTCGTCCACTCGCTGCGCGAACAGATCCGCGAGCACATCGTGGAGGGGATCGTCAGCGGGCGCTGGAAGCCGGGCGAGCGGATCGTGGAGCGGCGGATCGCCACCGAGCTGGAGGTCAGCCAGACGCCGGTGCGCGAGGCGCTGCGCGAGCTGGAGACGCTGCGGCTGATCGAGTCGGCGCCCAACAAGGGCGTCCGGGTCCGCAACCTCACCGCCGCCGATCTGGAGGAGAGCTATCCGGTCCGGGCCGGTCTGGAGCAGATCGCCGCCGAGCTGGCGGCCCCCGGGCTCGGCGAGGACTGCTCGCTGCTGGCCCCGCACGTGGCGGCGCTGTACGAGGCGGACCGGCTGGCCGACGGGGAGGCCCAGGTGCGCCACACGGTCGGCTTCCACCGGGAGATGGTCCGGGCGGCCGGCAACGCGGTCCTGCTGCACACCTGGGAGGGGCTGGGCATCGAGGTGTTCACGGCGCTCTCGATCCGCTGGCTGGGCACGGTGCAGAAGTCCTACGCCGAGGAGCACGAGGCGCTCATCGAGGCGTTCCTGCGCAAGGACCCGGACATCGGGGTGCTCGTGAAGGCCCATGTGCTCGGCTGCGCGCCGCGCGCCTGAGCGCCGCCCGCGCTCCGGATGCCGCCGGGACCGGCGCGAAGGGTGATGCGCATGTGTCACCACGGGCGCTCTCCTGTGCAGACGAGCACCCCTTTTGACCGTTAAATCCCGTCACTCCGTGCCCCATTTCGCGGCACCGCATGCCAATTTCTTCATATCGAGAAGTTTTGCCTTTCATCCTTTGATCGATCATCGATCGGCGCCTTACAGTTCACTCCGCGGGCCCACCGGCCCCATCGCCCTGTCCTGCCAGTCAGGGACTTCTCCACCCCCCTCCTCACCGGAAGGCGGCGATCATGACCGACCCCGTAGGAAAGCTTCCGAGCGAGCTCGACCAGCTCCCGGACCGCGACCCGGAGGAGACCGCTGAATGGGCGGCCTCCCTGGACGCCGTCACCAAGGCGGCGGGCCCGCACCGTGCCGCGTACCTGATGCGCCGCTCGCTCCAGCACGCCGAGGGCGCCGGTCTCGCGCTGCCCAAGCTGCTGGAGACCGACTACGTCAACTCCATCCCCACCGCCGCCGAGCCCGCGTTCGACGGCGACCTGGAGATGGAGTCCCGGATCACCGCCTGGAACCGCTGGAACGCGGCCGCGATGGTCACCCGCGGCGCCCGCTACGGCGTCGGCGGCCACATCGCCACCTTCGCCTCGGCGGCCTGGCTGTACGAGACCGGCTTCAACCACTTCTTCCGCGGCAAGGAGGGGGACGGCTCCGGCGACCAGCTGTACGTGCAGGGCCACGCCTCCCCCGGCATCTACGCCCGCGCCTTCCTCGACGGCCGGCTCAGCGAGCAGCAGCTCGACAACTTCCGCCAGGAGGCGGGCGGCGACGGCCTGCCCTCCTACCCGCACCCGCGGCGGCTGCCCTGGCTGTGGGAGTTCCCCACGGTCTCCATGGGCCTCGGCCCGCTCTCGGCGATCTACCAGGCGCGCTTCAACCGCTACCTGTCCGGCCGGGGCATCAAGGACACCTCGAACTCGCACGTCTGGGCCTTCCTGGGCGACGGCGAGATGGACGAGCCCGAGTCGACCGCGGCCCTCGCGCTGGCGGCCCGCGAGAAGCTCGACAACCTGACCTTCGTCATCAACTGCAACCTGCAGCGCCTCGACGGTCCGGTCCGCGCCAACTTCCGCGTCGTGCAGGAGCTGGAGGGCGCCTTCCGCGGCGCCGGCTGGAACGTCGTCAAGACGCTCTGGGGCAACGCCTGGGACGAGCTGTTCCAGCTCGACACCACGGGCGCGCTGGTCCGCCGGCTGCGCGAGGTCCCGGACGCGCAGTTCCAGACGTACGCCACCCGTGACGTCGCGTACATCCGCGAGCACTTCTTCGGTGCCGAGCCCGCGCTGGCCGAGCTGGCGAAACTGCTCACCGACGCGAAGATCGCCGAGTGTTTCTACACCTCCCGCGGCGGCCACGAGGCCCGCAAGGTGTACGCGGCCTACCGCGCGGCCGTCGAGCACAAGGGCGCGCCGACCGTGATCCTCGCCCAGACGGTGAAGGGCTACACGCTCGGCAAGGGCTTCGAGTCCAAGAACGCCAACCACCAGATGAAGAAGCTGTCGATCGACGAGTTCAAGAGCATGCGCGAGCTGCTCGGCCTCCCGATCCCGGACAGCGCCTTCGCCGACGGCCTGGTGCCCTACGGCCACCCGGGCGCCGACTCCCCCGAGGTCCGCTACCTCCAGGAGCGCCGCGCCGCGCTCGGCGGCCCCGCCCCGGCCCGCCGCGTCCACGCCGTCGCGCTGCCCGAGCCCGAGGAGCGCGCGTTCGCCGCCCTCAAGAAGGGCTCCGGCAAGCAGGAGATGGCCACCACGATGGCCTTCGTCCGCCTGGTCAAGGACCTGATGCGGGACAAGCAGACCGGTAAGCGCTGGGTGCCGATCGTCCCGGACGAGGCCCGCACCTTCGGCATGGAGTCGCTCTTCCCGTCCGCCGGCATCTACTCGCCGCTGGGCCAGACGTACGAGCCGGTCGACCGCGACCAGCTGATGTACTACAAGGAGGCCACGGACGGCCAGATCCTCAACGAGGGGATCACCGAGGCCGGGGCCATGGCCGACTTCATCGCCGCCTCCACGTCGTACGCGACGCACGGCGAGACGATGATCCCGTTCTACATCTTCTACTCGATGTTCGGCTGGCAGCGGACCGGCGACCAGATGTGGCAGCTCGCCGACCAGCTCGGCAAGGGCTTCATCGTCGGTGCCACCGCCGGCCGTACGACCCTGACGGGCGAGGGCCTCCAGCACGCGGACGGCCACTCGCACCTGATCGCGGCCACGAACCCGGCGTCGCTCAACTACGACCCGGCGTTCGCGTACGAGATCGCGGTCATCGTCAAGGACGGTCTGCGGCGGATGTACGGCCCCGAGGCCGAGAACGTCTTCTACTACCTGACGGTCTACAACGAGCCCAAGCAGCAGCCCGCGATGCCGGAGGGCGTCGAGGAGGGCATCCTCAAGGGCCTGTACCGCTTCAAGGAGGGCACGCCCGCCAAGGCGAACGGGCCGCGCGCCCAGCTGCTGGCCTCGGGCACGGCGATCCACTGGGCCCTGGAGGCCCAGGAGCTGCTGGCCGCCGACTGGGGCGTCACGGCCGACGTCTGGTCCGCCACCTCGTGGGGCGAGCTGCGCCGGGACGCGCTGGAGTGCGACGAGGCGCTGCTCCGCGGCGAGCTGCGGGTGCCGTACGTGACCCAGGCGCTGGAGGGCGCACCGGGCCCGGTCGTCGCGGTCAGCGACTGGATGCGCCAGGTGCCGGACCAGATCAGCCAGTGGGTGGAGCAGGACTGGACCTCGCTCGGCACGGACGGCTTCGGCCTCTCCGACACCCGGGACGCGGCCCGCCGCCACTTCGGCGTCGACGCGCAGTCGGTCGTCGTCGCGGCCCTGGCCCAGCTGGCCCGCCGCGGCGAGGTCGACGCCTCCACGGTCAAGGAGGCCCGCGAGCGCTACGGCCTCTGACGGCCGCCGCTCCCCCTCCGATGAGCCGGGCAGCACGCTCGGGGCCCCGCCCCGCGGCCACAATGGCCGTATGCGTGCTGCCCGGCTCATCAGAATGGTGCTGCTCCTCCAGTCCCGCCCCGGGATGGGGGCCGCCGAACTCGCCCGGGAGCTGGGGGTCTCGGAGCGGACCGTCACCCGGGACGCCCAGGCGCTGTCCGAGGCCGGGGTCCCGGTCTACGCGGAGCGCGGCCGGGCGGGCGGCTACCGGCTCGTCGGCGGCTACCGGACCGGGCTGACCGGTCTGGCCCGGGACGAGGCGGAGGCGCTGTTCCTCTCCGGGCTGCCCTCCGCGCTGCGCGCGATGGGGCTGGCCGACGCCGCGTCCACCGCCCGGCTGAAGGTGTCGGCGGCGCTGCTGCCCTCGCTCCGGGACGCGCCGGCCGGTGCCGCGCGGCGCTTCCATCTGGACGCGCCCGGCTGGTACCGGGAACCGGTCACCCCCGCCCTGCTGCCCGCCGTGGCCGGGGCCGTCTGGGACGACCGGCGGATCCTCACGCGCTACCGGCGGCCCGGCCGGGACGGTGACACGGAGCGCGCGCTCGCCCCGTACGGGCTCGTCCTCAAGGCCGGGGTCTGGTACCTGTGCGCCCGCGCGGAGGAGGGTTTCCGGGTGTACCGGATCGACCGCTTCACGGCCGTCGACGTCTGCGAGGAGCGGTTCGCGCGGGACGAGGACTTCGATCTCGCCGCGTTCTGGGAGGCCCGCGCGGCCGACTTCGCCCGGTCGATCCTGCGCTCCGAGGTGGTGCTGCGGCTCTCCCCGGACGCCGCGGAGCGGCTGGGGCACGCCACGGACCGGGCCGCCGCCGGGGAGGCGCTGGCCGCGGCGGGACCGCCGGACGCCGACGGGTGGGTGACCGTCACTCTGGCGGTCGAGTCGCCCGAGGTCGCGTACGGTCAGCTGCTGGCGCTGGGCCCGGAGTTGGAGGTGCTGGCCCCGGCCGCGCTGCGCGCCCGGTTCGCCGGGGCCGCGAGGGCCCTGCACCGGCTGTACGGGGGCGGCGGCTGAGCGTGCTTCCGCGTGCGGGGGCCGCCGCCCGGACGGATCCTGGACGCGTGATGGACGAGACGGAGTTCTGGGAGATCGTGGACCGCGCCCGCGAGGCCGCCGGCGGCGACCCCGAGGAGCAGGCCGATCTGATGGTCGAGCGGCTGGTGCGGCTCGATCCGGACTCCGTGCTGGACTTCGCCCGGCACTTCGAGGCCCGTTTCAACCGGGCCTACCGCTGGGACCTGTGGGGTGCCGCCGTACTGCTCACCGGCGCGGCGGACGACGAGGCCTTCGACGCCTTCCGCTGCTGGCTGATCGGCCGGGGCCGGGACGTCTTCGAGGGCGCGGTGCACGATCCGGACGCCCTGGCCGGTCTGCTGGGGGACTTCGATCCGGAGCTGGACGGCGACGGGGAGGAGCTGGGCTACGCCGCCGACGAGGCGTACGAGCAGCTGACCGGGGTGGTCGCCCCGGACCTCGGGCTGCCGCCGCAGGCCGCCGAGCCGGAGGGCACCCCGCTCGCCCTGGACGAGGACGCGGTGCTGGCGGCGCGGCTGCCCGCGCTGTGGGAGCGGTTCGGCGCGCTCACGGCGTGAGCGCGCGTCCCATCAGGACGTCGTCCACGTACCGCCCGTTCAGGAAGAACTCACCGGGCAGCACCCCCTCGACGGCGAAGCCCTCGGAGGCGTAGAGCGCGCGGGCGGGGGTGTTGTGGCCGAGGACCCGGAGGGTCATACGGCTGGCCCCGGCCTCGCGGGCCGTCGCGCAGCAGGCCCGGATCAGGGCGCGGCCGATGCCCCGGCCGCGCGCCCAGCCGGCGACGGCGAAGCCCTGTATCTGCCGGACGTGCGTGTTGCAGGCCAGCGGGGTGGGCGGCACCGCCCGGATGTAGCCGGCCAGGGCGCGCTCCCCCGTCTCCGTCACGGCCTCCGCGACCAGCATGTCCTGCGGCCGGTGGCGTTCGTCGAAGAAGGGCGCGTACGGCGGCTGCGGGCGGGGCTGCACCTCGTGCAGCGTGGACCAGGCGCCCCGGTCGAGTGCGCCGAGCGCGGGGCCGTCCTCCGCGGCGGCGGGGCGGATCGAGGGGGCGGGGTGGTTCAGGGCTTCGGACATGGCGGCCACTGTGGCACGGACGCGGCGGGCGGGGCACGGCAGGCCCGGTGCGGCGGGCCGGGGTCGCGTCCGGCGGGCGGGCGATGGGGCAGGATGGGCCCATGGCTCACTCCCGTATCGCCGTCACCGGATCGACCGGACTCATCGGAGCGGCGCTGGTGCGCTCGCTGCGGGCCGACGGGAACGAGGTGGTCCGGCTGGTCCGCCGCCCCGCGCGGGCCGGTGACGAGGTGGAGTGGGATCCGCAGCGCGGTTTCGTGGACGCGGCCGGTCTGGTGGGGTGCGACGCGGTCGTCCATCTCGCCGGGGCCGGGGTCGGCGACCACCGCTGGAGCGAGGCGTACAAGCGGGAGATCCGGGACAGCCGGGTGCTGGGCACGGCCGCGATCGCCGAGGCCGTCGCCTCGCTGGACGTTCCGCCGAAGGTGCTGGTCTCCGGGTCCGCGATCGGTTTCTACGGCGACACCGGGGACCGGGCGGTCGACGAGGGCGCGCCGCCCGGCGACGGTTTCCTGCCGTCGGTGTGCGTGGAGTGGGAGGAGGCCACGGCCGCCGCCGAGGAGGCCGGGATCCGGACCGTGCACGCCCGCACCGGGCTGGTCGTCGCCCGGGAGGGCGGTGCCTGGGGCCGGCTCTTCCCGCTGTTCCGGGCGGGGCTCGGCGGCCGGATGGGCAACGGGCGGCAGTACTGGAGCTTCATCGCGCTGCACGACGAGGTCGCGGCGCTGCGCCATCTCGTGGACACCCCGGAGCTGTCCGGTCCGGTCAATCTGACCGGGCCCGCCCCGGTGACCAACGGCGAGGTGACGGCGGCGATGGGGCGGGTGCTGCGCCGTCCCACCCTGTTCACCGCGCCGGCCCCCGCGCTGCGGCTGGCGCTGGGCGACTTCGCCGAGGACGTGCTCGGCAGCCAGCGGGTGCTGCCGGGCCGGCTGCTGGACTCCGGGTTCGCCTTCGCCTTTCCGGGCATCGACGCCGCGATCCGCGCGGCCCTGCGCTGACGCCTCTCCCGACCGGACCCGTACGGGTGTGCGACCCCGTGCACCGGTGCCCCGGGCCGCGCGCGACTGCGCACGATTCCGCCATGTCCCTACCCTCGTGGGCGAACTCGCGCATTCCGGTGGCCGGTTGAGGGAAAGAGCCCCCCACTTGTTGCGCCGACTCGGGGAGGGCACGTGCTCAGCACGGCACACCACGCGGACGTCGTCATCATCGGGGCCGGGATCGCCGGCCTGTCAGCGGCCCACCGGCTGATCAGTGCGGGAGTCAGCGTCAGCGTCCTGGAGGCCGGCCCCCGGATCGGCGGCCGGATGGCCACCGACGAGGTGGACGGATTCCGGCTCGACCACATCGGACCGCTGCTCACCACCTCGTATCCGGAGCTGTACGGGACACCCGGGCTCGAAGATCTCGTGCTGCGGACCTTCGACCCCGGCGTCCTCGTGCACAGCTCGGGTCACCGCCACCGGACCGGCGAGGTGCCGGGGCCCCGGGGCTCCCGCAGCGCACGGGGCGCGCTCAGGGCCGCACGCGCCCTCGCGCACGCTCCCCGGGCGCCGCTGGGCGGGGCACTCACCGGGGCCATGGGCGGGGCGATCGACCAGGCCCGGCTGGGGGTGGCGCTGGCCCGGCTCGCGGCCACGCCCCGCTCCCGCGTCCTGGCCCGGCCCGAACGGGCCGCGCTCGACGCCCTGTCGGGGCGCGGGCTGTCCGCCCGTACGCTCAACGGCTTCGTCCGCCCGCTGCTGACCGCGCTGCTCAGCGATCCCGGGCTCACGACGTCGAGCCGCTGCGCCGATCTCGCCCTGCGCGGCTACGCGAGCGGCCGGCTCTGTGTGCCGGAGGGCGGTTCGTCGGCGCTGCCCGAACTGCTCGCGGCGGCGCTGCCGCCCGGCACCGTGCGCACCGGTGTGCACGTCACGGCGGCCGACATCACCTCGGTGCGCACCAAGGAGCACGGCGAACTGGGCTGCCGTTCACTGCTCCTGGCGACCAACGCGAGCGCCGCCGCCGAGCTGCTGCCGGGGCTGCGGGTGCCGCCCTTCCGCCCGGTCACGGTGGTCCACCACACCGCGCCCGCCGCCCCGCCGACCGGGGCCTCGCTGCTGCTGGACGCCGACCGGTCGGGCCCGGTGGCGCACACCGCGGTGATGAGCGAGGTGGACCCCTCGCGGGCGCCGGAGGGCCGGGCGCTGATCAGCTCGACGGTGCTCGGCACCCGTCCGGCCGATCTGGACCGGACCGTACGCGCGCATCTGGCGGCCCTGTACGGCGTGCGCACGGACGACTGGGAGCTGCTGGCCGTCCACCACGATCCGGAGGCCGTGCCCGCGATGGAGCCGCCGCACGACCCGCAGCGCCCGGTGCGGGTGCTCGCGGGGCTGTACGTGTGCGGCGACCACCGCGACACCGGCACCGTCCAGGGCGCCCTGTCCTCCGCGCGCCGGGCCGCCGCTGCGATCCTGGACGACCTCGGCGTACGGCACGCGGACCGCGGCGCGGGAGCGCTCCCCGAGGCCGCGTAGCAGCCACACGGGCGGGCGGTGGCGGGGTCAGTCAGCCCAGGGCGGCGACCCGCTCGCGGTAGCCGCGGACGGCGGCGGCGTCCCGGAAGGGCTCCAGCCGCCGTTCGAAGTCGCGTACGTACTCGGTGGCCCGGACCGAGCGCATCTCGGCGGCCTGCTGGGCGGCCTCCGCGCCGAGCCGGCAGGCCTGGTCCAGCTCGCCGAGCCCGAGCCGGGCGGAGGCCAGCACCACCCGGCAGAAGAGCCGGCTGCGCGCGTACGCGGGCGCGCGCAGCTGGAGGGAGCGCTCGGCGTACTGGGCGGCGATCCGGTACTGCTGGAGGTCGCGGTGGCAGTGGCCGAACTCGTCGGCGAGCTGCGCCTCGTCGAAGAAGCGCGCCCAGTACGGCACCTCGTCGCCGGGGCGGGAGGTCTCCAGCGCGCGTTCCGCCCGGGTCAGCGAGGCCGTGCACGCCTTGGCGTCGCCGAGCACCCCGTGACCGCGCGCCTCGACCGCGTGGAGCAGGGCGAGGACGGACTGGGGCGCGGCCGAGCCGACGCCCTGCTGGGCCACCCGGGCCAGCTGCACCGCCTCCCGGCCGTGTCCGAGGTAGACCGCCTGGCGGCTCATGGTGATCAGCACGAAGCTGCCGTAGGCCCGGTCGCCGGCGGCCTGGGCGAGCCGCAGCGCCTGGACGAAGTAGCGCTGGGCGAGGCCGTGGGCGGCGATGTCGTACGAGGTCCAGCCGGCGAGCCGGGTGAGGTCGGCGGCGGCCGCGAAGAGCCGGCGGCCGGTGGCCTCGCCGTAGGTGCCGCGCAGCATCGGCTCGGTCTCGTGCTCCAGATAGCGCACGAGCGCCTGGCGGGCGTGGCCGCCGCCGTAGGCGTTGTCCAGGGTGCGGAAGAGTTCGGCGACCGAGCGGAGCGCCGCCACGTCCCCGCTGCCGACCCGCTGGCCGGAGCCGCGTTCGGTCTGCCGCTGCCGGGGGACGCCGGGCGGTGCTCCGGCCGGGGCCTGCGGGCCGCCGGGCCGGGCGGGGGCGGGAGCGCGCAGTCCGTGCCGGGCGCCCTGCTCGGGCACGGAGCCTGCGTGCGGTCCGGGGGCGCCGGGCCCGGGGCGGGGGCCCTGAGGGGGCCGGCCGGGGCCCGCCGGGGCCTCGCCCGGTCCGCCGCGCGCCACCCACTCGTCGGCGCGCCCGATCAGCCAGTCCCGGCTGGGCACGACCAGCCCCGCCGGGGTGAAGGCGATCTTCCGCAGTTCGGCGTGGCTGCCGGAGTCCTTGCGCCAGAGTCCGCTGACGATGTCGACGGCCTCGGCGGGGGTGGCGGCGAACTCCAGCCCGGCGTAGACCGGTGCGCAGGCGTCCAGCCCCAGGTCCTGCGCGGAGAGCCGGCGTCCGAGCCGGCGGGTGAAGACCTCGGCGATCAGCGCCGGTGTGGTGCCCCGGGGCTGCTGGCCGCGGAGCCAGCGGGTCACGGAGGTCTTGTCGTACCGCAGATCGAGGCCGTGCTCCAGGCCGAGCTGGTCCACCCGGCGGGCGAGCCCGGCGTTGGAGAACCCGGCCTCGGTGATGAGCGAGGCGAGCCGGCGGTTGGGGGTGCGCTGCGGAGGTCGTTCCGACATCAGCTGTACGGTCTCCTGCCTTCGGGTCAGGGACAGGCCTCCGGACGGGCCCTGGGGAACGGCGTGAATTTAACGGCCTCCGGGACGGCCTCAGCGGCCATCGCTTCACTTTCATCCGATCGTGTGAGGATTGGGGGCGGCGCTGACGGGAACACCTGCCGGGCCCCCGTTCCGGCCCCGGTCGTACAGTGACTGAGGCGCGATACGACGCGGCGTGGCAGTACGGGGACACCCCCCGCACCCACGGCACCGCAGGAAGAGAGGCAGCAGCCGTGACCGAGCTCCGGTTCGTCCGTCTGGGATTCGGCGAGCAGGCGGTCGACTATCAGGAGGCCTGGCAGAAGCAGCGCGAGGTGCACGCGGCGCGGTTCGAGGACACCGTCCCCGACACCTGCCTGCTGCTGGAGCACCCGCCCGTCTACACCGCGGGCCGCCGCACGGCCGACAGCGAGCGCCCGCTCGACGGCACCCCGGTCATCGACGTGGACCGCGGCGGCAAGATCACCTGGCACGGCCCCGGCCAGCTGGTCGGCTACCCGATCCAGAAGCTGCCCCGCCCGGTCGACGTCGTGGCGCACGTGCGCCGGCTGGAGGAGGCGCTGATCCGTACGGCCGCCGAATTCGGGGTGGAGACCTCCCGGGTCGAGGGCCGCAGCGGCGTCTGGGTCCTCGGCGACCCGGTCGAGCAGCGCCCGGCGCTCGGCGGCCTCTCGCTGGACTTCGACCCCCGGCTCCAGGACGAGGAGTTCGACGCCCGGCTCAACGGCCCGGAGTACGCCCCGTCCAACGCCGGCCAGCGCCGCGAGGACCGCAAGCTGGCCGCCATCGGGATCCGGGTGGCCAAGGGCGTGACCATGCACGGCTTCTCGTTCAACGTGAACCCGGACAACACCTGGTTCGACCGGATCGTGCCGTGCGGCATCCGGGACGCGGGCGTCACCTCGCTCGCCTACGAGCTGGGCCGCGACATCACCATCGCCGAGGTGCTCCCGGTCGTCGAGAAGCATCTGCGGGACGTCCTGGAGAACGCCGAACTCGCCCCGCGCACGATCGCGCGCGACGACGACGCCATGGCCACGGCGTGACCCACGGAACACCGGTCCGGGAATAGGACCTGTCGGCCCCAGGTTGGGCAGACGTAAAGCCGAACGAACCACGGGCGTACCCTGGTGTTCGCCGAAGAATCCAATGCAGTGAAAGCAAAGGGGAGTGCCGGAGTGTCTGTCGCACCCGACGGGCGCAAGATGCTGCGCCTGGAGGTCCGGAACAGCCAGACCCCCATCGAGCGCAAGCCCGAGTGGATCAAGACCCGGGCGAAGATGGGCCCCGAGTACAACCAGCTGCAGAAGCTCGTGAAGAGCGAGGGTCTGCACACGGTGTGCCAGGAGGCCGGCTGCCCCAACATCTTCGAGTGCTGGGAGGACCGCGAGGCCACGTTCCTCATCGGCGGTGACCAGTGCACCCGGCGCTGTGACTTCTGTCAGATCGACACCGGCAAGCCGCAGGCGCTGGACCGGGACGAACCCCGCCGCGTCGGCGAGTCGGTCGTCACGATGGACCTGAACTACGCCACCATCACCGGCGTCGCCCGCGACGACCTGGAGGACGGCGGTGCCTGGCTGTACGCGGAGACCGTGCGCCAGATCCACGCGCTGACCGCGGAGCGGGAGGCCGGCCGCACCAAGGTCGAGCTGCTGATCCCCGACTTCAACGCGGAGCCCGCCCAGCTCGCCGAGGTCTTCTCCTCGCGCCCCGAGGTGCTGGCGCACAACGTGGAGACGGTGCCGCGCATCTTCAAGCGCATCCGCCCCGGCTTCCGCTACGAGCGCTCCCTGGAGGTCATCACCCGGGCCCGCGAGGCCGGTCTGGTGACCAAGTCCAATCTGATCCTGGGCATGGGCGAGACCCGCGAGGAGGTCAGCGAGGCGCTGCGCGACCTGTACGAGGCGGGCTGCGAGCTGATCACGATCACCCAGTACCTGCGCCCGTCGGTGCGCCACCACCCGGTGGAGCGCTGGGTGAAGCCGCACGAGTTCGTGGAGCTGAAGGACGAGGCCGACGCGATCGGCTACTCCGGTGTGATGTCCGGGCCGCTGGTCCGCTCCTCGTACCGGGCCGGCCGGCTCTTCCAGCAGGCGATGGACCGGCGCGGGGCGACGGCCGCGGCCGGGGCGCCGACCGCGTGACGTCACCCGTGTGAATCCCGGCACAGGCACCGCCCCGGCGGTCACCGCCGGACCGAAGCGGCTCGTACGCTCCTCGCAGGCCGGGGGCGCGTATGGGCCGCTTCGGCGTGCGCGGCGCGCTCATCGGGGTTTCATTGGTGTGTGACCGACCGGCCACGCGCTGGTAACACCGAGCCGCGACCCTGGGTGCAACGCTCGTTCCCGTCACTCCGTCCGCGCAGCACATCCCGCCCGCCGGGCCCGCCCGGTGCGCGCATCCGTTCCGAGGGGACTTCCACGATGCAGGCCGTGCCGGTACGCGCCACCGCCCTCCCGTCCGTCACGGGCGCCCTCCGCGCCGTCGAGTCGCTGCTCCTGGCCGGCGGCCAGCGCACCGCCCGCCGCAACGCCTGGACGGCCGTCCTGGAGGACCGCCGCCGGGCCGAGGACCGCGTCGCGTCCGCGCACGTACTGGAGGCCGTGGCGGACCACCGTTCGAAGGCCACGTAAACTTCATTGCATGGCGAGGAAGGCAAACACCACTGAAGGCGCGGACAGCGCCGAGAACGCGGGGCGGCTCAAGCAGATCGCCCTGACCTACAAGATGACCAGGCGGACCGACCCCAAGATCGGTCTTGTTGTCGCGGGTGTGGGAATCGTCACCTTCGGTGTCCTCCTCGCGATCGGTTTCTTGATCGATCACCCGATCTACCTGGGCATCCTGGGCTTCGTGCTCGCTCTCCTCGCGATGGCGATCGTCTTCGGACGGCGCGCCGAGCGGGCGGCCTTCGGCCAGATGGAGGGCCAGCCGGGTGCGGCGGCCGCGGTGCTCGACCGCGTCGGCCGGGGCTGGACCACGACGCCGGCGGTCGCGATGAACCGCAACCAGGACGTCGTCCACCGGGCCGTGGGCAAGGCGGGCATCGTGCTGGTGGCGGAGGGCAACCCGAACCGGGTGAAGAGCCTGCTCGCCGCCGAGAAGAAGAAGATGGCCCGCATCGTGGTCGACGTGCCCGTGCACGACATCATCGTCGGCAACGGCGAGGGTCAGGTGCCGCTCAAGAAGGTGCGCACCAAGATGCTGAAGCTGCCGCGCGTGCTGACCGGCCCGCAGGTGACGGCCGCCAACGACCGGCTGCGCGCCATGGGCGACCTGATGAGCAACATGCCGCTGCCGAAGGGCCCCATGCCGAAGGGCATGCGGATGCCGCGCGGCGGAAAGATGCGCTGACCCGCCACGGACGGACGAAGAGGGCGGGCGCGAACCGGTTCGGTTCGCGCCCGCCCTCTTCCCGTCTCCCGCGGTCCGGCCCGCCGCAGCCCTCAGATGCGCACCTGGACGGCGCGGCCCAGCCGGTCGTGGACGCCCCGCCCGTCGCGGTCCCAGACCAGGGCCGGGATCACCAGGCAGAGCAGCAGGCTGCGCACCAGCGCCCGCCCGAACCCCAGCGGTCCGCCGTTCTCCGAGACGACCCGGATGCCCGTCAGACGCTTGCCCGGAGTGCAGCCGATGGTACCGACGGTGAGCACGCTGAGGACGAAGAAGATCCCGAGCGCCCAGTTGCCCGCGGCCTGCTGGTCACCGCGAGCGAACAGCCCGTATGCGATCAGCATGCACAGGGCCCAGTCGATGAAGAGCGCGCCGAAGCGCCGCCCTAGGGGCGCCATGGCCCCGGGTCCCTGCTCGGGAAGCCCGAGCCGCTTGCCCCGGTACCCGAAGTCGGCGCCCATCTCCTCGGCGGCCGCACGCGGCCCGGAGAGCCACGATCCGATTGCTTGCCTGTTGTCCACCCGACCACGGTACTGCGCCCCTGCCGCGGCCCCGCCCGGCGGGGGCGGGCCAGGGCCGTGACACACGTCCGGAACAGGGCCGGAACGCCGCCGGAACGGCTCCGGAGCAGACCGGGGAGGCGCCGGTCACACCCGCCCCGGTTAACTTCGGCGAAACAAATGGGTCATGCTTGAGAAATCCGGTCTGCCTATGGTCGGGTCCAGCGTGGGCCACCGCACTGGCCGCACCACGAGCTACCACCCCGTTCCTCTCCGGACGGGAGTAGGAGGAGTTGGATGTTCCAGAACGCCGACGACGCGAAGAAGTTCATCGCCGACAACGACGTCAAGTTCATCGATGTCCGGTTCTGCGACCTGCCCGGTGTGATGCAGCACGTCACGGTCCCGGCGGCGACCTTCAACCCGGCCGACGAGCTTGCCTTCGACGGCTCGTCGATCCGCGGCTTCCAGGCCATCCACGAGTCCGACATGTCGCTGCGCGCGGACCTGTCGACCGCCCGGGTCGACCCCTTCCGCCGCGACAAGACCGTCAACATCAACTTCTTCATCCACGACCCGATCACCGGCGAGCAGTACAGCCGTGACCCGCGGAACGTGGCCAAGAAGGCGGAGGCCTACCTCGCCTCCACCGGCATCGCCGACACGGCGTACTTCGGCCCCGAGGCCGAGTTCTACGTCTTCGACAACGTCCGCTTCCAGACGTCGGCGAACGAGAGCTTCTACCACATCGACTCCGAGGCCGGCGCCTGGAACACCGGTGCGGTCGAGAACAACCGCGGCTACAAGGTCCGCTACAAGGGCGGTTACTTCCCGGTCTCGCCGGTCGACCACTTCGCCGACCTGCGCGCCGAGATGTCCCTGGAGCTGCAGAACAGCGGCCTGGAGATCGAGCGCCAGCACCACGAGGTCGGCACCGGCGGCCAGGCGGAGATCAACTACAAGTTCAACACGCTGCTCGCCGCGGCCGACGACCTGATGCTCTTCAAGTACATCGTGAAGAACGTCGCCTGGCGCAACGGCAAGACCGCGACCTTCATGCCGAAGCCGATCTTCGGCGACAACGGCTCGGGCATGCACGTCCACCAGTCCCTGTGGGCCGGCGGCGACCCGCTCTTCTACGACGAGCAGGGCTACGCGGGCCTCTCGGACACCGCCCGCTACTACATCGGCGGCATCCTCAAGCACGCCCCGTCGCTGCTGGCCTTCACCAACCCGACGGTGAACTCCTACCACCGCCTGGTGCCCGGCTTCGAGGCCCCGGTCAACATGGTGTACTCGCAGCGCAACCGCTCCGCCGCGATGCGCATCCCGATCACCGGCTCCAACCCGAAGGCCAAGCGCGTCGAGTTCCGCGCCCCGGACCCGTCGTCCAACCCGTACCTGGCCTTCTCCGCCCTCCTGATGGCCGGCCTCGACGGCATCAAGAACAAGATCGAGCCCGCCGAGCCGATCGACAAGGACCTCTACGAGCTGGCTCCCGAGGAGCACGCCAACGTTCAGCAGGTCCCGACCTCCCTCCCGGCCGTCCTGGACGCCCTGGAGGCGGACAACGAGTACCTCCAGGCCGGCGGCGTCTTCACGTCCGACCTGATCGAGACGTGGATCGACTACAAGCGCACCCACGAGATCGCCCCGATCCAGCTGCGCCCGCACCCGCACGAGTTCGAGCTGTACTTCGACCTCTAGATCGCGGATCGCGTACACGCACGGGCCGGGCCCGCTCCTCCTCGACGGAGGGGCGGGCCCGGCCCGTTTCCGTGCGGGCCCGGCGGCTCAGCCCCGGTGCCG
Organism: Streptomyces sp. NPDC024555; assembly: GCF_055559335.1. Lineage (NCBI taxonomy): Bacteria > Bacillati > Actinomycetota > Actinomycetes > Kitasatosporales > Streptomycetaceae > Streptomyces > Streptomyces sp. NPDC024555. The sequence goes on from NZ_JBVHKV010000006.1 coordinate 332,327, forward strand.
GCGGAAGCCGATGTACGCGTAGCTCTCCCCCGCGCGCGGGGCGCGGGTCCAGGAGCGGGTGGGGAAGGTGGGGAGGGCGCCGCGGGCGAGGGCGAAGCGGGGGAGGGAGAGGTTCAGTTCGGTGTGGAGGGCGGTCAGGAAGCGGCGTTCGCCCGCGAGGGGGGTGTCGTCGGGGCGGAAGAGCCGGTCCGGGTCCAGGGCCTCGGGTATCGGTCCGGAGCGCTGGATCTCGGTGCCCCGGACGGTGAACGCGTAGAGTTCGCGGCCCTGTTCGGCGACGGAGAGGTGGAAGGCGGAGCGGTCGGGATCGGGGTCGGGGGTGTCGCGTCGGGGGTTGTTCCAGACCACGACCGCGCGGCCGGTGGCGGAGGCCGCCGCGGCGGGGGGAGCGAGGCGGTCGCCCACCAGGTGGGACTCGCCGTCGAAGGCGAAGGCCCAGCCCTCGGCGGTGCGGCCGACGCTCACCGTGGCCCGGTCCTCCCACGGCTCGGCGTCGTCGAGACCGCGTCGGTCACGCCGGTGGTGGGGGGTCATGCGCAGGTTCACGGGGGCGCCCAGAGTGGCACCCTCCCCGCCCAGCAGTGCGGGCAGCCGGTCCGGGGACGCGTCCTCCACCCAGACGCAGCGGTAGCCGGAGAAGGACGGCTGGTAGCCGTCGGGCTCGGTGAGCCAGACGAGGCCGGGCGGGTCGAGGTCGGGCACGGGGGCGGGGGCCGGGCCGTGCTCGCCGGAGCGGGGGGTGGCGAGGAGTTCGGCGCCGCGCTCCGGGGTGATCAGCGGGCCGAGGCAGGGGTCGGCGAGCAGGCCGGCCGGGGCGATCAGCGCGGGGCCGGACGTCTCCCAGTGCGGAAGGCCGGCGCGCAGCGTGCGCCAGGCGGCGTCCGTCGCGCCCCAGCGGGCCTCGTCCCGGGCGCGGGCGACGGCCCGGCCCCAGGCACCCTCGGGCGCGTAGCGGTGGGTGCCGTCCCGGACCGCGCCGAGGACGGCCTCGGCGGTCTCCCGGGGGACGCCCCGTGCGGTGATCATCCCGAGCCAGTGGTCGTCCCCGCCCAGCCGCCAGGTGTCGCGGCCGGGATCCAGGGCCTGCACGGGCAGGAACTCGGACAGATAGCGGGGGTCGCCGACGAGCATGCCGTAGTCCTGGCGGCCGTTCGGCGCGAGGAACTGCCGGATCTGCTGGAGCAGCACATGGCTGTGCGGCCGGCCGAAGGACCGCGCGTCCTCCAGCAGCGGCACGGCCTCCTCGTACCGTCCGCGCAGGGCCAGCCGCCGGGCCTCCTCGACCCGGGCGTCCTGGGTGCGCGTGGTCGCGTTGACGAAGCCGGGCTGTGCGGCGCGGTCGCCGTGGAAGCCGCGGTACATGTCCTCCATGTACGCGTGGAACGAGGCGTAGCGCTCCGGGTACTCACCGCCCCAGCCCTTGTAGACGTACAGGGCCCATTCGCCGTCCTCGTCCGTGTCACCCGGGTCCAGGAGGGCGTACGACATGTCGGAGTCGGTCTCCAGGCGCAGCGCGCGGGTCCACATCCCGGCCATCCGGACGGCCTCGGGGTGCGGGTCGTCGCCCAGGTTCTCCTCGTACATCGGGGTCATGCCGTACGGGTCCCCGAACCAGTCGATGTCCTCGGCGCCGCCGAGCCGGTAGATCCCGGCGGTCTGGTCGACCTGCCATCCGTTGCTCGCGGCCAGGAAGCCCCGGTACGAGGGCGGCAGCCGCCGTCCGAGCCGGGCCTCGGCGGCGGCGATCGCGGACTCGGACGCCCCCGGCACGCCGAGCCGGTGCGGCCCCTCCCCCGGGTCCTCGTCCGCCTCCTCGTCGGCCCCGTCCTCGGAGGGGACCCACTCGTCCTGCCAACGCCCCAGGAATGTCTGCCAGTCGAAAGAACCTTCACTCATGGCCGGATGGTGTCATCCGGCACCGACAACGCCGTCGCCGCGCCCGTTCAGGCGCCGGCGTCGTGCACGATCTGGATGAGATTGCCGCAGGTGTCGTCCAGGACCGCCACCGTCACCGGCCCCATCTCCAGGGGCTTCTGGGTGAACCGGACCCCGAGCGCGCTCAGCCGGGCGTACTCGGCGGGCACGTCGTCCACGGCGAAGGCCGCGGCGGGGATGCCGTCCTCGACCAGGGCCGCCTTGTACGGCTTCACGGCGGGGTGGCCGTCGGGCTCCAGCAGCAGTTCGGTCCCGTCGGGAGCCTCGGGCGACACCACGGTCAGCCAGCGGTCCGCGCCCACGGGCACCTCGTGCTTCTTCACGAAGCCCAGCACCTCCGTGTAGAAGCGCAGGGCCTTGTCCTGGTCGTCGACGAAGACGCTGGTCAGATGGATGCGCATGGGGTTCTCCGGGTCGGTGCGGTGAGGGCGGCTCAGTGGCGCAGGGCCTTGCCCACCTCGGCCTTCACGTCTCCTTCGAGCGTGCGGTTGCTGCGGGCCGTGGCGTCCTCGGTGGCCTTGGCCGCCACGTCGTCGACCGTGACCACGACGGTGTCGAGGAGATTGCCGCTCGCGTCCTCGAAGTCGACCTGGACGGCGTAGGACTGCGTGCTGTCGGTGCTGTTCGTCACGGTGATCTTCGAGGTGGCCCGGCCGTGGCCGTCGATGGTGGCGGCGGCCGCCTTGACGTCGCCGCTCGCGTTCACGCCGTCCTTGATGTCATTGAGCTTGTCCCCGGCGGCGGCCGTGGCGGAGGCGACGGCGTCGGCCCCCTTGGAGGCGGCGGACGAAGCCGCGGAGGCCGCCTTGGAGACCGTGCTCGACGCGGTGCCCCCGTCGTCGGAGCAGGCCGTGGCCGTCGCGGCGATCACCGCCGCCACCAGCACCGCGCCCGCGCCCCGTACGCCTCGCCTCGCCATGGTGCCTCCCAGCACTCGCCGTGTCGGAGCCAGTCAACGGGGCGGCGGGTGCGGGCGCACCCGGGGCGGGCGGTGGTTGGGCCGGACGGGCGGCGGGGTCGCGGGACCGGGCCGGAGCACCGAGGGTGGAGGGATGGACGAGCCGGCCGCATCCCCGAGCCCCGCTCCGGAACCCGCGCCCGGGTCCGGGCCCCGGCGACGGCTGTGGCCGTGGGTGCTCGTGATGATCCTGGTGCTGCTGGCCCTGGGGGCCGGCGCGGTCTCCGCCGTACTGGCGCGGGAGGCGCACAGCGCGGGGGCCAGGACCCTGCACGTCCGCTACGAGGTGACCGGGGCGGCCGAGGACGTGACCCTCACCTACAGCACCTGGCGGGACGACGAACTGTCGACCGGGCGGCTGACGCTGCGCCGGCTGCCGTGGGCCGGGGAGGTGGACACGAAGGGGTTCATGGACGGCGGTTCGTTCACCGTCACGCTCGGCAGGTCCGGGGGCCGTGTGGCCTGCGCGGTGACCGTGGACGACGGCACCCGGCGGACCGCCACCGCCTCGGGGCCCTTCGCCACGGCCTCGTGCGACGGCTTCTGATCCTGAGCGGCGGACCACCGCGCCCCGCCCCCGCCCGGAGAGGTCCGGACGGGGGCGGGGCGTGTGCGGGCGGGTCAGCGGCCGTAGCGGATGAGGGCGCGGACCATGCGGCAGGTGGTGTCGGACGGCGGGTGGATGCCGATGCGCTCGGCGGTCGTGCGTATCCGGGCGTTGCTCGCGGTCGACGGGTGGTGGACGCCCGTGTCGAGCAGCGCGATCGCCAGGCGCATCGCCTTCAGCCGGCGGTTGTGCGCGACGTACCACTCGCGCGGACGGCCGGCGGGAAGGCGCTTCTTCCTCAGGGGCTTGTGGACGGGCGGGGTCGTGACTGCGGCAACGGTCATGGGCAACCTCCTGGCGCGGTGGCGTGACTCTGCGGAACCCTCACGAACTACCCCCATTTTACTGCCCCCCACTGACAATCGCCCCTGGCCAGAGGGGTTTTCGGGGATCCATCCCGTACCTTTGGCCCCATGGAGATCTGGATCAATCCCGCCTGTTCCAAGTGCCGTTCCGCGGTGAGTCTGCTCGATGCGGAGGGGGCCGACTACACCGTCCGCCGCTATCTGGAGGACGTGCCCTCGCCCGACGAGATCCGAACCGTGCTCGGCCGTCTCGGACTGGAGCCGTGGGACATCACCCGCACCGGGGAGGCCGCGGCCGGGGAGCTGGGCCTCGCGGACTGGCCGCGCGACGCGGACGCCCGGGACCGCTGGATCACCGCCCTCGCCGAGCATCCGAAGCTGATCCAGCGGCCGATCATCACGGCGGACGACGGCACGGCCGTGGTGGCCCGCACCGACGAGGCGGTCCGGGACGCGCTGGGGCGGTGAGCGGACCGCCCCCGCCGTTCAGCCCGCCACCGCCTCGGCCTCCGCGAGCAGTTCGGTCAGCCGGAGGCCGAAGCGGACGTCGCAGGGGTGCGGTTCTCCCGTACGGACGGAGTCGGTGAGGGCGTCCACGGCGGCGCGGAAGGCGTCCACGGCGCCGTTCCAGCCGGGCAGTGCGGCGATGCCGTGCTCGCCCCGCAGTTCGACGCCGACGCCGGCGGCGGCGACCGGGGCGCCGAGGGCGAGGGTCACGGTGCTGGAGGCGCCGGAGGTGTGACGGAGCACCAGGTGGTGGAGGTCCGCCGGGCCCCGGGCGGCGGTCAGGGCGGTGACGTCGCCGAGGACCGGGATCAGGACGGAGAGGGCGTGCGGGCCGACGTCCCAGAGGCCGCCCTTCTCCCGGCGCCACGGGGACGCGGCGTAGGCGCTGTCGGTGCCCGGGGCCCACAGCGCGCCGATCCACTCGGCCCGTGCGGTGAACCAGTCGCCCCTCGCGCGCTGTTCCTCGATCCAGGCGGCGGTCTCCGGCGCGAAGCGCAGGGTGCAGAACACGATCGAGGCGACCCTGGCCTGCTCGGCCGCCTCGGCGACCGCGCGGGCGGCCCCGACGGTGGTGGCCACCGGCTTGTCCATGAGCAGATGGCATCCGGCCGCCGCGGCCCGCACGGCCAGCGGGGCCTGGACGTCCGGCGGCAGCGCGAAGGCGACGGCGTCACTGGCGGCGAACAGTTCGTCGAGCCCCGCGTCCCCGCTGTACGCCTCGGTTCCGTGCTCCCCGGCCAGCGCGCGGGCGGCCTCCTCGCGGCGGCCCCACACCCCGCTCAGCACGGCACCGGGGTGGGCGGCGAGGGCGGGTGCCTGGGTGGCGCGGGCCCACGGGCCCGTACCGACCAGGCCGATACGCAGGGGGTTCTCGGGAGGCGTCATGGGTCCAGTGTGCCCGGTGGGGCGCGGTGCGCGTCCGAATGGGGTGGCGGGGCGGACGGGCGTACGGATACGTTGGCCGGGCCGGCCGCGGGACTCCGGTGCGACTTCCGGGACTTGCCTTTGAAGCAAATATTTCGCTGTTCGCGCCCCCATTCCCCGGCCGGCTTCCGTGTGCGCGCACGCCTCGCGGAACACCACGGGGGGGCACCGACCATGACGACCGAGACGACCGAGACCCTGGCCGACCTCGTCGCGGCCGAGGACGTCCTGCTCTTCGTCAACGCGGCGATCACCGCGACCGGGCAGCGCGAATTCCGCTCGGACGCGGACGAGCAGCGGCTCTCGCTGGACTTCCTGCACGCGTACGTACGCGTCAACTACCGCCGGGTGTACGCCGCCGCGCTCGCCCTGGGCATCAACGACCACAACGCCGCGCAGATCGTGCACGGCCTGCTGGTCCACGCCGCCGACGCCACCGCCGAGCAGAGGCGCGCCGAGGGCCGGCTGATCGCGGCCCGGCTGGCGCGGATGGCGCCGCAGCGGGTCTACCGGCTGTTCCGGGGGCTGCGCACGGCCGGGGTCAACAACCGGCGCACCCGTGCGATCGTGCGCGACTGGCTGGCCGCCCGGCCGGACCTCGGGCACGACGCCGTGAAGTACCGCGCGGGCCTGAAGGCCGCGGCCCGCCACGCCCATCTCCGGCTCGACGGCGCACCGGCCGCTGCCACGGGCCGCGCAACGGACGGCGAGCTGGGGGCGTTCCTGTTCCGGCCGGGCACGCTGCCGCGCTACCGGCACCCCCTGCTGGACGCCTGGCGCCGGGCCCACTACGAGCAGGGCGCCGTCGGGGAGCTGCCGTTCACCGTCGCGGAGGGCTTCGCCGCCCGGCGCGGCATGGAGCGCGAGGCGTTCCTGGAGCGGATGGCGCCCCGGATGACCCGGCTGGAGCGGCTGCGCACGCGGCAGGAGCGGGCGGACGGGCGCCCCGGACCGCCCCCGGACGTCGATCTGGCGGTGATGCCGCTGACCCGTCTCGCGCTGTACGTGCTGGCGCTGGACCGGGAGGAGCGCGGGCGGCGGCGCGCGGAGCTGACCGGGGCGCTGCGCACGGCCGGCCGCCGGGCCGCCGGGCCGCACGCCGGGAGCTGGGGGCGGGTCGCCGCGGTGCTCGACGACAGCTACTCCTCGTCCGGTTCGGGCGTGAAGCGGCGCCGCCCGCTGGCCGTGGCGCTGGCCTGCCACCATCTGCTGGAGGCGCTCGCCGCGCCCGGCGCGTACACCGGGCTGTGGACCTCCGGCGCGAGGGATCCGCTGCTGGTCGTGCCGTGGGGGCCGACGCCGCTGGGCCTGCGGGTCCTGGACGCGCTGGAGCACGGTCCGGACCGGCTGGTCGTCGTCTCGGACGGCTGGGACAACGCCCCGCCGGAGCTGGCGGGTGAGGTGCTGCGGGTGTGGCGGGCGCGGATCGACCCGGAGCGGCGCACCTCGGCGGTCCATGTGAACCCTGTATACGACGCGGAGGGCTTCGACGTGCGACGGCTGTCGCCCGCCGTGCCGACGGCCGGGATCCGCGACGCGGAGGACCTGCCGGCGCTGGTGGAGCTGGCGCAGTTCTCCGAGGGGCGTACCGGGCCCGCCGAGCTGTACGCGTACCTGGACCGGCAGGTCGCCCGGTTCACCGGGGCCGGTCCGGAAGGAGCGGAGCGGTGACCGGGATCGAGACGGCCGGGCTCACGACGGGCCCGGCGCAGGTGTGGGGCGGCATCCGGCTGGTGCCGCTGCTGCGCGAGGCCCCGGTGGAGGGGCTGCGGCTGCACCGGGAGGTGTACGAGGGGTACGGGGCCGGTGTCGTGGAACTGGGCCCGCGTGCGGCGTACACCTCGTACATCCCGCACGGGTTCGTCGCGGACTGGTCGGGCGAGGGGGCCGGGTCGGCGGCGTACGGCACCCAGCTGTCCGGTGGGAACGGCGACGGCACGCGGCCCGAGGCCGTGCGGCTGCCCCGGCTGCGCCACCACCGGCTCGCCAAGCGGCGGCCGGGCGACCGGCTGCGCTTCCTGCCGCTGCATCTGGCGCTGGAGGGCTATCTGGCCCTGCACTTCGGCGGTCCCTCGACGGCCTGGGAGGAGTGGTCGCGCTCGGCGCTGCGGAACGGGCTGTCGCCGCGCGCGGAGGACACGTACCTGGGGTGGTCGGTGCGGGGGCTCGGCGAGGCGCTGCGGGTCTTCGAGATCCATCCGGGCCAGTGCGGGGTGATGGTGTACGCCTCGGACGCGCTCGCCGCCGCGTTCGTGGTGCCGCACCCGGAGGACTACCGGCTGCTGCACGCCACGCTGGTCCAGGACCTGTACGGGGAGCTGGTCCACCAGTACGCGATGTACGGCGCCCCGGTGGCCGATTTCGCGGCGCGGATCGCGGACGGCCCGCATCTGCGGACGCTCGCGGACCTGCGGGCCGCGGCGCGGGTCCAGGAGCGGGCGTGGAGCACGGGGCACGACACGCTGTTCGCCGGGGAGCTGCTGGACGGTTCGTACGCCTTCGACCGGGTGCACCGGATGGGGGCGTTCACGCTCTGGCGGTTCCTGCCGCCGTTCGTCCGCGACGGGACGGGGCAGCACATCGGGGAGACGATCACCGACCACAAGGGCCGGGTCGCGTACCTGAAGACGTTCCGGCTCTCCGAGGCGCAGATCCGGCGCGGGTATCTGCTGCGGCGGCTGGCCGCCGAGGACTGGCATCTCGGGAACACGGCGCGGGCGCTGGGGACGAGTCCCGAGGAGCTGGTGCGGCGGATCCGGGCGGCCGGTTTCGCGTCGCTGCTGCGCGACCGGGGGCGGTGAGCGCGGCCCCGGTCGCGGGGTCCGCTCCCCCGCACCGAGGGTGCGTCGCATGCCGGAAACCCCGGTAACACGGGGTTCACACGAGGGCAACGGTCGGGAAATCGCGCCTTGCGAAGCTGCGCTGCAGAGACCCGCAGCACCCCCGAAGGATGGCTTCCGTGACGTTCAAGGCTGAGTACATCTGGATCGACGGCACCGAGCCGACCGCCAAGCTCCGTTCCAAGACCAAGATCATGCCGGGCGCCCCGTCGTCCGACGTGGCCGCGCTGCCCGTCTGGGGCTTCGACGGTTCGAGCACCGGCCAGGCCGAGGGCCACGCCTCCGACCGGGTGCTGAAGCCGGTCTTCACCTGCCCGGACCCGATCCGCGGCGGCGACGACGTCCTGGTCCTGTGCGAGGTCTTCGACATCGACATGACCCCGCACGCGTCGAACACGCGGGCGCTGCTGCGTCCGGTCGCCGAGCAGTTCGCCGGGCAGGAGGCGATCTTCGGCATCGAGCAGGAGTACACCTTCTTCGACGGCCACCGTCCGCTCGGCTTCCCCGAGGGCGGCTTCCCGGCCGCGCAGGGCGGCTACTACTGCGGCGTCGGCGCGGACGAGATCTTCGGCCGCGAGATCGTCGAGAAGCACCTCGACAACTGTCTCAAGGCGGGCCTGGGCATCTCCGGCATCAACGCCGAGGTCATGCCCGGCCAGTGGGAGTTCCAGGTGGGCCCGCTCTCCCCGCTGGAGGTCTCCGACCAGCTGTGGGTGGCCCGTTGGCTGCTCTACCGCACCGCCGAGGACTTCAACGTCTCCGCGACCCTCGACCCCAAGCCGGTCAAGGGCGACTGGAACGGCGCGGGCGCGCACACCAACTTCTCCACCCGGGCGATGCGCGAGGGCTACGACGCGATCATCACCGCCTGCGAGTCCCTCGGCGAGGGCTCCAAGCCCATGGACCACGTGAAGAACTACGGCGCCGGCATCGACGACCGTCTGACGGGCCTCCACGAGACCGCCCCCTGGAACGAGTACAGCTACGGCGTCTCGGACCGCGGCGCCTCCGTCCGCATCCCCTGGCAGGTCGAGCAGGACCGCAAGGGCTACATCGAGGACCGCCGCCCGAACGCCAACGTCGACCCCTACGTCGTCACCCGGCTGATCGTCGACACCTGCTGCACCGCGCTGGAGAAGGCCGGCCAGGCCTGATCCGCACCGCACACGCATACGCCGAGGGGGCGTTCACCGGAGACCGGTGGGCGCCCCTTCGGCGTGGCGTGAGGTACGTAACGCCAAGGGTCCGTATCGACGGCCGAGAGAGGTCTGCTGCCGGCGGGCGTTCTCTGGTTCAATGGGGGCATGGCCAGCATCCCGTACGTCTCGACCGGTCGCAGCGACCTCGAACCGTTCTGGCCGTCCCGTCAGCACCACGACTTCGACCGGGTGTGTTGCCGCGCGTGGAACGCGCCGGCCCTCTAAAGCCGCTCACCCCGGTCTTCGGCCCGCGCGCACGAAGCACGTCCCTCCACAGACGACTCCTCGCGCGAAAGAGCTGACCCTCATGGCGAACACCCGTACCTTCTCCGCCGCTGCCGCCTCCACCGCTCCTCCCCCGTCCGCCGCCCGGCACCGGCTGCGCGCCGTGGCACCGGACGAGACCGTCCGGCCGGCCGATGTCTCCGCGCTGCTGACGCCGGGGGCGACCTGGCTGCCGGCGCCCCAGCACACCCTGCCCGCGCTGCCGGGGCGGCCTCCGATGGTCGGCTATCTGGTGCTGGTCCCGGCGGACCAGCAGCCGGCGCTCGCGGCGGCCGCCGCGCAGTACGTGCTGCCGGAGGTGCCGGCTCCGGCGCCGGCGGGGCCGGTGACCATCGATTCCGTCCAGCGTTCCGCCTCCGTGAACGGAGCGGTGCTCGATCTCACGTATCTGGAGTTCGAGCTGCTCGCCCATCTGGTGGCGCACCCCCACCGGGTGCACACCCGCGACCAGTTGGTGACCACCGTGTGGGGCTACGGGCATGTGGGCGACGGGCGGACCGTCGACGTCCACATCGCCCGGCTGCGCCGCAAGCTGGGGGCCGAGCACCGCCGGTCGATCCAGACGGTGCGGCGCGTCGGATACAAGTACGCGCCCTGACGCACGAAGGAGGGGCCCGGTTCCGGAGTGTCCGGAACCGGGCCCCTTCGCCGTCCGGGGGGGCGGGAGGGGTCAGACGCGCACCGACGGGGCGGGCGCGGCGACGGCCGGTTCGCCGTGGTCGGGGGCGGGGAGGCGGGTCAGGGCGCGCGGGGTGCGCCAGTTGCGTTCGCCGAGGAGCGCCATCACCGAGGGCAGCAGGACCATGCGGACGACCGTGGCGTCGAGCAGGACGGCGACGGCCAGGCCGACGCCCATCTGCTGCATGTCCTGCATGGAGAGCGTGCCGAAGACGGAGAACACCGCCACCATGATCACGGCCGCGCCGGTGACGGCGCCCGCGGTGCGCCGGATGCCCTCGTCGATGGCCTCGCGGGTGGACAGGCCGCGCAGTCGGGCCTCGCGGATCCGGGAGACGACGAAGACGTGGTAGTCCATGGAGAGTCCGAACAGGACGACGAGGACGAACAGCGGCATCCAGGACTCGATCGCGCCGACCCCCTCGGAGCCGATCAGCGAGGCGCCCCAGCCGTGCTGGAAGACCGCGGTCATCACCCCGTAGGCGGCGGCCACGGAGAGCAGGTTGAGGACGATCGAGGTGACCGCGACGACGTAGCTGCGGAAGCAGAACAGCATGAGCAGCAAGGTCACCGCGGCGATGAAGAGGAACACCGGCACGATGCCGCGTCCGAGCTGGTCGTTGAAGTCCACGGACCCGGCCGTCTCGCCGGTGACGTAGGCGTGCGCCCCGGTGCCGTCGAAGGCGGCCGGCAGCCGCTTCTCGCGCAGTTCGCGCAGTCCGTCCTCGCCGTCGGGCAGGGGGACCTCGAACTCGGCGACGTTCTCGGCGCGGTGGACGGTCACTCCGTGGAATCCGGCCAGTGCCGTGCGGACGGCGGGTGCCGCGATGTCGTCGGCCTCGACGACCACCTGGGCCGGGGCGGGGCCGCCGGGGAAGGTCTCGCTGATCTCCCGGTAGGCGACGGAGAGCGTGGAGTCGGAGCCGAACTGCTTCTCCAGGCCGAGTGATTCGGTCTTCATGCCGACGGCGGGCGCGGCGAGGGCGAGCAGGACGGCGACGGAGGCCACGGCGAAGAGCTTCGGCCGGTTCAGCACCGGGCGCAGCAGCCGTCCGGCCACCCGGCCGCTCTCCTTGCGGCCGCGCCGGGCACGGCGGTTGAGCAGCGGGATCCGGCCCGCCTCGACGCGGTCGCCGAGCCAGGACATCAGGGCGGGCAGCACGGTCACGGAGCCGAGCATCGCGATGAGGACGACGAGGATCGTAGCGAGTGCGAAGCCCTTGAACAGCATCAGCCCGGACAGGAACATCCCGGCCATGGCGACCATGACGGTCAGCCCGGAGACGAGCACGGCGCGGCCGCTGGTCGCGGCGGCGATGTGCAGCGCCGTCTCGGCGTCGTGCCCGGCGGCCCGCTCGTCGCGTTCGCGGCGCAGGTAGAACAGGCAGTAGTCGACGCCGACGGCGAAGCCCATCAGGAACATCACGGAGTACGTGGTCTGGAAGAGGTGCAGCTGGTGGCTGGCGAGCGAGAGCAGGCCGAAGGCGGCCATGCAGGCGGTGAGGGCGAGGCCGACGGGGAGCAGGGCCGCGACGACGGCGCCGAAGGCGACGAGCAGGATGCCGAGCGCGAGGGGCACGGCGGTGAACTCGGCCTTCTTGAAGTCGTCGGAGAGCAGGTCGCCGAGCCACTTGCCGGCGCTGGCGTCGCCGAACTGGCGGACGGTGACGTCGTTCCGCTCCTCCGCAACGCCGGCGACGGCGTCCAGGACCGGCTGGACCCGGTCGGCGGCGGTGTCCGGGTCGCCCTTCATCGAGAAGGTGATCAGCCCGTCCTTGCCGTTCCCGGAGGCGACGGGCGGGGCGAGGTCGGTGACCTCGCCGGTGCGGTCGAGGGCGGTGGCCAGGTCGGCGGCGGCCTTCCGCCAGCCGTCGGGGCGGTCGGACGACACCATGACCAGTTCGCCGGCCCGGTGGCCGAGGCCCGCGTCGGCGAGGATCTTCTCGGCTCGGGCGGAGTCCCCGGCCCCGTTCTCGGCGTCGGTCATCTCGACCATGCCGGACGCGCCGCCGAGACCCGCGGCCAGAACCACGAAGAGCAGCCAGCCGAGAACGGCCGTCTTGCGATGGTGTGCGCTCCACACACCGATACGTGCCGCGAGGTTTCGCCTCATGGCGGTGTCGCCCCCTGAAGTAGTACGTCGGACCTGACTCCTCGAATCTAGGAATCGCCGGTCCGCCGCCCCAGCCGCCGGGGCCCCCACCCGCCCGTGCCGTAGGGCGAGGTCCGGGGGGTGGTGCTGGGTACACCCCGCCCGGGTGGCGGACCGGCTGACGCCGGGGGCGGGGCCCGGGTCAGACTGGGTGCGCACCGGGCCGGCACGGCGGCCCGACGAGGGGAAGCGAGTGGTTCATGAACGCCATCGGAGGACGGATACGGGCGGCGCTGCTGGCCGCGTGGCGCGGACTGGTGCTGTCGTTCACCGCCCTCGCGGGTTCCGTCACGCTGTTCACGGTGACGCTGGTGTCCATCTCGCTCATTCCGCTGGGCATCGGCCTGGTGACCACTCCGTACCTGGTCGCGGCGGTGCGCAGGCACGCCAATCAGCGGCGGCTGCTGGCGATCACCTGGTCGGACGTGCGGATCCCCGTGCCGTACCGGCCGTTCCCGAAGGATCTGCGGAGCGGGTTCACCGGGTACGTGGAGCGCACGACGCTGCTGATGAAGGACCCGGCGACCTGGCGGGACATGCGCTGGATGCTGGTGGACATGACGGCGGGCGCGGTGGTGGCGCTGCTGGCGGCGGTGCTGATGGCCTACCCGGTGGAGGGTTTCGTCCTGGCGGCCGGTCTGTGGCGGGTGTTCACGGACGACCGGTACTGGTACGCGTTCGTGCCGGTCGACAGCCAGGCGACGGGGCTGATGGCCGCCGGGCTCGGAGTGGTGCTGTTCGCGGTCGGGGTGGCGCTGAGCCGACCGCTGCTGCGGGCCCACTTCGTGCTCGCCCGTTCGGTGCTCGCCCCCACCCAGGAGCAGGAACTGGCTCTGCGCGTCGACCGGCTGACCGAGACGCGGCACGAGGCCGTGGACACGGCCGCCTCGGAGCTGCGGCGCATCGAGCGGGATCTGCACGACGGGGCGCAGGCCCGGCTGGTCGCCATGGGCATGAACCTCGGGGCCATCGAGGCGTTGGTCGAGAAGGACCCGGCGCAGGCGAAGAAGCTGCTGGCGATGGCCCGGGAGTCCTCGGCCGAGGCGCTCACCGAGCTGCGCGATCTGGTGCGGGGCATCCACCCTCCGGTGCTGGCCGAGCGCGGACTCGGGGACGCGGTGCGGGCGTTGGCGCTGAGGCTGCCGCTGACGACCGAGGTGGACGTGGAGCTGGCGGGCCGGGCCGAGGCCCCGGTGGAGTCGGCGGCCTACTTCGCGGTGAGCGAGGTGCTGACCAACGCGGCGAAGCATTCGGGCGCGGACCGGGTCTGGGTGGACATGCACCACGCGGAGGGGATGCTGCGGATCTCGGTGACCGACAACGGGAGGGGCGGGGCCGAGGCCGGGGCGGGTTCCGGGCTGAGCGGAATCGAACGGCGACTCGGTACATTCGACGGCGTCATGGCCGTCAGCAGTCCCGCGGGCGGTCCCACCATGGTGACCATGGAGATCCCTTGCGAGTTGTCCTAGCCGAAGATCTCTTCCTGCTGCGCGACGGCCTGGTCCGCCTGCTGGAGGCGTACGACTTCGAGATCGCGGCCGCCGTCGAGACCGGGCCCGAACTGACCCGGGCGCTCGCGGAGTTGCAGCCGGACGTCGCCGTGGTCGACGTCCGGCTCCCGCCGTCCCACACGGACGAGGGGCTGCAGTGCGCGCTGGCCGCCCGGCGGGCGCGGCCGGGGCTCCCGGTGCTCGTCCTGTCCCAGCACGTGGAGCAGTTGTACGCGCGCGAGCTGCTGGCGGACGGCAACGGGGCGATCGGCTATCTGCTCAAGGACCGGGTCTTCGACGCGGACCAGTTCATCGACGCGGTCCGCCGGGTCGCGGCGGGCGGCACGGCGATGGATCCGCAGGTCATCTCCCAGCTGCTGAGCCGGCGGGCGCAGGACGAGCCGATGGGCGGGCTGACGCCGCGCGAGCGGGAGGTCATGGAGCTGATGGCGCAGGGCCGGTCGAACGCGGCGATCGCCTCGCAGATGGTGATCACGGAGCGGGCGGTGGCCAAGCACACCTCGAACATCTTCGGGAAGCTCGGTCTGCCGCCCTCCGACGACGACAACCGCCGCGTCCTCGCGGTGCTCGCCTATCTGGACCGGGGCAAGGCGTAGGCCCCGCTCCGCGCCACCGCGTCACCCGTTGAACCAGGCGGCCATGTCGAGCCGGTGGGCGTCCGCGCCGGCCATGGTGCGCAGATCGTCCTCCAGGGCGCGGACGCGGTCGGCTCCGAGGGTGCGCACCCAGGCGGCGCGGAGCCGGTCGAAGCCCTCGGCGGACCGGGTCAGCATGTCGATGCCGTGCGGGGAGAGCCGGACCAGTTTGCGGCGGCCGTCGTGGGGGTCGTCGAGGCGTTCGACGTATCCGAGGGCTTCGAGCTTCTCGACGGTCTTGCCGGCGGCCTGTTTGGAGACGCCGAGCCGGCGGCCGATCTCCCCGGCGGTCGATCCGGCGAGGCCCACCGCCTGGAGCGCGTAGCCGTGCGCGGGGCTGAGGCCGGCGTGCCCCTCCTCGGCCAGTTCGGCGTGGAGGGCGTCGATGACCGACCGGAAGCCGGCGAACAGCAGCAGGGGCAGCTCGAAGCCGGCCGGGTCCGCGCCGGACGTCCCTCCGGCGGGCTCAGCCATTGCGAAACTCGACAACCTGGTTTACTTTTTCGTCAATCACGTTGTCGAGTTTACCGCGAGAGGGGACACCCATGTCCGCGACCCGCTTTCCCGACCACACGCCCGAAACCGCCCCGCCCGCCGCCCGTCCGACCATGACCTCCGTGACGGAGAAGCAGGGCTACCTGCCCGTCGGGGTCGCCCGGCTCGCCACCTCGCCCGAGACGCTGAACGGCTTCCTCAGGCTCAGCGCCCTCTTCGAGTCGACGACCCTGGACCCGCTCTCCCGCGAGGTCCTGATCATGACGGTGGCCGCCCGCAACGGCTGCCACCTCTGCGTGGCGATGCACACCGCCCGGCTCGCGGCGCTGGAGGCCGACGCCGCACTCGTCGCCGCCCTGCGCGAGGGCCACCCGCTCCCGGACGAACGGCTCGAAGCCGCACGGACGTTCACCCTGGCCGTCATCGAGACGACCGGCGCCGTGGACGACGCCGCGCTCGCGGCGTTCCTGTCCCACGGCTACACCCCGCGCAACGCCCTGGAGGTGACCCTCGGCATCGGCGCGTACACCGTCTCGACCCTGGCCAACCGGATGACGGGCGCCCCCGTCGACCCCCAACTCGCCGCCTTCGCCTGAGGATTGTCCTCTCCCGGACCCGCCGCCCGGGGTGACCATCGCACGATTCGCTCGTTCTGCTGAATGTGCGCCCACAGCCAGAGCCATCCTCAGCCGGCGCGGAGCGGCCGGGGGCCGCGCTCGTCGAGCACTATCCGCGCCTGGTCCGGCTCGGCTATCTCATCCTGCCCCAGGCACCCGACCGCGACCGGCGGGTGCTCACCGCCCACGCCCTGGCCCAGCGGTCCCTCCAGGCGGCGCTGCGCGCCGGTCCGGCGCACGGCGGGGTGCTGCCGCCGCCGCGCCGCCCCGGCCGGTCCGCACCGGCCGATCCGGGGTACGCGTACGTGCGGAGCCGGGTGGTGCGGGGCGCCCTTGCGGCCGGACGCGGCGAGGGGCCGGGCCACCGCCCCCGGCTCGTCCCGCTGCCGCCCGTCCTGCCCCTGGCCTGGGGTCTGCGGCTCCTCCCCCACGCCGGAGGGGCCGGCCAACTGGCCCTGGAGCAGGAGCTGTCGGAGGTCAGCCGGGCCGCGCGCGCGGCGTTCGCGCTGCGCGGTCTGGAGGGTCTCGCGGACGGGGAGATCCGCCGGGAGCTGGCCGACGCCGGCGTGGCGGACCCGCACGCGGCGCTGACCGAGGCGGACGGGGTGGCCTCGCCGGCGGCGCTGCTGGCCTCCCCGGGCTTCGACGCCTGCTCGCTCCAGGCCCGCCCGCCCGATCTGCCGCGCCGCCGGCGGTACGCCCGCGCCGGTCTGGTGGCGCTCGCCGCGCTGCTGGTCTGCGGGGCGCTGCTCGGGCTGCCCGGCGACGGCTGGGGCCACAGCGCCCCGGCCGCGCCGCCGTACGCGCGCAACCCCGCCGCCGAGAAGGCCCTGGACCCGGCGGCGCTGCTCCGGGTCCCGGCGGACTTCTGGCGGCGTTCGGCCCGTACGGACTTCACCGCCTGGCCCACGCGCGGCGACCGCGCCGACGACACCGCGCTCCTGCGGCGGGCGCTCGCGGTCTGGGCGCGTCCGGGCGAGGGGGTGCGGACCTCGGCGACCCCGCGCACCCCCGAGGGCCCGCCGATGGGACCGCCGCAACTGCTCTACGCGGGCGAGGTCGGCGCCTCCCGTGTGGTGCTGTTCCACGACGGGCTGCGGGTGGTGCGGTACGCGGAGCCGCGCGCGGCCGGCTCCGCGGGCGCCGCGCTCGACTTCGCCCGGGTCGACGGGGCCGACGCGGCGGCCTCGGGCGCGCTGGTCGTGGACCGGGGGCGCGGCGGGGTCCGGTATCTGACCGCGCCCTGGGTGCGCGGGGTGCGGGTGCGGGACCTGCTCGCCCCGGACCGGGCGCCCCGGGGCCTGCACCGCACCGCCGACGGGGTCACGGACGCGCTGCCGAGCCCGGTGAACGCCTCCGGCTGCACGTCCTGGTCCGCGCTGGAGCTGGCCGGGCCGGGGGCGGTGCGGCTGGTGACGGATCTCGGCGAACTCGCCCCGGCCCGGCTGACCTCCGGCCCGCCCGCGCACCCCCACGACGTCTCCGGGCGCGCGGAGCACGAGAGCTGGGCGCGGACCGCCTGTCTGCTTCCGGCGGTGAGCTCGCACGGGGTCCGGGCGGTCAACTCCTGGGTGTACGCCCGCCAGCGGCTCCCCGAGGGCAGCGGTTCGGCCCAGTGGCTGTGCACCCGGGCGGAGACCTGGCGGGGCACCGGGAGCCGGGTCCTCGCCCTGTTCCAGCCGCTGCCCACCGGTCCGGGCGCGGCCCCGCCGCCGGGTGCGGTCGCGGCCCGCGCCGAGGACTCGCCCGCCTGCGGGACGCGTACGCCCCGGGCGCTGGCCGGTGTGCTGTGGAAATCGCGCACCGGGCGGTGGTACGTCCTGGCCGCGGGCAGCGAGCAGTTCGCCTCGCTGACCGCCTCGGGCGGGGTGAGCGCACGGGCGCGCGGCCGGCTGCTCGCGGTGCCGGCCCGCGCGGGCGACCGGGCCCGGCTCGACGGCGAACTGGCGGACGGCAGCCGGGTCGGGGTGCTGCGCTAGCGCGGGCACGGGGGAAGGGGAGGAACCGGCGTTCCTCCCCTTCCCCGGCGGGTGTTCCGCTCCCGCACCGCGCTCCGGCGGATCAGGAGCGTGCGGCGGCAGGGCCGCCGCGGGCCGTTCAGACCTGGAGCCCCGTGGCCTTCACGTCCTCGACCTTGCGGACCTTGATCTCCATGCGATTCACCTCCTCGTGACTGGATGACGTCCCCCGGGCCGGCGGTGCGCCGGGCCGGGGTGGACCGGTACCCGCGGGGGTCTCAGCTCCTCGCCGTGAGCCGTCGTACGCGCTCACGGACCGCGAGGGCCGCGGGAAGAACGAAGGGGGTCAGACAGACCGCGGTGCACAGCAGCGCCCACCAGAACGGTCCGGTGGCCGGGCCCGTGCCGAGCCGGCCGGCGGCCCAGCGCAGCACCTCCCGGGCGAAGGGCGCCAGGAAGAGCGCCGCCCAGACCAGGGTCAGCACGGCTCCGGAGAGCCGCACCCAGCGGAACCAGCGCCCGGCCCGGACGTCGACCGGATGCGCGTCGGCCAGTTCGGCCGCGCCCGCGGCGTCCAGCCGGCCGGCGGAGCGCCGGAGCATCAGGGTGGTGACCTGCCACAGATTGCGGCAGCCCAGCGCGTTGACCAGCACCGCGTACAGGTCCGTCCGCAGGAAGACCATGCACTGCCAGAGCATCGCGGTGAGCTTCACGTAGATCCAGGTGGCGAGGACCGTGTCGAGTCCGTCCGAAGCCGCCCAGGTCCCGGTGTCGATCAGCAGCCGCGCCGCCAGCGGTACGGCGAGCAGCACCGCGTCGAGGGCGAGGCCGGCCAGCAGCGGCCCGTACCGCTTGCGTCGCGGCACGGTCCACAGCTGGGTCAGATCGGTCTCGAAGACCAGCAGGAAGCCCATCCGCCGGTCCATGCCGAACCGGGCCCCCAGGCCGAGCGCGCGGGCCGCGAACCAGTGGCCCAGCTCGTGCACCGCCGTGGCGGCCGTGGCGAGCGGCACGAGGATCAGGCTGCCGAGGCCGATGTCGTCGACGACGAACGCGTCGGTGGCCGGATCGGGGAAGAGGCCGGGCCGGAACACGAACACGGCGAGCGCGAACACCGCGCACGCGGCGTAGCAGCTCCAGGCCACCGGGCCGAAGAAGGGCCGCGCGACCTCCTGCCGGACCCCGTCCAGCCACCGTCCGCCCTGGACGGGCGCCGAGCGGACCGGTGTGCTCTCCTGCCCCTCGTCGAGGAATCCGAGCTCGCGCAGGACCCCGACGAAGGACGGCACGTCCACGGGCTGTCCGGCGAACTCCTCGGCCTCGGCGGCGGCCTCCGCGATCGTCGCCCCGCGCGTCAGCGCCTCGACGACCACGCCCCCGACCTTCGGAATGGCGACGAACCGCCCCGTTTCCGGGTCGCCGACCAGGACCTCGTCCTCCCCCTCGGGCACCACGCTCAGCGGGCGCAGCCGCACGGTCGTCCCCGGGGATCCGTCCGCCCCGCTCATCCCGCGGCCACCCGTACGGGAGCCAGCGCGCAGACCGGGCAGTCCGGCACGTCGGGGAACGGCACCCGTTCGGCCGCCAGTCCCTCGCGCAGATCGAGCCGGATCCTGGCCCCCGCGGCCACCGGCTCCTGGAACCCGGTCAGATGGCGCAGGCCCTCCAGCGCGATCAGTGAGCCGATCTGCATGGCCACCGGGCCGATGAGCGGGTTCGTGGTCCGCATCCCGTGCACGAGGTCCTCCGCGGCCGCCGCGCCGGTGCCCTCCTCCGGCCCCCGCGCGAACTCGCACGCCAGGCAGGCGCTCCGGCCCGGATCGACGGACATGTACGAGAGCAGCGTGCGGGTCGCGCCGCCGACGACCAGCGGCACACCGGCACGGACGGCGGCCTCGTTCACCCACAGGCCCGCGTCGGGGTGGCCGTCCAGGCCGCCCACGATCAGATCGGTCCCGTCGGTGAGGTCGGCGAGGTCCTCGGGGCCCGCGACCCAGCGGTCGACGGTGCGCACCTCGATGTCGGGGTCGTAGGCGCGCACCCAGGCCGCGGCGCGCTCGACCTTGGAGCGGCCGACGTCCTCGTGCCGGTAGAGGAACTGCCGGGCGAAGTTGCGGGTCTCGACGCGGTCGTGGTCCAGCAGCGTCAGCCGGCCGACGCCCAGTCCCGCCAGGCACTGCACCAGCGAGGAGCCGCCGCCTCCGACACCGAGCACCAGGACGTGCGCGTCGCGCACCCGGCGCAGGAAGTCGGTGCGGTGCCGGTCGAGGTCCGCGAAGGTGCCGAAGAACGCCAGGTTGGAGAAGTGCCGCTCGTCCACGGCCGGATCGCCGGTGAACCGGCCCTCCTCGCGTTCGACCAGCCCCAGGCCGGCCAGTCCCGCCAGTCCCCCGTCGAGTTCCCCGGCGGTGACCTCGACGCCCCGGGCGGCGAGCGCGTCACGCAGTTGCGGGGCGCTCCGGGGCCCTTCCCCGAGCACGGAGAGGAGCGCCTCGACCTTCCCGTCGGGGTCCTCCAGAGTGATCGACTCACGGGGGTCGAAGACGACGATCAGCTCCTCCCCCACCGTCCGCCAGGAGCACTCCTTGAGCGCGACACGCATCAACCCACTCGCTTTCGGCCTCAGCGGGCCCCGGACCCACCGGGGCACGGCCGCAACTCTGCGACCCCGGGCTGAACTTCCGCTTTGACGCCGCTTTGGGCCGCCGCCGCAGGCCGGCCGGTACGGCCCCGGGCGCGCCCGGTGGCTCAGTCCGCCGCCCTGAGCAGCGCGCGCACGGCGTCCGCGTCCGGGTGGTCGAGTTCGTCGAAGAGCGCGAGGGAGGTCCGCCACGCCTCGCGCGCGCCCGCGAGGTCGCCGACGGTGTTCAGGACCTCGCCGAGGTCGCGCAGCGCGACCGCCTCGCCGTAGCGGTTGCCGAGCCGGCGGAAGCCCTCCTGGCACCGGCGGCAGCAGTCGAGGGCCTCGGTGTACTGGCCCATGGCGCGGCGGATGACGCCGAGGGTCTGCCAGGTGTACGCCTCACCGAGCCGGTTGCCCTCCGCCCGGTGCAGCCGCAGCGCCTCGTCGCAGCAGGCCAGCGCCTTCTCGTGGTCGCCCAGATGGGTGTGGCACCAGCCGATGTTGTTCAGCGCGCCGCCCCACCCGGCCCGGTTGCCGGCCGCGCGCTCCAGTTCGAGGATCTGCTCGACGCAGCGCAGCGTGGCGCGGTAGTCGCCCTGCTGCTCGTAGGACCAGCCGAGCGTGCGCAGGGTGTGGGCCTGCGCGGCCAGGTCGTTCAGCTCGCGCTGCAGTTCCAGCGCCCGTGACAGCGCGTCCCGGGCCTCCTCGTGCCGTCCCAGCCGGATCGCGGCCCGGCCCGACTCGCAGTGGCACAGGGCCGTCCCGGGCCGGTCCTCCTGGCGCCGGGCCGCGTCGACGGCCGTGCGCTGGGTGGCCGCCCAGTCGTGCCAGCGGCCGCTGAGATGGAGGAAGTCCCCCATGACGAGCGGGAGTTGCCAGGCATGGCCGTCGAATCCCGCCGGGCCCGCCGCGTCGACGACCGCGAGCAGGGCGGCGTGCTCCGCCTCGAACCACTCCATCGCCTCGTCGTACCCCTCGGGGCTGCGGGGCGCGGAGCCGGGCACCGGGGGCGACAGCGGCAGTGCGCGGCGGACCGGGGCGAGCCGCCGGCCCGCGAGGTGCGCGGTGTGCAGGAAGTGGTCGAAGAGGCGGTGCAGCGCCTCGGTGCGTTCCGCCGCGGACTCCTCGGCCGCCGCCAGCCCCGCCGCGTAGACGCGCAGCAGATCGTGGAAGGAGTACCGGCCGGGGTGGTGCTCGTCGATCAGATGGACGTGGGCCAGCGCGGTCAGCGCCGCCGCGGCCTCCTGGACGGTCAGCCCGGCCAGCGCGGCCACCGCGGGCGCGGAGGCGTCCCGGCCGGGGTACAGCCCGAGCAGCCGGAAGACCCGGGCCGTGCGGGCGTCCAGCCGGAGGTACGACCACGAGAAGACCGTGCGTACGCTACTCGCCCCCTCGCCGGTGTCCAGCACGTCCAGCCGGCCCCGGGTGTCGCGCAGTTCCGCCGCGACCGCGCTCAGGGCGAAGCCGGGCCGGCCGACGGCGCGGGCGGCGGTCACGGCGAGCGCCAGCGGCAGCCGGGCGCAGAGGTCGATCAGCTCGGCGGCCGCCTCCGGTTCCGCGGCGATGCGGTCCGCGCCGAGCCGGGCGACCAGCAGTTCGTGCGCCTCCTCGCGCGGCAGCACGTCGAGGCGGACCAGCCGGGCGCCGTCGGTGACGGCGAGACCGGCCAGCCGGCCGCGTCCGGTGACGACCACGGCGCAGCCGGCCCCGCCCGGCAGCAGCGGGCGCACCTGGGCGGCGTCGGTGGCGTTGTCGAGGACGAACAGCAGACGGCGGCCCGCGGTCTCGGTGCGCAGCAGCGCCGCCCGCGCCTCCAGCGGATCGGGGATGCGCTCCGGCGGCACCGACAGGGCCTCCAGGAAGCCGCGGACCGCCTCGCCGGACGGCACGGGACCGGCGGTGGAGTCGAAGCCGCGCAGATTCACGTAGAGCTGCCCGTCGGGGAAGTCCCGCGCCGCGCGGTGCGCCCAGTGCAGGGCCAGCGCGGTCTTCCCGGCACCGGCCGTGCCGGTGATCACGCGTACGGCGGGGCCCGCCCCCGGCTCCGCGCCGCCGGACGCCCCGTCCAGCAGCCGCAGTTCGGCCCGGCGGCCGGTGAACCCGCTGACCGCGGCGGGGAGCTGGCGCGGGGGCGCCGGGCCCCGTCCGGTGCGGGCGGCCCCCTCCGGTGGCCGGGGGACGGGCCCGGGGGCGGCGAGCCCCGGATCGCCGCGGAGCATGCGCTGTTGCAGCGCGCGCAGCGGGGCGGAGGGTTCGACGCTCAGCTCGGCGGCGAGCAGCCGGTGCACCTCCCGGTAGGCGTCGAGCGCCTCCGCCTGCCGCCCCGACCGGTGCAGCGCGAGCATCAGCTGCTCCCACAGCCCTTCGCGGAGCGGGTGTTCGCGCACCGACTGCCGCAGCTCCGGCACGAGCGCGCGGTGCCGCCCGCAGGCCAGGTCGGCCTCGATGCGGGCCTGGAGGACGTCGAGCCGCTGCTCGTCCAGCCGGGCCGCCTCCGCCGCCACGACCGGTCCGGCCGGTACGTCGGCGAGCGCGGGGCCGCGCCAGAGCGCGAGCGCCTCCGCGAGCAGGCCCGCCGCGCGTTCCGGCTCGCCGGCGGCCAGCGCGGCGCGGCCGGACGCGCCAAGCCGGGCGAAGACGGCGGCGTCCAGATCGTCCTCGCCGTCGGGCACCACCTGGTAGCCCGGCGGCCGGGTGACGAGTAACCGGCCCTCCCGGTCCCCGAGTTCACGGCGCAGCCGCAGCACGTACTGCTGGATGAGGTTGGCGGCGGCCCTGGGTTCGCGCTCGCCCCACAGCTCCGTCCCCAGCCGGTCCGTCGGTACGGGGGTGTCGCGCCGCACCAGCAGGGCGGCGAGCAGGGCGCGCGGTTTCGCGGCGGAGATCCCCCGCCAGCGGGTGCCGTCGAATATTTCGAGGGCACCGAGGATACGGAAACGCATCCGGCCTCCCCCGCCGTCCGTACCGTGCGCATGTGATCTTGCCACTGGCCGGAACGATGCGCCACGCGGTTGCCCCGGTCTCCGGCCGGCGGCCGGGCGGGTCCGCCGGACCCGCGGGCCGAGGAAGTCGCCGCAGACCTCTGTCCTCCCGGCTTACCCCTCAGTACATTGACAACATGTCTAACACGCAGCCTGCGGCGGTCGCGTCGGAGCGGATCGCGCTCAAGGCCCGCCAGGTCTCCTTCGCCTGGGACCGGACCCCCCTGCACTGGGTGCCCGGCGATCCGTTCACCACGCACACCATCAATGTGCTCCATCTGCTCCTCCCGGCCGGGGAGCGCTGGTTCATCCACGTCTACCGCCAGGTGCTGCCGTACATCCACGACGAGCGGCTGCGACAGGACGTCATCGGCTTCATCGGCCAGGAGGCGGTGCACTCCCAGGCCCACGACGACGTGCTGCCGCACCTGCGCGAACTCGGCCTGGACCCCACCCCGTACACCGCGCAGATCGACTGGTTCTTCGAGAAGCTGCTCGGCGACCGGACGCTGCCGCCCGGCCGCTCCCGCCGGTGGTGGCTGATGGAGCGGGTGGCGATCATCGCGGCGATCGAGCACTACACCGCGTTCCTCGGCGACTGGATACTCAACGCCGACGAACTGGACCGGCGGGGCGCCGACCCCACCATGCTGGACCTGCTGCGCTGGCACGGCGCCGAGGAGGTCGAGCACCGCTCGGTCGCCTTCGACGTCTTCATGCACGTCGACGGCGGCTACCGGCGACGGGTGCGGACCTGGGCGACGGCCTTCTCCGCCCTGCTCTTCCTCTGGCAGCGCGGTGCCCGCTTCTTCATGGAGAACGACCCGAGCCTGCTGGACGGCAAGGCGTCCTTCGGACAGTTCTACCGCAGCGGCCGGCGGGGCACCCTGCCCAGCACCCCGGCGATGCTGCGCTCCATACCCCGCTATCTGAGCCGTTCGTACCACCCCTCGCAGGAGGGAAGCACGGCCCAGGCCGCCGCCTACCTCGCCCGCTCGCCCGCCGCGGTCGCGGCCGAGGCCCGTACGACGGAAGCGCCCTGACGATGAACCGCACCTCCCTGCCCCTCCCCCGGCTGCGGACCGTCGCCGCGGTGGCCGGTGCCGCGCTGCTCACCCGGCGGGCCCTGCGGCGGCGCATCGCCCGCTCCCCGCTCTGGCCGCTCCCCGCGCTGGACGAACCGATATCCGGCCACGCCCGGCGGCGCCGCTCCACCGCCGGCCGGCGGCTGCTGATCACCGCGCGGACGGCTCCGGCCGACGGCGTCGTCCAACTGCGCCTGGAGGGACCGGACCTGCCCGCCTGGGAGCCGGGCGCGCATCTGGACCTGGTGCTGCCCTCCGGCCTGGTCCGTCAGTACTCCCTCTGCGGCGACCCGGCCGACACCGGGGCGTACACCGTGGCGGTCCGGCTGGTCGAGGACGGCCGCGGCGGCTCCCGTGAGGTGCACACCGCGCTCCGGGAGGGCCTGGAGATCGAGGTGCACGGCCCGCGCAACCGTTTCGCGCTGGCCGGGGCCCCGGCCCATCTCCTCGTCGCGGGCGGCATCGGCATCACCCCGGTCCTGCCGATGGTCCGCGCGCTGGCCGCCGCCGGAGCGGACTGGCGACTGGTGTACGGGGGCCGCAGCCGGGCCACGATGCCCTTCCTCGACGAGCTGGAGCGGCTGGACGCGGGCGGCGGCCGGGTGACCGTCGTCCCGCAGGACGAGTCCGGCCACCCCGACCTGAAGGCCGCCCTCGCGGACGCGGCCGAGGGCACCGCCGTCCACTGCTGCGGCCCGGAACCGCTCATGGAGGCCGTCGCCGCCGCGCTGCCGCCCGGCTGCACCCTGCACCTGGAGCGCTTCTCGGCACGCGACGGCGACGCGGCGGACCAGTCGCCCTTCGAGGTCGAACTGCGCCGCACCGGCCGCACGGTGCCGGTCGCCGCCGGCCAGTCGGTGCTGGCCGCCGTCCGCGCGGAAGTGCCGTACGTGGCGTACTCCTGCGAACAGGGCTTCTGCGGAACGTGCCAACAGCGCGTCCTGGAGGGCGAGGTAGACCACCGCGACGAACTGCTCAACGACGAGGAGCGGCGCGCCTCCATGCTGATCTGCGTGTCCCGGTGCCGGGGCGAGCGGCTGGTGCTGGACCTGTAGCGGGGGCGCCGGGAGCGGGTCGTACGCTGGTGACCATGACGACGACCCGGGTGAAGCGCAGGATGGGCGTCGAGGAGCGCCGGCAGCAGCTGATCGGCGTGGCGCTGGAGTTGTTCAGCCGCCGGGCCCCGGACGAGGTGTCGATCGACGAGATCGCGGCCGCCGCCGGGATCTCCCGGCCGCTGGTCTACCACTACTTCCCCGGCAAGCAGAGCCTGTACGAGGCGGCGCTGCGGCGGGCCGCCGACGAACTGGCGGCCCGCTTCCTGGAACCGCACGAAGGCCCCCTGGGCGCCCGGTTGTTGCGGGTGATGGGGCGGTTCTTCGACTTCGTCGACGAGCACGGCCCCGGCTTCGCCGCACTCATGCGGGGCGGCCCCGCCGCCGGCTCCTCCACGGCGAACGCCATGATCGACGGGGTGCGCCGGGCGGCCTGCGAGCAGATCCTCGCCCACCTCGGCGTCGAGAACCCGCCCGCACGGCTGGAGCTGGTCGTCCGCTCCTGGGTCTCGCTCGCCGAGTCCACCGCGCTGATCTGGCTGGACGGCCGGCGCGTTCCGCGCGCGGAGCTGGAGACCCAGCTCGTGCACGACTTCGCCGCGCTGGCCGCCGTGAGCGCCGCGTACAACGAGGAGATGGCCGGCATCGTGCTCCGCGTCCTCTCCCAGGAACCCGCCGACGGCCCCTTCGGCGAACTGCTGACCCGCCTCTCCGCCCTGGCACCCGCCGTCCCGGCCGTCCCGGCCGTCCCGGCGCGACGGGTGCCGCGCCAGGGCTCCTGAGGTGCGCCGGGCCCCGGCGCGAGAACGCCCGGGGCCCGGCGGACCTCACCTCGCGGCGCGCCGCACCGAGACGAACGGCTGGGGCTCCGCGCCCGCCTCGGTCGAGGTGCCGACCACCGTCAGACCGCCCGGACCGCCGGTCACCCCGTTCGCCGCGTTCTCCGGGGGCGCCGAGGGATCCGTCCCCGCGGGCTGGGCCGGCGCGAGGTCCTTCCACCGTCCCCGGGCACCGGCCGCGCCGGTGGCGTCCGGGTCGAACGGCGTCCAGGACCAGGCGAGCGCGGAGCGCCGGTCCCCGAGGGTCTGGCCCACGACGGTGATCCCGCCTCCCGGACGGGCGGTCAGGCCGAAGAGCCGCGCGGACACGTCCGGCACGGCGACCCGGTGCCAGCCGGTGCCGTCGTGACGGGCGGCCAGGGCGCGGGTCGTGCCGTCCTCCGGCGACCAGTCCTCGCCGACCAGCCACACATCGCCCTCGTCGGTCACCGCGAGGCTCTGGGCCTGGCCGGGAAGGTCGGTGACGCCGGGAACGCCGGCCCGCTCCCAGGAGACCCCGTCGTAGTGCAGCAGCAGCGGGGTTCCGCCGGAGCCGTCGTACCCGGTCGCCCAGACGTCGTGGTCGGAGACGGCCCGTACCGCGTTCAGGTACCAGTAGTCGCCGGGCAGTGCGGGGAGCGGGACGTCGCGCCAGGCCGTCCCGTCGAAGTGCCGGGCGATCCCTGCGGTCCGGGACTCGATGACCCAGCCGCCCTTCGCCTCGTTCCACGTACGCGACACCTCGATCTGCGCGAGGCCCACGGCCCAGGCGCCGCCCGGCCGGGCGTCCACGTCGAGCAGGGAGCCGGCCTCGGCCTTCTCCGGGAGGTCCGCCGCGACTACCTGCCACCCCTTGCCGTCGAAGTGCTGCGTGTAGACCCGGCCGTCGAGGACCGAGGTGTCGTCGCCGACGAGCCACACATCGCGGGAGCCGTTCGCGTCCATGGCGTTGACGCGACTGCTGATCTCCCCGGCGGCGGTGGCTGCCTGAGCGACCGGGGTCCAGGCGGCGCCCGGCTCGGAGCGCTCGGCCACCACCGGTCCGAACCGGGTCACCTTGCCCTCCTGGCGCACGGTGAATCCGGCCGCCCAGGTCCTCCCCCCTCCCATCGGCACGACGTCCATGAGGGTGGTGTCGGTGAACGGCACCGCCTCGCTCGCCCAGGCGGGAGCGGGCGTACCCCTCCCGCCCGCCGCGGTCGCGGGCAGCGGGGCGGACAGGGCGGCGATCAGAGCGGCCGCGGCCACGACGGCGCGACGGCTGGGTTTCTGCACGGGTGGTTCCTTCCGGAGACGGTCTCACCCGGTAAGTGCCCCGGCCCCGCCGCCGGGTTGCGGCGTGCGGGGACCTTCGCCGCTCAGAGCTTCCGGTACGACGCGTCCAGGTCGCGGGTCTCCGCCGAGAGGTGGAGGGCGAGCCCCTCGGCGGGCCGGATGTGGGCGGTCAGCAGGTCCAGTACGGCCTGGGTGAGGCGGGCCAGGACCTCCGGGGTGCGGCCGGGCAGCAGGGCGATGTCGACGTGCACGATCGCGTCGCCCTCGGGGGCGTCTCCGACGACGGTCTCCTCGACCCGGCGGAACCGGGTCTTGCAGGCGGCGGTCTTCGTGGTGACGGTCTCCGCGATCAGGGGGTGCAGGGCGCCGGCGAAGCCGGAACGGTCGAAGGTGTCGTCGAGCTCGGCGGAGTAGTCGACGGTGATCTGCGGCATGGCGGGCTCCTGGTCGGAACATGGGACGCGGAAATGCGACCGCCCCACCCTTCCCCGTGGACGGCGGCCCGCACAAGCGCGATCCACCACGTGGAAGCCCGCTACGAGAGCAACTGCCCCTGGAGGGCCAGCGCCAGTCCCGCCTCCGCGGTGTCGGAGCGGCCCCGTTCGAAGGCGCGGCGGTACGCGGCGTCGCCGATGGCGGCGCGGGCGCGGCGTTCGCAGGCCTCGCGGAGGGGGCCCAGTTCGGGGGTGCCGCGCTGGGGGTGGCCGACCATGCCCCAGTAGATCTGTCCGGTTCCGTAGACGCGGGCGGCCTCGGCGCCCTCGCCCTGGGCGGCGATGGCGGCGGCCAGGATGTCCAGGCCGAGGGCGATGCCGAAGCGGTCACGGAGGCGGTGCTTGCCCGCGATCATGGAGCGGGCGTGGGCGGCGGCGGCGTCGGCGCGGTCCTGGAGGAGCGCGATCAGGGCGAGTTGGTAGTCGACGTAGCTGAGGGTCCATCCCTCGTCCCTGGCCTCGCAGGCGGCGCGGAGCACGACGGCGGCCTCGGCGGCCTCGTCGAGCCGGCCGAGGCCGATCAGGGCGAAGACGGTGATCATGTGGCAGCGCAGCCGGTAGGCGGTCTCCAGGGGGGTGCCGGCGCCGGTGGTGCTGAGGACCCGGTCCGCCTCGCGCAGCCCCTTCTGCGGTTCGCCGGTCATCAGATGGGTGAGGCCGCGCAGATAGGCGGCGGCGAGGATGCCCTCGTCGGTGCCGTCCTCGGCGGCCGCCCGCAGGCACTGCTCGCCGACGCGTTCGGCGGCCTGGTAGTCGCCCTGGAGCATCTGGCAGATGCCGAGCACCCACAGGACGCGGGTGCGGTGGGGGCCGTCGGCGGGGCCGCGTTCCAGGGCGCGCTGGGCGTAGCCGCGGGTCTGCGGGAGGTGGCCGCAGCAGCACCAGAAGAAGCCGATGCGGCCGGCCATCTCCTGGGCGGCCTCCGGATCGTGGTCGAGCAGGTGGTCGAGGGCGGCGCAGAGGTCGGCGTGGGATTCGGCGATGCGGTGGTACCAGTGGATCTGGTCGTCGCCGGTCCAGCCGGCGTGGGCGCTGCGGGCCAGCCGGAGGAAGCAGGCGGCGTGCCGGTCGGCGGCGGCGCGCTCCTCGCCGAGTTCGGTGAGCCACATCCGGCCGTACTCGCGGATGCTGTCGAGCATGCGGTGGCGTACGCCGTCGCGGTCGCGGGCGACGACCGACTGGGCGACCAGGGCGCGCAGGGCGCCCCGGACGGCTTCCGGGGTGAGGGGCCCGCCGGCGCAGACGGCGACGGCGGTGTCCTCGTCGAAGTCTCCGCGCAGCACGGTGAGCCGGGCCCAGAGCAGGCGCTGGGCGGGGGTGCACAGTTCGTGGGACCAGCCGATCGTGGTCCGCAGGGTGCGGTGGCGCCGGGGCAGCAGAGTGGTGTCGGCGAAGACGTCGAGGCGGGAGCCGAGCCGGGTGGCGACCTCGCCGGGGCTCTGGCGTCCGACGGCCGCGGCGGCGAGTTCGATGGCGAGGGGGATGCCTTCGAGCCGCCGGCAGATCTCGGCGGCGGCCCCGGGGTCGTGGGGGGTGTCGGGGGCTGCGGCGGCCGCGCGGTCGCGGAAGAGGGCGAGGGCGGCGGCCCCGGCCCCGTCCACGGGCAGCGGTTCCACGTCGACGCGCTGTTCGCCCCTGATGTCCAGGGGGCGCCGGCTGGTGGCGAGGACGGTGAGGCCGGGCGAGGTGGTGAGGATCTCGCCCAGGAGGTGCGCGCAGGAGGGGCGCAGATGTTCGCAGGAGTCCAGGACGAGCAGCAGCTGTTTGTCGGCGAGCCATTCGCAGAGCACGTCGATGGGGGTGCGCAGGGTGTGGTCGCTGAGGCCGACGGCGTCGGAGACGGTGGCCAGGAGGAGTTCGTCGTCGTGCAGGGGGGCGAGGCCGGCCCAGTGGACGCCGTCGCGGTAGAGGGATTCCACGCGGGTGGCCGCGCGGACGGCGAGCCGGGTCTTGCCGACTCCGCCGGGTCCGGTGAGCGTGGTCAGCCGGCCGGCGGAGAGGGCGTGGCCGATCAGTTCGAGCTCCGCCTCCCGTCCGACGAAGCTGTTGGTCTCCTCGGGGATGTTGCTCGCCATGGTCACCGTCGCTGCACAGCTGGATCGGCCGGTCCCGGCCCCCGGGGCCCGCGCGCCCGTGGAGGCGGGTGCGGGTGCCGGGGCCGGAACCGGCCGGTGGAGTAGGAGGGGCGCGTCGGGGAGTGCGCTGGTGGGGCTCTCCCCGACGGGCTGCCCCTACGGTAGTCCCGTCGCGGTCAGCGCAGGGCGAAGACCGCCACCGTACGTCCCGGAACGGTGAAGCTTCCCGAACTCCGCTCGTACGAGGCCTTCTTGACGGTAAGATCCGCGCCCGCCGCCTGGACGGGGTGGAGCGCGTAGTCCTTTCCGGCCAGGGCGGTGACCTTCTGGGTGGTGGTGCCGGGCGCGGCGTTGAAGACGACCACGAGCGAGCCGAGCCGCATGGTGATCACGCCGGGGGTCTCACCGGCGCCGGAGAGCGGGAACGAGAGCCGGTCCTGCACCTGCGCGGCGGTGGCCAGACCGAAGTCCTTCTCCGTGGCGCGGATGGTGAGCAGGTCCCGGTACGCGGCCGAGGTGCCGTTGATCTCCGCGCAGCCCGGGGTGAGCGCCGGATTCGACAGCAGCGGCTCGGCGTACGGCCACTTGGCCTCGTTGTCGGCGGCCGGCGGCAGTCCGCGCCCGAAGCCGTTGCCGTCCCGGCAGTCCCAGTGCAGGGCGTTGAACCAGTCGCCGCTGTCGAAGGAGTTGCGGTCCAGCGACTTGGAGCGGAGCAGGTCGGTGCCGGCCTGGGAGAGCGCCGGGCCCTGCGAGAGGGTCGCCGTCGCCATGGCCAGGACCTGCATCCTGGCCCGGTCGGCGGCGGAGGTGCCCGCCGGGAGCTTGAACGCGAGCGCGTCGTACAGGGACTCGTTGTCGTGGGCGTCGGCGTAGGCGAGGGCGTCGCCGGGCACGGCGGCGTAGCCGGCCGGGGCGCCGTTGTAGTCGACGTCGGAGCCCTTGACGGTGTTCCCGGAGGTGTCGGTGAAGGTGTAGCCGGCGAGGTTGCCGGTGAGGCCGACCTTGATCAGGTCCTGGTAGTGCAGGAGGCGGGCCTTCTGTTCGGCCTTCGTGCCGTTGGCGGTGGAGGTGTTGGGGTCGGTGTAGAGGCCGGTGGCGAAGCCCTGGACGCCGGGGTCCTCGTCGAACGGGGAGCCGCCGCGCACGGCGTCGCGGGCCCGGTCGGAGAAGGTGGCGATGCCGGTGCCGGCCATGTTCTTCTGGGTGGCCTGGACGAAGCGGGCGTCGTCGGCGATCTCGCCGAAGTTCCAGCCCTCGCCGTACAGGATGATCTTCTTGCCGTCGACGCCGTCCTTGGCAACGGTCAGCGCGTCGAGGGCCTTGCGGACGGCCAGGATGTTGGCCTTGGGGTGGTGGCCCATCAGGTCGAAGCGGAAGCCGTCGACCTTGTACTCCTTGGCCCAGGTGACGACCGAGTCCACGACGAGCTTGCCCATCATGGTGTTCTCGGGGGCGGTGTTGGCGCAGCAGGTGGAGGTGGCGACGGTGCCGTCCTCCAGGAGCCGCTGGTAGTAGCCGGGCACGATCCGGTCGAGGACGGACTTCTCGTCCTGGCCGGCGGCGACGGTGTGGTTGTAGACGACGTCCATGACGGTGCGCAGTCCGGCGCCGTTGAGGCCCTGGACCATCTGCCGGAACTCGACGGTGCGCTTCGTGCCGTCCGGGTCGGAGGCGTAGCTGCCCTCGGGGACGGTGTAGTGCAGCGGGTCGTAGCCCCAGTTGAAGCCGTCCTTCGCGGCGGCCTTCGCCACGCAGGCCTGCTGTTCGGCGGAGTCGGGGGCGTAGACGGACAGCTCGCAGGCCGGCTTCTGCTGGTCCTTCCTCTTCTCGGGGATGGTCCCGATGTCGAAGGCGGGCAGCAGGTGGACGTAGCCGGTGCCGGAGTCGGCGAGCCGCTTGAGGTGCTTCATCCCGTCGGAGCGGGTGTCGGTGAACGCCAGGTACTCACCGGGGTGCTTCGAGGTGGGGTCCGCGATGGAGAAGTCGCGGATCTGCAGCTCCTGGATCTGGGCGTCGCGCAGCGGTGCGGCGGCGGGCTTGCGGAGGGTGTCCCAGCCCTTGGGGGCGAGGGAGCGGTCCTCCAGGTCGACGACGAGGCTGCGGGCGGAGTCGGCGGTCAGGGCGGTGGAGTAGGGGTCGGTGACCTTGTTGGTGACGCGCTTCTGGACGGTGGGCGCCCAGACGTCCACGACGTACCGGTAGGGCTTGCCCTTCCAGTTCTTCTTGCCGGTGACGGACCAGACGCCGGTGCGGTCGTCGCGCCGCATGGGGACGGTCTTCCCGTCGAGTTCGAGGGCGACGGTACGGGCGGTGGGCGCCCACACCGACAGGGTGGGGGTGCCGTGACGGAAGACCGGGCCGAGGGCGGCGCCGCTCGCCCTCTCGCCGTAGAGGTCGTCGAGCACACCGGCGCTCTGCACCCCGGTGGCGGCGAGCAGGGCGCCGTTGGCGGCGCGCTGGGTGGCGACGATCTGGCCGCGCAGGGCCTCGCGGACGCGGTCGCGGTCCCGGGCGTCGACGGTGAAGGCGGGGTAGTCCTTGAGGTGCGGGTACGTCGCCTTCTGGGCGTCGGTGAGCGCGGACGGGGTGAGCCGCAGCCACTGGCCCTCGTCGCTCAGGGCGCCGTCGACGACGGAGATGCCGCCGTTCCTCGCGTAGACGAGCTGCTGGCTGGTGGCCTCGGTGGCCTTGACCTTCCAGACGACGGTGTCCGCGTCGATCCACTGCGCCTCGGCCTTGGTGAGGTCGGGCGCCGGGACGCCGCCGGCCTGCGGGAGCAGATAGCCGGCCCGGCCGCCGAGCAGCCACACCTCGTGGCCGTACGTGGCGAGGTCGAGGGACTGGTCGCTGGGCAGGTCCTTCTCGTCGCCCCGGTGCAGGATGTAGCTGAGCGCGGTGGCGCCGTCGGCGAGCGGGACCTCGAAGGTGAGCCCGGAGGCGTCCTTCTTCACGGGCTGGAGCGGCTTGGCCCAGTCGGTGGGCTCCTTGGCGCCGGTCCAGGTGTGCAGGCCCCAGCCGTCGTAGTCGCCGTCGGCGCGGTAGTAGTGCAGGACGGCCTTGGTGGTGTCCTGTGCCGGGTAGGCGCCGTCGGGCGCGGTGCCGGCCTGGCCGTCCTCGCCCTGCGCGATCCAGACCTCGCCGGTCTTCGCCAGGTCCACGGTGCGCTCGGGCCCGTCGGCGGTTCCGGACTTCTCGACGGTGTACGGGACGGTGGCGGCACCCTCGGGCACCTCGACCCAGGCGAACGCGCCGTACGCGTCGCGCCCGGTGAAGGCGGCGGTCGTCTCGCCGGACCTCAGCTGCCAGCCGTCGTAGTCACCGTCGGCACGCTTGTAGTGGACGACGGCGAAGTCGCGCTCGACGGCGACGGGCTTGGCGGGGGCGGGTGCCTGGCCGGCGGCGGAGGAGGCGGTGGCGCTCGCGGTGCGGCCGGTGCGGTCGACGACGACGGCCTTGTAGCGCAGGGGCGTTCCGGCGGCGGTCGTGGCGTCGATGGTCTGGGTGACCTTGTACGGGGCGTGGTCGGCGGTGCCGAGGGTGGTCCACTTCCCGTTGCCGGTCTGGGCGGCGAAGACGACCCGGTTGAGGGAGCCGCCGTCCACGTCGGCGGTGATCTCGACGGTGCCGGTGGCGCCGGCCGCCGGGGCCTTCAGGGTGACGGAGGGCTTGGCGGCCGGGGCCGCGAGCGGTCCGGAGGCGCGGAGCACCAGGCTCGACAGGGCCGGGACGGTGACCGTGATCTTCTGGTCGGCGCCGCTGCGGACCGTGCCGGAACCGCCGTACAGGGTGCGGAAGTCCATCCGGGCGGATCCGGTGGGCAGCTCGACGGTCTTCGCGGAGGTGCCGTTGTTGGTGGCGACGACGTACTCGGTGCCGCGCGCCGCGTCCGTACGGGAGAAGGCGTAGACGGAGCCCTCGGCGTACCGCTCGGTCTGCACACCGTCGCGCAGCGCCGGGTTGTCCCGGGTCAGCTTCGAGAGGGCGGCGATGGAGCGGTAGAGCGGGTGGGCCGTGTCGTACGCGTCGGAGGCGTGGGTGCGGTCGGTGCCCAGCTCGTCGTCGTCGAGGTAGTCGGCGGTCTTCGAGGCGAACATCGTCTGGCGGGCGTCCTTGTCGCCGCCGGCGCCGGTGAAGCCCTGTTCGTCGCCGTAGTAGACGACGGGGTTGCCGCGGCTGAGGAACATCAGCTCGTTGGCCAGCTCCGCGCGCTTGACCAGCTCCGCGTCACCGGCCTCCGGGTTGTCCTGCTTGAGGAACGTCCCGATGCGGCCCATGTCGTGGTTGCCGAGGAAGGTGACCTGCTCGTAGGCGTTGGCCTTGTCGGTGGTGTACCGGTAGTCGTCGCCGAAGACGGCGGCGAGCTTCGAGGCCGGGGCGCCCTGCGAGGCGTACTGGCGGGCCGCCTCCTGGAACGGGAAGTCGAGCGTGGCGTCGAGCCGCCCCTGGGTGACGTACGGGGAGGTGATCGCGGTGTCGGACGAGTAGACCTCGCCGAACATGAAGAAGTCCTTGCGCCCGTGCTTGGCCGCGTACGCGTCGAGCGCGGTGGCCCACTGGGTCCAGAAGTCCAGGTCGACGTGTTTGACGGTGTCGATCCGGAACCCGTCGATGTCGAAGTCGCGGACCCACTTCTCGTAGATCTTCTCCATGCCGGAGACGACCTCGGGCCGCTCGGTCCACAGGTCGTCGAGCCCGGAGAAGTCGCCGTAGGTGGTGGACTCGCCGGCGTACGTCGAGTCGCCCCGGTTGTGGTACATCGTCGGGTCGTTGAGCCAGGACGGCGTCTTGCCCCCGCCGCTCACCGGCTTGTACGGGAAGGAGTCGGCGTCCACCTTCGCCATGCCCGCCGCGTCGTCGAAGGGGCGGCCGTCGCGGTCGAGGTAGGGGTAGGCGCCCTTGGACTTGTAGCCGTAGGTCTTCTCGGCGTAGTCGACGGTGTCGGCGGTGTGGTTGGTGATGACGTCGAAGAAGACCTTCATGCCCTTGGCGTGGGCCTTGTCGATCAGCTTCGTGAGGTCGGCGTTGGTGCCGAAGTGCGGGTCGACCTGGGTGAAGTCCGTGATCCAGTAGCCGTGGTAGCCGGCCGACGCGTCCTTGCCGGTGCCCTGGACGGGCCGGTTCTTGAAGATCGGGGCGAGCCAGATCGCGGTGGTGCCGAGCCCCTTGATGTAGTCGAGCCTGCTGGTCAGCCCCTGGAGGTCGCCGCCCTGGTAGAAGCCCTTGTCGGTGGGGTCGTAGCCCGTCTCCAGGCGCGAACCGGTCAGCCCGCCCCGGTCGTTGCCGGTGTCGCCGTTGGCGAATCGGTCGGGCATCACGAAGTAGAACTGCTCACGGGTCAGATCGTGCCGGGCGGGCTGTGCGGCCAGCTTGGCGTCCGACGGCGCGGCGGGCGGCCTGGCCGCGGCGGCGGGCAGTGCGGGCACCAGGGCCGCGCACAGGGCGGCCGCGACGACGGCGGGCGCCGTTCTTCGCGCGGGCACGCGCAGGGACGGACGTATCACTCGGGTTCTCCTCGGAGGGGTACGGGATGTGCGGGGCCGGACGGGCCGCAGGGAGACGGCCCGTCCGGCGAGGGGGGAGGTCAGCTCCGCCAGACGTCGGCGGTCAGCGTGACCTTGCCGGAGGAGGGCACCGTGCCCGTGCGGTTGGCACCGCTCTCCCAGGTGACGTTGCCGTTCGCGTCCTTGCGGATGTACTTGTACTCGAACGCGGTGCCCGCGGGCATGTCCACGTCGAGCTTCCAGACCGGGTACGTGGCCGGGTCCAGCTTCAGGGCGCTGCCGGTGTTCCAGTTGCCGAGGGCGGACTGGTTGCCGGTGACGTAGATGTTCTGGCCGAGCTGGGTGGTGGCGTTGACGCCGAAGGAGGCGCCGGACGTGCCCGTGCCCGTACCGGGGTCGGTGCCGGGGTCGGTGGAGCCGCCGCCGCAGGTGCGGGCGCCGGTGTGCAGCGCGAGGGCGGTGTCGGCGCCGAGGGTGGCGGTGAACTGTCCGGAGCCGTTGACGGTGACGCCCTTGCCGGACTGGACGTCGCAGTAGTCGCCGGCGGGCAGCGAGGTCTGGAAGGTCCGGGTCAGCGAGGAGCCCTCGTGGTTGATCGCCACGTACGCCTTGGAGCCGCGGCCGAAGGCGATCTGGTCGCCGCCGTTGTCCCACCAGTTGGTGACGGCCTCGCCGCGCGCGGTGTTGCGGAAGCCGACCATGGAGGAGATCTCGCGCCAGGCGTGCTGGCACTTCCAGCCGTCGCTGTAGCAGGCGTTCACCGTGCCGCCGCTCGGCGGGCCGGCGTCCTTGTCGGACCACTCGTAGCCGGAGTGGACGTCGGGCGAGCCGTAGGGCCAGGCCAGCATGAACACGCTGGCGAGCGTGTAGGACGCGCCGTACTTGTAGTTCAGCGTCTCGCCGTTGCGCTCGGTGTCGTGGTTGTCGACGAAGACCGCGGCCCGCGACGACGGCATGAAGCCCCAGCCCTCGCCGAAGTTCTTCAGGTAGGCGAGGTTCTGGTCGTTGAAGACCTGCTTGAGGCTCCGGGCGTACCGGAACTCCTGGACGTCACCGGTGCCGGCGTACTCGTCGGGCGAGACCGCCTCGCCGGCGCCGTAGATCGCCTCCTGCTTCCAGTAGGCGTTCGGGTTGCTCAGCCGCGACTTGATGTTGGCCAGGTCGGCGGCGGGCATGTGCTTGGCGGCGTCGATGCGGAAGCCGTCGACGCCGAGCGAGAGCAGGTCGTTGAGGTAGCCGGCGATCCTGCCCCGGACGTAGTCCTCACCGGTGTCCAGGTCGGCCAGCCCGACGAGTTCGCAGTTCTGGACGTTGGCCCGGTCGCCGTAGTTGGTGATCTGCGACTGGCAGTCGTTCATGTCGTTGACCGAGTACAGGCCGGGGTAGTCGTACTTCGTGTACGAGGAGCCGCCGGTGCCGGTGCCCGAGCCCGAGGACATGTGGTTGATGACCGAGTCGGCGACGACCTTCACGCCGGCGCCGTGGCAGGTGTTGACCATGTTCGCGAAGGACGCGCGGTCGCCGAGCCGGCCGGCGATCTTGTAGCTGACCGGCTGGTAGGAGGTCCACCACTGGCCGCCCTGGATGTGCTCCTGCGGCGGCGAGACCTGGACGAAGCCGTAACCGGCCGGGCCGAGCGTGTCGGTGCACGCCTTGGCGACGGAGTCGAACTTCCACTCGAAGAGGACGGCGGTGACGTCCTTGGTGCCCGGGGCGGATGCCTCGGCCGTCGTGGCGGGGGCCACGAGGGCGGCGGCTCCCGCGACGAGGGCGAGCGCGGCAGACAGGGGTCTGCGGGCCATGTCTTTCCTCCTGCTGTGGGGGAAACGCGGGTGACGGTGCAGCCTCATACGGCAACGCGCCCTGCCCTCAAGGCTCATGAAGGTTCTTGCTGCAAGAATGCAAACCTTGCCGCGAGCAGACCGTACGAGCCCGTCAGTGCGCGGTCAACCCTTTGGACATGAGCTGCTCACATCCGCGAAATAGTGCAGATTTCTTTCTGCAAGGTCTTACGCAAGACATTGCAGCACTGTTACGTTGCTCCCGACTCCGGTCCGGCCGGCCGGGGGTCCCGTTACCCCGGGCCCCACGCGCCCGGCCGGCCGGGCCGGTCACACAGGGGGTGCACCGGAGGTCACACTCCCCGCCGGCCCGTCCGGGCCGACTTCCGGTGCCTCTCCCCGTGTACGACACCCCGCCGTCGCCCCCACGCCACTTCCGGCCTACGCTCATGTGCCATGTCCACCGGCCGGCCCCTGACCCCCCGCGGACGCGTCGTCGTCCGCGTCGCCGTCGTCTTCGTGCTGCTCGTCTCGCTCGGCGGCGGACTCGGCCTGGCCGCCGAGGGCCTGGAGGGCCGGACCGCCCTGCGCTCGGGCCCCGTCGGCGCCCTCACCCCCACCGACCGCGACTGCGGCAAGGAATCCTGCGCCTGGACCGGCACCTTCACCGCCGCCGACGGCAGCGTCCTCGCACACGACGTCGAACTCCGCGGCGCCGCCCGGGTCCGCCGGAGCGACCCCGCCCCCGCCCGCATCGACGACGTCCGGCTCGCCGAGGACGCCGGAGCCGCCTACCCCGCCGACTACGGCTGGCACGGCCCCGTGGTCAAGGGCGCGGCGCTCGCCGCCGTGGGCGTGGCGGTCGCGACCGGGCTCGTGGTGATGCTGCGCCGGCAGCGGAGGGCCGCCGCCCCGGCCGCGTGACGACAAGAGGGCCGGGCCCCCACCGGACCCGGCCCTCCTTCCCTTCCGCCTCACGCTCCCCGCAGCGCCGCGGTCGACCCCCGTACGACCAGCTCGGGCTGGAAGACGTACTCCGTGCGCTGCACGGGGCTGCCGCCTATCTCCTCCAGCAGCGCGCCCACCGCGGCCGCCGCCATCGCCTGGACGGGCTGGCGGACCGTGGTCAGCGGCGGGTCGGTGAAGGCGATGAGCTGGGAGTCGTCGAAGCCGACGACGGAGACGTCGCGCGGGACGTCGAGACCGCGGTCGCGGGCCGCGCGGACCACGCCCAGGGCCATCAGGTCGCTGCCGCAGACGATGCCGGTGCAGCCCCGGTCCAGCAGGGCGCCGGCCGCCACCTGGCCGCCCTCGACGCTGAACAGCGTTGAGCAGACGAGGAGTTCGGCCTCCGAGCGGTCCAGGCCCAGCACCGAGACCGCCGCGTCCACGAAACCGTCGCGCTTGCGGCGGGAGGGCACGTAGCGCTGCGGACCTATGGCGAGGCCGACCCTGCGGTGGCCGAGTTCGGCGAGATGGCTCACGGCCATCCGCACGGCCGCGGCGTCGTCGGGCGAGACGAACGGGGCGCTGATGCGCTCGTTGTAGCCGTTGATCAGGACGAACGGCACGCCGCGCTCGGTCAGCGCGGCATAGCGCGCCGGGTCGGCCGAGGTGTCGGCGTGCAGTCCGGAGAGGAACACGATGCCGCCGACGCCGCGTTCGACGAGCTGTTCGACGAGTTCGTCCTCGGTGGCGCCGCCGGGCAGCTGGGTGCAGAGCACCGGGGTGTAGCCGTGCCCGGCCAGGACCTGCTCCACGGACTGCGCGAACGCCGGGAAGATCGGGTTGGTGAGCTCGGGCGTCACCAGTCCGATCAGCCCGGCGCTGCGCTGCCGCAGCCGTACGGGCCGTTCGTACCCCAGGATGTCGAGCGCCGCGAGCACCCGCTGACGCGTGGTGTCCGCGACGCCCGGCTTGCCGTTGAGGACGCGGCTGACCGTCGCCTCGCTGACGGCCGCCTGGCCGGCGATGTCGGAGAGCCTGAGCGCGGAACCGGCCCTGGGCGGGGGGACGGTCACACCGTCCACCACACCGTGGTGTCGGCGGGCAGCTCGACCTCGGGGCCGTCGGCCTCGACCGGGGCGCTGGACAGCAGCGGGGTGCCGTACGCGGGGATCCGGACCGGGGCGCCGGTCGTGTTGACGGTGCAGACGAAACCGGGGCGGGCGAGGACGAGGACGCCCTCGGGGGCGTCCAGCCACTCCACGTCCGTTCCGGCGCCGAGGCCGGGGTGGGCGCGGCGGGCGGCGATCGCGGCCCGGTACAGCTCCAGGGTGGAGCCGGGCGTGCCGGTCTGGGCCTCGACGCTCAGCTCGCCCCAGCCGGCCGGCTGCGGGAGCCAGCTGCCGCCCGCACCGAAGCCGTAGCTGCTGCCCTCGCGGGTCCACGGGATCGGGACGCGGCAGCCGTCGCGGTAGCCGTCCTGGCCCTCGGCGCGGAAGAACGAGGGGTCCTGGCGGGCCTCGTCGGGCAGGTCGGTGACGTCGGGAAGGCCCAGCTCCTCGCCCTGGTAGACGTAGGCGGAGCCGGGCAGCGCCAGCATCAGCAGGGTGGCCGCGCGGGCCCGGCGCAGGCCCAGCTCGCGGTCGCCTGCGGTGCGGATCTGGGTGCCGAGGCCCGCCGGGTTGGCGAAGCGGGTGGCGTGCCGGGTGACGTCGTGGTTGGAGAGCACCCAGGTGGTGGGCGCGCCGACCGGGCGCATCGCGTCGAGCGAGGTGTCGATGACCTCGCGCAGCGCGGCGGCGTCCCAGGCGGTGGCCAGGTACTGGAAGTTGAACGCCTGGTGCATCTCGTCGGGGCGCACGTAGTTGGCGGTGCGCTCGACGGTCGGCGTCCACGCCTCGGCGACGGCGATCCTGTCGCCGGGGTACTCGTCCAGGATGGTGCGCCAGCTGCGGTAGATCTCGTGCACCCCGTCCTGGTCGAAGAACGGCATGACGTCGTTGCCGAGCAGCTTCAGCTGGTCGTGGGTGCCGAGGTCGGGCAGGCCCTCGGCCTTGACCAGGCCGTGCGCCACGTCGACGCGGAAGCCGTCGACGCCCATGTCGAGCCAGAAGCGCAGGATCGAGCGGAACTCGTCGGCGACGGCCGGGTGCTCCCAGTTGAAGTCGGGCTGCTCGGGGGCGAAGAGGTGGAGGTACCACTCGCCGGGGGTGCCGTCCGGGTCGGTGGTGCGGGTCCAGGCCGGGCCGCCGAAGATGGACTCCCAGTCGTTGGGCGGGAGTTCGCCGTTCGCGCCCTTGCCGGGGCGGAAGTGGTAGCGCTCGCGCAGGGCGGAGCCGGGGCCCTCGGCGAGGGCGCGCTTGAACCACTCGTGCTGGTCGGAGGAGTGGTTGGGCACCAGGTCGACGATGATCCGCAGGCCCAGGTCGTGGGCGTCGCGGATCAGCGCGTCGGCGTCCAGCAGGTTGCCGAACATCGGGTCGATGGCCCGGTAGTCGGCGACGTCGTAGCCGGCGTCGGCCTGCGGGGAGGCGTAGAAGGGGCTGAGCCACACCGCGTCGACGCCGAGGTCCTTGAGGTACGGGAGGCGGGCGGTGACGCCGGCG
Organism: Streptomyces sp. NPDC024555; assembly: GCF_055559335.1. Taxonomy (NCBI): domain Bacteria; kingdom Bacillati; phylum Actinomycetota; class Actinomycetes; order Kitasatosporales; family Streptomycetaceae; genus Streptomyces; species Streptomyces sp. NPDC024555. Next base: position 373,172 of record NZ_JBVHKV010000006.1, read on the forward strand.
AGGTCGCCCATGCCGTCGCCGTTGCCGTCGGCGAAGCTGCGCGGATAGACCTGGTAGATCACCGCGTCCTGCCACCAGCCGGTGCGGTGGCCCGGGGCGTCGTCGGACGTGCCGGTGGAGGGGGCAGCGAGGTGCTGGGTCATGTCGTCCCTGGGGTGTCTGGGTGGGGGTGGCGCCGGGACCGGGTCGGGATGCCGGCGCCACCGTGACGGTGCGTGGGGTCGTACGGCCGTGCTGTGCGGCTCAGCCCTTGACGGCACCGGCGGACATGCCGGTGACCAGGTGCTTCTGCGCGAACAGGAAGACCAGGGCCGCGGGTATCGCGATGAGCACGGACGCGGCGGTCATCGGGCCCCACTGGGCGCCGTACCGGTTGACGAACAGCTGGAGGCCGCCCGCGAGGGTCAGGTTGTCCTCGCCGACCAGGAAGGCGGAGGCGTACGCGACCTCGCCCCAGGCGGTGATGAAGGAGTAGAACGCGGTGACGGCGATGCCGGGCTTGGCCAGCGGCAGGATGAGCCGCCAGAAGGTGCCGAACGGGGTGAGGCCGTCGACCTGTCCGGACTCGTCGATCTCGCGCGGGATGGTGTCGAAGAAGCCCTTCATCATCCAGGCGCAGAACGGCACCGAGATGGTGAGGTAGGTGATGACGAGACCGGACGGCTTGTTGAGCAGTCCCATGCTCGCCATGATGTTGTAGATCGGCACGATGAGGACGGCGACCGGGAACATCTGAGTGATCAGCAGCGTCCACATCAGGCCGCGCTTCCCGGGGAAGCGGAAGCGGCTCACGGCGTAGCCGGTGGAGGCCGAGATGATCACGCCGGCCAGCGTGGTGAGGCCCGCGACGATCAGCGAGTTGCCGAACCAGGTCAGGAACTTCGTGTTCTTGATGAGGTTCGTGTAGTTCTCGAACGTCGTGTCCTTGAAGAAGTCCGTGGTGGTGGCGAACTCGGCGGGCTTCAGCGAGGTGAGCAGGACCCACAGCACGGGGAACACCGCGATCACGGACGCGACGATCAGCGTCAGGTGCAGTGCCGTGGAGGCCAGCGGCGAACGCTCGCCGCGCAGCCGGACCTTGGCGGGGCGCGGGGCGGAATGCCGCGCGGTGGAGGTGGGTGCGGTGGTCACCAGTCGTCTCCCTGCGTGCGGAGGACTCGCCGGTAGATCGCGGCGAAGACCATCAGAAGGACGAGGATCAGCACGCCCCAGGTGGAGGACTGCGCGAAGTCGCGCGGGCTGATCTCGAAGGAGAACTTGTACGCCTGGGTGACCAGGATCTGCGTGGCCTCGCCGGGCCCTCCGCCGGTCAGCAGGAAGATCACCGGGAACATGTTGAAGGTCCAGATGGTGGAGAGCAGGACCACGGTCGTGGAGACCGGGCGCAGTCCGGGCATGGTGACGTGGCGGAAGCGCTGCCACGGGCTGGCGCCGTCCATCTCCGCGGCCTCGTACTGCTCGCTGGGGATCGACTGGAGGCCACCGAGGAGCGCGACCATCATGAACGGCACACCGAGCCAGACGTTGACGATGATGACGGAGACCTTGGCCAGGGTGGGGTCACCGAGCCAGTCGATCCCGCCGATGCCGCCGCCGGAGAGAATCTTGTTGAGCAGCCCGCGGTCCTCGTTGTAGAGGAAGCGCCAGGCGAAGACCGAGACGAAGCCGGGGATGGCCCAGGGAAGGATCAGCGCCATCCGGTAGGCGGAGCGCCCGGCGATCCTCCGGTTCAGGATGTTGGCGAGTGCCAGGCCGAGGGCGAAGGTGATGGTGACGCAGGAGACCGTCCACACCAGGGTCCACCAGAGCGTGCCGAGGAACTGCTGACCGGTGAGCGCGTCGGTGTAGTTGTCCAGGCCCACGAACTTGTACGTGGCGGGCATGTGGTTGACACCGATGGACCGCGCGACGTTGCGCTCGTTGGCGTCGGTCAGCGACAGGTAGATACCGCGGACCAGCGGGTACCCGATGATCACGCCGATCACGAGGACGACCGGGGCCACCATCGCCCAGGCGTACCAGTGCGTCGACAGGGCCCGCCGGAGCCGTCCCGGCGGCGGGGGGTTACCAGTACCGCGGCTCCGGCCGCGGGCGCTCTCGTCGCCCGCGGCCTTCACCACCGACTGGCTGGTGTGGACAGCCATCAGTCGGCCTGCCTTCCTGAGTTACTTCCAGCCCTTGAGGAGCTTGCGGTAGGAGTCACCGGTCGTCTTGACCGCCTTCTCCGGGGTCGTCTGACCGGTGAGGACCTTGGTGTACTCGGTCACCAGCGGCGCGAAGAGGCTGCCGGTCTCCGGGATCCAGGGGCGCTCGACCGCGCTCTCGACGACGGGCTTGAAGAAGCCGACGATCTCGTTGTCGACGACCGACTCCTCGGCGTAGGCGGAGGTGCGGGTCGGCAGGAGGTTGAGCTCCTTGGTGACCTGGGCCTGCGTCTTGACGGAGGTCATGTAGTCGACGAAGGCGTAGGAGGCGTCGAGGTTCTTGGAACCGGCGTAGACGGCCAGGTTGTGGCCGCCCTGCGGGGCGCCCTGGGCGGCGGAGCCGGCCGGGACCGGGGCGACGCCCAGGTTGGCCTTGTCCTTGAACTCCTTGCCGGCGTAGGTGTCGGCGACGGCCCACGGGCCGTTGATCATCATCGCGACGTCGCCGTTCTTGAACGACGCCTGCATGTTCTCCCAGCCGTCCGTGGCGTCCGTCTTGGCGGCACCCGAGTCGACCAGGTCCTTGACGACCTTCATCGCCTTGACGCCGGCGGCGTTGTCGATGGTGACGGACTTGTCGGCGGCGTTGACCATGTCGCCGCCCTCGCCGTACAGGAAGGAGAGGAACCAGTACGCGTCGTCGCCGCGCAGGTAGAGGCCGGTCTTGCCGGTCTTGTCCTTGATCTTCTTCGAGACGGTCTTCAGTTCCTCGACCGACTTCGGAACCTCGACGCCGGCCTCCTTGAAGATCTTCTTGTTGTAGAAGATGCCCATGGAGTCGATGACCTGCGGCACCGCGTACGTCTTGCCGTTGTACTTGGTGGAGGCGGCGGCCTGCTTCAGGAAGTCCTCGGGCTTCTGGAGCGCGGTGGTGCCGTCGAGCGGGGCCAGGTAGCCGAGGTCCGCGAACTCGGGCGTCCAGGCGACCTCGGAGCGGATCACGTCGGGGGCGCCGGAACCGGACTGCGCGGCGTTCTTGAACTTGTTCTGCGCGTCACCGAAGGGGACGTTGACGTACTTGACGTCGACCTTCGGGTGCAGCTTCTCGAAACCCTCGGCGATCTTCTTGAAGACCTTGTCCTCGCTGCCCGCCGTGGAGGTGTCCCACCACGTGACGGTGCCGGAGAGCTCGCCGGAGCTCTTCGAGGTGCCGTTCGAACTGTCGTCATCGCTGCCGCAGGCGGTCGCCGCGAGCGCCAGGGCCGCGACCAGGGCGGTGGCCGTTATGCCACGTCGCATCTGAACTCCTTCAACTGCCGTACCGCTCCGTCGCGGCGCCGGGTCGACGTGAACGTAACAAGGATGAAAGACGACCGAAAGAGTTTGCGGAAGATTTCTGCAAGCTCCGGTGATCGTTACATTCGCGTGTCCTCACGGTTGCCGTCAAGCCTCTTGACGGAACCGGCTACCCCCTGGCAGAAGCGCCCTACCCCGGGTGATTCCGCAGTGCGACGATCCGACCGCAGACAGCAGAGAGGGCCCGCAAGAGCTTGCAAGACGTTGCCGACGGCCCGCCGGAGTCCACCGCAAGGGGCCCGAGCGGCGCCGCCGCGACGGCCGCCCGGAGCCGAGGGCGCGGGCACCGCCGCCCGAATCCCGTGCATGGTGGGCAATCCGACCCGCTCCCGGTACAGTCCAGTGCCATGACCGCACGGCTTGCCGATATCGCCACTCAGGCGGGGGTCAGCGAAGCGACGGTCAGCCGCGTGTTGAACGGCAAGCCCGGTGTCGCCGCTGCCACCCGTGAATCCGTCCTCGCGGCGCTCGACGTCCTCGGCTACGAGCGGCCCGTGCGGCTGCGCCGGCGCAGCGCCGGTCTCGTCGGCCTGATCACGCCCGAGCTGGAGAACCCGATCTTCCCGGCGCTCGCCCAGGTCATCGGCCAGGCACTGACGCGCCAGGGCTACACCCCCGTGCTGGCCACCCAGACCCCCGGCGGCTCCACCGAGGACGAGCTGACCGAGATGCTGGTCGACCGGGGCGTCTCCGGCATCATCTTCGTCTCCGGACTGCACGCCGACACCTCCGCCGACATGGGGCGCTACGAACAACTGCGCGCCCAGGGCGTGCCCTTCGTCCTGGTCAACGGTTTCTCGCCCAAGGTGCAGGCACCGTTCATCTCGCCGGACGACCGGGCCGCGATGCGGCTGGCGGTGACCCATCTCGTCTCGCTCGGCCACACCCGGATCGGGCTGGCGGTCGGCCCCAAGCGCTTCGTCCCGGTGCTCCGCAAGATCGAGGGCTTCCACGCCACGATGCGCGAGCAGTTGAACCTCGCGGCGGACGACGTGGAGGAGCTGATCCAGCACTCCCTGTACACGCTGGAGGGCGGCCAGGCGGCCGCCTCGGCGCTGATGGAGCGGGGCTGCACGGCGGTCGTCTGCGCGAGCGACATGATGGCCCTGGGCGCGATCCGCGCCGCCCGCAGGCTCTCCCGCGAGGTGCCGCGCGAACTGTCGGTGGTCGGATACGACGACTCACCGCTCATAGCGTTCACGGATCCGCCGCTGACCACGATCCGGCAGCCGGTGACGGCCATGGGCCAGGCCGCGGTGCGCACGCTCCTGGAGGAGATCGGCGGCACGCCCGCCCCGCACAGCGAATTCGTCTTCATGCCCGAGCTGGTGGTGCGCGGCTCGACCGCCGCGGGACCCGGTGCCGGACCCGGCAGCTCCGGCGCCCCGGCCGTTCCAGGATCCCACGCGCGCTGATCCCACGCGCGTCGATCCCACGCGCGTTCACCCCCCGCAGGACGTGCGGGCCGCCCCCCGCCGGAGGATCATCAGGCGAAGGGGGCAAATCTGGCAGACTCTGTGCCTATGGGTGAATTGAGCGTGAAACCACAGGAAGGCCGGTCGAAGGCCACCCCGTCACCCATCGTGAACGAGGCGGCTGACGAGGCGAAACCCGAGCGCACCGCGTACGCGGCCCGGATCGGCAGACTTCCCGCCCGGCTCAGGTCCGGGCTGAGCGGCCCGCACTCCCCCAGGCGGCCACGGCTCTGGTTCGAAATCCTGCTCATCGCGGTCAGTTACTGGCTGTACTCGCTGGTGCGCAACGCCGTCCCGGAGCAGAAGACGGCGGCCCTCGCCAACGCCGACTGGATCTGGTCGGCCGAGCGCTTCCTGGGCATCGCGGTCGAGCAGTCCGTCAACCACGCGGTCAACTCGGTGACATGGCTGATCGTGTCGATGAACTACTACTACGCGACGCTGCACTTCGTCGTGACCATCGGGGTGCTCGTCTGGCTGTTCCGCCGCCACCCCGGCCGCTACGCCCCCGCCCGGCTGGCGCTGTTCGCGACGACCGCGGTGGCCCTGCTCGGCTACTACCTGTACCCGCTGGCCCCGCCCCGGCTGATGAACGGCAGCCACTTCATCGACACGGTCATGATCCACCAGACCTGGGGATCGATGGCCTCGGGCAACTTCAAGCAGATGTCGAACCAGTACGCCGCGATGCCGTCCATGCACATCGGGTGGTCGCTGTGGTGCGGGCTGACGGTGTTCGCCCTGGCGTCCGCCCCGTGGGCGCGGATCCTGGCCCTGGTCTACCCGGCCGTGACCCTGATGGTGATCGTGTCCACGGCCAACCACTTCTGGCTGGACGCCGTGGGCGGCATGGCCTGCCTGGCCTTCGGTTACGCGGTGTCGTACGCCTGGTACGGGGCGCTGCCGCACCACCTGCCGAAGCGGATCGCGCCGAAACCCGCCCGGCGTCCACGGCTGACGGCGGTGCGCAGGCCTCCCCGGCCCCTGCGGGACGCGCCCCGGCGCCGGGGCGCTCAGGCCGCCCCGTAGAACATCTCCTCCACCACGGCGCGCGCCCGGCGCGTGATCCGGCGGTAGTCGTCGAGCATGTCCCCGACGTGCCCGGCCTCGTAGCCGAGGTAGCGGCCCACGGCGGTCAGCTCCCTCGGCACGGACGGGAAGGTGTCGCCGGGCCGGCCCCGGACCAGCATCACGGCGTTGCGCACCCGGGTCGCCAGCACCCATGCCTCGTCCAGCGTCCGGGCGTCCTCGCCGGAGATCAGCCCGGCCGCGCAGGCCGCGGCCAGCGCCTCGCGGGTGCGGGTGGTGCGCAGCCCCGGCTCGGCCCAGCCGTGCCGCATCTGGAGCAGCTGCACCGTCCACTCCACATCGCTCAGCCCGCCGCGCCCCAGCTTGGTGTGCAGGGTCGGGTCGGCGCCGCGCGGCAGCCGCTCGGACTCCATGCGGGCCTTGAGCCGGCGGATCTCCCGGACGGCATCCTCGCCCAGCCCCTCCGCCGGATACCGCAGCGGATCGATCAGGTCGACGAAGTCGCGGCCCAGGTCCGCGTCGCCCGCCACCGGCTGGGCGCGCAGCAGCGCCTGGCTCTCCCACACCAGCGACCAGCGCCGGTAGTACGCCTCGTACGACTTCAGGGTCCGCACCAGCGGCCCGTTCTTGCCCTCGGGGCGCAGATCGGCGTCGATGAGCAGCGGCGGGTCCGCGGTGGGCAGCTGGAGGAGCCGGCGCATCTCGGCGACCACCCGGTTCGCGGCCCGGCCGGCCTCCTGCTCGTCGACGCCCTCCCGGGGCGCGTGGACGAAGAGCACGTCGGCGTCGGAGCCGTAGCCCAGCTCCTGGCCGCCGAAGCGGCCCATGCCGATCACGGCGAAGCGGGTCGGCAGGGTGTCGCCCCACTCCGCGCGGACGGCGGCGCGCAGCGCCCCGGCGATCGTCACCGCGTTCAGATCGGTGACGGCGCCGCCGACCCGGTCGACGAGCGCCCCCGGGTCGGGTTCGGCCGGGTTCTCCTCGGTGCCGTAGGAGCCGATGAGGTCGGCGGCGGTGGTGCGGAACAGCTCGCGCCGGCGCACCCCGCGGACCACGGCGACCGCCGATTCGGCGTCGTCCGCGCGCCCGACGGCGGCCAGCACCTCCTGTTCCAGGTTCTCCCGGCTGCGGGGCGTCAGCCCCTGCGGGTCGCCGAGGAGCGCGACGGCCTCGGGGGCCCGCATCAGCAGATCCGGGGCGAGCCGGCCGGCCGACAGGACCCGGGCCAGGTTCTCCGCCGCCGCGCCCTCGTCGCGCAGCAGCCGCAGGTACCACGGGGTCTTGCCGAGGGCGTCGGACACCTGGCGGAAGCCGAGGAGCCCGGCGTCCGGGTCGGCGGAGTCCGCGAACCAGCCGAGCAGCACCGGCAGCAGGGTGCGCTGGATGGCGGCCTTGCGCGAGACGCCGGAGGACAGGGCCTCCAGATGGCGCAGGGCGGCCGCCGGGTCCTCGTAGCCGAGCGCTTCCAGACGGTGCGCGGCGGCCTCGGTGCTGAGCCGGGACTCCCCCGGTGCCAGCTGGGCCACGGCGTCGAGCAGCGGACGGTAGAAGAGCTTCTCGTGGAGCCGGCGGACCGCGGAGGCGTGCCGCCGCCAGGCCTGGTTCAGCTCGGTGACGGGGTCGGTGCGCAGCCCCAGCGAACGGCCGATCCGGCGCAGGTCCGGTTCGTCCTCGGGGACGAGGTGGGTGCGGCGCAGCCGGTAGAGCTGGATGCGGTGCTCCAGGGCGCGCAGGAAGCGGTAGGCGTCGTCGAGCTGGGCGGCGTCCACCCGACCCACGTAGCCGCCCGCCGCGAGCGCCCGCAGCGCCTCCAGCGTCGATCCGCTGCGCAGGGTGGCGTCGCTGCGGCCGTGCACGAGCTGGAGGAGCTGGACGGCGAACTCGACGTCGCGCAGTCCGCCGGGCCCGAGCTTGAGCTCGCGGTCGACCCGGTCGGCGGGGATGGTGTCCACGACGCGGCGCCGCATCTTCTGCACGTCGGAGACGAAGTTCTCGCGTTCGGCGGCCTGCCAGACCAGCGGGGAGACCGCCTCCACGTACTCGGCGCCCAGCTCGGGGTCCCCGGCCACCGGCCGGGCCTTGAGGAGCGCCTGGAACTCCCAGGTCTTCGCCCAGCGCTGGTAGTAGGCCAGATGCGAGGAGAGCGTGCGCACCAGGGGCCCGTTGCGGCCCTCGGGGCGGAGGTTGGCGTCCACGGGCCAGATGGTGCCCTCGACCGTGGTGTCGGAGCAGATCCGCATCATGTGGGCGGCGAGGCGGGTGGCTGCCTGCATCGCGGAGCTCTCGTCGGCGTCCCCGGCCGGTTCGCCGACGAAGATGACGTCCACGTCGGAGACGTAGTTCAGCTCGTGGCCGCCGCACTTGCCCATCGCGATGACCGCGAGCCGGCAGCGCGCGGCGTCGGCGGGCTCCGCCGTGCGGGCGATGGCGAGGGCGGCGCGGAGTGTGGCGGTGGCCAGATCGGCCAGCTCGGCCGCGGTCTGGGCGACGTCCGTCGTGCCGCACACATCGCGGGCCGCTATGGCCAGCAGGCACCTGCGGTAGGCGACGCGCAGCGCGTCGGGGTCGGCGGCGTCGGCCAGCTCCCGTTCGAACTCGAGGACGCCGGGGTGCAGATCGGCCGCCTCGTACGTGACGAGCGCCTGCCAGTCGCGCGGGTGGCGCGCCAAGTGGTCCCCGAGCGCCTCGGACGCCCCGAGCACACCCAGCAGCCGGTCCCGCAGGGGTTTGGCCGTGACGAGCGTGTCCAGCAGGACCTGCCGTTCGGCGGGCTCCTCGGCCTCGACGAGCCGGACGAGGCCGCGCAGCGCCAGATCGGGGTCGGCGGTGGCGCCGAGCGCTTCGAGCAGGACGGGGTCGGAGCGTACGGAGGAGAGGTCGGGCAGTTCGAGCAGCCGCTCGGCGGCGGACGGGTCGGTGAATCCGTGCCGCAGCAATCGGGTGAACGTGCTGCTCCTGCGCCCCGGCAACGTCGTCATTCCGTGCTCTCCTGCTCGCCGCCCGATCACCTTCCAGCCTTCCGAGCCTAGCCGGGTGCGGATGCTCTCGCGGGGTGCGCGGTCCGTTTTCCTTGCCCCGGTCCGGGGCGAGGGGTTCCGTCCTCAATCGCCGGACGGGCTGGTGTGTGCGGGTTCCCCGCGGGGGTGCGCCTCTGCTCGGTGGGTGGGGGTCCGGGGTCCCTCCGGGGAGACTCCTCAAACGACGAACGTGCGGGCCCGACGCATACGTACCCCGGTCTGTGTTCGTCGTTCTGCGGGGACTCCCCTGCACGCCCCCGAACCCGGCCGTCGCGCGTCTGCGACCGCGTGATTCACCGGCGGAAAGACGCAAAACCGGCCCGGGTGGGGGCGTGCAGGGGTGTCCCCGCAGGAAATGGCGTACGACCCGAGTCCTTTACGTACCCGGGTGAACACGCCATTTCTGAGGAGTCACCCCGGAGGGACCCCGCCCCCACCCACCGGACATAGGCGCACCCACTTAGGCACCCCAGGACGCCCCCGCTACCGCGTCCCGATAACAACAGTCGCGTACCACTCCTCGGAGGTGACCACGCGCGGGACGAGCCCGCCGGCGCCAACGGTCTCCTCGGCGCGTGCGGCCTGGCGTTCGCTGGTCTCGACGAGCAGGCTGCCGCCGGGGGCCAGCCACCGGGGCGCCTCGGCGGCGACGCGGCGCAGCACGTCGAGGCCGTCGCCGCCGCCGTCGAGGGCGACGAGCGGTTCGTGGTCGCGGGCCTCGGCGGGCAGGAGGGGGACGTCGTCCGTGGGGACGTACGGCACGTTGGCGAGGAGCACGTCGACGCGTCCGCGCAGGGAGCGGGGCAGGGGGGCGAAGAGGTCGCCCTCGTAGACCCGGCCGCGGGGGCCGAGGTTGCGCCGGGCGCAGCGGACGGCGGCGGGCTCGACGTCGGCGGCGTGCAGTTCGATGTCGCTCCGCTGGGCGGCGAGGGCCGCGCCGAGGGCGCCCGTACCGCAGCAGAGGTCGACCACGACGGCGGCGTCGGGGGCGAGGTCGACGGCTTGGCGGACCAGGAATTCGGTGCGGCGGCGGGGTACGAAGACGCCGGGGTCGACGGCGATCCGGAGTCCGCCGAACTCGGCCCAGCCGAGGACGTGTTCGAGGGGGTGTCCGGCGACGCGGCGCCGGGTCATGGTGCCGAGTTCGGCGGGGGCGGCGGCGGTGGCGGCCAGGAGCGAGGCCTCCTCCTCGGCGAACACGCAGCCGGCCGAGCGCAGCGTGGTGACGAGGGCGGAGAGGTCGTGCGGGGACAGGGGGACCGGCATGGAGCGGTGCCTTTCGGAGAACGCCGAGGGGTGCTCCGGGCCGGACACGCCCTAGAGAGGGCCGGCCGCGCGCTCGTGGGAGGGGAGCACCCGCGCTGATACAGCGGTGATGGGTCCCACCTCCTTCGGTACGCCCCGTGCGGGGACGGCGTCACCCCCGGTTTCCGGGGATGCGAAACACTACCGCAGCCGGGGCCGCCGTAATACGGGGTTCAACGTTTGCGGGGTGTCCAGTCGTTGCCGCCGTCGATGAGGCGGTTGTGCACGGCGATCGACTTGTTGGCCGCCTTGATCTCGCGGATGTCGGCGCTGTGCTGCCGCTCGATCTGCTGGCCGTCGAAGTTCTCCGTACGGCGGCGGTGCTTGAGCGACACCCGCACGATCAGGAAGACGATCGTGGCGAGCAGAATTCCGAGCACGACAAGTACGTCAGTCATCGGCCGTCCCCCGTTCACGGCACGCTCCGACGCGGCGGCCGTACGGCCATTCTCCTTGATCGCGGTCCAGGAGTCCACTGCTCGGACGCGAGGGGGGCCCTGGCCGACCAGCGGATAATGGGGCCATGGAGCGCGCTGTGGGACTGCGGGAACGCAAGAAGCAAGCCACCCGGCAAGCCGTGCACGAGGCGGCCCTGAGGCTGACCGTGGAACTGGGCTTCGACCAGGTCACGGTGGAGGCCGTCGCGGACGCGGCCGGGATCTCCCGCCGGACGTTCTCCAACTACTTCGCCGGCAAGGAGGACGCGCTGCTGCACGGCGAGGAGCAGCAGATCCGGGAGCTGGTGCGGGCGGTGCGCGAGCGGCCGCGGGAGGAGGACGCGTGGCCGGCGCTGCGCGCGGCGGTGGCCCTCTTCGCGGAGCGGGTCCCGCCCCCGGAGCGGGAGTGGGCGGTGCGCACCCGGCTGGCGATGGGGCATCCCTCGCTGCTCGCCCGTCAGCTGGCCAATCACGCCGCGATGGAGCGGGATCTCGCGGACGCCGTGGCGGGGCGGGGCAGCGGTACGGGCGCGCCGGTGCGCCCGCTGGTGCTCGCGGCGGCGTTCCTGGCCGCGCTGCGGATCGCGATGCGGATCTGGATCGAGGAGGATCTGGCCCGGGAGCCGGCCGAGGTGATCGACGAGGTCCTGGAGGAGATGGGCCGCGCCTTCGGGTGACGGGTCAGGGGGCGGCGGGACCGGGGTTCCGCGTGATCTCCGGGCAGTGGGTCCGGGTGTAGATGGTGGGCATGCAGCGGTTGCAGTGGATGCACTGCGAGCGGGTGGCGGCGTCGCGGCGGATCCGGTGCAGCAGATCGGGTTCGCGCAGCAGGGCGCGGGCCATCGCGACGAACTCGAAGCCCTCGGCCATGGCGTGGTCCATGCCGGTGCGGTCGGTGACGCCGCCGAGGAGGATCAGCGGGAGTCCGAGGGCGGCCCGGAACTGCCGTGCGTCGTCGAGGAGATACAGCGGCCGGTAGGGGTAGGTGCGGAAGAACCGGTTCCCCGAGGCCCGGATGGCGAGCCGCTGGGGCAGTGGGAAGTTGGCGGCGAACTCGCGGACGGGGGCGTCGCCCCGGAAGAGGTACATCGGGTTGAGCAGGGAGCTTCCGGCGGTCAGTTCGAGGGCGTCGACGCTGCCGTCCTCCTCCAGCCAGCGGGCCACCTGAAGGCTCTCCTCCAGGGCGAGTCCGCCGCGTACGCCGTCCTTCATGTTCAGTTTGGCGGTGATGGCCAGCCGGTCGCCGAGTGCCTCGCGCACGGCCCTGGTCACCCGGAGCGCGACGGTGGCGCGGGCGCGCGGGGAACCGCCGAAGGCGTCGGTGCGGTGGTTGAGCCGGGGGCTGAGGAAGGCACCGGCGAGGTAGTTGTGGCCGAGGTGGATCTCCACCGCGTCGAACCCGGCCTCGGCCGCGAGCAGCGCCGCCTCGGCGTGGGCGCGCACGACCCGGTCGATGTCCTCGGCGGTGGCGGCCCGGTTGCGGCGCATGCTCAGCGCGTTGAACCCGGCCATGGGGGCGAGCGAGGGCGCGCCGTTGGACCGCCCGTCGGCGACGGGTCCGGCGTGCCCGAGCTGGGCGCAGACGGCGGCCCCGGTCCCGTGCACGGCCTCCGTCAGCCGCCGGAGCCCCGGAAGCGCCTCGGGCCGCATCCACAGCTGCCGCCGCTCGGTCCGTCCCTCGGGCGCCACCGCGCAGTACGCCACCGTCGTCATCGCGACCCCGCCCGCCGCGGGCCGCAGGTGGTAGTCGATCAGCTCCGGCGTCACCAGCGCGTCCGGCGTGGCCCCCTCGAAGGTCGCCGCCTTCAGCACCCGGTTCCGCAGCCGCAGCGGCCCGAGCCGGGCGGGCGCGAGCACGTCCGGCACCGCGCGGTCGTTCCCGTCTGCCGTTTCCGGTCCGGTCACCATGGCGCGCAGCATGACATGGATCTGACGAATAGTCAGCAACCGTGCGGGGCCGTCGAGGGGCGTCGTCGCGGAACCGCCGGGGGCGTCGTGGCCGGGCCGTCGGGGACGCTGTCGCGGGGCCGCCGGGGTCCGGTTGTCAGTGCCGTCTGTCAGGCTCGTCCGTGCACATCACCACCGTGGCCGAGGGGGGCACATGGCCAGGCGCACACGCCAGCAGGCGCGTGGACGGAAGCGGACCGGGGGCGGCAAGGGTCTCGCGATCTACCACGACATGAAGGTGTACGAGAACTTCGAGCGCTCCGCCCAGCGGATCTTCGCGTGCGTCCGGCAGGCGCAGGAGACGTCGCCTGGTGCCCCGCGCTTCCTCTACATCGACATCCAGGGCCACCGCAACGAGGCGGACGGCTTCGATCACGACGCGCACGAGCTGATGCGGGACTACGCGATGGGTTTCCTGCTCCCCTACCTCACGGAGGTGCACACCCCGCTGCTCTCCGTGCGCAATCCGGAGCCGCAGCGCGACGACGTCCCGCACGTCCTGGGGATCAACCACCCCACCGACGGCTCGCCGTTCGGATACGACGGCAACGCGCTCGGCATCAGACCCCGCGAGACGCGCCCGGCCGAGCGCAGGACGCCGCCCACGGTGCGGGCCATCGCCCGCTACCTCGGGATGGAGGAGGCGTGCTGTCTGGTCTGCTGGAGCAGGACCGTGGAGCGTGCGCATGTGGTGCCGAAGGCCCTGGGCGGCTCGATGGACGTCCGGAATTTCGCCCTGCTCTGCCCCGACCACCACGCGGAGGCGCCCGATGTGGCGGACGCCGAGAGCTTCTGGGCCTGGGTGGACTACGCGGAGCTGCGGGACAGCCCGGCCAAGTGGAGCGCCGCCCCCGAGGAGCTCAAGGAGTTCCTGCGCACGCACCACGTCCGCGTGGACCGGGAGCCCCGTGAGCCGCTGTCGTTCTTCTCCGCGGTGAAGGAGGAGCTGAGGTCGCTCTACGGCTGGAAGGAGGACGACCTGCGGGCGGCGGACTGGTCGGAGCTGATGGACGAGTTCCACCGGGTGCTCGACACGGCGACCGGGCGGCACTTCTCCATCGAGAAGAAGGTCTCCACCCATGCCTGGGCCTACGACATCGCGCTGCGCCGGATCCGCGACGAGGGGGACGCGATCGTGCGCGCCACCGCGTGACGGATCCGGCACGCCTCAGTTCTGGTTCACCGGCCACACCGCCGCCGGATCGCAGTGGTCCGGACAGGCCAGCAGATAGACCTCGTTGCCGAGGAACAGGTTGTACGTGTCGGCGCCGACGCTGTACGGCTGCTCGGGAAGGCCGGGGTGGACCTCGAACTCCATGTCCTCGGGGACCTGGCACAGGTAGACCAGACCGGCCCCGCAGGCGCAGGTGTGCTCCTCGGGGTCCTGTGCCCAGGACGGGGTGCCGCCGACCTTGAAGGTCTGCTCTCCGAGGCCCCGGGCGCTCGGGGTCTCCGTGTACGGGCGGAGCGTGAGCCGTCTGGCCCGCACGGAGGGCTCACGCTCCTCGGTGGGGTGGGAGGCGTCGCGCTGGAGCAGGACGCGCCAGAACGGGCCGGGGTAGGGGTCCTGCGGGGCGTCCCAGTAGCGGGGCACCAGGCGTCGGCCCTCGTAGGAGGCGTCGGTGGCCTCGTTGTGGTCCCGGCAGTGGAAGACCAGGAGGTGGTCGCCGCCGAAGTGGGCGATGTCCTCGGGCACGTCGAGCTGGAAGAAGAGCGCCAGCCGTTCGCCGCAGAAGCAGGCGGGCCATTCCTGCCCGGGGTCGAGGAAGGGGTGGCCGCCCAGGGAGTTCCGGGCGGGGACGTCCAGCGGTCCGTCCCCGGTCTCGATGGTGTGGGCGGGCAGCGCGACCCGCGTCGGGCGTATCTCTGTCTCCGGCATCCGGTCACCCTAGAGGGTGTCGGCCGGGGCGTCCTCGGGTGCGTCCGGGACCACGAGTTCCCAGTCGAGCTGCCACACCCGCAGGACGCCGTCCATGGTGCGCGCGACCGCGAGCCGGGCGTCCGGGGTCATCGTCAGGTCGGACAGGCCGGAGGTACCGGCGTGGGAGTCGAAGGCGCGCAGACGGCGGCCGGTGGTCACGTCCCAGGCCAGCACGTGGGTGCCGATGTCGCCGGAGAGGGCGAAGTCGCCCTCGGCCGTGACGGCGAGCTCTCCGCAGGACCGGTCCTCACCGAACGCGCGGACCGCGGTCCCGGTGGCGACGTCCCAGACCTGGACGGTGTCGTAGTTCACGCCCATGCCGCCCGCGACGAACAGCTGCCTGCCCCCGTCCGCGAAGCGCAGCCGCGCCGGGTTCCAGCGCTGGAGGTTCCGGTGGGCCCGTGCATCGGTCAGGGTGTGCAGGACGGTGCCGTCGACGGCGTCGAGCAGGTCGACACCGCGCTCGTCGGCGACGGCGATCGTGCGGCCGTCGGGGGCGGCCGCGACGGTCCTCTGCCGCTGGCCCCTCGGCGTCTCCACGGTCCGGTCGATCCGTCCGTCGCGCAGGTTCCACCACCGCACGGCGTGCGGCGCGACGACGACCGCGTGGCGGCCGCCGGGGAGCAGACAGGCTCCGACGGGCTGGTGTTCGCCCAGGTAGTCGGGCATCCCGGACGCCAGCGTGCGCAGGCACTTCCCCGTGTCGGTCCGCCACAGGCGCACCGTCCCGGCGCTGTCGGCGGTCAGCAGCCGGCCGTGCTCCTCGCTCAGGTCGACTTCGAGCACATGTCGGGTGTGGCCGGCGAACTCCCGTATCAGCACCCCGGTGCCGACGTCCCACAGCCGCACCGTCTCGTCCCAGCTGCCGGTGACGAGCAGCCGCCCGTCGGCGGACAGGATCACGGGCCCGCTCGTGGAGCCGGGGTGGGTGAACTCGCGTACGGGCCAGGCGCCCCGCAGGCGGCCTCGGCGGATGTGCCGGGCGAGGTCGCCCCAGGCGGCCATCACCCGGGGGGCCCGTTCGTACCCCGTGGTGGCCCGCACGGCTTCGAGCCGGGCGAGGGCGACGTCGTACCGCCCCGAGGTCCGCGCCTCCTCCGCCTCGCCGAGCAGCGTGTCCACGCGGTCCCCGAGCCGGCTCACCTCCGCGTGGCGGCGCGGTTCGCTCAGCCGGGGCGGGGCGGTGTAGCCGCCCGGCAGCGACCAGGCGCGGACCGTGCGGTCGGCGGAGGCGGAGACCAGGGTCCGGCCGCCGTCGGTGAACGTCAGGGCGGTGACGTCGCGTTCGTGCCCGCGATAGGTCCGCAGACAGCGCCCGGTCTCCGTCTCCCAGAGCCGGACACCGTCGTACGCGCGCCCGGCCGAGGCCAGCAGCCGGCCGTCCGGCGAGAAGGCGACGGCCCGGTCGCCCGAAAAGCCGGTGAGGGTCCGCAGACGGCGTCCGGTCTCCGCGTCCCACATCACCAGCGTGTGGACCGTACTCGTCGCGGCGCGGCGGCCGTCCGCCGAGAGGTGCAGGACGTCCGGCATGTTCGCGTGCCCGGCCAGCTCGTGCAGGCACCGGCCCGAGGGGACGTCCCAGACATGGGCGGCGAAGTCACCCGCCTCCACGGGGACATGGCCCTTCTCCTTGTCCCAGTGCGTGGCGATCACCCGGTTCCCGTCGGCGGTCACCGCCACTCCCCCGCCGTCCAGATGGCCGGGGAAGACGCCCCGAAGCCGCCCGTCACGCGTGTCCCAGACCCGGACCGTGCCCCGCCCGTCCACGGCCACGGCAGTACGCCCGTCCGGGGTGAGGGCGACGGAGCGCCGGGCCGGATCACGCGGAATGCGCGGCGGCCTGGCCGTGTCCAGGATCCTGGGCTCGCCCCGGAACAGGGGGGTGCCGAGGACCGGCCGGGCCGGAAAGCCCCGGGACAGGTTCCAGAAGCGGACCACCCCGTCGGCCGCCAGCGACAGCGCGTGCCGGCCGTCCGGGGTGAGGGCGACCCCCTCCACCTCGCGGCGGTGCCCCCAGAGCGTCTTCACGCACCGCTCCCGGTGCACGTCCCACAGGCGCAGCGCGCCGTCCGGGCAGCCGGTGAGCGCGATCCGGGCGTCGCGGGCGAGCGCCAGCGGCAGCGACTCCTGCTTCCAGGGCCGCTTCGTTCCGAGTCCGGGCAGGATGTCCAGCGGGCCGCGCGGCAGCGGCAGTTCCCATCGTCCGGTGAGCGTGGCGTGCGCGGCGGTCCCGGTCCGGGCGGCGTCGAGTGCCGCTTCGGTCTCCCGGTCCTCCGGCCGCGCGCGGGCCGTCTCCTCCAGCAGTGCGCGGGCACCGTCCAGTTCGCCCCGCTCCAGCTGCACCTGGGCGAGGAGCCGACGCGTCTCCACCGTGTCGCCGGTGTCCCGGCGGACGCGTTCGATCCGCGTGATCGCCTCCTCGTCGGTGCGCCGGCCGCGCCGCCAGCGCAGCAACTCGTCGTTGTAGAGGGCCGGTACGTGGCGCGGGTCGGCGTCCAGGGCCGCCGCGAACGCCTCCGCCGCATCGTCGGCGCGGCCCAGGTCGAGGAGCGACAGCGCGCGGTTGTTGAGCTCGTCGGCCCGCAGTTCCGCCGCCACGGGCAGGGGCCGGGGATACGGGGAGCCGGCGCACACCTCGTAGATGTCGGTGAGCACATCGGCGATGTCCGCCATCGACGGCGGCCGCCCGGCGGCCTGCGGGCGCAGACAGCGCCGCAGCAGATGGGCGAGTTCCGGGGGCGCGGAGACCGGGTTGCCGGATGCGGCCAGGAAGTCGTCCAGGGCGAACGCGGCGACCGACCCGAACTGCCAGCGCACCCCGCCCGTCACCATCTCCAGCACCGAGACCGCGAAACTGTGCACATCGCTGCGGCGCCCCACGGACTGTCCGGCCAGCTGCTCCGGCGAGGCGTACGCGAGCGTCATCCCGCCCGTCGGCACCAGCACACTGGACTCGGGCTCCCAGCCCAGCACCCGGTTCCCCGCCGTGGGCATCCCGTACTTGGACCGGGCCAGCCCGAAGTCGGTGATCTTCGCCGTCCCCGCCCGGTCCAGCAGTACGTTCGCCGGTTTCACGTCCTGGTGCACCAGCCCCGTCCGGTGGGCGTGTCCGAGCCCCCACGCCATCTGCACCGCGATGTCCAGCACCCGCCGCAACGCCTCGTCCGCGCCTCCCGCGTACAGGCGCCCGTCCCGTATCCACGCGGCGAGGCTCCCCCCGTCCACGTACTCCGCGAACACCCGGGGCAATCCGTCGATCACGCGCACGTAGTGGCAGGCGCAGACGTTCGGATGCAGCCCCAGCGACACCCAGGTCTCCGCCTCCCGGACGAACAGCTCCTCGTCCCCCGGGTCCCGCACCGCCTCCGGCCTCGGACTCTTCACCGCCATATCGGTGCCCCACACCAGATGCCGCACCCGGTGCACGACCCCCATCCCCCCGCGCCCCAGCTCCCCGAGCACCCGGTACCGGCCGTCGACGGTCGAGCCCAGCTCCCAGGAGGCGTGCGCTTCAGGTGAGTTCACGTGGTCCCCCGGGGGCCGGCACGACAGCGGAACGGCCGTCAGTATCCGCCGCCGCGCGAGCGCCTGTCGACGCGGGCCGGTCGGGGTCTGCTCCTCCGATGGCATCCGCCGCCCGACCGGAACAGGGCTGGGGTGCCCTTCGATGCCCCCGGAGGGGTTCTGGTGCCGGACTCCGCCGCCTCGTAGGGTCCGGGCCATGGACTGGACAGCACTGATCGCCACGTTGGTGGGCGCGGTCATCGGCGTGGGCAGCACACTCGCCACAGACCGGGTGCGCTGGCGACGGGACGCACGCGAACGCGACCGAGAAACCGTCCGCACGGTGTCCGCGCAGTTCCTGGAAGCCCTGACCGGGGCCCGTGACGCCATAAGCGATGCCAGCGGATCGGCGGACGCGCCCGCCGCGGAACGGGCCGAGCGGGCCCGCTCCAGCATCCTGACCCACAACGTGCACGCGAAGCAGTACCAATTGGAGCTGCTGGCCGACCCGGTGGTGGCCCGGCTCGCCCGGGAGGCCGCCCACCAGCTGCTGCTCTACCGCGATGCGGTGGCCGACGGGCATCTGCGCGAGGATGCCGCGTGCACCCGGGCACGGAGAGACTTCCGGGAGGCTCGCCAGAAGCTCATGACCGCCATGCGGTCCTCACTGACCCGTCCCTGACAGCACCCGCTCACAGTGCGCCCGGGGCCGACGGGCTGCGTCGTCGGCCCCGGGTCTCGCGTGCGCGACGCGCCTACAGCACCGGCAGCAGCGCCTTCAGCTCGAAGGCCGTGACCTCGCTGCGGTACTCCTCCCACTCCTGCTTCTTGTTGCGGAGGAAGAAGTCGAAGACGTGCTCGCCGAGGGTTTCGGCGACGAGTTCGCTCTTCTCCATGAGGGAGATGGCCTCGCCGAGGTTCTGCGGGAGGGGCTCGATGCCCATCGCGCGGCGTTCCGAGTCGGAGAGGGCCCAGACGTCGTCGTCGGCGCCGGCGGGGAGTTCGTAGCCCTCCTCGATGCCCTTGAGGCCGGCGGCGAGGAGGACGGCGTAGGTGAGGTAGGGGTTGGCGCCGGAGTCGATGGAGCGGACCTCGACGCGGGCGGAGCCGGTCTTGCCGGGCTTGTACATGGGGACGCGGATGAGGGCGGAGCGGTTGTTGTGGCCCCAGCAGATGTACGAGGGGGCCTCGCCGCCGGCGCCCGCGGCGCGGGTGGAGCCGCCCCAGATGCGCTTGTAGGAGTTGACCCACTGGTTGGTGACGGCGGAGATCTCCGCGGCGTGGCGGAGGAGGCCGGCGATGAAGGAGCGGCCGACCTTGGACAGCTGGTACTCGGCGCCGGACTCGTAGAACGCGTTGCGGTCGCCCTCGAAGAGGGAGAGGTGGGTGTGCATGCCCGAGCCGGGGTACTCGGAGAACGGCTTGGGCATGAACGTGGCCTGGACGCCCTGCTCCAGCGCGACCTGCTTCATGACGAGGCGGAAGGTCATGATGTTGTCGGCGGTGGAGAGCGCGTCCGCGTACCGCAGGTCGATCTCCTGCTGGCCGGGGGCGCCCTCGTGGTGGCTGAACTCGACCGAGATGCCCATGGATTCGAGCATGGTGATGGCCTGGCGGCGGAAGTCCATGCCGACGTTCTGCGGGGTGTGGTCGAAGTAGCCGGAGCTGTCGGCGGGGGTCGGGCGGCTGCCGTCGACCGGCTTGTCCTTCAGCAGGAAGAACTCGATCTCGGGGTGCGTGTAGAACGTGAAGCCCAGATCGGACGTCTTGGCCAGGATCCGCTTGAGGACGTAGCGCGGATCGGCGAAGGACGGCGAGCCGTCCGGCATCAGGATGTCGCAGAACATGCGCGCGGTGCCGGGCGCCTCCGCCCGCCAGGGCAGGATCTGGAAGGTGCCGGGGTCCGGCTTGGCGATCATGTCCGATTCGTATACACGGGCGAAGCCCTCGATGGCCGAGCCGTCGAAGCCGATGCCCTCGTCAAACGCCTGTTCCAGCTCGGCAGGGGCCACGGCCACGGACTTGAGGTAACCGAGCACGTCGGTGAACCACAGCCGTACGAACCGGATGTCGCGCTCCTCAAGTGTCCTGAGGACGAATTCCTGCTGCTTGTCCATGAGCCACATCCTTGCAGTTCAGACGGTCTGTGCACCACCGCCCGGGGAAGGGGTGAGGCACCAGTATCACGACCCCGGATTTCCCCCAGATTACGCACCCGGCGTGAGATGGAGCACGTGGCCACCCACTACGATCGTCCGCCGTGGTGTACGAGGGCCGCGACGGCCTCGCAGCGGCCCCGCGCACACCGCTCGCGCGACCGTTCAGCCCCCTCATCGACCCTTCGCCGAAGGACCATGACATGAGCTTCGACCGCAGGACCCGCATAGAGCAGATGCGCAACGCCGACCGGGCGCGCGACCGCCGCAACCGCGTGCTGGTCATCGGCGTGAGCGCCGTCGTCGTCGCGGGGCTCGTCACCTTCGGCGCGTACACCCTGATCGACCGGTCGGAGGCGAACGCCGACCAGAAGGCCGCCGACGTGAAGGAGTCGAAGCAGGCCGAGGCGGAGAAGAAGGAGCTGGCCAAGGGCGACGTCGAGGGCGAACAGTCCTGGGACCCGAAGAAGCTGACCCGCAACCACGTCACCAAGACCGTCAGCTACCCGATGAAGCCCCCGGTCGGCGGCGACCACAGTCCGGTCTGGATGAACTGCGACGGCGAGGTGTACAAGAAGGCCATCCCCGACATGAACGCCGTGCACGCCCTGGAGCACGGTTCGGTCTGGGTGACGTACACCGACAAGGCCCCGGCCGCCGATGTGGACAAGCTCGCGGAGCGGGTCGGGAAGACCCCGTACTCCCTGATGAGCCCCTATCCGGACCAGGAGGGCGCGCTCATGCTCAGCGCCTGGGGCAAGCAGGTCACCGTGGACAGTGCCGACGACCCCCGGGTGGCGACGTTCTTCGCCAAGTACGTGCAGGGCCCGCAGACGCCCGAGCCGGGTGCGGCGTGCACCGGCGGGCTGGGGGCTCCGTGACCGTGAGCGAGGGCACCCGGCGCGTGCGCTGGGTCGCCGGTTCCGCCGTCGCGCTGGCGGTGCTGTTCGCGGGGGCGGCGACGGTCGCCTCCGCGGGCGGGGACGACGGGGACCACCCGGCGGCCACCGCCCCGGCGGTCCCGGACGCCGGTTCCGCGGACGCCGGGTTCGCCCAGGACATGGCCGTCCACCACCAGCAGGCCGTGGAGATGTCCTTCATCGTCCGCGACCGCACCCAGGACGAGGACGTGCGCCGGTTCGCCTACGACATCGCCAACACCCAGGCCAACCAGCGCGGCATGCTCCTGGGCTGGCTCGACCTGTGGGAGCTGCCGAAGATCTCCGCGGGGCAGGAGCCGATGGCCTGGATGCGGGAGCCCTCCGCCGACGGCCACGACGGCCACGACGGTCACGACATGGCGTCGATGCCCGGCATGGACATGGGCGACGGAAGCGGGGACGCCCCGGACGGCGGGTACGAGCCCCACGACGGCTCGCTCATGCCCGGCATGGCCACCCGCACCGAACTCGACGCCCTGCGACGGGCGGGCGGCAAGCGGGCCGAGGTGCTGTACCTCCAGCTCATGACCGACCACCACAAGGGCGGCATCGCCATGGCCCGGGGCTGCGTCCGGCTCTGCGCCGTGAAGGCGGAGAAGCGGCTCGCCCAGGGCATGGTCGACGCCCAGCAGTCCGAACTGGACGCGATGGCCGCCATGCTCAAGGAGCGCGGGGCCGCTCCGCGCGGCTGAGGAACGGGGCGGCGCGCCCGCACATCCGCACGCCGCCCCGGTTCCCGTTCCACGCCGGATGCACCCGAATGGGTGATAGCGGTCGCGTACTCCGAACGGGTCACCCGACGATGGAAGGGCTCGGGGTGTGACGGCTGTGCCTCACGGCACCAGGAGGAATCCCCATGACCACCGCCAAGGACATCATGCACAACGGCGCCACCTGGATCCCGGCGCACGAGACCCTCGACCGCGCCGCCCAGCTCATGCGCGACCACCACGTGGGTGCGCTGCCCATCTCGGAGAACGGCCACCAGGACCGGATGGTCGGCATCCTCACGGACCGCGACATCGTGGTCGGGTGCATCGCCGCCGGCCACGACCCGTCGAAGATGACCGCCGGCGACCTCGCCCAGGGCACCCCGCGCTGGATCGACGCGGAGGCCGGGGTCGAGGCCGTGCTGGAGGAGATGCAGACCCACCGGATCCGCCGGCTTCCCGTCGTCGAGAACAAGATGCTGATCGGCATGATCAGCGAGGCGGACCTCGCCCAGCACCTTGAGGACGAGCAGATCGCCGCCTGGGCGGAACAGGTCTACGCCCGGGGCTGACCGGGGCCGCCCGCCGCTCACGTACGCACACCTCCGCCGCGGCCCGTCGGCCCGCACCGCCCGGGTGGCGGGTCGTCGCCGAGCCCCACGGCGGCCCCCGACGGCCCGGATACCCGACCCGTCGGCCCGCACCGCCCGGGTGGAGGGTCGTCGCCGTGCCCCTCACCGCCCCTCGACCGCCCCACGGCGGCCCGGATACCCGGGAGGGGTAGGGTGACGCCATGTCGGTGACGAGGCGTGCGACGTACGGACGGCTGCTGCTGTTCGCCGCGCTGCTCCTCGGCATCGTCACGATGCACACCGTCGGGCACCCGGCCGAGCACACCGGCGCGGCGTCCATGGCGCCGGCCGCCCACGCGACGGCCCCGGCCGCCGCCCTCGCCGCCGCGCCGGAAGCCCTTCCGGCCGCCCCCGCTCCGTATACGGTCCACGGCCCCGGGGCCCACCGTCCGGCCCCCGACCCCGCGCCTGCACACGGTATGGACCCGATGTCCGTCTGTCTCGCGGTGCTCGGGGTCTGGGGGCTGGCCCTGCTCGTCACCCTGCTGGTGACCCGCCGCGCCGCCGGGCGGATGCCCCGGGCCGCCGGGGCCGGTTCCTCCCGGCTGCCCCGGCCCCCTCCCCCGCGCCGGCCCGGCACGGCACTCCTCACCGATCTGTCGGTCCTGCGGATATAGGCGGACCCGGCGCCCCGCGCCCGTCCGCCCCTTCCGCATGCCCCGACACCATCCTTGAGGTGCACTCCGTCATGTCCGCACAGCCCACCCGCCGCACCCTGCTCGGCGCGGCGATCGCCGTCGCCGGTACCGGCGTCCTCACCGCCTGCTCCGGCTCCGACGCCGGCCCCGACCACTCCTCCATGAACCACGGCGCCCCCTCGGGGAGCGCCGCCCCGGACGGCTATGTCGCCCCCGACGGCCCCGAGGCCGCCGCCGCCGAGAAGCGCCGGGGCGCCGGCCCCGAGCGCGCCGTCTCGCTGACCGCCACCCCCGCCCGGCTCGACCTGGGCAGCGGACGCACCGTCCGCTCCTGGGCGTACGGGGACCGGCTCCCGGGCAAGGAGGTCCGGGTCACCGCGGGCGACACCCTCGCGCTGACCCTCGCCAACCATCTGCCGCAGCCCACCTCCCTGCACTGGCACGGCCTCGCCCTGCGCAACGACATGGACGGGGTGCCGGGGCTGACCCAGCGGGCCGTCGCGCCGGGCGCGCGGTTCACGTACCGGTTCGCGGTGCCGCACCCCGGGACGTACT
Organism: Streptomyces sp. NPDC024555; assembly: GCF_055559335.1. Classification (NCBI taxonomy): domain Bacteria; kingdom Bacillati; phylum Actinomycetota; class Actinomycetes; order Kitasatosporales; family Streptomycetaceae; genus Streptomyces; species Streptomyces sp. NPDC024555. Next base: position 396,939 of record NZ_JBVHKV010000006.1, read on the forward strand.
GGTTCCATCCGCACTCCGGTGTCCAGCAGGACCGGGGGCTGTACGCGCCGCTGATCGTCGAGGACCCGAAGGAGCCCCTGGCGTACGACAAGGAGTGGGTCCTCGTGCTCGACGACTGGGTCGACGGGGTGGACGGGTCCACGCCGGACGCGGTGCTCCGCGAGCTGACCGGCGGCGGGCACGGCGGGCACGGCGGGCACTCCATGGACGACATGGAGGGAATGGACGGGATGGAGGGGATGTCCGGGGGCGGAACGGCCGCCTCTCCGGGCGCCGGGAAGGGCGGCGGACAGGGCAGCGGCCCCTCCCGCATGCTCATGGGGGCCACCAGCGAGCTGCTGGGCGGCGACGCCGGGGACGTCGGCTATCCGGCCTATCTGGTCAACGGGCGCACCGCCGGGGACCCGGCCGCCTTCACCGCGCGGCCGGGCGACCGGATCCGGCTGCGGATCATCAACGCGGGCGGCGACACCGCCTTCCGGGTCGCGCTCGGCGGCCACCGGATGACGGTGACGCACACCGACGGCTTCCCGGTCCGGCACACGGCGGCGGACGCGCTGCTGCTCGGGATGGGCGAGCGGTACGACGTGCTGGTCACCGCCGAGGACGGGGTGTTCCCGCTGACCGCGCTGGCCGAGGGCAAGAACGCCGTGGCGCGGGCGCTGCTGCGGACCGGGGGCGGCGCCGCGCCCGGCGCGTCCGTACGGCCGAAGGAGCTGGACGGGGAGCTGGTGACGGCGGAGCGGCTGGTGCCGGACGCGTCGGCGGTGCTCGCGCCCCGGCGGCCGGACCGGACGGTGCGGCTGCGGCTGACCGGTTCGATGGCGGCGTACGACTGGGCCTTCGACGGGAAGCCGTACCGGGCGGACCAGCGGCATCCGGTGCGGGCCGGGGAGCGGGTGCGGCTGGTGGTGCGCAACGACACGGAGATGTGGCACCCGGTGCATCTGCACGGGCACACCTTCGCGCTGGCCGGAGGCGCGAAGGGGGCGCGCAAGGACACCGCGGTCGTGCTCCCCCGGCGCTCGCTGACCGTCGACTTCGACGCGGACAATCCGGGGCTGTGGATGCTCCACTGCCACAACGTGTACCACGCGGAGGCGGGCATGATGACGGTCCTCGGCTACCGCCGCTGACGGCCGGTCCGCCCCCGGGGTCCCGGCGGGCCGCGGCGTCTTTCGCACGGCCCGCCGGGACATCGCGTCAGTCAGACGATTACACTGGGCGGCGTGCCTCAACTACGCCTCGCACTGAATCAGATCGACTCGACCGTCGGTGACCTCGCCGGCAACAGCGAGTCGATCGTCCACTGGACCCGGCACGCCGCCGAGCAGGGCGCCCACCTCGTGGCGTTCCCCGAGATGGCGCTGACCGGCTACCCCGTCGAGGACCTGGCCCTGCGGTCGTCCTTCGTCGAGGCGTCGCGGAGCGCGCTGCGCGCGCTGGCCGCGCGGCTGGACGCGGAGGGCTTCGGGGAGCTGCCGGTCGTCGTCGGCTATCTCGACCGCTCGGAGTCGGCGGCGCCCCGCTACGGGCAGCCCGCGGGCTCCCCGCGCAACGCCGCCGCGGTGCTGCACCGCGGCCGGGTCGCGCTGAACTTCGCCAAGCACCATCTGCCCAACTACGGCGTCTTCGACGAGTTCCGGTACTTCGTGCCGGGCGACTCGATGCCGGTGGTGCGGGTGCACGGCATCGATGTGGCGCTCGCGATCTGCGAGGACCTCTGGCAGGACGGCGGCCGGGTGCCGGCCGCGCGGGCCGCCGGGGCCGGGCTGCTGCTGTCGGTCAACGCCTCGCCGTACGAGCGGGACAAGGACGACACCCGGCTGGAACTGGTCCGCAAGCGGGCCCAGGAGGCCGGCTGCACCACCGCCTACCTCGCGATGATCGGCGGCCAGGACGAGCTGGTCTTCGACGGCGACTCGATCGTCGTCGACCGGAACGGCGAGGTGATCGCCCGTGCCCCGCAGTTCGCCGAGGGCAGCGTGATCCTGGACCTGGAGCTGCCGGCCGCCGCGGCCGAGGCGCCGTCGGGGGTGGTGAACGACGGGCTGCGGATCGACCACGTGGTCCTCTCCGAGGAGCCGCTGCCGGCCTACGAGCCCGAGCTGACCGGCGGGTACGCCGAGCGGCTCGACGACGACGAGGAGCTGTACTCGGCGCTGGTCGTGGGCCTGCGGGCGTACGCCGCGAAGAACGGCTTCGGCAGTGTGCTGATCGGGCTGTCCGGCGGGATCGACTCGGCGCTGGTCGCCGCGATCGCGTGCGACGCGCTGGGCGCGGCGAACGTGTACGGCATCTCGATGCCGTCGAAGTACTCCTCGGACCACTCCAAGGGCGACGCGGCCGAGCTGGCGCGCCGGACCGGGCTGAACTTCCGGACCGTGCCGATCGAGCCGATGTTCGACGCCTATATGGGGGCGCTGGGCCTGACCGGTCTCGCGGAGGAGAACCTCCAGTCCCGGCTGCGCGGCACGATGCTGATGGCCGTCTCCAACCAGGAGGGGCAGATCGTCCTGGCGCCGGGCAACAAGTCGGAGCTGGCGGTCGGCTACTCGACGCTGTACGGCGACTCGGTCGGCGCGTACGGGCCGATCAAGGACGTCTACAAGACGTCGGTCTTCCGGCTGGCGAAGTGGCGCAACCGGGCCGCCGAGGAGCGCGGGCAGACCCCGCCGATCCCGGAGGCCTCGATCACCAAGCCGCCGAGCGCGGAGCTGCGTCCGGGCCAGGTCGACACGGACTCGCTGCCCGACTACGACGTCCTCGACCGGATCCTGGAGCTGTACGTCGACCGGGACCAGGGGCTGGACGCGATCGTGGCGGCCGGCTTCGATCCGGAGCTGGTGGCGAGGACGCTGCGGATGGTGGACACCGCCGAGTACAAGCGGCGGCAGTACCCGCCGGGGACGAAGATCTCGCCCAAGGGCTTCGGCAAGGACCGCCGGCTGCCGATCACCAACCGGTGGCGCGAGTCCGGCTGAGAGCGGGCGTTCCGTCTCCTCCGCCGGTCGCCGTCCGTGTCAGAAGCTGACGCGGGCGGCGATCGGCAGATGGTCGCTGTCGGTGGCCGGGAGGGTCCAGGAGGAGACCGGCTCGATGCCCTTGACCATGATCTGGTCGATGCGCGCCATCGGGAACGAGGCGGGCCAGCTGAAGCCGAAGCCGCTGCCGGCGGCGCCCTGGGTGGAGCGCATCTGGGAGGTCACGGCGGTGAGCGAGCGGTCGTTCATGGTGCCGTTGAGGTCGCCGAGCAGGACGACGCGTTCCAGCGGCTCGTGGGAGATCGCCTCGCCGAGCGCGTCGGCGCTCTGGTCGCGCTGGTCGGCGGTGAATCCGGCGTGCAGCTTGACCCGGACCGAGGGCAGGTGCGCGACGTAGACGGCGACCTTGCCCTCGGGGGCGGTGACGGTGGTCCGCATGGCGCGGACCCAGCCCATCTTGATGTCCACGGGGCGGGTGTCGCCGATGGGGTACTTGCTCCACAGTCCGACGGTGCCCTGGACGGAGTGGTACGGGAAGCGGGCGCGGAGCGCGGACTCGTACGCGGCGACCTTGCCGGTGGGCAGTTCCTGGAGGGCGACGACGTCCGCGCCCGAGCCGGCGACCTGCTGGGCGGTGCCGGCCGGGTCGGGGTTGTCCGCGTTGACGTTGTGGGTGGCGACGGTGAGGTCGCCGCCGCCGCTCTGCTTGTCGGTGAGCAGCCCGCCGAAGAGGTTGAACCAGACGGCGACGGGGAGCAGCAGGGCGATCAGCGCGGTCGCGGAGCGGCGGACCAGGCCGAGGATCAGCAGCAGCGGCACGAAGACCGCGCACCAGGGCAGGAAGGTCTCGGTGAGGCTGCCCAGGTTGCCGATGGTGTTGGGGATCTGGGCGTGGAGCAGCATCACCAGGGTCAGCAGGACCGAGCAGCAGGCGAGGACGATGCCCCGGCGCCAGATGCCCGGATTCCGGGTGATTCTGTCGCGCAGGTCCCGGAGGCGGGATCCGGAGCCGTGCGGCTCCGTGCCGTCGCTCCCGGTGTCCGTCCTGTACGCCTGCACCATTGCGCCGTCCTCACTGCCTTGCCCTGAACATCGCCGCGACCACGACCCTAGTGCCTCGGCGCGCCTCGGCCGCCGAGCCCTCGGTGCTGCGCGGCGCTTTCGCCGCCGTCGACGACGGCCGTACGGAGACGAGGACGACCGGGGCCCGCCGGCGGGTTCCGGCGGGCGGCCGCCGGGGCGGGCTTGTGACAGAACGCGCATACGCGTCCGGACTCGGCGGGTCAGCCCCGGCCCGCTCCGTCCCGGTCCGCCGCTTCCGGGCCGAGGCCCTGGAGGAGCAGGCGGATGATCCGGTCGGCGAGGTCCTCGGGGAGCGGGGCCTCCAGGCGGTGGATGGTGCGGACGATCATGGGGCCGAGGAAGAGGTCGTCCATCAGCTCCACGTCCGTGTCGTCGCGCAGTTCGCCGGCCTCGACGGCCCGGCCGACGGCGGCGAGCATCGCGGCCCGGCGGGGTGCGATCACGGTGCCCTGGTACTCGGCCCAGAGCTTGGGGTGGGACTTCATCTGGGCGAAGACGTTGTGCAGGAAGACCGAGGAGCGCTGGGCGAGGCCCCGGGTGCGCATGGATTCCAGGAGGATGCGCAGATCGGCCAGGCCGCCGGTGCCGGAGACCTCCGGTTCGGGGGGTTCGATATCGCGCAGGACGTCGACGAAGAGGGCCTCCTTGTCGGCCCAGCGGCGGTAGATGGTGGCCTTGCCGACGCCGGCGGTGCGGGCGATGCGCTCGATGGAGAGTCCGGCGAGGGGTTCACCGGCTTCGAGGAGGGCGGCGACCGCGTCCAGGATGGAGCGTTCGGCGGCGGCGCTGCGGGGCCGGCCCCGGCGGGGCTCCTGGTCGTCGCCCGGTGGCTGGTCCGGGCACGGCCCGGGGGCCGGTGGGCCGTCGTCGCCGGGGATCCGCCGGTCCTGCCCGCCGGGGGCCCCGCCCGGGTCCGCTGCCTGAGCCTGCACGTGAAACCACCTTTCGCCGCCCCGATTCTCGCCGAAGCGGGCGGCACCCGTGGCCGGACGGGTGCCGCCGCTCCCTCACCGTCCGGCGCCCGCGGGCACCGCCTTCTCGTCCCGGGCGGCCGGGTCGCCGCCGGAGGGCTTGCCCGGCAGGAAGAGGGCGACCACGAGGGCGCCGAGCGCGGCGACGCCCGCCGAGCAGACGGCGGTGACGTGCATGGCGCTCATGAAGGCGTCGTTCGCGGCGGCGACCAGCGGGGTGCCCGCGGGTCCCATCTTCTCGGCGACGCCGAGGGTCGCCTCGATCGACTCGCCCGCCACGTCCCGTACGGCGGCCGGAACCGCGCCCAGGTGGTCCTCGATGTCGCCCCGGTAGACGGTGGAGAGCACCGAGCCGAGGACGGCGATGCCGAGGGCGCCGCCGACCTGGCGGAAGGTGTTGTTGACGGCCGAGCCGGAGCCGGCCTTCTCCCGGGGCAGGGCCTGCATGACGGCGACGGTGACGGGCGGCATGACGTGGGCCATGCCGGTGCCCTGGACGAAGAAGACCACGCACATCACCCAGACCGGCGTGTCGGCGTCGAACAGCGCGAAGGCCGCGAGGCCGGCGGCGACCGCCAGCATGCCGACGGTGCACACGGCGCGGGCGCCGAAGCGTGCGACGACGTGCCGGGCCCGGGGGGCGAAGACCATCTGCGCCACGGCCAGGGGCAGGATCAGCAGCCCGGACTGGAGGGCGCTCCAGCCGCGCACGCTCTGCATGTAGAAGGCGGAGAAGAAGGTCACGCCCATCAGTGCGAAGAAGACCAGCGCGATCGCGGCGACGGCCGCGGAGAAGGCGGGCTTGCGGAAGTACGTGATGTCGATGGCGGGGCTGCTGCTGCGCTTCTCGTGCAGGACGAAGACCACGAGGACGGCGAGGCCGCCGAGGACCGGCAGGAGCACGGAGACATCGGTGAAGTCGGCGAGTTCGCCGCCGCGGATGATGCCGTAGACCAGCAGCACCAGGCCGATGACGGAGAGCACCACGCCGACCGGGTCGAGCCGGCCGGGCCGGGGGTCCTTGGACTCCGGCACCAGCACCGCCATGGCGATCACCGCGATCACCACGACGGGCACGTTGACCAGGAAGATCGAGCCCCACCAGAAGTGTTCGAGGAGCAGTCCGCCGGTGATCGGGCCGATCGCGATGCCGAGGCCGACGCTGCCGGCCCAGATGCCGATGGCCTTGGGCTGCTCGTCGCGCTCGAAGACGTTCATCAGGACGGCCAGGGTGGCCGGCATCACGAAGGCGGCGCCGAAGCCCATCACCGCGCGCCAGGTGATCAGTTCGGCGGGCGAGCCGGACATGGCGGCGAGGGCCGAGCCCAGGCCGAACAGGACGATGCCGAAGAGGAGGACCTTCTTGCGGCCGATGCGGTCGCCGAGCAGTCCGGCGGTGAACAGCAGTCCGGCGAAGACGAGCGTGTAGGAGTTGATGGCCCACTCCAGCTCGCTCTGGGTGGCTCCCAGACCGGTGGGCGCGGGCGAGGCGATCGTCTTGACCGCGACGTTCAGGATCGAGTTGTCCAGCACCACGATGAGCAGGCTGAACATGAGTACGGCGAGAATCGCCCACCGGCGGCGGTGGACCGCCTCGGGGACGTGGGGCACGGCGGCGGGTGCGCCGGACGGTATGGACATGGACGAGAGCCTAACCTCATTTCGATACGAGACCGTCTCGTATTGGAAAGTCTTTACCGGTCCCGTGGCACGGAGTGCCGTTCTGTGCGCGGGCCCACTTCCCGCGAACCGCCCGGGGATGCCACCATGGAAGGGATCCGGGGACGCCGTCAGGGCGCCTCGAGATGACGAAGGAGCCGTCTCCCATGTCGCTTCAGGCTGCGCAGAACCAGCCCCCCACACCCCCCTCGGGTGCTCCCGCCGACAGCAGCAAGGCGCTGTACGGCGGCAAGAGCAACCGCCGGGTCACCGTCCACGACATCGCCGCCGCCACCGCGCGCGGTGAGAAGTGGCCCATGCTCACCGCCTACGACGCCATGACCGCGTCCGTCTTCGACGAGGCCGGCATCCCGGTCATGCTCGTCGGCGACTCCATGGGCAACTGTCACCTCGGCTACGACACCACCGTGCCCGTCACGATGGACGAGATCGCCATCCTGTCCGCCGCCGTCGTCCGGGGCACCAGGCGCGCCCTGATCGTCGCCGACCTGCCCTTCGGCTCGTACCAGGAGAGCCCGGTCCAGGCCCTGCGCAACGCCACCCGGCTGATCAAGGAGTCCGGGGTCGGCGCCGTCAAGCTGGAGGGCGGCGAGCGCAGCCACGAGCAGATCAAGCTGCTCGTGGACGCCGGCATCCCGGTCATGGCCCACATCGGCCTGACCCCGCAGTCCGTCAACGCCATGGGCTACCGGGTGCAGGGCCGCGGCGAGGAGGCCGCCCAGCAGATGCTGCGCGACGCCAAGGCCGTCCAGGACGCGGGCGCGTTCGCCGTCGTCCTGGAACTCGTACCGGCCGAGCTGGCCGCCGAGGTCACCCGCACCCTGCACATCCCGACCATCGGCATCGGCGCGGGCCCGGAGACCGACGCCCAGGTCCTCGTCTACACCGACATGGTGGGTCTGACCGGCGGCAAGGTGCCGCGCTTCACCAAGCAGTACGCCGACCTGCGGCAGATCCTCGGCGACGCCGCGAAGGCGTACGCGGACGAGGTCGTCGGCGGCACCTTCCCCGCGCCGGAGCACACCTTCCACTAGGGTCCGCAGGCAGGACCCGAACGACCACCGCCGCACCACCGACAGCCCGCCGACTTCCCCCATCGGCGGGCTGTCGCGCTGCTGTCGGCGGACTGTCGGCGCGCTGTCGGTGGCGGCTGGTCTGATGGTGGACATGACGCGAATCGACAAGAACCCCGGAAACGGCAGGAGCGGCACGAACGCCGTAGAGGTGCGGGGACTGGTCAAGCACTACGGCGAGACCAAGGCTCTGGACGGCGTGGACCTCGATGTGCGCGAGGGCACCGTCCTCGGAGTGCTCGGCCCCAACGGCGCCGGCAAGACCACGCTCGTCCGAGTCCTCTCCACCCTGATCCGGCCCGACGCCGGACACGCGGTCGTGGCGGGCTTCGACGTGGTGCGCCAGCCCCGCGCGCTGCGCCGCACCATCGGCCTGACCGGGCAGTACGCCTCGGTCGACGAGAAGCTCTCCGGCTGGGAGAACCTCTACATGATCGGGCGGCTGCTCGACCTCCCGCGCAAGAAGGCCCGCTCGCGCGCCGACGAACTGCTGGAGCGCTTCTCGCTCACCGAGGCCGCGAAGAAGGCCGCGATGGAGTACTCCGGCGGCATGCGGCGCCGGCTCGACCTGGCCGCCTCCATGATCGGCAACCCGGCCGTGCTCTATCTCGACGAGCCCACCACGGGGCTCGACCCCCGGACCCGCAACGAGGTCTGGGACGAGGTGCAGCGGATGGTCGCGGAGGGCGCGACCGTGCTGCTCACCACCCAGTACATGGAAGAGGCCGAGCAGCTGGCCAGTGAGCTGACGGTCATCGACCGCGGGAAGATCGTCGCCCGCGGCGGGATCGACGAGCTGAAGGCCAAGGTCGGCGGCCGCACCCTGCAGATCCGCCCCGCCGACCCGGCGGACCTGGCCGCGATGGCCCAGGCCGTCCGGGAGGCCGGACTCGACGGGGTGGCCGGTGCCCAGGCGGTCCCGGACGAGGGCCTGCTGTACGTACCGATCCTCAGCGACGAGCAGCTCACCGCCGTCATCGGCCTGCTCGGCACCCGGGGCTTCCCGCTGGCGCACGTCGCCACCGCGCTGCCCAGCCTGGACGAGGTCTTCCTCGCCATCACCGGCGACAAGGCCACCGTCACCGACACGACTCCCGAGGAGGTCGCGGCATGAGCACGACGACCCTGACGCCCACGCCCATCGACACCGCCTCCGCCGCCCCGGCCGGCAAGCTCCACGACGAGGGCTCGATCGGGCTGCGGAACAACCTGCGCCACATCGGCGCGCTCGTACGGCGCAACATGCTCCAGATCAAGAAGGATCCGGAGTCCATGTTCGACGCGCTGCTGATGCCCGTCATCTTCACGCTGCTGTTCGTCTACGTCTTCGGCGGATCGGTCGGCAGCAGCATGGGCGGCGGCCGGCAGGAGTATCTGAACTACCTGATCCCCGGTCTGATGGCGATGATGGGCATGAACATCGCCATGGCCGTCGGCTCCGGAGTCAACGACGACTTCCGCAAGGGCATCATGGACCGGTTCCGGACCATGCCGATCGCCCGCTCCTCCGTCCTGATCGCCAAGATCGTGGTCGAGCTCGGCCGGATGCTGGTCGCGACCGTCATCCTGCTCGCCATGGGCTTCGCCCTCGGCATGGAGCTCCAGGAGTCGGTGCTCGGTCTGATCGCGGCGGTCGGTCTGTCGGCCGCCTTCGGCGCCGCCATCATGTGGATCTTCATCCTGCTCGGTCTGTCCATGAAGACCCCTCAGGCCGTCCAGGGCATGGGGATGCTGGTGATGATGCCGCTCCAGTTCGGTTCCTCGATCTTCGCCCCGACCCAGACGATGCCCGGCTGGCTCCAGTCGTTCACCGACTACAACCCGCTGTCCAACCTGGCCGACTCCGCCCGCGGGCTGATGATGGGCGGCCCGCTCGCCCACTCGGTCTGGGTGACCCTCGGCTGGACCGTGGTCATCACCGCGGTCATGGCACCGCTCGCGGTGTCCAAGTTCCGCAAGAAGGCCTGACCCCTCCCGCGGGTTCAGTCCACGTACGCGTCGACGAGGGCGGTGGCCTCCTCCAGGGAGAGGCTGCCGCCCTCGGCGTACGCGGTCTCGAAGGCCTCGTCGCCCGCGGCGGCGCGGGCCAGCGCCTCCGCGCGGGTGAAGCTGTCGCGTTCCATCGCGGTCTTGAAATGCCCCGGGGGCAGCAGCACCTGGGCGCAGGCCAGCAGCCGCGCGGCGAGGGCGCCCCTGTCCTCCCCGCCGAGCCCGGCCAGCGCCCAGGCCACCACCACCAGATTGATGATCCTCATCTGCGGCGCCACCATCTGCGTGAGCGGATCTCCCAGCCGCGTCAGCGAGTAGCGCGCCTGCTCCAGCCCTCGTTCGTACGCCCCGTCCTGGTTGTCCAGCCAGGCCAGGCCGCCCACCACGAAGCCCTCGAATATCGCCATCGTCTGGGACTTGAACTGCTCCAGCAGCGCTTCGAACTGCTCGCGGGCCTCGTCGGTACGGCCCGAGCGGCCCAGCAGCAGGGCGAGGAAGAGCCGGGCGGCGGGTTTCGCCTCGTGGCCGGTGTGGCGCTCGTCGGCCAGCACCTCGCGGAGGATGGCCTCGCCCTCGCCGGCCCGGTCCAGCTCGGTCAGCGCGAAGGCGTACCGCGTCCGGAGCACCGAGACCTGGGCCAGCGCGCCGAGCTTCTCCGCGTACCGGACGGCCTCCAGATAGTCCTCGGCGGCCTGTGCGAAGGCGCCGGTCTTCTCGTTGGCCTCGCCGCGCGAGGACAGCGCCTCGGCCATGCCCCAGTCGTCGCCGAGCCGGCGGAAGATCTCCAGGCTCTCGTCGGCGTCCTCATGGGCGGCGCCCGACCACTCGGGCCGGTTGGCCAGGACGTTGGCCCGCATCTGGAGGGCGGCGGCCAGCTCCCACTCGAAGCCGAACTCCCGCGAGGCGCGCACCGTCTCGTCCAGCAGACGGCGCAGGTCGCCGACGCCTCCGGTGAGCATCACGGCGAAGAACCAGAGCGAGCCGGGGCTGCGGCAGGTCTGCGGCTGACCGGCCCGGTAGGTGGCGGCGATGGCCCGCAGCCGCCGCAGGCTCGACTCGTTCTTCCACTCGTCCATCGCGTGGTCCATGCTGACCAGCTGGACCAGGATCACCTCGCGGCGCGCCTCTTCGAGCAGTTCGGGCCGCATCGGCGGGGGCGCGTCCGTGCAGCGCTCGTGGATCGAGGGCGCCGGGCGCACGGGCTCGGCGAACGGATCGGGTCCGAGCGCGGCGGTCGCGTCGGCCCAGTGCAGCGCGTCCCCGCGCAGATTGCGGATCTGCCAGTACCAGGAGAGCGAGAGCACCAGGCACAGCGCCTCCTGCTCGTCGCGGGCGGCGACGGCGTGCCGCAGCGCGGTGCGCAGGTTCTCGTACTCCTGCTGGAGGACGGCGACGGCGGCGTGCTGCCCGGAGCCGCGCAGCAGCGGATCGGTGGTACGGGCCAGCTCCCGGAAGTACACGAGATGGCGGCGTTCGACGGCTTCCCGCTCACCGGATTCCGCGAGCCGCCGCGCCGCGTACTCGCCGACGGTCTCCAGGAGCCGGTAGCGCATGGCGCCGTCGGCGGCGGGCGCGGCCACGACGAGGGACTTGTCGACGAGGGAGCCGAGGATCGCGGCGATCTCGTGGGCCCGGTCGGGGTCGTGGGCGCAGACCGCCTCGGCGGCCTCCAGGGTGCAGCCCCCGGCGAAGGCCGAGAGCCGGCGCAGCACGGCCCGTTCGTCCTCGGCCAGCAGGTCCCAGGACCAGTCGACGACGGCGCGCAGGGTCTGCTGGCGCGGGAGGACGGTGCGGCTGCCGCTGGTCAGCAGGCGGAAGCGGTCGTCGAGGCGGTCGGCGATCTGGCGCGGGGTGAGCATCCGCAGCCGGGCGGCGGCCAGTTCGATGGCGAGCGGCAGTCCGTCCAGCCTGCGGCAGATCTCGGCGGTGGCCTCGGCCGTGGCGGGGTCGGCGTCGGTCCGGAAGCCGGGCCGGGCGGCGGCCCCGCGCTCGGCCAGCAGGCGCATCGCCGTCGGGTCGGGCAGGGGTTCCACGGGGCGGAGGAACTCGCCGGGGACGCCGAGGGGTTCGCGGCTGGTGGCGAGGACGGTCAGTCCGGGGCAGCGGGCCAGGAGATGGTCGGCGAGACCGGCGGCGGCCTCGACCAGATGCTCGCAGTTGTCCAGGAGCAGCAGCATGCGGCGGCTCGCGCAGTGCTCGGTGAGGCGGGCGAGCGGCTCACCGGCGCCGCGTTCGGCGGCCCGGAGCTCCTCGGCGCCCGCCCCGCGCAGCACGGTCTCCCGGGCGCCGAGCGCGCCGAGCACCGCCTCGGGGACGGCCTCGGGGTCGTCGACCGGGGCGAGTTCGGCGAGCCAGACGCCGTCGGGCCAGTGGCCGGGGTCGAAGGATTCGGCGGTCTCCTGGGAGAGCCGGGTCTTGCCGGCCCCGCCGGGGCCGAGGAGCGTGACGAGCCGGGCGCGGGAGAGGTCGCCGCGCAGCGCCTCCATGTCCTGTTCCCGGCCGACGAAACTGGTGAGCCGGGCGCGGAGGTTGCCCTGCCGGACGGCGGGCACGGCGGGCACGGCCGGTGCGGCCTCGGGGGTGGCGGGCGCGGGGGCGGCGGGCGGGGGTGCGGGCGCCGGTTCCTGGTGGAGCAGTGCGGTGTGGAGCGCGGTGAGTTCGGGTCCGGGGTCGGTGCCGAGCCGTTCGGCGAGCACGGTGCGGACCTCGTCGTAGGCGGCGAGCGCCTGGGCGGTGCGGCCGGCGTCGCGCAGGGCGCGCAGCCGCAGCGCCTGGAGCGGTTCGTCCAGGGGGTGCTCGCCGCAGAGCGCGGTCAGCTCCGGGAGCACCTCGTCGGCGCGGCCGAGTGCGAGCGCGGCGGCGATCCGGGCGCGGCGGGCGTCGAGCCGGCGCAGGGACCAGCGCGCGGCGTCGGAGGCGCGGTCGGGCAGATCGGCGAGGACCGGTCCGCGCCACAGGGCGAGTGCCTCGTCGAGGAGGCCGAGGGCCTTGGCCGGATCGCCCCCGGCGAGGGCCCGCGCCCCTTCGCCGGTCAGCCGGTCGAAGCGGTGGAGGTCGACGCGGTCGGGGTCGGCGGTGAGCCGGTAGCCGTTGGCGGCGGAGGCGACGGCGTCGTGGCCCACGGCGCGGCGGAGCCGGCCGACGAGTGCCTGGAGGGCGCCGGGCGCGTCGGCGGGCGGCTCCCCGTCCCACACCTCGTCGACGAGGACGGCCGTGGAGACGGTCCGCCCGGCGCGCAGCGCCAGCACGGCCAGCAGGGCGCGCAGCCGCGCCCCGCCGACGGCGACGGGCGTGCCGTCGTCGCGGAAGGCCTGGGTGGTGCCGAGAATGCCGTAACGCATCCGCCCATTGTCCGTGACGGGTGGTGGGTCATCCACAGCCGCCCGGCCGACCCCGCCCGCCCCGCCCCGTGTGCTGCCCGTCATGCCCCCACCCTTCATGGAACTCCCCGCCCGGCGCGAGACGTTTTCCGCGTGTCGCCTGTACGGTCGGGGCGCGCCGCCCGACCGCCGGACCGTCCCACCGCCCCCGGGAGCCTGCCGATGACCTCCACGACAGCCCGCAGCGACCGGCGCGTCAGCCCGGTCTTCCTCGGTATCGCCGCCGTGACGGCGGTCTCCGGCTGGGCGGTGTGGACGGACTTCGCCGAGCAGCCGGGCTTCGCGACCTTCCTGTTCGTCACCGGGGCATGGGTGGTCTCGCTCTGTCTGCACGAGTACGCGCACGCCAGGACGGCGCTGCACAGCGGGGACGTCTCCATCGGGGCGAAGGGCTATCTGACGCTGAACCCGCTGAAGTACACGCACGCCCTGCTGAGCATCGTCCTGCCGGTGCTCTTCGTGATCATGGGCGGGATCGGGCTGCCGGGCGGGGCGGTCTTCATCGAGCGGGGCCGGATCCGGGGCCGCTGGCGGCACAGTCTGATCTCGGCGGCGGGTCCGCTGACCAATGCGCTGTTCGCGGTGGTGTGCACGGCGCCGTTCTGGCTGGACGCGCTGGACGGGGTGCCGCGCCCGTTCCGGTACGCGCTGGGCTTCCTGGCACTGCTCCAGGTGACGGCGGCGATCCTGAACTCGGTCCCGGTGCCGGGGCTGGACGGCTACGGGGTGGTCGAGCCGTGGCTGTCGCACCGGCTGCGCCGCTCGGTGGAGCCGTTCGCCCCGTACGGGCTGATCGCGGTCTTCGGCCTGCTGTGGGTCCCCGAGGTCAACGCGGCCTTCTTCGACGCGGTCGACGCGATCCTGCGGGGGCTGGGCGTCAGCGGCACTGAGACGTACTGCGGTCTGGACGCCTACCGGTTCTGGCAGACGGGCGATCCGGGGTGCGCGGTGGGCGGCTGAGCCCCGCGCCGGACGGCGGTCAGGCGTCCTGGGCGGTGTTCCGGCGGCGCACGTAGTACCAGGCCATGTTGGACGAGAGCCCGACGAGGAGCACCCAGACGACGCCGAGGAGCCAGCTGCCCTGGACGAAGGCGATCACGGCCGCGACGACGGCGAGGACGCAGACGGCGAGTGCGTAGAGGGCGAGGCGGGGCATGGGGTGGCTCCTGTCGGGGGTGCTGCGCGGTCCCGTCCAGTGTCCCCCATGCCCCCGGACGCCGTGAGCGGGGTGCGGGGCCGGCTCAGACGTCGGTGGTGCGCAGCCCGGCGTGGGCCTTGTAGCGGCGGTTGACCGAGATCAGGTTGGCGACCAGCGATTCGACCTGGTGGGCGTTGCGCAGCCGGCCGGCGAAGATGCCGCGCATCCCGGGGATGCGGGCGGCCAGGGCCTGGACGGTGTCGGTGTCGGCGCGGACCTCGCCGAGGACCAGGACGTCGGTGTCGATCTCCTCGATCGACTCGTCCTGCAGGAGCACCGCGGACAGATGGTGGAAGGCGGCGGTGACGCGGGAGTCGGGCAGCAGGGCGGCGGCCTGCTCGGCGGCGCTGCCCTCCTCGGGCTTGAGGGCGTAGGCGCCCTTCTTGTCGAAGCCGAGCGGGTTGACGCAGTCGACGACGAGCTTGCCGGCCAGCTCCTCGCGCAGGGACTCCAGCGTCTTGGCGTGGCCGTCCCAGGGCACGGCGACGATCACGATGTCGCTCTCCCGGGCGCAGGAGGCGTTGTCGGTGCCGCGCACCCCGTGGCCCAGTTCGGCGGCGGCGGCCTCGGCCCGGTCGGCGGCGCGGGAGCCGATGATCACGCGCTGTCCGGCGCGGGCGAACCGGTAGGCGAGCCCCCGGCCCTGCGGCCCGGTGCCGCCGAGCACGCCGACCGTCAGGCCGGAGACGTCGGGGAGGTCCCAGGGGTCCTTGGCGGGGGGCTTGGGGGCGCTGCCGCTGTCATTCGTAGTCATGGCCCCGACACTACTGCCAGGTACCGGACCGGGCGGCGGCCCCGGCCGTCCAGTGGGACGGGGTGCCCCATGGACCCGTTCGGGTGATCCGGTGGCGTTCGCCGGTGCCGGGCGCGGCGGCACTGCATGATGCCGGGCCATGGATGCCGTACGAGTGGCGCTGCTGCGCGAGGTGCTGGCGGGGACCCAGTGGCCGGCGGCCACCCGGCGGTTCGGGGGGACGCTGCGGTCCTGCGTGGTGCCGCACGGCGGCGGGCTGCTGCTGGTGGGGACCGAGGAGTACGAGCCCTGGCATCTGGCCGCCCATCTGGTCGACGAGTCGACCTGGTCCGGGCTGCCGGAGCTGACGCCGACGCTGGTGCGCCACCGGGTGGAGCCCGGGGACCCGGCGCATCTGTCCGTGGGGCTCGGCCGGATCGAGGCGGCCGGGCGCGGCGAGACGCTGCTCGTGGTGGTGCCGGAGCGGCCGGGGGCGGGGCTGCTGGAGCGGGTGCACGACGCCCGCCGGGCCGGGGCGACGGTGCTCTCGCTGGACAACGGCGATCCGGAGGTGCGCGGGCTCGCCCACGAGGCGCTGTCCGTGGCGGACGGCGACGACGTGGACCTGGACACGGTGCAGCATCTGGTGAGCGCGGCGGCCGGGGAGAACGGGGTGCCGGTGCCGCGCGGCCGGCGCCGCTTCCGGGACCGGCTGTCCCGGCTGGCCGACCAGCTGACCGCACCACCGCCGGACCGGTGGTGAGCGGCGGCAGCCTTCCCCGGCCACCCCGGCCGATACATGTTCGCCCCCGGCCGTCCCGGCCGATAGATGTCTGCCCCGGCCGCTCCCACCACCCCGGCCGATATGTGTTTGCACAGGACACGCACCGGGACGGACCATGTCTCCTCGTGACCTCCCGTACCTCCCCCGCCGCCCGTCCGTCCCTGGCGGCCCGGCTCACCGCGCTGCTGCCCGATCTCTCGCCGTGGCGTTCGTCGGCGGACTTCCGCCTCCTGTGGGTACAGGGGCTCGTCACCTACTTCGGCAGCTTCATGGCGCTGATCGCACTGCCGCTCCAGATCAAGGAGCTGACCGGCTCCCCGCTGGCCGTCGGGGCGATGGGCGCGGTCGAACTGGTGCCGCTGGTCGTCTTCGGGCTGTACGGCGGGGCGCTCGCGGACGCGGTGGACCGGCGCAAGGTCATCCTGGCCACCGAGGCGGGACTGGGGCTGCTGGCGCTGATCCTGCTGGTCAACGCCTGTCTGCCGGATCCGCTGCTGTGGCCGCTCTACGTCGTGGCCGGCGGCGTCTCGGCCCTCGCCGGGCTCCAGCGGCCCGCGCTCGACTCGCTGATGGCCCGCATCGTGCCGCACGACCAGCTGGGCGCCGCCGCCGCGCTGAACTCGCTGCGCTGGCAGGCCGGCGCGATCATGGGCCCGGCGCTGGCCGGTCTGGTGGTGGCCTACGCGGGGCACGCCACGGCGTACGCGGTGACCGTGACCACCTTCGCCGTCTCCGTCCTGATGTGCCGGCGGCTCGCGCCCGCGCCGCCCGCCGAGAAGGGCACGAAGCCCTCCCTGCGCGGGATAGCCGAAGGGGCCCGCTACGCCTGGAGCAGGCCGGTGCTGCTGGGGACGTACGCGATCGACATGGCGGCGATGTTCTTCGCGTTCCCGAACACGATCTTCCCGTTCCTCGCCGACGACCTGGACGCGGACTGGTCGCTCGGACTGATGTACGCGGCGGGCTCGGTGGGCTCGCTGCTGCTGGGCCTGACCAGCGGCTGGACGGCCCGGGTGCGCAGGCACGGGCTCTTCGTGCTGTTCGGCGCGGCCGTCTGGGGGCTGGCGATCGCGGCGGCGGGCTGGTTCGGCAACGTCTGGCTGGTGCTGGTCTGCCTGGCCGTGGCCGGGGCGGGGGACATGCTCAGCGGGCTGGGCCGGTCCACGATCTGGAACCAGACGATCCCGGAGGAGCTGCGGGGGCGGCTCGCGGGCATCGAGGTGCTGTCGTACAGCGTCGGCCCGCAGCTGGGCCAGGTCCGGGCCGGGGCCATGGCGGGCTGGACGGGGACCCGGGCCGCGATCTGGAGCGGGGGCGTGGCCTGTGTCGCCTCGGTGGCCCTCCTGGCGGCCACCCTGCCGAAGCTCCTGACCTACGACGCGGAGACGGACGAGGACGCGCTCCGCCGACGGGCGCGGAGCCAGGAGGCCCTGGGTACGGCCGGAGCGGGCGCGGCCGGAGCGGCCTGAACTTGCCGGAGCAGGCACGGCAGGAGCGCCGGAGCAGGCACGGCCTGAGCGGGCGGGGCGGGCGCGAGCACGGCCTGAGCGGGCGGGGCGGGTGCGGCGGCGGGCTGAGCCCGGGGCGCCGGCCCCGGGCCCGCGGTCCCGGCGCGGGGGCTCAGCCGGCCGCGTCCTCGTCCGGGCCCTGGCGGTCGTGCCACTTGGGGTCGTTCTCCCACTCCAGGTTCCGCTCCCGGGCGATGTCCATGGCGTGCTGGGCCTCCTCGCGGGTGGCGTACGGGCCGAAGCGGTCCTTGGCGGGGCACTCCGGGCCCTCCTCGACCTTCTTGTGCTCCAGGCAGTAGAACCACTCGCCCGGCTTGCCGACCGTGCGCTTCTTGAACAGGGCCATCCCGTGCTCCTTTCCTCTGTGCCATGCTGCCCCAGGCGCGCTGGTTAGACTCGCTGGCATGTCTGGTCAGTCGCTGCTTGTGCCGGGGGAGCTCACTCCCGTCCGTTCCGTGCCCGGAAACATCCGGCGCCCCGAGTATGTGGGCAAGCCGGCCCCGACGCCGTACACCGGCCCCGAGGTCCAGGACGCCGACACCGTCGAGCGCATGCGCGTCGCCGGGCGGATCGCCGCCCAGGCCATGGCCGAGGCGGCCAAGCACATCGCCCCGGGTGTCACGACGGACGAACTCGACCGCGTCGCCCACGAGTTCATGTGCGACCACGGGGCGTACCCGTCGACCCTGGGCTACCGGGGCTTCCCCAAGTCGCTGTGCACCTCGGTCAACGAGGTGATCTGCCACGGGATCCCGGACTCCACGGTGCTGCGCGACGGGGACATCGTGAACCTCGACGTGACCGCGTACCTGAACGGGGTGCACGGCGACAACAACGCCACCTATCTCTGCGGCGACGTCGACGAGGAGTCGCGGCTGCTCGTGGAGCGCACCGAGGAGGCGCTGAACCGGGCGATCAAGGCGGTGCGTCCGGGCCGGCAGGTCAATGTGATCGGCCGTGTCATCGAGTCGTACGCGAAGCGCTTCGGCTACGGCGTGGTGCGGGACTTCACCGGGCACGGGATCAACTCCTCGTTCCACTCCGGGCTGATCATCCCGCACTACGACAGCCCGCACGCCACCACCGTGATGCGGCCCGGCATGACGTTCACCATCGAGCCGATGCTGACGCTCGGGACGCACGACTACGACATGTGGGACGACGGCTGGACCGTGGTGACGAAGGACCGCAAGCGCACCGCCCAGTTCGAGCACACCCTCGTGGTGACCGAGACGGGCGCGGACATCCTCACGCTTCCGTAGGACCCCGACCGCCCGATCACGGCCGCGGCGCCGACGCGGCTGTCAGCACCTCCCGGCACCACTGGCGGAAGCCGGTGGGGGCCGGGACGGTCAGGGCCCGCCATTCGGGCGCGTAGATGCCGTCGTCCTGTGCGGCCGCCATGTCGAGCAGCCCCTGGGCCCAGGCGGGGTTCATCCCGTACCGCGTCAGCGTCGCGCGGTACTCCTCGGCGTCCGGCCGCTCGAAGCGGACCGGGCGCTCCAGGACCTCCGACAGCACCTCCGCCATGCCGTCGGGGGTGAGGGAGTCCGGGCCTATCAGCGGGACCGTCTCCTGCCCGCTCCAGGAAGCGTCGGCGAGAAGGCGGGCGGCCGCCGCGGCGATGTCGCGGGTGGCGACGAGCGGCAGCGCCCGGTCGGCGGCGACCGGCAGGGAGAGCACGCCCCGCGTCCTGAGCGCGTCCGCCTGGTGGAGCAGGTTCTCCATGAAGAACGGCATGGCCAGGGACCGGTAGTCCACCCCGGTCGCCTCGATCGCCTCGTCCATCGCGAACGCGGCCGACAACTGCCCGGCGGGCGCCCCGTATCCCCGGCCCAGGCTGCTGACCCCGACGACGCGCCGGACCCCCCGGTCCGTCAGAGCCGCGCAGGCCGGGCGGGTGAAGCCGAGGTAGTGCTCCCGGATGTCGCCGGCGCCCGGGTCCGGCGGGACCAGCCAGAGCACACTGCCGGCACCCTCGAACGCCTCCCCCAGCACCGCCGGATCGCGGTGGGAGCCCCGGACGATCTCCACGCGCTCACGCGCCTCCGGGTCGAGACGGGCGGGATCACGGACGATCACCCGCACCTTCCGGCCCTCGTCGAGCAGCAGGCCGAGCACCTGGCGGCCGATCCGGCCGGTGGGAGCGGTAAGAACGATCACGGGTGCCTCCGAAATGCGCAGGGCTGCGGTGCGGAACGGCCCGCCCGTCGTCGCCGACGATCCGCCGTTTCCACCGTTAACGATTTCACGCTAACACCGATACCACAAGGCGCTAACAGCGTTCCGTTATCATCGGAAACCATGGAGACCGAGCGCCCCGCCCCCGCCGAGAGCAACCGCCAACGGATCATCGCCTCCGCCACCCGACTGCTGGCGGAGGAGGGACGCGAGGCGGTGTCGACGCGCGCCGTCAGCGCCGCGGCGGGCGTCCAGGCGCCCACCATCTACCGGCTCTTCGGTGACAAGCAGGGCCTGCTCGACGCCGTCGCCGCCCACGGCTTCGCGAGCCATGTCGACGAGAAGGCCGCCATGGAAACCACCGGCGATCCGGTGGAGGACCTGCGCAGAGGGTGGGACTTCAACACCGAGTTCGGGCTGGCCAATCCGGCCCTGTACACCCTGATGTACGCCCAGCCCAGCCCCGGCACCCCCTCCACCGCCTCCACGGCCGCGCTGGAGATCCTCGGCGCCCACATCCACCGGATCGCCGAGGCCGGACGCCTGCGGATCGACGAGGCGCGCGCCACCCACCTGGTGCACGCCGTGGGTGGCGGCACCACCCTCTCCCTCATCGCCACCCCCGAGGACGACCGGGACCTGAGCGTGTCCCATCTGGCCAGGGAGGCCGTCATCGCCGCGATCACCACCGAGGCCCCCGCCTCCCCTCCCCCCGGACCCGCCGCCGCGGCCGTCGCCCTGCACGCCCTCCTCCCCCGGACCGGCGCACTGACCGCCGGCGAACGCGCCCTGCTCACCGAACTGCTCGACCGCATCTCGACCACCCCCGACGAGACCGCCTGACGCCCCACGACAGACGCCGACGCCCGTCGAGACCACCCGACAGCAGAACCCGCACCACCACCACCCGGCACGAGCGCCCGACTCCACCACCCAACGAGGCGGAACAGACGGAAGGGCCGCGCAGCCGCACGTCCATTTTTCCCGACAGCACGTCGGCAAGCGGTTGACTTAGGTAAGCCTAAGTAGGAAGATCGACGCACCGGCAGGCGTCGCGGCAGTCCCGCGCGACGGGCCGACATATCCCACTCTTTCTGGACTTCCCGTCCCCTTCGGCCCCGGAGGCCCGCCTTGGACGCAACCGCTACCGCCACGCCCTTCTCGACGCTGATCCGCACCGCGTCGCACGAGCAGCACACCGAGGCGGAGACCACGACCTTCATGGGCGATCTGCTCGGCGGGCGGCTCGGGGTGGACGCGTACACCCGCTACACCGAGCAACTGTGGTTCGTGTACCGGGCGCTGGAGGAGGGGGCCCAGGAGCTGGCCGGTGACCCGGTCGCCGGGCCCTTCGTCCGGCCGGAGCTGATGCGCACCGCCGAGCTGGAGCGCGACCTCGCCCATCTGCGGGGCGCGGACTGGCGCGAGGGCCTGGAGCCGCTGCCGGCCACCGCCGCGTACGCCGCCCGGGTCGCCGAGTGCGCGCGCACCTGGCCGGCCGGGTACATAGCCCACCACTACACCCGCTACCTGGGCGACCTGTCGGGCGGTCAGATCATCCGGGACAAGGCGGAACGGACCTGGGGCTTCGCGCGCAAGGGCGACGGGGTGCGGTTCTACGTGTTCGAGGAGATAGCCAACCCCGCCGCCTTCAAGCGCGACTACCGCGAACTGCTGGACGCGGTCGACGCGGACGATCTGGAGAAGCAGCGGATCGTGGACGAGTGCAAGCGCGCGTTCGCGCTGAACACCGCCGTGTTCCGGGAGCTGGGCGAGGCCTTCCGCGCCGCCTAGGCCGGGTCCCGGTCCGGACCGCCCGGACCGGGTCCCGATCGATCAGCCGTGGTGGGCCAGTACCACCCTGCCGCCGATCTCCACCGTGCCGTCCGGCGCCGGTGCGGTGAGGATCTGGGAGCCGCGGCCCTGTGCGATGTTGAGCGCGCGACCGAGTTCCGCGCTCAGCAACAGGGCCGCGGCTCCCGTCGCTTCGTCCTCCGCGATTCCGTCATCCCTACGGGGGAACGCCCGAGCCCGCACCCGGCCCGCCGCCTCGTCCTCCCACGCCCAGGCGTACAGCCAGCCCTCGCCCGGCGGCGGGGCCGGCAGCGCGTCGACCTCGGCGGCCGAGGCGTACCGCTCCAGCCGGCGCGGGGGTGCCCACTCGGGGCGGGCGGTGATCCAGGTGAACTCCCCGTCGTGGCGGGCGAACACCTCCCCCACCCCCAGCTCCAGGATCTCCAGATCGAGCAGCCAGGCCGCTCCCACCACGGGATGTCCGGCGAACGGCAGCCGGAGACCTGGGGTGTAGATGTCCAGATCGCCGCGTTCCGGGTCGTCCACGAACACCGTCTCGCTGAAGCCGAGTTGCCGGGCGAGCTGCTGCCGGGAGGCCTGGTCGGGGTAGCCGCGCCCGTCGCGCACGACGCCGAGGGCGTTGCCGTGCCGTCCGTCGGGGCCGCAGAACACGCGCAGCACATCGGTGCCGGCGGGTACGTCGTAGTGGTTCACGTCCGCATTCAAGCACCCGTCCGGGCACCGGTTCCTCCTGAGGACCGGTGCCCGGACGGGTCGCTCCGCGTGGGGAGACGGGCCGGACGGGTCAGACGGTGCGACGGCGGCGCGCGACGACGACCGCTCCGGCACCGGCCGCCACGATGACGCCCGAGGCGGCGAACAGGGCGCCGGCCGGGAGGTCGGAGCCGGTGGAGGCGAGGGCCCCGGAGCCGCCGACCGTGCCCGCGCCGCCCACGGTGCCGCCCACGGTGCCGCCGGTGGACGAACCGGAGTTCGTGGTCGTCCCGCCCGTGGAGCCGCCGGTGGACGGCAGGGTCGCGTCCTTGTCGAGGGCGACCGCGACGGTCAGCGCGTCGAGCTGCTCGCCCGCCTTGTACATCCCGCCGAACACCTTGGCCGCGCCGTCGGCGGTGAGGGTGGCGGGCACGGCCGAGAGGGTCACCACGCCGTTCTTCGCGGTGAGTCCGCCGGCGGGCAGCCTGAGGTCGGCGACGGTCAGCGCGGTGTACGTGGACGTCTTGCCGGTGGCCCGGTCCTTCGCCGTGACATCGGCGACGAGGCGGCCCTTGGTGCCCTCGGCCCGGATCTCCAGTCCGGTCAGCGCGAGGTCGAGGGCGTAGCTGCCGTTCTCCTCGTGGCCGAGGAAGCGGACCTTTCCGTCGAAGGAGGCCGTGAGGGTCTGCTTCCCGGCGTCGAACCGACCGGTGGCGTCGGGGAAGCGGTAGCCCTGTCCGGTCGCGGTGGCTCCGGCGGTCGTCTCGACGCGGCCGTGCGCGATGGGGCCCGTGACGTACGAGCGGAAGGAGGACTTCACACCCCAGTCCAGGGTACCGTCGACGATCTCGCCCTGGGAGGCGGGGCGGCCGGTGGCCGTGGCGGTGCTCGTCGGGGTGGGCTTCGGGGTGGACCCGGTCGGCTCGGTGGTGGGCTTCTCCGTCGGCTTCGTGGTGGGCTTCGTGGTCGGATCGGTGGGCTTCGTGGTCGGCTTCTCCGTCGGCTCGGTCGGGGCCTTGACCGCCGTGACGGTGAGCGTGGCGGGGTCGAGCACCTCCCCTTCCTTGTACTGGCCGTTGAAGGCCTCGGAGCCCGCCTTGGTGAGCGTGGCGGGGATGTCCTTGAAGACCATCGCCCCGCCCGTGCCCTGGCCCGGCCGGACGGCCGAGAGGTCGAGGTCGGCGACGGCCACGTCGTTCGCGGTGCCCTGCGGGGTCGCCACATCGGCGGTGATCGCGCCGCCGGTGCCGCTGGTGGAGAGCTTGAGGTCGGAGAGCGTGATGTCGAGGACGCCGCCGTGGGCCGAGAAGTTGACGCTGCCGTCGAAGGCGGTGTCGGTGCCGTGGGTGGTGAGGTCGTAGGTGCCCTTGCCGTTGCCGAAGGTGAAGACGCCGTTGGAGGCGGCCTGGGTGGCGCCGTCCTTGACCGTGATGGTGCCGGCGGCGCCGATGTACTTGCGGAAGGACTCCTTGAAGCCCCAGTCCAGCGTGCCGTCCTTCAGTTCCATCGTGGAGGCGGCCGCGGCCTCCTGCGTGGACGGGGCGGCGAGCGCCGGCAGGGCGAAGACGGCGCCGAGGGTGGCGGCGGTCGCGACGGCTGCGGCAAGGGCGATGGGGCGGCGGGTGGCTGCCATGGTCGGGGGTCTCCTCAGGGGTGGAACAGGTATCGGGGGAAGGGGGATCGGGATGGGGATGGGGGTGGGGGTGGGGACGGTGTACGGGGATGTGACGGGGTTACGGATACGGAGGGGGTCAGGAACCGGGGGGTGTGGGGGGCGTGGGGTCTGTGGTGGGGCGGTTGCGGCGGACCAGGACGAGCACCCCGGCCGCGACGGCGGCCAGGACTCCGGCGCCGCCGAGGACCGCGTACAGCCCGGTGCGGGAGCCCTCGTCGGGCGCGGCGGCCGCGGCCGGGGCGGTGCTCGCGGGGGCCGCGGTGCCGGGCTCGGCCGAGGGGGCCGGCTCGCTGCCCAGGTCGGGGAGGGCGGGCAGCTTCGCCGAGGCCTCGACGGCCACGGCCAGGGAGACCGGGTCCATGGCAGTGCCCGCCGTGTAGAGCGAGCCGAAGGCCTTGGCCCCGCCGGAGGTCAGGGTGGCCGGGGCCTCGGTGAGGACGGCGAGCCCGTTCTTCGGGACGAAGTCCTCGGCGGTGAAGGTGACCAGCGGGACGGCCCTGCTGGTGGCGTCGTCGGTGCGGACGTCCGCGCTCAGCGTGCCCCGGCCCGCCTTCACGGCGACCGTGAACCGGGACAGCGTCAGATCGAGGCCGCCCGCCCCGGTGAAGCGGACGCTGCCCGCGAAGTCCGCCGCCAGGGTCCCCCTCGCGGGGTCGTACGTACCGGTGCCCTTCGGGAAGCGGAAGAGCGCGCCGCCGTCCTGGGCACCGCCGGACAGCGTCCACTTCCCCTGTCCGATCGAGCCGGTGACGTACTCGCGGTAGGTGCGGCGCACGCCCCAGTCGACGGCGGCGTCCTCGATACGGCCGGCCGCGGCGGTCTTCTTCGGCGCGGCGCTCGCGCCCTTCCCGGACGGTGAGGAGGACGGGGACGGCTTCGCGGCCGGGCCCGTGGTGTCCACCGAGAGGCTGACCGGGTCCAGCGGCGTCCCGGCCGTGTAGTAGCCGGCGAAGGCCTGGGCGCCCCGCGCGGTCAGCGTCGCCGGAACGTGGGTGAGGGCGACGGGAGTGGAGCCGCCCCGCATGTCGATGCCGCCCAGGGAGAGGGTGGCGAGCGGGACCTGGGCGGCGGAGGTGACCCGCCCGCTCCCCCGGTCCCTGCTCGTCATGTCGGCGTAGATCGTGCCGCCGCCGCCCTGGATGCGGACGGTGGGGCGGCTGATCGTGAGGTCGAGTTCGTACGAGCCGTCCGGCTTGCGGTGGCCCGTGAAGTGGACGCCGCCCGAGAAGCCGGAGCGGAACGCGCCGCTCGCCGGATCGTAGGAACCGGTCGCCGAGTGGAAGCGGAACTGGCCGGCGCCGACCGTGGCGGCCCCGCCCGTCAGGCTCCAACTGCCCTGCGCGATGGGGCCCGTGACATAGCTCTGGAACGAGGACTTGATGCCCCAGTCCAGCCGCCCGCCCTGCACCGTACGGGCCGCGGCCTGCGCGGTCGTGGCCGGGAGCAGGGCCCCGGCGACAACCCCCACGAGCGCGACCACCAGGGCGCGGACAGCACGGAACGACGGCATGGGGACCCCTCCGAGGGCTAGAAAGTCAGGTAAGGCTAACCTAAGGTATGGACATCCTGTGCTGGTACCCCCTTCCAGCACATTCCTCGCAAACCACTGCCAACTGCACGCCATGGAACGACAGGACGGTGCCCCGTGCGCTTCTCGCAGGACTTCGCCCCACCGGGACGCGTACGCGGTGCCGCCCGCGCCGCCGCGCTCGCCGCGGCGGCCGTGCTGGTGCTGGCCGGGTGCGGGGGCACCGGGGCCTCCTCGGCGCGGACGGCGGGCGCCGGGGCCTCCGCGAGCGCCGCGGCCGACCGGGTCGAACCGCTGGACGCCACCCCCGAGCCCCGGCTCCCGGTCACCGTCGACTCCGCGGACGGCAAGCGGACCACCGTGGCCTCGGCCGACCGGATCGTGCCGCTGACCGGCGGACTGAGCGAGATCGTGTTCACCCTCGGGCTCGGCGAGCGGGTGGTGGCCCGGGACGTCACCGCCACCTTCGAACAGGCCGCGAAGCTCCCCGTGGTGACACGGGCCCATGACGTATCGGCGGAGAGCGTGCTGTCGCTGCGCCCCACCGTCGTGCTCGCCGAGACCACGACCGGACCGGCCGAGGCCATCGGCCAGATCCGGGACGCCGGGATCCCGCTCGTCGTGATCGACCCCGCGAAGGACCTCTCGGACGTGGGGAGCCGGATCACCGCCGTGGCCGCCGCCCTCGGCGTCCCGGACGCCGGCACGGCGCTGGAGCGGCGCACCGAGGAGCGCATCGACGCCGTGCGCGACACCGTGCCCGCGCCGGCCGACGGGGCGGCGAAGCCCCGGGTCGCGTTCCTCTATCTGCGCGGATCCGCCTCCGTGTATCTGCTGGGCGGCCGGGAGTCCGGGGCGAGTTCGCTGCTGGAGGCGGCCGGCGCCGTCGACGCGGGCAAGGCCTCCGGGCTGAAGAAGGACTTCACCGCGATCACCAGCGAGGCGCTGGCCAAGGCCGCCCCCGACGCGATCCTCGTCATGACCAAGGGGCTCGAATCCGTCGGCGGGACCGACGGGCTGGTGAAGATCCCGGGCGTCGCGGAGACCCCCGCCGGAATGGACCGGCGGATCGTCTCCGTCGACGACGGGGTGCTGCTTAACTACGGGCCGCGCACCGACCGCGTACTGCGCGAACTGATCGCCCAGCTCTACCCGGAGAAGGGAGCGGCCCGATGACCGCCCCCTGCGAAGCCCCCCTCGCCAAGGACGCCGCACCGGACCCCGTACCGGCCGGCGAAGCGCCCCGGGCCCGGCGCTCCACGGCCGTCCCGCTCACCGCCGCCCTCGTCGCCGCACTGCTGGTGTGCTGTCTGCTCTCCGCCGGGCTCGGCGCGTACAGCATTCCGCTCGGGGACGTCCTCGCCTCCGTCCAGCACCGGATCGGGCTCGGCGGCCACGCCCTGGACCGGGTCGGCGAGAGCGTCCTGTGGAACGTACGGCTGCCCCGTGTCGTCCTCGCCCTGCTGGTCGGTGCCTCGCTCGGCTGCGCCGGGGCCCTGATGCAGGGCGTGTTCGGCAATCCGCTCGCCGAGCCGGGGGTGATCGGGATCTCCTCGGGCGCGGCGGTCGGCGCGGTCGCCTCGATCGCGCTCGGGCTCAGCTTCTTCGGCAACTGGACCGTGACCGTCTGCGCGTTCGTCGCCGGACTGTTCACCGTCCTGCTGGTGTACGCGCTGTCGCGGTCCGGCGGCCGGACCGAGGTGGTCACGCTGATCCTCACCGGCATCGCCGTCAACGCCTTCGCGGGGGCGCTGATCGGGCTGTTCATCTTCTTCGCGGACAACGCGCAGATCTCCCAGATCACGTTCTGGCAGCTCGGTTCGCTGGCCCAGGCCACCTGGCCGAAGGTCCTGGCGGTGCTGCCGTGCGCGGTGCTGGGGCTCGCCGTCGCGCCGTTCCACGCCCGCCGGCTGGATCTGCTGGCGCTCGGCGAACGGCCCGCCCGGCACCTCGGGGTCGACGTCGAACGGCTCCGCGTGGTGCTGGTGCTGGTGGTGGCGCTGCTGACCGCCGCCGCCGTCGCGGTCGCGGGGATCATCTCGTTCGTCGGGCTGCTGGTGCCGCATCTGCTGCGGATGGCGAACGGCCCGGGGCACCGCTTCCTGGTCCCGGGCAGCGCGCTGGGCGGCGCGCTGGTGCTGGTGGCCGGGGACCTCGCGGCCCGGACCGTCGCCGACCCGGCCGAGCTGCCGCTCGGCGTACTGACCGCACTCCTCGGCAGCCCGTTCTTCTTCTGGCTGCTGCGCAGGACCCGTCGCAAACAAGGTGGTTGGGCATGAGAACGCTGCGGAACCCCTTCACGGCGCGCCCCCGGCGGCTGCCCGCCCCGGCCTCCCCCGGGGCGGCGGTGGCCGAGGCGCGCGGGCTGCGGGTCCGGCTCGGCGGCCGGCCGGTGCTGGACTCCATCGATCTGACGGCCCGTGCGGGCGAGGTGCTGGCGCTGGTCGGTCCGAACGGGGCCGGGAAGTCGACGCTGCTGGCCGCGCTCGCCGCCGATCTGCCCGCCGAGGCCGGCACGGTGCACGTCGACGGCCGCCCCGTCACCGACTGGTCCGCACCCGAACTGGCCCTGCGCCGGGCGGTGCTGCCGCAGTCCGCCGCGCTCTCCTTCCCGTTCCCGGTGGAGGACGTCGTCCGGATGGGGCGGGCGCCCTGGGCCGGGACGGACCGGGCCGACGAGGACGATCCGGCGGTCCGCGCGGCGATGGCGGCCACCGAGGTGACCGCCTTCGCGGACCGCCCGTTCTCCGCGCTCTCCGGCGGTGAGCGGGCCCGGGTGGCGCTGGCCCGGGTGCTGGCGCAGCGCGCCCCGCTGCTGCTGCTCGACGAGCCGACCGCCGCGCTCGATCTGCGCCATCAGGAACTGGTGCTGCGGATCTGCCGGGAGCGTGCCGCCGCCGGGGACGCGGTGGTGGTGGTGCTGCACGATCTGGGTCTCGCGGCGGCGTACGCGGACCGGGCCGCGGTGCTGCACGACGGCCGGATCGCGGTGGCGGGCCCGCCCGCCGAGGTGTTCAGCGGGGAGCTGCTCGGCGCGGTCTACCGGCAGCCGGTGGAGGTGTTCCCGCACCCCCGGACCGGGGTGCCGCTCGTCGTACCGGAACGGGCCTCTTGACCATCGCTTGACCTTTTGCGGGCTCGCTCATGGGTCGACCGTGATCCCGCCGTTCCTGTGGGTCTCCAGTGAGAGCTGAATCACTGCGGAGGGGGGTATCAGTCAGGTAAGCCTCGGTTAAGTTAGGTCCGCCTCACCCGCCTTTGTCCGACCCGCCGTTCCTCCCTTCGTCCCCCCTGTGGAGTTCGCATGCGAGCCGTTCGTCTCTCCGTCGCCACCGCCGCCGTCACGGCGGCGGCCCTGACCGCCGTCACGGGCTGCTCCGCGAAGAGCGACGGCAAGGGCGAGGGGGCCGTCCAGGTCGTCGCCAAGGACGACGCCTGCGAGGTGTCGAAGACGAAGCTGCCGGCCGGCCATGTCGAACTGGCCGTGGAGAACAAGGGTTCCAAGGTCACCGAGGTCTACGTCCTCTTCCCGGACGACCGCATCGTCGCCGAGCGCGAGAACATCGGTCCGGGCACCAAGGCCACCATCACCGCCGAGATCAAGGCCGGTTCGTACGAGATCGCCTGCAAGCCCGGGATGAAGGGCCACGGCATCCGGCAGAAGATCGAGGTCAGCGGCGGCAAGGCGGCCAAGCGCAGCCCCGAGATGGACCGGGCGGTGGCCGCGTACCGCACCTATGTCCAGGCCCAGGCCGACCAGACGCTGCCGAAGGCCAAGGTCTTCACGGACGCCGTCGCCGCCGGGGACATCGAGGCCGCGAAGAAGGCGTACGCCGACTCCCGTATCGGCTGGGAGCGCACCGAGCCGGTCGCCGAGTCCTTCGGTGACATCGACCCGAAGGTCGACGTCCGCGAGGACGGCCTGGAGGACGGCCAGAAGTGGACCGGCTGGCACCGCCTGGAGAAGGCGCTGTGGCACGACAAGAAGCTGGGCGCCGAGGAGAAGGCCCTCGCCCCCGCCCTCTACAAGGACCTGGTCGACTGGCAGAAGCGCGTCGGCACCGCGGACATCACCCCGACCTCCATGGCCAACGGCGCCAAGGAACTCCTCGACGAGGTCGCCACCGGCAAGGTGACCGGTGAGGAGGAGCGCTACAGCCACACCGACCTGGCCGACTTCAAGGCCAACGTCGAGGGCGCCGAGCAGTCCTACCAGCTGCTCAAGGCCATCGCCGCGAAGAACGACGCGGAGCTGACCGCCACCCTGGACAAGCGGTTCGCGGAGCTGAACACGCTGCTCGACACCTTCCGCGCGGACAAGACGTCGTACGAGTTCACCTCCTACGACAAGGTCGGCAAGGCCGACCGCAAGAAGCTGTCCGACGCGGTCAACGCCCTGGCCGAGCCGCTGTCCCGGCTCGCCGCCGCGGTGACGAAGTAAAGCGGACCGGAAGAGGGGGCCCGGGATGACCGGTCAGGCCGAGGAGAACTCCGCCGCGTCCACCGCTCCGTCACGCCGGGCCGTGCTCGGCTGGGGCGGTGCGGGGCTGGCGCTCGGCGCCGCCGTGGCGGGCACCGCCGTGGCCGCGGTGCGCTCCGACGACACTCCCGTCGCCGCCGCGGAGAGCGGGGCGGCGGTGCCCTTCCACGGGCCGCACCAGGCCGGCATCGCCACGGCCGTCCAGGACCGGCTGCACTTCGCCGCGTTCGACGTGACGACGAAGGACCGCGCCGACCTGATCGCGCTGCTCAAGGAGTGGACGCGGGCGGCGGAGCGGATGACGGCCGGCCACGCGGTCGGGGACGGCGCCTTCGGCGGACTGCCCGAGGCGCCGCCGGACGACACGGGCGAGGCGCTGGGGCTCAAGCCGTCCCGGCTGACGCTGACGATCGGCTTCGGCCCCTCGCTGTTCGCCAGGGGCCGGTTCGGGCTGGAGGACCGGCGGCCGGACGCGCTCGTGGACCTGCCGAAGTTCCCGGGCGACAATCTGGACGCGGCGCGCAGCGGCGGCGATCTGTGTGTCCAGGCCTGTGCGGACGACCCGCAGGTGGCGGTGCACGCGATCCGCAACCTGGCCAGGATCGGCATGGGCCGCACCGCGATCCGCTGGTCGCAGCTGGGCTTCGGCAAGACCTCGTCCACGACGCCCGACGCCCAGACCCCGCGCAACATGATGGGCTTCAAGGACGGCACCCGGAACATCTCCGGCACCGACACCGCCGCCCTGGACCGCCATGTGTGGGTCGGCGCGAAGGACGGCGCCGACTGGATGACCGGCGGTTCCTATCTGGTGGCCCGCCGGATCCGGATGCACATCGAGACCTGGGACCGGGCCGGACTCCAGGAGCAGGAGGACGTGTTCGGCCGCGACAAGGGCGAGGGCGCCCCGGTCGGGAAGGCGAAGGAGCGCGACGAGCCGTTC
Organism: Streptomyces sp. NPDC024555; assembly: GCF_055559335.1. Classification (NCBI taxonomy): domain Bacteria; kingdom Bacillati; phylum Actinomycetota; class Actinomycetes; order Kitasatosporales; family Streptomycetaceae; genus Streptomyces; species Streptomyces sp. NPDC024555. The sequence continues at coordinate 427,637 of NZ_JBVHKV010000006.1, forward strand.
CTCAAGGCGATGCTGCCGACCGCGCACGTACGCCTGGCGCACCCCGACAGCAACGGCGGTGCCGAGATCCTGCGGCGCGGCTACTCCTTCACCGACGGCACGGACGGCCTCGGCCGGCTCGACGCCGGACTGTTCTTCCTCGCCTACCAGCGCGACACCCGCAAGGCGTTCGTCCCGCTGCAACGGCGGCTGGCCGCGCACGACGCGCTCAACGAGTACATCCAGCACGTGGGTTCGGCGCACTTCGCCGTCCCGCCGGGCGTCCGCGACACGGACGACTGGTGGGGCCGGGCGCTGTTCTCGTAACGGGACTCGAAGCGGAAAGGGAACCGAGACGTGTTCAGTAACTTCCTGATCGGACTGCGCGAGGGGCTGGAGGCCAGCCTCGTCGTCTGCATCCTCATCGCCTACCTGGTGAAGACGGGCCACCGCGACAAGCTGGCACCCATCTGGATCGGTGTGTCCATCGCGGTCGTGGTCAGCCTGGCGTTCGGCGCGGGGCTGGAGTTCGGCTCGCAGGAGATGACGTTCAAGGCGCAGGAGGCGCTGGGCGGTTCGCTGTCCATCGTCTCGGTGGGCCTGGTCACCTGGATGGTCTTCTGGATGCGGCGCACCGCGCGGCACCTGAAGACGGAGCTGCACGGCAAGCTGGACGCGGCCCTCGCGATGGGGACCGGGGCACTGGTCGCCACGGCGCTGCTCGCGGTGGGCCGCGAGGGGCTGGAGACCTCGCTGTTCGTGTGGCGCGCGGTGCACGCGGCGGACGACGGCTGGCATCCGATGATCGGGGCGCTGCTGGGCATTCTCGCGGCCGTGGTGCTGGGGTGGCTGTTCTACCGGGGCGCGCTGCGGATCAATCTGTCGAAGTTCTTCACCTGGACCGGCGGCATGCTGGTCGTGGTCGCCGCGGGTGTGCTGGCGTACGGCGTGCACGACCTCCAGGAGGCCGAGTTCCTGGGCGGTCTGCAGAACCGGGCGTTCGACATCAGCGGGGCGGTCCCGCCGGACAGCTGGTACGGCACGCTGCTGAAGGGGACGTTCAACTTCCAGCCGGATCCCACCGTTCTCCAGATCACGGTGTGGGCGCTGTATCTGGTCCCCACCCTCGCGCTGTTCCTCGCCCCGGTAGGGTTCGGACGGTCAGGGAGCCCTGCTGTGGGGGCGACGGATCAGAAGGCGCGGAAGTCAACGGATGAGAAGCCTGAGGCCGGTTCGGCCGGCAACGGGGCTCGCGGCGGCGATAGTGCTGTGCATGACGGCGAGCGGGTGCGTGACGGTGCACGGCGAGCTGGAAGTCGTTCCGGCGGCGACGCGGTCTGAGGCCGCGCAGGCCCTGAAGGCCTTCACCACCGCGTACAACGCGGCGGACAAGGCCTACGACCCCGCACGGGACGAGAAACAGGTCACCGGCGCCCTCGGTGCGATCAACCAGGCCGGGCTGACGGCCCGGCACAAGAACAATCCGGACGGCAACGCGAACCACCGTCCGCTGGAGCTGACCGACGCCCGCTACGTCATTCCGCAGAAGGCGGGCTGGCCCCGGTGGTTCCTCGCGGACACCGATTCCAACCGGGACCGGGACGAGGGGGCCCAGGACACGCGCTGGCTGATCGCCTTCGTCAAGTCCGGCCCCCGCCAGGGGTGGAAGGCCGCCTATCTGGCGGTCGTCGCCCCGTCCCGGATCCCGGAGGCGGCGAAGGACGGCGACGGCAGGGCCACGCCGGTCGCGGCGGACGGCGCCGGTCTCGCCGTCGCCCCGCGGGACCTGGGCACGAAGTACACCGGGTACCTCCAGGAGGGCGCCCCGGACGTCTTCGCCCCGGGCACCTCGACCTCGGCCTGGCGCGCCGCACGGCTGAACACCCGGCGGGCCGGGTTCTCCTTCCAGTTCCGCGACCAGGCGCTGGACAGCGGGACGTACGCGCCGCTGGGCCTGAAGACGAAGGACGGCGGCGCGCTGGTCTTCTTCACCAGCAAGCACTTCGAGCGGCAGACCGCCGCGCAGGGCCTGCGTCCGGAGGTCAGCCCGGACGTCTCGGCGCTGCTGACCGGCGAGGTGAAGAGCACGCTCACCAAGGAGCGGGTCTCCAGCCAGCTGGTCTACATACCGAAGAAGGGCGCCGGTGACGGCAAGGTCGTCATGCTGAACCGGCTGGCGGGCCTGATCGCGGCCAAGGGTTCCTGAATGCCGTGAGGGCCCGTCCGGGCGGGCCCTCACGCGCACGGTGTGCGGGTCAGCGGCTCAGCGGCCAGGCCACCGATTCGTGGTCGACGTCGCTCTGCCCGGCGGATCCCACGAAGCGGGCGCAGGCCTCCGTCAGGGTCTCCAGCAGGGTCAGCGGGTCCGGCAGCGGGTGCTCGGGGCCGCGCAGCCACTGGACGTCCAGCTCACCGGGGAGCGTGGCCGGCGGCAGGAGCACGTAGCTGCCGCGGCAGTGCCAGCGCAGTCCGGGGTGCTCGTCCATCGTCTCGGGGTGGCAGTCCAGCTCGCACGGCCACCACTCGTCCTCGTCCTCGGGCGTGCCGCGGGTCGCGGTGAAGAAGAGCATCCGGTCGTCGCCGGAGCGGGCCACGGGGCCGACCTCGATGCCGGCGGCCAGCAGGTTCTCCAGGGCCTGGGCGCCGGCGTCCAGCGGGACGTCCAGGACGTCGTGGATCATGCCGGTCGCGGTGATGAAGTTGGCCTGCGGCTGATTGCGGGCCCAGCGCTCGATCTGTGCCCGGTCGGTGGTGGACTGGGTCTGCCAGGCGAAGGAGACCGGATGCCGGGCGGGGGTGGGGCAGCCGATGCGTTCGCACGAACATCGGTAGCCGACCGGATGGGCGGCGGGCGCGATCGGCATCCCGGCCTCGGCGACGGCCAGGAGCAGTGCCACCCGTGCGGTCCCGTCGACATCGCTCGCGGGCGGTTTGGGCCGTCGGCGCAGCCACTGGGAAAACCTGCTCTCCGAGCCGCGACCGCGACTGAAATCGGCGCCCATCTATCCCCTTACCTCTACGTTGCCCCTGCCCATGGTCCCACCATCCTGCGCCTCGGGTGGCCAGAGTTCCGAAGCGGGGTACGCCGCCTCCTGCCCCGCCATGACCGTTGGCCTCACATTTGTCAGGGAATGGGCGGTCAGGGACCACCCGATCGGTTCACTGTGCGGGGCCCCGGAACGGGCGCACCATGGGCTCACGCACACACCCGTGCGACGCACCGGCCGCAGCGGCCACCATTGCCGCGCGACGATCCGTGAGGAGGCCCCGTTGCCTCGTTCAGCCCGACCCCGCCGCTATCTGATGTGCGCCCCGGCGCACTTCCGGGTGACGTATTCCATCAATCCGTGGATGGACCCCAGTAAACCCGTCGACCTGCCGCTGGCCCGGACCCAGTGGGAGGACCTGCGCGACCGCTACCGTGCGCTCGGCCACACCGTGGAACTGCTCACACCCCGCCCGGACCTCCCCGACATGGTCTTCGCGGCCAACGGGGCCACCGTGATCGACGGCCGGGTGCTCGGGGCGCGCTTCGCCTACCAGGAGCGGTTCCCCGAGGCCGCCGCCCACCGGGACTGGTTCCGGGAGCACGGTTTCGCCGAGATCCATGAGCCGGAACACGTCAACGAGGGCGAGGGCGATTTCGCGGTGACCTCCTCGTACGTCCTGGCGGGGCGCGGATTCCGGTCGAGTCCGCTGGCCCACGACGAGGCGCAGGAGTTCTTCGGGCGGCCGGTGATCGGTCTCGATCTGGTCGATCCGCGCTACTACCACCTCGATACGGCACTGTGCGTGCTGGACGACGGGAGCGACGAGATCATGTACTACCCGGACGCGTTCTCGCCGGGCAGCCGGTCCGTGCTGGCCCGGCTCTTCCCGGACGCGCTGCTCGCCACCGGGGCGGACGCGGCCGCCTTCGGGCTGAACGCGGTGAGCGACGGGCTCCACGTGCTGCTGCCGCAGGCCGCGACGGGCCTGTTCGACCCGTTGCGGGAGCGCGGTTTCGCGCCGGTGCCGATGGATCTGGGCGAGCTGCTCAAGGGCGGCGGCAGCGTGAAGTGCTGTACGCAGGAGCTGCGCGGTCCGGGCCTGCTCTAGGGCGTGTCCGTAAAGTCCCGCCTGCTCGGCGACGCCTGGCACGCACGCTCGCCGCGTTGTCGGGTCGCCCCGATACATCCAGTATCGGGGCGACCCTCCGCCTTGC